>NZ_JBEZGL010000022.1:116183-127118 GCF_040649915.1 Micromonospora sp. NPDC048839
ACCACGACACCACGACACCACGACACCACGACACCACGACACCACCGCACCACGACACCACCGCACCAGCACCACCCGCACGACACCGACCGCTGGCCGGCCCCCGCAACTCGGGGTGCCGGCCAGCGGCGTTCTCGCCTGCTGGGCGTGCGCGGATGGGGTGCGTGGCGCCTGCCGGGCGTGTCGGGCGGGTGACAGCCCCGGCCCGACCGGCGGATCCTCGGAGATCTTGGACAGTTTCCGTTACGCGAGAACGGAAACTGTCCAAGATCTCGCCGCAGGCAAGGTCGACCGCCATCCGAGCACGACACCGACATCTGCCCGGTGCCCCACAAACCCGGGCTGCCGACCGCCCAGCACCCCGCACCCGGCACCCGGCACCCGGCACCCGGCACCCGGCACCCGGCACCCGGCACCCGGCACCCGGCACCCGGCACCCGGCACCCAGCACCCAGCACCCGGCACCCGGCACCCGGCACCCAGCACCCGGCACCCGGCACCCGGCACCCGGCGCCCCGCACCCCGGGGCGCCGGCCAGCGGCGTACCCCTGGTGTTGTCAGGTCTTTTGGCGGCGGGTGCGGAGGATGTCGACAAGCGCGCAGACCAGCGCGAGTGCGATGATGCCGGTGGCCAGCAGGAGCGACCGTTCGAAGGACGTGGTCCAGTTGCCGCGGCTGTCGGCCAGCGATGAGAAGAACACCGAGCCGACGGCGGCGATGCCGGCGGCGGCGCCGATCCGCTGACCGGTCTGGAGCATGCCCGCTCCACTGCCCGCCTGTGCTACCGGGACGTCGGCGAGGGTGATCGTCTGGTTGGGTGCGATCACCAACCCGCTGCCGATGCCGGCGACGAGCAGCGGACCGGCGGTGACCCAGGGGGCTGGGTCGTCCGGGGCGAGGCGCAGGGCGACAACCGTCGCGGCCAGACCGACCACGATGGTGAGCAGACCGATGGCGACGAGAGGTCGGCCGATGCGGTTGACGATGCGGCCACCCAGCACGGCGGCGGCGGCCGAACCCAGGGCGAACGGGGTGATCGCCAGGCCCGCGACGAGCGCGCTGTAGCCGAGACCCATCTGCAGGAACAGCGTGAAGATGAAGAAGATCGCGGTGAAGCCGCCGAAGTAGACAAGCGCGATGAGCGACCCCAGGGTGTACGACCGGAGGCTGAACAGCCGTAGGTCGAACAGTGGCTGGTGCTGGCGTGCGTATCGCCGTTCCCAGAACCCGAAGGCGACCAGCACCGCGAGACCGACCGGGATGAGCGCCCACTTCCAGGGGGTCCGCCACTGCTGCTCCTGCACGAGCGGAAGCAGGACGAGGACCACGCCGACACCGAGCAGCAGGACGCCGACGGGGTCGAGTTGGCGCCAGCCGGGCTGACCGGCGGGGCGGCCGGGCAGGAGGCGCCAGCCGAGGATCACCGCGAGGACGCCGACCGGCACGTTGACGAAGAAGACCCACCGCCATCCGTGTTCCTCGCCGCCGATGGCGATGAGCAGCCCGCCGAGCAGCGGTCCGACGGCGGTGGAGATACCGATGGTGGCGCCGAGCAGCCCGAACGGGCGGGCCCGTTCCGGCCCGCGGAAGAGTTGTTGGATCAGTCCGATGACCTGCGGGTTGACGATGCCGGCGGCGGCGCCCTGGAGCAGGCGGGTGATGACCAACCAGGTCGGGGAGGGAGCGAGGCCGGCGAGCGCACTGGTCAGGGTGAACAGTGCGATGCCGAAGACGAACGCGTTGCGCCGGCCGCGGGCGTCACCGAAGCGGCCCGCTGGCACCAGCGCCAGGCCGAAGGTGAGCGCGTACCCGGAGAGGATCCACTGGAGGTCACTGGGCGAGGCGTGCAGCGCCCGGTCGATGGACGGCACCGCGACGTTGACGATGCTGACGTCGAGCAACGTCATGAACGCGGCGACCAGCCCGACGCCCACGGCCTGCCAGCGTCGTCGGTTCGCGGCCGCGTCCACCGGCTGCGGCGGTTGCGCCGCACTCATCGTGCCCCCCGTTGACCGTTGATCAGGCATTGTTGACCCCTACCCGGGTCACCGGGGGGCGAATCGTCCCGGCTTGTTCTGCGGGTCACGCCATCTGGCGGGCGCAGAACCGGGGACCGAAGTCGAGACCCGCCATCGGTGAGTCCTCGCGGTGCAGCAGGCCCTTTTCGGTGAGCAGGTGCAGCGGGCTGCCCACCTGTTCCGCGGTCAGCCCGGACTCCTCGGCGATCAGGTCCGGATAGGGCACCTGTCCGCGTGCCTCAAGAGTGGTGACCGCCTGGTACACCCGTTGCTCAGCCTCCGACAGTTGCACCTGCTGCATGCTTCCTCCTTCGCTCGTCCGCCGTCGTGCGGCGGTTGCCGTGCGCCGGTTACCCCCTCGCTGACCGAAGATGCACACCCGATCGGGCGGTGCGGGATCAGGCGCGGCCGGCGGGCGACTGCAGCGGGCGGCTCAGAGCCGCCACACCACGGTCACCGCTCTGGTCACGGCCGCGCGGGCGGAGCGACCGAGACGTCCACGGGTCTGCCGCGTCGCGGACGCGGTGAGGAACGCGGTCAGCACGACAATGGACACGACGGCCTGAATGCCCACGGCGGTGCCGCCGACGCCGTCGGCGGTGATCGCGGTCAGGGCCGGCAGGGTGCCGATCAGCGCCACGTCGAACGCTTGGGCGACCCAGAGCAGTGGTCCGCTCGGCACCACTCCCTGCGGTGTGACGATCAGGGGGTAGTCGTGGCGGACGAACGAGCGACGGCAGGAGCGCAGCGCGCCGGTGGCGAGGGCGGGGCCCGCAGCCGCGCCGAGAGCGGCGCCCCACACCGGGTGCGCACCCGACTTCGGCCGGATCCCACCAGGTGCCGGCATCCGGGGGGTTGAGGAGCCGAACCAGCTCGACGTGCTCACCAACCGTGAGCGACGGATACCAGGCGACGTCGTCGAGCATCGCCACCACGGCGCGGCGGAACCCCGCGTCCCGCTCGTCCACCGGCGGACCGGCCACCGTCACGGTTCCCGCGCCTGGTGGGTGCAGACCAGCCACGCACCGCAGCAGGGTGGACTTTCCCGCGCCGTTGGGGCCGCGCAGGGCCACCGCCTCCCGCGGGTGGACGTGGAGGGCGAGGTCGGCCACCACGACGTGGTCGCCGTACCGCAGGGTGAGCCCGTCGATGTTGATGACCACGTACGACTCCCCGTCCGGATGGCGGTCGGTCCGGCGATGGGATGCGGGCGCGGACCGACCGAGGATAGCCGTGCGAGAACAGGTCGGCGGTGCGCGGTTGCGCGGCGCGGCCGGACCCTCGCCATCCCCTAGGCTGCTTTCGTGATCATTTGGGATCTCGTCGTCGTCGGCGCCGGCCCCGCCGGGTTGTCCGCGGCCTACGTCGCTGCCCGCGCGGGTGTGTCCACCCTGGTTGTCGAGCGGGCCGCGCACCCGCGGTACAAGACCTGCGGTGGTGGCCTGATCGGCACCTCGCTGGCGGCGGTCCAGGATCGGATCGAGGTACCGGCGCACGACCGGGTGGACCGGGTCACGTTCACCCGCGACGGCCGTCGGGAGTTCACCCGCCGCAACGACAGTCCGGTGGTGACCATGGTGCGCCGCGAGGAGTTCGACGACCGGCTGCGCGCGGCGGCGGTCGCCGCCGGCGCGCAGGTGCGCGAGCGGGTCGCGGTCCGCGCGATCGAGCCGAACCCCGAGGGGGTACGCCTGCGGTTGGCCGACGGTACGACGATCGCGGCCCGTGCGGTGATCGGGGCGGATGGGTCGTCGGGGGTGACCGCCCGGCACGTGGGAGTGCGCTACCGGCAGGTGGACCTGGGTCTGGAGCTGGAGATTCCGGTGCCGCCCGCGGAGCAGGAGCGTTGGCGGGGGCGGCTGCTGCTGGACTGGGGTGCGATGCCGGGCTCGTACGCCTGGGTGTTTCCCAAGAACGACACCTTGACCGTGGGTGTGATCGCCGGTCGGGGCGCGGGGGAGGGGACCCGGGACTACCTGCGGCGGTTCGTCGACCGGTTGGGGCTGACCGGGTTGCCGGCGGAGCACGACTCCGGTCACCTGACCCGCTGCCGCGAGGAGGATTCGCCGTTGCGCAACGGTCGGGTGCTCGTCGCGGGGGACGCGGCCGGGTTGCTGGAGCCGTGGAGCCGGGAGGGCATCAGCTTCGCGTTGCGCTCGGGTGAGTTGGCCGGTGCGGCGGTCGCCGGTGGTGATCTGGCCGGGTACGAGCGGGCGGTCGCCGAGCGTCTGCTGCCGGAGATGCGGGCGGGGTTCCGGCTGCTCGACGTGTTCACCAGGCGGCCGGAGGTGTTCCACGCGCTGTTGGCCACCCCACCGGGTTGGCGGATGTTCGTCCAGTTCTGTCAGGGTCGGGCGAGTTTCGCCGAGATGCTGCGACGGCGGCCGATCCGGGCGGCCCTCGCGGTGCTCGACCGGCTGCCCGACCGGCGTCCACGCCCCACCATCGCTCACCCAGGATCCTAGGATGCTCTACGCGGTGTGACGTCACCCTGGTGCCGAACACCGCGCACGCCGGACAATGACGGGGGAGCAACAGGAGGTGCCGATGGCCGAGCAGTCGTTCACCGATGACGAGTACGAGTTCCTGCGGCACGCGCGCTTCGGGGAGTTGCCGCCCGCAGTCCGTCCCGACGAGCGGGTCGCCCTGACCGAGACCGACCCCGGACGGGACCAGCCGGAACCCGAGGATCCGGTCCGCTGGAACGTGCAGGGCTGACAAACGCGCGGCGGGCCGCGGGTGTCGCCACCCACGGCCCGCCGACGATCGGGGATCAGAAGACCGGCACGCCCTCGCGTACCAGTCGCCAGTTGGGATGGAAGAAGTCGGCCGGGTCGATCGTTCCCCTGGCCTGCGCCCAGTCGATGAGCAGCTGCCGGATCTCCTGCTGCGCGTTGTAGACCTGGGTCTTCACGATGCCGGGGAAGTTGCCGCCGCCGCTGCGCCGGTAGTTGTTCACCGCCACCACGAACTGCGCGTTGTCGGCCACCGGCGTGTCGGTGCCGGTCAGCACCAGTCGGGTGATCCGCTGCCCGACCGGCTTGGAGATGTCGATGTCGTAGTCCAGGCCGGAGAAGACGTCGTAGTTGTAGTCCGGCACGGCCGGGTCACTGATCTGCTCCGGGTCGACCGGGGCGCCCGGCGCGACGGTCCGGAAGTACTTCGCCGAGTACTCCAGGTACGCGCGCACCTCGCCCCCGCTGAGCACGACGGCCTCGAGGGTGTTGTCGTACACGTACAGGCCGGCCACGTCGCGGATCTTCACGTCCCCGGCGGGGAAGACGGCGGTACGGCTGAACGGTGCCGCGATCGACAGCACCGGCAGGTCCGCGTACGTGGTGCCGGCCAGCGCCGCGCCGACCACCTCGGTCTGCACGTGGTTGATGAAGTCCAGGATCGGCGTGTCCTTGTAGCGCGACTCCGCCGCCGACAACTCGACGGTGGACTGCGCGACCACCTGGTTGACGTACGCGATGGTCTTCTGGTGTTGGGCCCGCACGGCGGCGAGCACCTTCGGGTCCTCGACCACCGTGTTGGTGTTCAGCATGCTGGCGGCCTTCTTGGTGATCGTCCACCGGCCGTGCTCGCGGGCGAGGGTGAAGTCCATCCGGGTGAGCCGCTGGCCCCACTTCGACGGCTCGGACAGCAACACCTGCGTACCGGTGCGCTCGTTGGTGACGAACCGCTCGACGACCTCGTTGTGCGCGTGACCGAAGAGGATCGCGTCGATCCCCGGCACCTGCTGGGCGATCAGCGCGACCGGGTTCTCGTTCGGCAGCTCCGGGCCGTAGCTGGAGGTGCCGCTGTCCCCGCCGTGCGCGGAGATCAGCACGAGGTCCGCGCCACGCGCCCGCATGATCGGCACCCACTTCGCGGCGGTCGCGACCATGTCGTCGAAGCGCAGCTTGCCCTCGACGTTGCCCTTGTCCCAGATGGCCACACCGGGGTTGGTCAGCCCGAGGATGCCGACCCGCAGGGTCGGCGCGGCGAGACCGAGGGAGACCTTCTTGATGACGTACGGCAGGAAGGCCGGTTTGCCGGTCTTCGCGTTGACGGCGTTCGCGGCGAGGGCCGGGAACCCGAGCTGGCGGATCCACAGGTCCAGCAACGGCAGACCGTAGTTGAACTCGTGGTTGCCCAGCGTCACCGCGTCGTAGTCGATGACGTTCATCGCGCGGGCCATCGGGTGCTTCTCCCCGGTGGCGGTGATCGGCTCCTGCTTGGCGTAGTACGTGGCGAGCGGCGTGCCCTGGATCGTGTCACCGGCGTCGAGCACCAGCGTCGCCTTGCCGCGCCGCTCCCGGCGAATCTGGTTGATCAGGGTCGCCAGCTTCGCGACGCCGATGTCGTTCTGCTTGCTGTCGTCGTACTCGGCGTCGCGGTAGTAATCCCAGTTGTAGACGTTGCCGTGCGTGTCCGACGTGCCCAGGAGGGTGAGGTCCCAGGTGCGCGGCCGGGGCCTGCCGGCCGCCTGCGCGGGCGCGGCGGCGATCAGCGGGGCGGCCGTCGCCGCCGCCGCGGCGACGAGCACCTGACGACGCGACGGGCCGGAGGGAGAGGTCATGACGTGCCTTTCCATGGGGGTGGACGCGCCTCGTGAGCGCCTTGCGCACCATAACCAGCAGCCGTCACTCCCGCCACGCCAGCCCCGACGGTTGTCACGGTTTCCGCAGACCGGCGCGGGGTAGGGCGGTCAGGGACGAAAATCGCGGGACAGCCCCCGCGTCCCGCGCGCGGCGAGGAGTTTTCAGTGAGCGAGGACCAGCACACCCAGCAGGACCCGACCAGCCAGTACGGCCAGCAGTCCGGTCAGCCCGCCCAACAGCAGTCGGCGCCCGGCTCGACCGCGGAGATGAACCCGAAGCCGGACCACGGGGAGGAGTCGTACCGGGGCAGCGGCAAACTCGACGGCAAGCGGGCGCTGATCACCGGCGGTGACTCGGGGATCGGCCGGGCCATCGCGATCGCCTACGCGCGTGAGGGCGCCGACGTGCTCATCTCCTACCTGAGCGAGGAGGAGGACGCCGACGCGCGGGAGACCATCCGGTTGGTCGAGGACGCCGGCCGGCGAGGCATCGCGGTACGCGGCGACATCACCGACGAGGCGCACTGCCAGGAGTTGGTCGACCGAGCGGTCCGCGACCTGGGCGGGATCGACATCCTGGTCAACAACGCGGCGTACCAGATGTCGCAGGACAAGGGGATCCTCGGCATCAGCACCGAGCAGTTCGACCGGGTGCTCAAGACCAACCTGTACGCGATGTTCTGGCTCTGCAAGGCCGCCATCCCGCATCTGGCCGAGGGGTCGGCAATCATCAACACGGCGTCGATCCAGGCGTTCGACCCGTCGCCGCAACTGCTCGACTACGCCACCACGAAGGCGGGGATCGCCAACTTCACCAAGGCCCTCGCCGCCGAGCTGGCCGAGCAGGGTATCCGGGTGAACGCGGTCGCCCCCGGCCCGGTCTGGACGCCGCTGATCCCGGCCACGATGCCGGAGGAGAAGGTGAAGCAGTTCGGCACCGACACCCCGGAGGGTCGTCCTGGCCAGCCGGCCGAGCTCGCCCCGGCGTACGTCTTCTTCGCGTCGCAGGAGTCCAGCTACGTCACCGGCGAAATCCTGGGGGTCACGGGCGGTCGACCGACCAAGTGAGATGGCCTTTGGGGCGGGCACTGCTCGGGTGTCCGCCCCAGCGTGGCTCTGCGCCGGTGCTCCGGTGCTCCGGTGCTCCGGTGCTCCGGTCGATCCGGTGTGCCGGTTGATCCGTTGCCGTGCGAATCCGAGTGCTGCTCTTTGCGGTGCCGCGTGTTCCGGTGGCTGGCGCTGGACTGCTCGGATATGCCGTTGCGCGCTCGTCGACTGCGGTCGGGTCAGCGCGGCCACGCGGCGAAGCGCCGGCGGACCTGGGCGATGTCGGCTGCGCTGAGGCCGTAACGACCGAAGCGCTGCTCGGACAGCCGGTCGAGGTACCGGCCGGCGGCCCGCACGTCCGCCGGATCCAGCGCGGGATCGACCTGCCGTGCCAGCACCAACAGCTCGGTCACGTCGTAGTGTTCCAGCGCCGCCGCCACGTCGATGAAGTCCCGCACTTCCCGCCGGTTGACCAGTGCCGCGATCTTGTTGGCCACCAGGTCGCGGACGTCCATGACCGGGCCGAGGTCCATCACCACCGGACTCTGCTGACGGTCCAAGCGGGCGAGGCTGAGCCGGATCTGCCGGCCGTCGCGGCTCACCACGAAGTCCTTCATGTCCTGGCCGTACCCGTCGAACAGTTCGGCCAGCTCACTGTCCGGGTCGGCGTCGGTGACGCTGAAGCCGGCCCGTTGCAGTGCCACCCGCACCCCGGCGGACGCCGCCGCGGCAGCGCCCTCCACGTCGGCGAAGAGGTCGACGTCCTCCGTCGGGCGGGCGACCAATCCGTGCGCCGCCCAGGCCACCCCACCGCCCAACACGAACCGGTACGGCCCGGCGGCGGTCAGCGCCACCCGGGCCACCTCCCGGTAGAACTCGTGCAGGTGAGGCTGGATCACGCCGCGCGCAGGCCGCGGTGCCGGCTCTCCCATGCCTGTCGTACGCCGCGGGGCAGGTTGAGCAGTCGCCAGACCCGGCGCAGCGTCCGCCCGTTGATCAGCGCTCGCAGATCCTCGGCCCGGGTGGTCTCGCGGAGGACGTTCTCGTACATCCAGAGCAGTTGGTCAGGGTCGCCGAGGTCGAAGGTGCGCTCGGCGCTCCACATCAACCGCACGGGCAGTTCGACGACACCCCGGGTTGGGCCGGCCAGCTCGGCGAGCGTTCTCGCCACCACGGCAGGGCGACCCGGACGGGCCAGGAAGGCCACGCCGGTCGGGGTGGGGTAGACGGCCTGCATGGTGTCAGGGTAACGCCCGCCAGTCCCGATGTCGCTCAGGTCGATCCGAGCGCCCTGCTCCAGGCGCGCCGGCCCGGCCGTCATCACTCCGAAGTTTGTCCGTTTTGCGCCGCGCTGGCGCGCTGGTCCGCCTTGAGTGACTCGGGTTCCCCCGGAAGTCGGGGTGTCCGGGAGTCCGGGACGCCCCGACTTCCGTGAACCCGAGTGGATCACGCGGGTGAGGGCGCTTTGAGGGTCGCCCGAGCCGCGCCGGGTGGGCGCTTTGTCGGGTTTAGGGCTTCGGTGGGGTGTGGCTGGGCGCACTCGTGGGCCGGAATCATGGCGGGGCCGGGGTCGTTACATACCCTGACGATCGCAGGACCACCGGCCCGCCGGCCCCGGCCACGGGGTGGGAATGCGGGACCCGGTCCGGTCGTTACAGTCCCCACGAACGACCGCCCGGCCACCGCCTCCACGTGGGTGCCGATGGATGGGCCGCCCCCGGAATGACCCCGGCCCCCCGGGTCGTTACACCTGGACCCCGGCGCCGCGAGCCCCCGCTCACCGGTCGCCGACTTTGGTACGGCCTTCCGCTTGTGTGTCGTCGCACGCCGGCGCCGCGAGCCCCGGGCCGCTCACCACAGACTTTCCCCCTTGTTAGTGCAGCGCCGGACGAGGTGCTCACACCCGTTACCGCCGTTCCCCCTTTGGCGGTCGGGTGTTTCCTACCCCCGAAGGAGCTACCCCCCATGAACACGATCATGCGTAAGAGCGTCCTGTCTGTTGCTGGTCTCGCGTTCGCCGGTGGTGTGTTCGCTGGTCCGATCGCCGCCCACGCCGCCACCCCGGTTGAGGGCAAGCCGGTCGCGGTCGCCGTGCAGACCGCGGCGCCGAAGCCGCAGGGCGAGCAGTCGCACATCGACCTCACCGGTGAGAAGACCGCCAACGTCAAGGCGATCATCGCCGCCACGAAGAAGGCCGGTCTGCCGGAGCGGGCCGCGGTGATCTCGATCGCGACGAGTCTGCAGGAGTCGAAGCTGGACAACCTGGGCCACCTCGGCGACGCCAACGACCACGACTCGTTGGGTCTGTTCCAGCAGCGCCCGTCCAGCGGTTGGGGTACGCCGGAGCAGATCACCGACCCGGCCTACTCCACCACCGCGTTCCTCAAGGGCCTGAAGCAGGTTGACGGGTGGCAGGACATGCCGCTGACCGAAGCCGCGCAGACCGTGCAGGTCTCCGCGTACCCGGACGCCTACGCCCAGTGGGAGCAGCAGGCCACCGACCTCGTCGCCCAGTACTGGAACAGCTGACCCACCGCACCACCGCATGACACCGCACGGCATGACCACGGCGAGCGCTGGCCGGTACCCGCAAGGGTGCCGGCCAGCGGCGTCTCCGCCTCCTGGTCGGGCAAGCAGTTGAGCGGTGAGGTCCCCGACGCACCCCTGGGGCGTCCCGGGGAGCTGATTGCCTGGCCTGAGCGGTGATTTTTCCGAGATCTTGGACAGTTCCCGTTCGCGAAACGGTAATTGGCCGACCGCCGACCGCCGACCGCCGACCGCCGACCGCCGACCGCCCACCGCGGCCAAGATCGCGCTCGATCCTGGTTGTAGTCCCCTCGATCGGCAACGGTGGCCACTACAACCAGGATCGAGCACGATCTTGCAAAGGCAAAGCACCGGCACCAGCACCAGCACGTCCGCGACTGCCGCCGCGCGACCGCCCGCCGTGACCGCGACTGCCACCGCGACCGCACGATAGCCACTTCGACTGCCGCCGCGACCGCACGACCACGGCCTCGCAGACTACGACCGTTACCCCTACCGCACCGTCGCCTCCGCGCCACCGCCGCTGTCACCGTCGTACGGATGCTTGGCGGTAGGGGTGAGCGTGGGGAACAACGTGGGGGCCTCGCTGGTTGTGGAGGGTGTCGGTGTGACTCAGTGTCCCCGGGCCTCACCTAATATCGCTTTCGCGGAATACCGTTCGGCTGGAGCCGCGTCGCGCCACTCGCCGAGAGGCGACCTGCACACCGACACCAGCGCCGCCCCCGGTCCACAAGGCCG
>NZ_JBEZGL010000023.1:0-123984 GCF_040649915.1 Micromonospora sp. NPDC048839
GGCGCAGTCGAGCACGCCGGCGCAGTCGAGCACGCCGGCGCAGTCGAGCACGCCGGCGCAGTCGAGCACGCCGGCGCAGTCGAGCACGCCGGCGCAGTCGAGCACGCCGGCGCGTGGAGCAGTGCGGTCGTAGAGCTGGCCAGCGCGCCGAGCGCGGAGTGGCTGGCCATCGCCGCCGGCCGCAAGGGCGGCCTGCCGGACGCCGCACGGGCCGTGCTCACCGCCGTGAACCTGGTCCGTTTCGCCCACGTGTACGTCGACGGCACGCTGGTGGCGGTCGGCCGAGGCACGGTGACCGGTCAGGGGCGCTGGCTGGGCCTCAGCCTCATCGAGGTTCTACCGGCCGCCCGCCGTCAAGGGCTGGCTGTCCGGGTGATCAACGAGTTGGCCGGCTGGGGCGTGTCCAGTGGCGCGACGCACGCATTCCTCCAGGTCGAGCAGCACAACACGGCGGCGGTGGCGCTCTACCAGCGACTCGGTTTCAGCACACACCACACCTACCTGACCCGAATCGCCCCACACTGACCCAGCCCCGCGCACGCGGCAAGCCCGGCACACGCGGCAAGCCCGGCACACGCGGCAAGCCCAGCACACGCGGTAAGCCCGGCACCGTGATCGACTCGACTTTCAGGAAGTCGCGGCATCCGCCTGCCCAGGACGGCCCGACTTCACGAAACCCGAGTTGACCAACAAGAAACCGGGGCATCCGACCGCTCGGGACAGCCCGACTTACTGAAAGCCGAGTTGATCAAGCCGCGAGCCCGGGCAGATCAGGCCGCCTAAGCTAAGCCCTCCCCTAAGCCAGGCCCACGCTCGCCCAGCCACGCACGCCGGGCCCGCCCAGCCACGCACGCCCGGCCCAGCCCGCACGCCGGCCCGCCCAGCCACGCACGCAGGCCCGCCCAGCCCGCACGCCGGGCCCGCCCAGCCACGCACGCCGGCCCGCCCAGCCCGCACGCCGGCCCGCCCAGCCACGCACGCCGGCCCGCCCAGCCCGCCCAGCCCGCACGCCGGCCCGCCGAGCCACGCACGCCCCGCTTGCCCACCGGTTCGGTCGGTCGTGGCTTGCGAGCTTGTCAGCGGCGGACGACGCGGCGGGGTTTGGCGGCTTTGACCTCGGCGTACCGCTTGAGCTGCCACGAGCGGTAGTCACGCCCCAGCGCGGTGAGCACCAGGTAGCCGATCAGCACCCCGGCGCCGGAGGCGAGCAGGTACAGCCAGAGCTGGGCGAAGAACGTCGGCGCGCCGCCAGCGAACGGGTTGTGGCCGATCAGCAGAGGCCCGACCAACACGGTCAACAGCATCGCCGCCAACACCACGAGGGCCATGTCGGCCGCCCAGTCCGCCACCGGCCGGCGACGACCCCAGCGGAAGGCGATCACCGCCAGGGTCACCCCGATCACCGCGAACATCGCCAACGACACCCGGTCGGCGGCAGTGTCATCCTGCTCGAAGCCGAACCGGATGATCAGCCGGGCGACTATGTTGACCGCGAACAGTGCTGCCACGAGCACCGCGATGTCACGCCACCGTCTGTCCACCACCGGACCTCCTGCCGTACGCCCCGTCGCGGGGCTCACATCCCTGGCTGGAATATCTACCACCCTTACCTGGGTGGCGTCATCAGCCCGACCGTGGACGGCGGAGCGAGGATCTGCCGGAAGCCCATCACCGCGAAGGTCATCGCGCCGGCCACGATCATGGCCAGGCCGACCCAGTTGTCGCCGGCCAGCAACAGGTCACCCTCGTTGGTCCGGATGGCGGCCACCGCCATCAGCGCGAACCAGGGCACGGCCGGCAGCGCCACCGCCCACCTGCGCCCGACCGCCTCGTGCGCGAACCAGCTCAGCACGATGTTGGCACCGACGGCGAGGAGCGCCGACACGCCGATCAACTGCCCGCCGACGCGGACCGTGGAGAGCAGCAACTCCAGCACCCCGCTCAGCACTCCGGCGACCACCACGACGACCGCGCCGGCCAGCCGCAGGCCCAGGTCGAACAGTCGCGGCGGTGGTCCCGCCGGGGGCGGGGCATCCTGGTCGTCCAAAACCGTCATCGACGCGGGCAGGGTCACCGGGAACCCGCCGCCGCGACCGAGGACCGGTCCGACGCGGCCCCGACCGGAGACCGGTCCGACGCGGCCCCGACCGGAGACCGGTCCGACGCGGCCCCGACCGGAGACCGGTCCGGCGCGGTCTCCTCGGGGAGCCCGGCGAAGAGGTCGTCCTCCCAGGCGTACGGCCCGGAGCCTGGTCCCTTCTCGCCGACCGCGAGGGTGAAGAACTCCACGCCCATGAACTCGCCGCCGAAGTTGCCGGCGATCGAGTAGAGCCAGGAGGTGGCCGGGATCTGGGTGGCGTGCGCCCGCATCGCGGCTTCCTTGGCCGCGTGCTGGTCGGTGCCGTCGATCCGGGCGGCGATCTGGGCGTCCGGGGTGCCGAAGGGGAGGTCGGCGATGTCGGCGATGCCACCGAACGGGTTGTCGGAGGACCCGGCGAAGTGCGCCATGCCGGCCTCCAGGACGCTGAGCGGCATCGCGGTCCAGTAGACCTTCAGCGGGGCGCAGCCCTCGGCGGCGGCCAGCTCGACAGCGCGCATCGCGACCCGGTGGGCCTGGATGTGGTCGGGGTGGCCGTAGAAGCCGTTCGGGTCGTACGTGATCAGCACCTGCGGGCGTACCTCTCGGATGATCTCCACGAGATGCCCGGCGGCCTCGTCGAGGTCGGCCTGCCAGAAGGCGCGGGGGTGTTCGTTGGTGGCGAGCCCCATCATCCCCGAGTCGCGGTAGCGGCCGGCGCCGCCCAGGAAGCGGTGGTCGCTGACGCCGAGCGCGGCGCACGCGGCGGTCAGCTCCGCGATCCGATACCCGCCGAGCTGGTCGGCCTCGGCGGCGGCGAGCTGGGCCAGCGCGGGCACGTGGATCTCGCCCTCCTCGCCGAGGGTGCAGGTCACAAGCGTGACGTGGGCACCGTCGGCGGCGTAGTGGGCCATCGTCGAGCCGGTGCCGATCGACTCGTCGTCGGGGTGCGCGTGGACCAGCAGCAGGCGGCGGTCGGGCAGCATCGTCACGACGGTCACTCTAACCGGCAGCCAGGTCCCACCGGCGTCGACGCGTCCGCCCAGGTCGGCCACATCACCTCCCGTACCGCTCTACGATTTGGTCTGTGGACTTTCCGGAGCTGGCCGCCCGCACCCGCCGGTTCAGCCACGGCGCGCCGCGCGCTGTCTCCGTGGCCGACGACGGCTCCCGGGTGATCTTCCTGCGCTCGGCCGGACCGGAGGACCCGGCGGACGCGCTCTGGTTGCTGGACGTGGCCACCGCCGAGGAGCGACTGATCGCCGACCCGGCGACCCTGCTGGGCGAGGGCGGGGACGTGCGGTCCCTCTCCCCCGGCGAACGCGCGCTTCGTGAGCGCCTACGGCTCAGTGCCGCGGGCATCGGCTCGTACGCGCTGGACGCCGCCGGGCGGATCGCGGTGTTCGCGCTGGCCGGGCGGTTGTTCCGGGCCGATCTGGTGCACGGTGACGTGGTGGAGGTGGCCACCGTCGGTCCGGTGCTGGATCCGCGTCCCGACCCGACCGGGCAGCGGCTGGCGTACGTGACCGACGCGGGCGAGGGTGTGCGTCGCGGCGAGCTGCGGGTGATCGAGGCAGACGGCACCGACACCCTGCTGGCCGGCGAGGACGCCGGGGTGAGCTGGGGGTTGGCCGAGCACATCGCGGCGGAGGAGTTCGGCCGGTTCCGGGGGTACTGGTGGGCGCCGGACGGGCGCATGGTGCTCGCCGCCCGCGTCGACGAGTCCCGCCTGGAACGCTGGCACCTGCACGACCCGGCCGAGCCGGCCAGCGCGCCGACCGCCGTGGCGTACCCCCGGGCTGGTGGGCCGAACGCGGAGGTCAGCCTGCACCTGCTGGACCTCGACGACGGCTGGGTCGACGTGCACTGGGACCGGGAGACCTACCCGTACCTGACCGCGGTCAGCTGGGTCGAGGGCAGCCCACTGATCACCGTGTTGCGCCGGTCGCAGCAGCACGGGCTGGTGCTCGCGGTGGATCCCCGGACGGGTGAGACGCAGGTGCACGCGGAGCTGGCCGATCCGCGCTGGGTCGAGCCGATCACCGGCACCCCGGCGCACCTGCCGGACGGCCGGGTGCTCGTCGGCGGGGAGTTGGCCCACGACGGGTACGACGCGCGGTGCCTGTTCGCGGACGGCACCCTGCTCACTCCGCCGTCGCTGTACGTGCGGCGGGTCGTGGGTCGACTGCCGGCCAGTTCCGGGCCGGCCGACCTGCTGGTCGAGGCCAGCGACGGTGAGCCGAGCGAGCGGCACCTGTTCCGGGTCCGTACCACCATCGGCGGTGGGGTGGACGCGCGCCGGATCACCACCGACCCGGGTTGGTACACCGCCGCCGTGGGCGGTGACGTGCTGGCCGTCGGGGTCGCGTCACTTGACCACGCGGGGGTGCGGTGGACGGTCCGGCGCGGTGACCACGAGTTGGCCGAGCTGCGGTCGCTGGCCGCCACCCCTCCGTACTCTCCGCTGCCGTTGCTGGAACGGGTGACCGATCGGCGGCTGCCGGCGGCGGTGCTCTACCCGGACAACCACGTGACGGGCCGGCGGCTGCCGGTGCTGCTGGACATCTACGGCGGGCCGGGGCACCAGGAGGTCGTGGCGGCCCGGGCCGCGTGGTTGGAGCGGCAGTGGTGGGCCGATGCCGGGTTCGCGGTGGTCACCATCGACAACCGGGGTACGCCGGGGGTGGCCCCGTCGTTCGAGAAGGCGATCCACCGGCGGATGGCCGACGTGACCCTGACCGACCAGATCGACGCCCTGACCGCGCTCGCCGGTAAGCACCCCGACCTGGACATGGGACGGGTGGGGATTCGTGGTTGGTCGTTCGGCGGGTGGCTGGCCGGGTTGGCGGTGCTGCGCCACCCGGAGCTGTTCCGGTGCGGGATCGCGGGAGCGCCGGTGACCGACTGGACGCTGTACGACACGGCGTACACCGAACGTTATCTGGGGTTGCCCGAGGACGGCATGGACGTCTACGCGCACCATTCACTCGTCGAGTTGGCCGCCGAGCCGCTCACCGGCCCCGATCAGGCCCGCCCGTTGCTGCTGGTGCACGGCCTGGCCGACGACAACGTGGTGGCCGCGCACACGCTCCGGCTCTCCGCGGCCCTGCTGAGCACCGGCCGCCCGCACGCTGTCCTGCCGCTGACCGGCGCCACCCACCTGGCCGCGAACGGCACCGCCGAGCGACTGCTCCCGCTGGAACTCGACTTCCTCCGCACACATCTGCTGTAGGCGGTATTCGATAACCGATTTCGGCACGTCAGGGGTCCTGCCGCATGCCATGCTGACGAAAGCGGGACCCGGCTCCGGGATTGCCGAGGGCGACACCGCTATCCCTCATTCCGAAAGGACTCCACAATGGTGGGCATTGCGCAGAAACCCTCGGTCGCCGCCGTGCAGGAAGGCGAGTTCCCGGTCACGCACTTTCGCACGGCGACCGTGAACGGAATCGATATCTTCTACCGCGAGGCCGGCCCGGCCGACGGGCCGGCCGTCCTGCTGCTGCACGGATTTCCCACGGCATCCTCGCAGTTCCGCCACCTGATTCCCCTGCTCGCGGACCGGTACCGGGTGATCGCACCGGACTTCCCGGGTTTCGGCCACAGCGCCAGCCCGGACCGGTCGACGTTCGACTACACCTTCGCCAACTTCGCAGATCTGATGGACGGCCTCCTCGGCCAACTCGGCGTGGATCGCTATGCGCTCTACTGTTTCGACTACGGGGCGCCGACGGGGTTCCGGATGGCCCTCAAGGGGCCTGAGCGGATCAGCGCGCTCATCGTGCAGAACGGCAACGCGTACGAGGAGGGCCTGAGCGAGTTCTGGGATCCGATCAAGGCATACTGGGCGGAGAAGACCGACGAGCGCCGTCAGGCAATCGCGTTCATCCTCAACTCCGACACGGTCGAGCAGCAGTACACGGCGGGGGTGCAGGACCTCAGTCGGCTCGACCCCGACCGGTGGGCCCACGACGACATGCAGCTCGCTCGCCCCGGCAACGCGGACATCCAGCTGGACCTGTTCTACGACTACGGCAGCAACGTCACGTTGTACCCGGAGTTCCATGCCTTCTTCCGCGACCACCAGCCGCCGACGCTTGTCGTTTGGGGCCAGAACGACCCGGTCTTCCCGGCCGCTGGTGCCCACCCCTATCGCAAGGATCTGCCGGCGGCCGAATTCCACCTGCTCGACACCGGTCACTTCCTGCTGGAAGACAAGATCGACGTCGCCGCGCCGATGATCCACGACTTCCTCGACCGCACCATCGGTCGTTCCTGAGATCAGGACGGGTTGGGGGCTGGGGCTGGACTCCGGCATCGCAGCGGGGAAACTGCGGCGGTGTCGGATTTCACGAAGCCACTCGGCTACTAGAGCTGCGGTAGGGCCACGGTCACCAACGCTCCACGAGGTGTTCCCGACCCGACGGCGGATCGTACGGGTCGGGCCAGTAGTCGATGATCTTGTTGACCAGCCCATGCTCGGACATCTCGAGCCAGACGCACGCGTCCTGCTGCTCGTCGCCGACGCGGACGTCGAGCAACAGGGCGGCGAAGCGGCCATCGGCGACCACTCGTCGCGGCCGGAGGTGCCAATCGCCGGGATAATCGGTGTTGAACCGCAGGAACGTGTCCCGGCCGCGAATGCGCTCCCGGGTCTGCGGCATCTCGTAGACCACGTCATCGGTGAGCAGCGCGGCCAACCCGGACCAGTCGCGGCGCTCCAGAAGATCGACGTACGCGTGGGCGGTCCGCCGGGCCGTCGAGGTGTCGTCCACGACGCGGACCCTAGCGGCTGCCAGCGACAGTCTGGCGAGCCGTCGGTGCATCACCGGGCTTCCCGCACCGATGCCCGCAGCACGTCTCCCAAGGCCAGATGACCTGATCCGGCGACGCCGGGACCGTGAATCTTGGACAGTTTCCGTCAGCGAGGAACTGTCAGCGAGGAACGGCAACTGTCCAAGATCTCCTGTTCGCACAGTGGCAAGCGACGGTGATCTTGGCAGTGCGCACCAGCATGGCCCATGGACGGATACGGTCCAACTGACTCTGACATGAGAGGCGTTCGCAGGCTCTCAGGGGCGGGCGTCGAATTGGGTCCGGGCTTCGAAGACGCGGTCCATGTGCGTCTCGGCCCAGTCCTTGATCGCGATCATGACCGGGAACAGCTCATGGCCGAGCGGGGTGAGCGCATAGTCGACGCGGACCGGCATCGAGGCGGTGACCGTGCGGGTGACCAGGCCGTCGCGTTCCAACGTGCGCAGGGTCTGGGTGAGCATCTTCTGGCTGACGCCGGCGATGCGGCGGGCGAGTTCGCCGTGCCGCTGCGGGCCGCTGGCGAGCGCCGGGATCACCAGGGCCACCCACTTGTCAGTGAGCCTGCTGAGCAGCTCGCGGGTCGGGCATCGTTCCAGGAACGCGTCGTAGTCACGTTTGGCCTGCTCGCGGCGTTGCGCCGCAGTCATCGTCGCCATCTCGTCTCCTCCGGTTCCCTAGGCACTTTACGGTACCTACTTACTGACAGTGCCGAGGATTCGTACGGTTGTGGTGATCAAAGAGGTCCCACGAAGGAGTCGGCGATGCGCGCAGTCAGCTATGCACAGTTCGGAGGGCCGGAGGTCCTGCACGTGATCGACGTGCCGGTGCCCGAGCCCGGTCCGGGGCAGGTCCGGGTGCGGGTCGCGGCGTCAGTCGTCCATCCGGTCGATCTGATGCTCCGCTCCGGCCGGTTTCCGGCCCCGTTGCCGACCGGCCTGCCGTACACGCCGGGCTGGGACGTTGCCGGCAGCATCGACGCGGTCGGGCCGTCGGTCGAGGAGTTCGCGGTCGGCGACGAGGTCATCGGCTTCTCGCACTGGCTGCAAACCACGGTCGGCGCCCACGCGGAGTACGTGGTCCTCGACGCCGCCGGGCTGACCTCCGCGCCCACCGGTGTCTCCGCCACCGATTCGGCGACCCTGCCGACCAATGGCCTGGCCGCCGCCCAGGCCCTTGACCTGCTCGCGCTACCCGCGGGCTCGACCGTGCTCGTCACCGGCGCCGCGGGACAGGTCGGTGGGTTCGTGCTGGCGCTGGCCCGGGCGGCCCGCCTGCGCGCCACGGGACTCGCCGGGCCCGACGACCGCGAGTTCGTCGAGTCGCTGGGCGCGGCGTTCCTGTCGCGCGCCGACGATCCGACGGGGACGTTCGACGCGGTCATCGACCTGGCGGTGATCGGCCCCGCGCTGCTGGACCTCGTCCGGGACGGCGGCGGATACGTGGCGGCGTCACCTCCACTTCGCCCGGAGCCGGTGCGGGGAATCCGGACCTTCGGGCTGGAGGTGCTACCGGACGGATCCCGGCTGGGTGAGTTGGTCAAACTCGTCACCAGCGGCGACATCCCGCTCCGGGTCGCTGACGTGTACCCCTTCGCCGACGCGGCGGCGGCCCACGACCGGCTGGCCCGAGGCGGCGTGCGCGGCGGTGTGGTGATCGTCCCCTGATCAGCCGCTCACGGCCCTGCTGATGACCGACCAGCCGCGCACGGCTGGCCGGTCATCAGTCCGAGGGAGGAGACGGTCGATGGCCTGCCGCGTCAGCGAAAGGCGTCGACGTTGCGCGCGGCCCACGCGGCGAAGGGGCGTGGCGGTCGGCCCAGGACCTCCGCCACGTCCGGGCTGATCCGCTGCTCCCGTGCGGTCGGCGCGCCGATGATCGCCAGCGTTCCCTCGACCACCGCCGGGGGCATGAACCGCAGCAACTGTTCGCGGGCCTCGTCGGGCGTCTGCTCGACGAAGCTGATCGGTTCGCCGAGCGCGGTGGCGAGATCGGCAACCCGCTCACGTGGTGTGCTCAGCACGGGACCGGTCAACTCGTACGTGCGACCGGCGTGGGCGTCGTCGCGGAGGGCGACGGCCGCCACCTCGGCGATGTCGTCCGGGTCGATCACCGGCAGACCGACCTCACCGAACGGTGCGGCCACCGTACGTCCCTTGCGAACCGACTCGGCCCAGCCGAGGGCGTTGGAGGCGAAGCCGCCAGGGCGCAGGATCGTCCAGTCGAGGCCGGAGCGGCGTACCTGCTCTTCGATGGCGTGCAGCGGCGCGTGCGACGCGGTCCCAGGCCTGGTGCCGACCGCTTGCGAGGATTGCAGCACGATGCGTTTCACGCCGGCGTCCGTGGTGACCCGCAGGATCTCGGGCACGTCGAGATGCGCCCCGGCGCCCTCCACGAGCAGGAACAACGCCTCGGCGCCAGCGAGCGCCGGCCGCAGGCTCTCCGGCCGCTCCAGGTCCGCGCGATGGTGGCGCACGCCGTCCGGTACGACGACCGGACGTCGTGCACGGGACACCGCCGACGCCGCGGCACCCGACGCCGCGAGGATCGACAACAGCTTCCGACCGACGTTCCCGGTGGCACCTGTCACGACGAACATGTCTGAACCTCCAAGTCGACCGCGTCGTTCACGCGGTTGGAGGCGACGTTAGTAGCGCCGATATAGTAGGTACCTAGAGGATAGTAATGGCTATATGACGGAGGCCACATGCAACGGTCAGCGCACCCCGAGCTGGCCTGCCCGGTCGCGCCGGTCGTCGACATCGTGTTCAGTCGATGGACCACACCCATCCTGTGGGCTCTGCACGAGTACGGGCGGCAACGGTTCGTGGAGCTGGAACGCCGGCTGACCAGCATCACACCGAAGGTGCTCACGCAACGGCTACGCCAACTCGAACGCGACGGGCTGGTGGCACGCACCTACTACGCCGAAATGCCACCCCGGGTCGAATACGAGATCACCGAGCTGGGTGCCAGCCTCGGTCCGCTCTTCGCGCACCTGACCACCTGGGCCGACGCCCACCTCGGCGAGGTGCAGCAGGCACGGCAGGCCTACGACGCCGACCGGTGAGGTCACAGCGACACCCCCGGGCGCACGCTCCGCCGCTGGCGAGCGATCAGTGTGGGAACGCGCGGGGGATGCGTGCGTCGAGGAGTTCGTCGCGGAACGCCTGGATGCGTGTGATGACCTGCCGTCTGCCGACGGTGTTCTCAATACGGTCGAGGTACAGGCATCGGGCCGCGAGTTTGTCCAGATCCACTGTGAAATAGATGGCCATCAGCGGGTTGACGAAGAGGTCGCCGCCGCCGGTACGCCTGGTGAATCGGACGTCCCCGAAAGCGCCGCTGGTGGCGGCGGCGATCTGCCCTTGGACGATGCTCGGCCGCGCGGCCACGGCGGCGACGCTGGTCATGTCCTCCACCGGCGTGCCGAGGTCGCTCTCGTCGCCCCGCAGCAGGACATCCGTGCCGCCGTCGACCAGGACCACCGCGTCGATGTCGAGGTGCTCCACCAGGTGCCGGTACGCCGCCCGCAGCGGCTGGACACCGAGCGGCGGAAACGCGTACACCGTCGACGGCAGTTGCTGGGCCGCCAGCCATCGGGCGAGCGTCCGTTCGGGGAAGTACCAGTCGGGGCTGGCGGTATCCGGCTGTACGGCTGCGACGTTGTCCACCACCCACGCGTCCCGGTCGATCAACTCAAGTTCCGAGAAGGAGAGGTTGGCCAGGTGCACCTGCGCGCCGGCGCGCCACAGGGCGAACGCCAGGGGCAGGCCCGCGTACACGTCGAACCCCCCGCCCGCTCCGGCGATGAGGATGCTCCGCGCCGGAGCCAGAGCGGCAACCAGCGGCGGAACGGCCAACGAGAACGCACCGGAGTCGGCCGAGAGCGCGGCAGGGGTGATCACCGCCCAATGATCACTGACGCCTGCAACGCACTTGGATGAGGCAGGACGCATATCGCGCCGGTCCTACAGCACGCCGAGTCCGATGGCGAGTTGGGTGATCATCGGTGGGGCGTCCGGAGCGCGGGCGACCTGGGCGACCACGTCCCGGGCGGCCGGCCGGTGGCGGATCTCGGCGGGCGCGATGCTGTCGGCCCGCAACAGGACCCGGGCCGCGTTGGTGGGGTCGTCCGCCTGGAGGTAGCCGCGCGCCGCGTCGATCAGGTGCGCCGCCCGGTGCTCGATCGGCAGCCACCGCCACCCGTCCCGCCCGGTCGCCTCCTCGTGCCGCGCGACCGCCTGCGGCCCGTCGCCCAACTCCACGGCGGCCGTGACCCGGGCCAGCTCGACGGCCGTCGGCCCGAACGCCGTCCAGCAACGATCATGTCCGTCGCCCACCCGAGCGGCCAGCTCGGCAGCCTCGTCCAGCAGGTCACCGGCCGCCCGGTCGTCACCCGCCCGGGCCGCGACCAGAGCGGCCTGCACCAGCAGCGATCCCCGCAGCGACATCCCATCCGGCGTGCCGTCGGCGATCTGGGAAGCGGCGGCGAGCAGCACCGGTCCCGCCCGAGCTGATGCCCGCAACGCCTGACCGAGCTGCACCGCCGCGCAACCCAGCAACACCCGGTCACCGGCGGCGGCCGACATCGCCCGGTCAGCGGCCAACCACGCGAGGCTCCCCTCACCCAGTTTGACCAGCAGCGCCGCCGTCACCCGGTACACCTCCACCACCGCCGCCCGCCCGGCCTCCGGGTCATGCACGTGGGCGCGGTGCACCTCCGTCACCACTGTGGGCAGCAACTCGACCAGACGCGGATACCGGGCATGCTGGTAGGTCATCCACACCTGCCGCACCTCCCGCGCCAACCGCTCGGCGGACATCACCTCCCGGCCCGCCGGGCGACCAAAAGCCATCGGGTACGCGGACAGCGCCACCCGAATCCGCGCGACGCCCTCGCGATGCTCGGCCACCCCGGTGGGCTGCACATCACGACCGAGCAGCGCCGCGACGTCGACCCGCAACACCGCCGCGACGTCCCGGATGGTCGACACCCGCTCCAGGGACCGGACCCCACGCTCGACCTTGTCCACCCAGCTCTTCGACTTCCCCAACCGATCCGCGAACGACTGCTGCGACAGCCTCCGCCGCACCCGCAGGTACGCGACCCGCCGGCCGATGGGCACCGGGTCACGGCTCACCACGCCACCGCCGATCCGGCACGGCCCGAGTCGTCTCCTCCACCGGGATCCGCTCCGCCTCGGCCTGCGCGAGCAACCGACGTTTGGCCGCTTCCTGTTCGTCGGCGTCGATCCGCTCGCCCGTGTTGGGCGTACCGGTGTCGTCCTTGCCGCTCATACCCACCTCCGCTGGCAGGGGCGGGTGGTGTCGCTTGGCGACCTGCTCGTACCGATCCCGCCCTCACGAACAGCATCCGGTGAACAGGCGATCACAGAAAGCTAGCGGGTGTCCGCTGGTCGCGCGTGCCGTCCGCTATCGGGCCACGGGCCGGTACGCCTCGTACACCTCGCGGAATGCTGCTGCCTCCGCCGTCCCGGTGTGCTCGACCTTCCGGAGCACTTCCCGCGCCCGCCACCAGTTCGAGCACACCACCCGCCCCGACCGGACCGCGTCAGCGGCGACGACACTGGCTTCGTCTGGCTGACCGGTGGCCAACAGTGCCATCGCGAGATCCAGACGGGCGGAAGCAGAGCGCCGTGGCCGCTCACCGCCATCGCCGCGGGGGTCCAATTCCGACAGGGCGGTCCGGGCCATCTGCTCGGCGGCCGGGTCACCCGCCCATGACAGCGTGGTCGCCGTGTACGCCAACGCCTTCGTTGGGTCGTACCGGTAGTGGTGCTCGGCCCGATCCGGAAGCGGCAGATTCGCGGTCAACTGCTCCAGCCGATCCAACGCCTCACGCGTCCGCCCTACATCAGCCAACCGCGCCCACACCCGCGCCTCCTGGGCGGTCGCCTGGATGTACGCCGAACTACCCCGAGGAGCCACCCGCTGCGCCTGCCGCGACAGGTCCATCGCCCGCCGGTAGTCGCCGTGCGTGAGCCAGTCCCACGCCTGCGTCTCCAGACACCACGCCTGGATCTCCGGATGCTCGGCATGCTCGGCAAGAGCCATGGCCGTGCGCAGGTGAGCACCCGCCGCAGGTGGTTGCAGCAGATCAATGTGCACGGTCGCCCGCAGCACGGTCAGCCAACCACCGGCAACGACGAGCCGTCGCCGCTGCGCCAACGTCCCACGACCGTCGAGCAGCCGCCCCACGTAGGCCAACTGCCGTCGCACCAGGGGAAGCAGATCGACCGGTAGCGTCGTCGCGTACGCGCTTGCCAGGTCGTCCACACCCGCCTCGATCCGAGCGAGAGTCTCGCCACTGACATCGCTGACCCGCACGCGAGCCAGCAATTCCCCGGCCTCGGTGTCGTGGTCGACAGGCTCGTCCACCAGGCGGATGAGTGTCCCGCCGGCTTGCAGTACCTCGTCGAGGTGCCTGGCCGTTTCCGGGGTGGGGGCCTTCGCCCCGGTCTCCAGATCGTGCAGGTGGCTCTTGCCCCGATGAGCGAGCTGCCCCAGTGCCCGTAGAGACATCCCCTGGTTGGTGCGCAGCGCACGAAGGTGGGCACCGAAGCGCGGATCGACATGCGACACGACGACGCCCCCAATCGACTATCCGGACAGCAGGCCGGATCCGAGGACCACTGCTACGGACGGTACATCGAGCAAACACGGTTTGGTGCGGACCGCATGCCGTCCGCCATGCCGCCGAGGTGTCGCCTCTTCGGGGCAGTCAAGTCGGAGCTGAGGTCGGTAGGGTGCCGTCGATGGGGTGCCGGCCATTCCCGGATGCAGTCCTCGGCATGCCCCAAAGTGACATCTACCGATTCGAAGGATGCCGGCATGAGTAGCCCACGCGAAACCTTCCTCCGGCTGGTGAACGGCGTCTGCGACGGTCCGTACGAAGACCTGGCCGACCTGTACGCCGAACAAACCCACGTCACGCATCCGTTCCACCCGCTCAGCCCGCCACCACTGCTCAGCCGCAGTGAGCTGCACGAGCACTTCACCGCGCCACCTCCGGTCGCCCGGACGCTGACCCGTAAGCCGGTCGACGTGACGATTCACGAAACCGCCGACCCGGAGGTGATCGTCGCCGAGTTCGCCTATCAGGGGTGGGTCGACGAGACAGGCGAGGAGTTCACGGTGCCGTGTGTCTTCGTGATGCGCATCCGCGACGGGCTCATCATCGAGTCCCGCGACTACATCGACCACATCTCCAGCGCGCGGGCCTGGGGTCAACTCGACAGTCTGCTGACCGCGCTTCGTCCACAGCAGAGCACCACCATTGACGACACGGCCCAGCCCTGATTCACGTCCGACGTCCCGAGCGCCTGAGCCGCACGATCACGACTGGACGGCGTTGGCCGGCTACGGCGTCCAGTCGCGCCGGAGCAGACCGTAGATCACCATGTCCACGAAGCCGTCGCCGTCGTACTCGCGCTCCCGCTGAGTGCCTTCGTGCGTGAAGCCGCACCTCTCCGCGGTACGCCGCATGGCCGTGTTGCTGACCACCGTCTCCAGTTCCAGACGGCGTAGGTTGCGGTTGCGGAAGCCGTACCGGCAGAGCAACCGGATCACTTCGGTCCCGTACCCCTGGCCGCGTGCCTCGGGTAGCAGCGAGATGCCGAGGTGGGCGTACTGGTTGAACGCGTTGATCCCCCACAGCGCGCCGCCACCGAGGAACGTGCCGTCGGCCACGGTTTCGGCCAGCAGCGGCACCGGGGCCTGACCGTCGAGCGGCTCGGTGACCTGTTTCTCCAGCCGGGCGCGGACTTGGCCGACGTGACGCGGCAGGAACGGCTCGCCGTCTGTGATCAGGTGCAACTCGGGATCACCGTAGAGGCGGAACATGTCCGGCGCGTCGTCGGGCGTGGGCGGGCGCAGTCGGACCCGATCGGTGGCGAACATGCCGCGACGCTAACAGCCGGTGTGGAGATTCACGACCCGGTTGGCATCGTCGCGCAGGTCGCTGAGGGTGGCGGCGAGTCGGGCCGCAAGGGCCGCGTCCGCGAGCGCGACTTCCGTGATCAGCGCAGCCGTCGCCGCGCTGAGGGCACGGGTGAGTTCGGCTTCGTCGAGCGCGCGTACCAGGGTGGCGTTAAGCGGCGCGGTCACCTCCGTGGGAAGCAGGTGGGCGCCCTTCGCATGGCTCGTGGGGTGACCGAGTCGCAAGCAGGCCAGGGCGAGAACCTGGCCGCGTAGGGCGGCGATCCACTGCTCGGCCTGCCACCATCGGTGTCGTTGGATGCACGTCCACGCGTGCAGGGCGTGGTGCCAGCCCAGCCCGGCCAGGGTCCGCCGAGCAGGGGACGGGTCTTCCTTCGCCGGTAGGGGTTGCCCGAAGACGGTACGCCAGGTCGGGCCGTGCGGCCCGAACTCCGCGGCCGGAACGAACCCGATGTCCACCTCGAGCAGGCCGGGGAGCAGGAACACCCGGTACACCGCCGAGCCGGACGGTAGGTCCCAGTGGTGCACGGCGGCGAAGTCCCGGTGGAGCAGATCGGTCCAGCGGCGCATCGCGGATTCCAGCGGTCCTTCGATGCCGAACACCAGGTCGATGTCCGACCATCGGTCGCTGCCGTCGAGGGCGTGGGATCCGGTGATGGCGGCCCCGACGACGGCGAGGTCTTCTTCGGCCAGGCCGAGTAACCGCTCTCGGATCGAGTCACGCTCGCCGGCGGAGAACACCGTGCCACCCTATCGCCTCGGTTTCGGCGACCCGTCCGGCAGAACTTCCCGACGACGCTGTCGGGAGGGGACCCGCCTTCAGGTCGGTCACCCGCTGGTTGTTGATCACGAGCTGGTTTGCGCTCGGCGTCGACTATTCGGTTTCGCCTGGATGGGCAACGGATGTCGGGCGGATCAGGGTGATGCCGTAGGCGACGATCCACACGACCCAGATCAGCCATCCGACAAGGCCGAGGAGACCGACCGTACCGGGGTCGTCGATGGTCAGAGGGCTCAGCACGGCCGAGCCGAACTGGAGTGCGGCGGCAAGCAGACCGATTCCGCTGTGCCAGCGGCGGATCAGGCCGGCGCGCCGGCCGCTGATGGACAGGCCGGTCAGGGCCAGTGCCAGGAAGGTGCCGTTGAAGATGAACAGCGCGTTGTGTAGTGCCCAGAGTCCGGCGATCGTGCTGCTGTCCTGCGCGGTCGTTGACGCGAGCGCGAGCCGGGTGGCCATCACGCCGGTGAAGGTGATGTTCTGCATGATCACTCCGGCGAATCCGACCAGGCACCAGGCCGTGCCGTGCTCGCGGTCGGATCGCCACAGCACGGAGACCGCGCCGGCGCCGAACAGGGTTGCCAGCACCCAGGCGATCGGGGCGAGTGCCGACGCGAGGCCGACGGTGTTCTGTTGGGTGGTGAAAAACTCGACAACGTCGTTGGTCTCTGCGCCGGTGTGGGGCAGGCCGGCTGGCACCAGGAATGCGTTGGTGGAGGCGATCAGGATGGCGAAGCCGAGTCCGGCGAGTCCGGCGATCCGAGAGAACGTCCAGGTGTTTCCGACGCCGAGTTTGCGCAACATACATTCAATATATGACCCGGAAACCGAAAGAGGCAAGCCATGACCGACGAGACAGGCAGGCGGAGGTACGAGTCGCTGCGCCGGGTGGCGCAAGCGGCAGAGACCAGGGGTGAGATCGCCAGCGCCGCTCGTCGGCTGTTCCTCTCCCGCGGCTGGGCGGCGACCACGGTACGTGACGTGGCGCGGGAGGCGGGGGTCTCGGTGCCGACCGTCTACGCGGTGTACGGGAACAAGACCGGGCTGATCCAGGCCCTGGCCGACGCGGCAGACATCGCCGCGGATCCATCGCAGTCGCTCGCCGAACTGGAAGGTGCCGACAACGATCCGGTGCGGCAGCTCGCGGCGATGGCCGGCTACGACCGGCGACTCTTCGAGCGTGCCGGTGACATCATCGCGCTCGTACGCGAGGCGGGCCGCACCGAGCCCGCGCTGGCGACCGCCTACCGCGACGGCCGTCAGCAGGGGGACAAGACCAGGATCCAGGTGTTCTCGTCGTGGCCAGGCGGCGTTCTCCGGCAAGGACTAGACATACGGTCGGCCGTCGATATCTACGCGGCAATCTGCAACATCGACGTCTACGCCACACTTACCGACGAACGCGGCTGGCAACCCGATCAGGTCGAACGCTGGTGGACCGAGGCCCTGGCCCGCGAGCTCCTGGCCTGACGTGTCGTGAGGCGCCTCATTTCGGGCCGTCCAGATGGCAAGGGTCCCCTGACGACGCTGTCGAGAGGGGACCCTGCCTGCCAAAGTGTGACTTACGGCGTGACGTACGCGTTCACGAACGACGGGTAGCCGAAGACGCTGGAGATGAAGATCCCGCCGGCCTTCGACCCGTGCACGTTGTAGGCCACGTCGACGAAGAGCGGCACCACCGGTGCATGCTCCTTCATGATCCGCTCGTCGAGCTTGGCCCACTCGGGACCCTGGTCGGCGGCGGGCATGGCCTGGATGCGGTCCATCTCCGCGTTGATCGTCGGGTCGTTGAAGTAGGACTGGTTGCTGTTGCCCTCGGCCTTGATGGTGCGGCCGTCGTAGAGCACCGGCAGGATCGACGCCCCGCTCGGCCAGTCCGCCGCCCAGTTACCGATGTACAGGTCCCAGGGGTTGTCCTTCTTCTTGATCTCGTCGAGCTTCGCGTCGTCGGAGATGTTCCGCAGCGTGATCTTGAAGCCGGCGCGCTCCAGGTTGGCCTTGAGCTGTGCGCCCTGCTGCTGCTCCGTCGAGTTGTCGGCGACGCCGAGGACCAGCTCCGGCGTCTTGCCGCCGAGCAGCTCCTTGGCCTTGTCCACGTTGCCGTTGGCGCCCGCCGGGTACGCGTCGTACGCCTTGTAGCCGATGGTGGCCGACGGCATCAGCGTGGTCAGCGGCGCGGCGACGGTCTGCCCGCCCATCGCCTTGATGAAGCCCTCGCGGTCGATGGCGTAGTTGAGTGCCTGGCGGACCTTCAGGTCGGTCACCCGCTGGTTGTTGATCACGAGCTGGTTGGCGCTCGGGGTCGGCGACAGGATCGTCCGCGACTTGAGCGCGGCGTCCCCGGCCACCTTGGCGACAAGCGAGGCGGGCACGGTGTTGAAGGCGAGGGCGCTCTGGTCGGCGCCGTTGTCGGCGATCACCCGGTTGTTGGCGGCGTCCGCGGTCGGGCCGAAGCTCCAGACGAACTGGTCCGGGTACTGGTGCCGGACCGGGTCGGTCTTCGCGTCCCAGTTGGGGTTGCGGTCCAGGGTGATCTGCACACCGACCTGGTTCTTGGCGACCTTGTACGGGCCGGACGAGAACGGCTGCTTGTCCAGGTCGACGCCGGTGTCCTTGTCGGCGGGCAGCGGCGCGGTGGTCGGCAGCGAGACCGCGAACGGCAGGTCACAGCGGGGCTTGGCGAACTCGAAGCGCAGCGTCTTGGCGTCCGGAGTGCTCAGGCCGGGCGGCAGCGACGTCTTGTTCTTCTTGAAGTCCCACTTGGTGTCGAACTGCGGGGTGTCGGCCAGCCACTCCTGGATGTAGGTGGGGCCGCCGGAGAGGTCCGGGTCGAAGGACCGGGCGATGCCGTACGCGATCTCCTTGGAGGTGATCGGCCGGCCGTCCTCGAACTTCACCCCGTCCTTGATCGTGAATTCCCAGACCTTGCAGTCGTTGTTGACGTTCTTGCCCGGCGTCTCGGCCAGGTCGCCAACCAGGACCAGGCCGCCCTTGCCGTCGTCCTTCCAGGTGGTCAGGTAGCGCGCGAAGAGCGGGTTGGTCATCAGACCGGCGAACGAGTACGTCCGCTGCGGGTCCAGGTGGGAGATCGGCGACTCCCGGATGATGGTGAAGGTGCCGCCCTTCTGGGCACCGCTCACCTCGGCGGCCGGCCCCTGCGAGTCCTTGGGGTCGGTCGCGATGACCCCGGTCTGCTGCCGGTCGGTGTCCACGGTGGTGCCCTCGCCCGTGTTCTTCGAGCACGCACCCAATGCCACCACCAGAGCGATCGCGCCGCCCGCGGCGGCCACCACGCGTGGTCTCATGAATACCCCCTTCACCCATGTGCCGTGCGTTTCGCCGGGGCGAGAACCGCCGACGTCCCGAGGATCGTAAGGAAGAAAACCTACGAGTTGTGTAACAGTTGTCGATAAATTTCGCCAGCAGCCACGCCCTGGACAGCGGCCGGGTCAGCGCAGCCGCACCCGGGGGTCGATGGCCGCGTAGAGCAGGTCCACAAGCACGTTCGCCAGGACCACGAAGACGGCCGCGATCAACACCGTGGCCATGATGGTGGGCAGGTCACCCGAGCGCACCGCGTCCACCGCCGTACGCCCCAACCCCTGGATGCCGAACGTCGTCTCGGTGATCACCGTGCCGCCCAGCGCCCCGCCCACGTCCAGCCCCGCGATGGTCACCACCGGGGTGATCGCCGCGCGCAGCGCGTGCCTCCCGTACACAGCGGGTTTGGCCAGGCCCTTGGCCCGCGCGGTCCGGACGAAGTCCTCGGACAGCGTCTCCAACATCTGCGCCCGTGACAACCGGGCGTAGATGGCCGAGAAGAGGAAGGCCAGCGCCACCCAGGCGAGCACCAGCCCGCTGGCCCACTTCGCCGGGTTGTCGAAGAGGGAGGTGTAACTGGGCACCGGCAGCAGCCGCAGGTTGTAGACGAAGACCAGCAGCAGCACCGCGCCCACGAAGTAGAGCTGCAACGACGCGCCGGTCAGCGAGAAGCCGATGGCCGCCCGGTCGAGCCAGGTGCCGCGCCGCAACGCGGAGACCATCCCCAGACCGACCCCGAGCAGCAGCCAAAGGATGGCCGCCGGGATGACGATGCTCAGCGTCACCGGCAGCACTCGGCCGATGGTGTCCGAGACGGCCTCGTTGGTGACGTACGACCAGCCCAGGCAGGGCGCGTCACACCGGCCACCCTGAGCGCTGCCCAGGTCCCGACCGGTGACGATGCCCTTCATGTAACCGGCGTACTGGCTGATCAGTGGGTCGTTGAGGCCCAGGTCGTCGCGGACCCGCTCCAGCCGCTCCGGGTTGCAGTTCTTCGGGCACATACCGCTGACCGGGTCGCGCGGCAGGGCGAAGAACATCAGGAAGGTCAGCACGCTCACCGCGAACAGGGTCAGCGTGGCGGAGAAGAGCCGCTTGATCAGAAACCGTGACATGAGCCCACCCCTACCGGGACGACTTCGGGTCGAGCGCGTCCCGCAACGCGTCGCCGAAGAGGTTGAAGGCGAACACCAGCGCGAAGATCATGATGCCCGGGAAGAACACGTACGCCGGGTCGGTCTGGAGGAAGTCCAGACTGTCGTAGATCATCCGGCCGAAGCTCGGGGTCTCGTCGCTGAGGCCGACGCCGATGAACGACAGCGCCGCCTCACTGGTGATGAACTGCGGCACGGCGAGGGAGAACGACACCAGGATCGGCGCCCAGATGTTCGGCAGCAGTTGCCGGAACAGCATGTGCCCCAGCCCGGCCCCGCTGGCCCGGGCCGCCTCGACGAACTCCCGTTCGCGCAGCGCGATCACCTGCCCGCGGACCAGCCGTGCCGTACTGGTCCAGCCGAAGATGGCGAACACGGCGATCAGCACGCCGATCCCGAAGGCGGACGACACCTGCCCTCGCTCACCGTAGAACCGCAGCGTGATGGTGGGGGTGAGGGCAAGCGCGATGATCAGGAACGGCATGGCCAGGGTCAGGTCGGTGATCCAGTTGATCACCGCGTCGAGCCAGCCGCCGAGGTAGCCCGCGAGCGCGCCGAGCACGATCCCGATCGTCGCGGTGATCAACGCGGCGGCGAACGCGATGAACAACGACGTCCGCAGCCCGTAGATCAGCCGGATGAAGATGTCCCGTCCCAGCCCCGGTTCCAGGCCGAACCAGTGCTCGCCGGTGACGCCGCCGGCGTAACCAAGCGGCATGCCGAAGCCGTCCAGCAGGTTCTGGAACTGCTCCCGCGGACCGACACCGTAAGCCATCTCGATCAGCGGAGCCGCCAGCCCCACCAGCAGAAAGAACACCAGGAGTACGCCGCTGACCACGGCCGTCCGATCCCGGCGCAGCCGCAGCCAGGCGAGCTGACCGGGCGAGCGCCCGACCACACCCTTCGCGGCGGGCGTGCTCGCGTCCGGGTCGGACTCGATCTCGGCCAGCGCCACACCCTCCACCGGGGACAGGCTCACGACGGCACCTCCTCGACGACCTCGGTAACCGACCCCGCGGTCTCGGGGCTCGTGCTGGCCGGTTCCCCTTCGGGGCTCGTACTGGCCGGTTCCCCTTCGGGGCTCGTGCTGGCCGCTTCCCTTTCCGGGCTCGTGCTGGCCGGCTCCCCTTCGGGGAAGTGACACGCGGTGGCCTGCCGGCCGCCGTCGCGCGGGACCAGCGCGGGCTCCTCGGTGGCGCAGACGTCCTGCGCCTTCCAGCAGCGGGTACGGAACCGGCACCCCGACGGCGGGTCGAGCGGGGTGGGCACGTCACCGGTCAGCCGGATCCGACCCGCCGGACCGAGCTGGGTGACGTCCGGGATCGCCGAGAGCAACGCCCGGGTGTACGGGTGCTGCGGGCGCTCGTAGATGTCCGCCCGGTCGCCGATCTCCACGATCCGACCCAGGTACATGACCGCGACCCGCTGGCTGAAGTGCCGGATCACGGCCAGGTCGTGCGCGATGAACACGAACGCCAGCCCCAGCTCCCGTTGCAGGTCACGCAGCAGGTTGACCACCTGCGCCTGGATCGACACGTCCAGCGCGCTCACCGGCTCGTCGGCGACGATCAGCTTGGGCCGCAGGGCCAGCGCGCGGGCGATGCCGATGCGTTGACGCTGGCCGCCGGAGAACTCGTGCGGATACCTGTTGTAGTGCTCCGGGTTCAACCCGACCAGCTCCAGCAGCTCCTGCACCCGGGCCTTCACACCACCCGGCGGCTTGATCCCGTTGACCTGCAACGGCATCGCCACGATCCGGCCGACGGTGTGCCGGGGGTTCAACGAGGCGTACGGGTCCTGGAAGATGATCTGGAGATCCTGGCGCAGCGGGCGCAACTCCCGGCGGCCGGCGTGGGTGATGTCCCGCCCGGCGAACTCGATGCTGCCGCTCGTCGGCTCCAACAGCCGCACCAGCATCCGACCGGTGGTGGTCTTCCCACAGCCCGACTCCCCCACCAGGCCGAGCGTCTCACCGGGGCGCACGTCGAAGTCGAGCCCGTCGACGGCCCGCACCTGGCCGGTCGCGCGCAGCCCCTGGCGTACCGGGAAGTGCTTGGTCAGCCCACGTACCCGCAGCAGTGGTTCGTCGGTCATCCTTACAGTCCTCCGTTCGGGACTGCGGTACTCCGCTGCGCTGCGTTCCTCGCCCTCACACAGCCACCCCCACTCGTGCGATGTCCTCGGCGTAGAACGTGGCGCGCTCCTCGGCGCCGAGGTGGCAGGCGACCAGGTGACCGTCGGCCCCGGCCGCCCGCAACTCGGGCACCTCGCTGCGCGACCGACTGCCGACCCGGTCCGCGTACCGGCAGCGGGGATGGAAAGCGCAGCCGGACGGCAAATTGATCAGGCTGGGCGGGTTGCCGGGGATCGGCACCAGGTCCGCGTCCGCGTCGCCGTGCAGCGACGGCACGCTGGAGAGCAACCCCCAGGTGTACGGATGCTGCGGCGAGCGGAGCACCTGCTCGACGCTGCCCCGCTCGACGGCACGCCCCCCGTACATGACGAGCACGTCGTCGGCCACCTGACCGACCACGCCGAGGTCGTGGGTGATCAGGATGATCGCGGAGTGGAACTCGGCCTGGAGGTCGGCGAGCAGGTCCAGAATCTGCGCCTGCACGGTGACGTCCAGCGCGGTGGTCGGCTCGTCGGCGATCAGCAGCGCCGGGTCGTTGACCAGGGACATCGCGATCATCGCCCGTTGGCGCATGCCGCCGGAGAACTCGTGCGGGTACTGGTCGAAACGGCGGGCCGGCTGCGGGATGCCGACCCGGTCCAGCATGTCCACCGCCCGCTGGCGGGCCTCGCGCCGGTTGGCCTTCGGGTGGTGCACCCGGTACGCCTCGGCGATCTGCCGGCCCACCGTGTAGTACGGGTGCAGCGCCGACAGTGGATCCTGGAAGATCATCGCCATGTCCCGGCCGCGCAGCCGGCGTACCTCCTCGTCGGGCAGGCCGACCAACTGCCGCCCACCGACGGAGATCTCTCCGGTGATCGTGGCCCGCTTCGGGTCGTGCAGGCCGAGGATGGCCAGCGAGGTGACGCTCTTGCCGGAGCCGGACTCGCCCACGATGCCGAGGGTGCGACCCCGCTCCACGGCGAACGACACCCCGTCGACCGCGCGCACCACGCCGTCCTCGGTGTCGAACCGGACCCGCAGGTCACGCACCCGCAGGTAGGCATCCGAACTGTCCACGGCCGCCTCCCTCAGTGACGAAGAGAACTTACATGAAAGTCCTGAGGGTGAAAATAAGCTACAAAGTCCGTACGTGTCAGCGGGCCCGAGCGTAACGAGTCCGCATCGGCCCCGCACCCCCGTCACCTCGTGCGAATCTTGACGACGATCACCGCCCCCCGAGTGACCGGAAGTGGAGTTCGGGCACCCTCCGCCGCCAAGGTCACGCTCGAACCAGGATCTAGTGGCATCGCCGAAGCGCCGATACCACTACATCCAAGATCTAGCGCGATCTTGCAGCTCAACCTTGCCGATCACACCGTCTGACCGGGCATCTCATCTCGTTCTCGCACGTCGGGTGCGACCTCAGCGAATCGCAACGAGTTGTGCTGGGCGGGTGGATACTGCCGAGGTTCTTGACCACTCGCTGCCCTGGACCGAGTCGGACTATCTCGCCCTCGGTGAGACGGCCCAGCGGATCGAACTCCTCGACGGCGGATTGCTCATCGGAGCATCGCCGTCGGTCCGACACCAGGTGATCGTCCGTGGTCTGGCGGCAGCGTTGGAACCCGGCTGCGCAGCAGCGAATCGCACTCTGCTCCCGGTGATCAACCTGCGGCTGAACCCCACGCGGATCCTCAACCCCGACCTCGTGGTGACGGCGGAGTTGGACCTTACGGCGGCCTGCGTGCCGGCGGACGCGGTCCTGCTGATCGGTGAGGTCAGCGCACCGCACACCGCCACCATCGACCAGGTGCTCAAGCCGCACCTGTACGCCGCAGCAGGGGTCGGGTGGTATCTGCTCGTCGAGCAGGAGAGCCTGACCGTGAAGCTCCACCAGCTACGGGGCGGCCACTACGTGGAGAGGGCAACGACGAAGCGCGGCGAGGTTCTGGAACTGACCGAGCCGGTGAAGGCCACGATCCGGCCGGAGGACCTCGTCCCCTGACGGGTGTCGGTCGGCTGGCCTAGGGTCGGTCCATGACCGAATTCGACGCGGCCAGTGCCGCCGTCCAGGCCGCCCTCGATGCGGGCGCCCGGTACGCCGACGCGCGGGTCATGCACCGCCGCTACGAGTCGATGACCGCGCGCAACGGTGACGTGGAGGAACTGACCCAGGACGAGAGCATCGGGCTCGGCGTCCGGGCACTTGTCGGTGCGAGTTGGGGCTTCCACGCCGTACCCGATCTCTCGGACGCCGCCGCCGGCGACGCCGGCCGGCGCGCGACGCGGACCGCCATGGCCAGCGCGCGTGTTCCGGGACCGCCTGTCGACCTGGTCCCGGCGCGGGCGGTCACCGCGAGCTGGGCCTCCGGCTGCGAGATCGACCCGCTCGGGGTGCCCCTGTCGGACAAGGGCGACCTGCTGGTCGGAGCGACCCGCGCGATGGCCGACCACGGCGCGGACCTGGCCGAAGGCCTGTACCAGATCTGGGACACCTCGAAGTGGTTCGTCTCCAGCGAGGGTCACCGCATCGACCAGCGGATCCGCGAGTGCGGCGCCGGCATCTCCGCCACCTCGATCGGCGACGGGGAGACGCAGCGCCGGTCCTGGCCCAGCTACCGGGGACAGTACGGGACCACCGGCTGGGAGCTGGTCGAGTCGCTGGACCTGGCCGCGCACGCCGCGCAGATCGCCGAGGAGTCCCGGGCGCTGCTCACCGCGCCGGTCTGCCCGGCCGGCGAGACGGATCTGATCCTCGGGGGCGAGCAGTTGGCCCTGCAGATCCACGAGTCGGTCGGGCACGCCATCGAGCTGGACCGGATCCTCGGCTGGGAGGCGGCGTTCGCCGGCACGTCCTGGTTGGATCTGGCGCAGCTCGGCTCGCTGCGCTACGGCTCCGAGCTGATGAACATCACCATCGACCCCACGATCCCGGGCGCGCTGGGCAGCTTCGGCTTCGACGACGAGGGGTCGCCGGCGGTCAAGCGGGACGCGGTCCGGGACGGCCGCTGGGTGGGGGTGCTCGCCGGCCGGGACTCCGCGGCCATGGCGAGCCTCGACTACGGCGGCAGCGTACGGGCCGACGGGTGGGCTCGGCTGCCGATGGTGCGGATGACGAACGTCGGCCTGGAACCCGGCCCGCACACCCTGGAGGAGATCATCGCGGCGACCGACGACGGGGTGCTGATGGACCTCAACCGGTCCTGGTCGATCGACGACAAGCGGCTCAACTTCCAGTTCGGCTGCGAGGTCGGGTGGGAGATCAAGAAGGGGCGGCGGGGGCGGATGCTGCGCAATCCCACGTACACCGGGATCGGCCCGCTCTTCTGGCGCTCGATGGACATGCTGTCGAGCGAGACGGTTTCCTGGGGCACGCCCAACTGCGGCAAGGGCCAGCCCGGCCAGATCGGGCACACCGGCCACCCGGCCGCGCCGGCCCGGTTCCGCAACGTCCGGGTGGGGGTGTCCGCGTGACGGGGCCTACCGAGGTGGAGTTGGCGGGTCAGGTCATCGAGCTGGCGCGTCGCCTCGGTGGGTCGGGGGCGCAGGCCGAGGTGGTGGTGACGCGGGCGGATCTGGCGCTGACCCGGTTCGCCAACTCGGCCATCCACCAGAACGTCGCCGAGTCGACGGTCGGAGTCCGGCTACGGGTGCACGTCGACGGTCGGACCGCCGCCGGCAGCGGCAGCGTGGTCACCGCCGACGGGCTGAGCGCGCTGGTCGAGCGCACCCTGGCGGCGGCACGGCTCTGCCCGCCCGACCCGGGCTGGCCGGGGCTGGCCCCGCCCACGCCCACGCCGGACGCGCCGGCGGTCGACGAGGCCACCGCGCACGCCGAGCCGGATCAGCGGGCCGACCGGGTGGGCGCTTTCGTGGCCGCCGCCGGGGGCCTCAGCACGGCCGGTTACTGCCGTACCGCGCATCGCTCGTCGGCGTACGCCAACTCGGCCGGGCACACGGCGTCCGGCCGTTCGGCGGAGGCGGCGATGGACGGCATCGCCCGCAGCGACGGCTCGGACGGGGTGGCCCGGCGCAGCGCCGACCGGCTCTCCGACCTCGACGGCGCCGAGCTGGGCGCGCAGGCGGCGGCGAAGGCCCGGGCGGCGGCCGACCCGGTCGAACTGCCACCGGGTCGCTACGAGGTGGTGTTCGAGCCGGCCGCCGTGGCGGACCTGTTGCAGAACCTGTCCTGGTACGGCTTCAACGGCAAGCGGTACGCCGAGCGGCAGTCGTTCGCCGAGCCGGGTACGGCCCAGTTCGACCGGGCGGTGACCCTGGTGGACGACCCGCTCGGCGCGTCGGGGCTGCCGTTCGACGCGGAGGGCACCGGTCGTCGGGCGCTGACCCTGGTCGAGGCGGGCACCACCCGGGCGGTGGCGCACGACCGGAGGACGGCCGACGCGGCGGGTGTGCAGTCCACCGGGCACGCGGTCGCGGGTGGAGCCACCTGGGGGCCGATGGCCCGTAACCTGCGGCTGTCCGGCGCGGCGGCCGGCCCGGCCAGCGCGACGGGCCGGAGCACCACCGGCGGGGCAGCCGGCGCGGTGGTCGACGCGGACACCGCGGCGCTTGTCGCCGGCGTACGCCGGGGGTTGCTGGTGAGCGACCTGTGGTACACGAGGGTGCTCGACCCGAAGAGCCTCGTCGTCACCGGGCTGACCCGCAACGGTGTCTGGCTCATCGAGGACGGCACGGTGGTCGGGGCGGTCCGTGATCTGCGGTTCACCGAGTCGTACCCGCGGGCGCTCGGACCCGGGGCGGTGCTCGGCGTGGGCGCGCGGGCGGTGCGGCAACCGGATCGGGTGGACGGTGCCTGGTGGACGGCTCCCTCGCTGCGACTGGCGTCCTGGCACTTCAGCGGAGGCGCCTCGGGATGACCGCGGACGGACCGGTGCCGACCGACGTACCGCGGCTTTTCCGCAGGCCAGACACACGGGACACTCCCTTGCGCGGACGGCTCGCAGAGATCGGCGTAACGTGTGTCACTTAGCTGCGTCGGTCGATCCGGCGTGGTCGTTGGTGTGCGCAGGACGTGGCAGCGGGTGCGGGTTCGCCGGTCCGCGTGCCGACCGGAGAAAGATCAGCCCGCCCGTACGGGCCCGCCGAGGAGACGACTCGAATGACTTCAACGGCAACGAAGCCGCGGGGAGCGCGGGCGCGCGCCGCGATCGCGGCGAAGACGTTGCGCACCGACCGCTGGTGGTTCGCTCCGCTGATCACCGTGATCGGGCTCAGTGCCTGGGTCGCGTACGCGACGGTCCGGGTCTTCCAGCATGACAACTACTGGGTAGACGCGTACCACTACCTGACCCCGTTCTACTCCCCGTGCGTGACGGACCGGTGTGTCGAGGCGGCCTCACACTTCGGCCGGTTCCTGCCCGGCTGGTGGGTCATCCCGGACGCCGCGCTGACCCTGCCGTTCCTGCTGCTGTTCCGGCTCACCTGCTACTACTACCGCAAGGCGTACTACCGGTCGTTCTGGCTGTCGCCGCCGGCCTGCGCCGTCCCGGACGGCCACAAGGAGTACGCCGGGGAGACCCGCTTCCCGCTGCTCGGGCAGAACCTGCACCGCTACTTCTTCTACGCCGCCGCGATCATCTCGCTGATCAACACCTGGGACGCGATCCTCGCCTTCCACTCGCCCAAGGGCTTCGGCTTCGGGCTCGGCAACATCATCCTGGTGCTCAACGTGGTGATGCTCTGGGCGTACACGATCTCCTGCCACTCCTGCCGGCACATCATCGGCGGCCGGCTCAAGCACTTCTCCAAGCACCCGGTGCGGTACAAGGCCTGGACTGTCGTCTCGGCGTTGAACGTCCGGCACATGCAGCTCGCCTGGATCACCCTCGGCACCCTGGCGCTGGCCGACTTCTACATCATGGCGCTCGCGGCCGGCTGGTTCTCCGACCTGCGGTTCATCAACTAAAGGGCCCCTGACATGACCACTACCACTCGTATCGAACGACACCACTACGACGTCGTCGTCATCGGGGCCGGCGGCGCCGGTCTGCGCGCGGCGATCGAGGCCCGGCTCGCCGGCAAGAAGACCGCGATCATCTCCAAGTCGCTCTTCGGCAAGGCGCACACGGTGATGGCCGAGGGCGGCGCGGCAGCCGCCATGGGCAACGTGAACAGCCGGGACAACTGGCAGGTGCACTTCCGCGACACCATGCGCGGCGGCAAGTTCCTGAACAACTTCCGGATGGCCGAACTGCACGCGAAGGAGTCGCCGCAGCGGATCTGGGAGCTGGAGACGTACGGTGCGCTCTTCGACCGCACCAAGGACGGCAAGATCTCGCAGCGCAACTTCGGTGGCCACGAGTACCCGCGCCTGGCGCACGTCGGCGACCGGACCGGCCTGGAGCTGATCCGCACCCTCCAGCAGAAGATCGTCTCGCTTCAGCAGGAGGACCAGCGCGAGTTCGGCTCGTACGACGCCCGGATCAAGGTGTTCTCCGAGACCACGATCACCGAGCTGCTGCTCGATGGTGACCGGGTGGCCGGCGCGTTCGGCTACTACCGCGAGTCCGGTGAGTTCATCCTCTTCGAGGCGCCGGCCGTCGTGCTCGCCACCGGTGGTGTCGGGCGCTCCTACAAGGTCACCTCGAACTCCTGGGAGTACACCGGGGACGGGCACGCGTTGGCGCTGCGCGCCGGGGCGACGCTGATCAACATGGAGTTCCTCCAGTTCCACCCGACCGGCATGGTCTGGCCGCCCTCGGTGAAGGGCATCCTGGTCACCGAGTCGGTGCGTGGTGACGGTGGCGTCCTGAAGAACTCCGAGGGCAAGCGGTTCATGTTCGACTACGTCCCCGACGTCTTCCGCAAGCAGTACGCGGAGACCGAGGAGGAGGCGGACCGCTGGTACACCGACCCGGACAACAACCGACGTCCACCGGAGCTGCTGCCCCGCGACGAGGTGGCCCGCGCGATCAACAGCGAGGTCAAGGCCGGTCGGGGCTCCCCCGCCGGTGGCGTCTTCCTGGACATCGCGAGCCGGCGTTCGGCCGACGAGATCCGCCGGCGGCTGCCGTCGATGTACCACCAGTTCAAGGAGCTGGCCGACGTCGACATCACCGCCGAGCCGATGGAGGTCGGGCCGACCTGTCACTACGTGATGGGCGGCGTCGAGGTCGACCCGGACTCGGGTGCCGCCTTCGGCCACGTACGCGGACTGTTCGCCGCCGGTGAGGTCTCCGGCGGTATGCACGGCTCCAACCGGCTGGGCGGCAACTCCCTGTCCGACCTGCTGGTCTTCGGCAAGCGAGCGGGCGGACACGCGGCCAGCTACGCCGACGGGCTCGCCGCCCGGCCGAAGGTGGCCGTGGACGCGGTCGAGGCCGCCGTGGAGACCGCCCTCGCCCCGTTGCAGCGGGACACCGGCGAGAGCCCGTACACCCTCCAGCAGGACCTCCAGGCGGTCATGGGGGACCTGGTGGGCATCATCCGCAGGGAGGGTGAGCTGGCCGACGCGCTGGTGCGGCTGGCCGAGCTGCGCGAGCGGGTCGCCAAGGTCAGCGCGTTCGGTGGGCGGCGCTACAACCCGGGCTGGCACCTCGCCCTGGACCTGCGCAACATGCTCGTGGTCTCGGAGTGCACCGCGAAGGCGGCGCTGGAGCGGCAGGAGTCGCGCGGTGGGCACACCCGGGAGGACTATCCGGCGATGGAGCCGAAGTGGCGGCAGGTCAACCTGGTCTGCTCGCTGGACGGCGACCGCGTACGGCTCACCCGTAAGCCGCTGCCGAAGATGCGGCCGGAGCTGATCGGCCTCTTCGACCGTACGGAGCTTTCCAAGTACCTCACCGACGAGGAGCTGGCCGACTTCGACGCCCTCGTCGCCGACGCTGGAGAGGCGGACAACCGATGAGCGCGAAGCGTCAGTTCCGAATCTGGCGGGGTGACGAGACCGGCGGGGACCTGCAGGACTACATGGTCGAGGTGAACGAGGGCGAGGTCGTCCTCGACGTCATCCACCGCCTCCAGGCCACCGACGCGCCGGACCTGGCCTGCCGGTGGAACTGCAAGGCCGGCAAGTGCGGCTCCTGCTCCATGGAGATCAACGGTAAGCCGCGGTTGGGCTGCATGACGCGGATGTCGACCTTCGGCGACGAGGAGACCGTCACGGTCACCCCGCTGCGGACCTTCCCGGTCATCCGGGACCTGGTCACCGACGTGTCGTACAACTACCAGAAGGCCCGGGAGACCCCGGCGTTCGCCCCACCGGCGGACGTGGCCCCGGGTGACTACCGGATGCAGCAGGTCGACGTCGAGCGCTCGCAGGAGTTCCGCAAGTGCATCGAGTGCTTCCTGTGCCAGACGGTCTGCCACGTGATCCGTGATCACGACGAGAACAAGCAGGCGTTCTCCGGCCCCCGGTACTTCATTCGGGCGGCCGAGCTGGACATGCACCCGCTGGACACCCGGACGGACCGCAAGGAGTACGCGCAGGCCGAACAGGGCCTCGGTTTCTGCAACATCACCAAGTGCTGCACCGAGGTCTGCCCCGAGCACATCAAGATCACTGATAACGGGATCATCCCCATGAAGGAACGGGTCGTCGACCGCAGGTACGATCCCCTTGTGTGGCTTGGTAGCAAGATCTTCCGTCGGGGCGAGACTCCCCAGACCAGCGTGACCACCGCCCGTCAGGGCTCGACGACGTCGGGCTCGGCCAGGGGCGGGGTGCACTCGCACGCGGGTGGTTCCCACGACCCGCGCGCCGAGGCGCAGGCGCAGAGTGGCGTGAACTGGGACCGGGAGGTGCCCCACCCGACCGCTCCGGCGGTGGACGACCGGGGCAAGCTGCCGCTGACCGAGCTCACCTTCGACCGGGCCGCCGCGCCGTCGCCGTTCGGTGACGACGTGACCTTCCCGCTGCCTCCGGAGCACCTCAACTTCGCGCACCCGGACCAGGACAAGCAGCACTAAAAACCGAAACGAAGACGGGGGCCGTGGCTATCGCCACGGCCCCCGTCGCGTACCCCCTGGCCCGGCTCGGCCCGGCCCGGCCCGGCCCGGTCGATCATGGAGTTATAGCCCTCCCTCTCGGCGTGTCGTGGCAATAACTCCATGATCAACGGGAGCTGCGGGCCGAGGTGGGAGGGGGCCGCGGGAGGGGGCCGCGGGAGGGGGTCGCGGGAGGGGGTCGCGGGAGGGGGCCGCGGGAGGGGGCCGCGGGAGGGGGCGCGGGAGGGGGCCGGGGGGTCAGGGGGTTTTGAGGAGGGGGCGGAGGGCGGCCACGATGGGGGCGTCGGCGGGGAGCCAGGTGACCGAGTTTAGCTCGTTGGCCGTGAGCCACCGCAGCGCCTCGTGTTCCAGCGCCTGGGGCTCGTCGCCGTGGAGCAGGCGGGCGGCGTACACCTTGAGGACCGAACGGCCGTGCGCCATTCGTACGTCGCGGCCGACCCGATCGTGGACCTCGACGCGTACGGCCAACTCCTCGGCGCACTCCCGGATCAGCGCGTCGGTCTCGGTCTCCCCCGGCTCGACCTTCCCGCCGGGAAACTCCCACATTCCGGCCACCTCGGGCGGGGCGGCACGCGCACAGGCGAGCACCCGCCCGTCCCGGATGATCGCCGCACCGACGATCACCTTCAGGTCCCGTCGTTCGGTCTGCCCGCCGCCATTCGCCCGTTCGGTCCGCACGGGCGTCCAGGGTGCCAGATCAATCGGCGGTTTGGGTACCGTAGCCGTCCGCTAGGCCAACAGATCACGGAAGTGTGGGCGTGGACACCCCTTCCGAGCGACGACAAACTAGAGGACACCGACAAGACACGGGATGGCGACGATTTGGCCACGAGCCGACAACGGCGCTTGGGGGGTGCGGTGATGCGCGTGCTGTTCAGCAGCAGGGCCAAGCAGGACTACCTCTCCGACGCGTTGACCCTGCTAGCTGGTTGGACACGCGAAGGCGAGCAGATCCGACGGACGCTCGCGATCGACGATACCCAACACGCCGCCCTAACTGAACGGGTCAAGGTCGTCGCTGACGCGCTGCACCTGCGCCCCGAGATCAGCCGCCTGCCCGACCGCACCCAGATCCGGGTCGGGCACGGCAACGGCGAGCCGTTGACCGAGGGCGAGGTCCTGTTGGCCGCCCGCATCGAGGACGCCTACCGGGCGGTCACCGAGTCCTGACCATCGTCTCCGACTCCGACCCGGCGTCCTGCGGGTAGTAGCGCAACTCCACCGAGTTGCCGTCCGGGTCCCGCACGTAGATCGAGGTAGCCGAACCGCGGGCGCCGAACCGGCTGACCGGCCCGGTCAGCACCGTGAAGACCCCCGACTCGATCACCCGCGCCCAGTCCAGTGGTGCCACCACCAGGCAGAAGTGGTCCACGTTCGTGCCCTGCGGCGCACCTCGGACGAGGTCGATGATGCTGTCGGGGCTGATCCGCACGGACGGGAACGGGACGGTGCCGGCGCGCCACTCGTCGACCCGTACCGGTGCCAGCCCGAGCCGGCCGCAGTAGAAGTCCAAGGACCGTTCCACGTCGGCGACGGTCAGCACCAGGTGGTCGAAACCGGTTACCCGCACCCCGCTCACGCCTCCTCCATCTGGGCCGCCGCGCGCAGCCAGTCGCTGAACAGGGCTGGATCGACGTCGGCGACGTCGCGCAACTTCACCGCCGCCATCATCGTCCGCGCACTGGGGATCAGCCGCCCCGACGGGTCGGTGATCTCCTGCCCCCGCCACAGCCCGAAGGTGACGTACGACCCGTACGCCTTGACCAGGCAGACCGGACGCTGGCCGGGCCGGTCGCCCAGTCCCCAGACCGGGTGCCCGTGCCACATCGCCCCGGTCGCTCCGGGCAGGGCCGCCGCGATGATCGGCGTCAGCTTCTCGCCGATCTCGCGCAGTGGGCCGGCCAGGCCGGCCAGGTAGTCGTCAATGCTCACGCACAGCGCCTTTCGCTCGGTGTTACCTGCCCGTTCACGATGCCCGGACGAGGGACGCCAACCAAGATCTGATGCCGCTACGATCGTTGCTCACAGGTCAACGATGGGAAACGCTGTGCTGGAGCGGTACGAGGTGGAGACGTTCCTGACGCTCGCGGAGGAGCTGCACTTCGGCCGGACCGCCGAGCGGTTGACAGTCAGCACCGGCCGGGTCAGCCACATCGTGAAGAAGCTGGAACGCCGGATCGGCGCACCGCTGTTCGCCCGCACCAGTCGGGTCGTCCGGCTCACTCCGATCGGCCGGCAGCTTGCCGGCGAGCTGGCTCCGCTGGTCGCCGAGATGGACAAGGCCGTTCGCCGCGCGACCGACGCCGCCCGGGGCGTGACCGGGACGCTGCGGGTGGCGTTCCTCGGCGAATGGACCGCGCCGGTGCTGCTGCGGGCGGTGGCCCTGTTCGCTGAACGGCACCCGGACTGTCGGGTGGAGGTGCACGAGGCGCAGTTGTCCACCACCCGATCGGGGCTGCTCGACGGCTCGACGGACGTTCTGATCGCCTCTTACCCGTTCGACGGGATGGCCACCGGTCCGGCGCTGCTCGCCGAGGATCGGGTACTGGCGGTGGCAGCGGGTCACCCCCTCACCCGGGAGCGGTCGGTGTCGTTGGAGGTGCTCGCCGAGCATCCGGTGGTGCAGTACCCGGCCGTGACCTCGACGGAGTTCAAGCGGAACCGCACCCCGGAGCGCACCCCGTCCGGCCGGCCGGTGCCGAAGGGACCCGCCGGGAACACCTTCTCCGAGATGCTGTCCCTGGTTGCGCTGGGCCGGGGTGTCCTGCCGGTGGGCGAGCACACGCGGCGCTACTACCCGCGCCCCGACGTGACGTACGTGCCCATCCACGACGCCCCACCGATCGAACGAGGGCCGGTCTGGCTGCCCAGCAACACCACCACCCGGGTCCGTGAGTTCGTCCGCGCCGCGACCGACGCGAACCCCCGATCAGACACGCCGAGTTCGGCCACCACCGTCTGATCCGGAGTACGCCGCGGAGTCGTGGTCCTCGCCCGGCTGGGCCGGTGGCACCGATTTTCTAACCTGGACCCATGGCGAACATCGCGTACGACCGCAAGGAGCAGGTCCAGCAGATCGAGAGCGGCCTTCTCGACGGTGAGCAGATCATCGCCGTCTACGACGCGGTCGGCACCGGCACCGGGTTCATCGGGCTGACGGACCGTCGCGTGATCATCCAGGACCGCTCCTTCGTCGGGAAGCGGTACGCGATCACCAGCATCCCGTACTCGAAGATCACCAGCGTGAGTGTGGTCAGCAACAAGTCCTGGGGTGGCTCGTTCTTCTCCACCGGGGCGATCGCCATCCACGTGGGGACGCACACCTACGAGGTGGAGTTCCGTGGCGCGCAGAAGAGCCACCACGTGCACAACGTGATCCTGCACCACATCTCCTGACCGCTCGACCGTCGTCGGCCCGGCACGGCAGATATGCCTTGCCGGGCCGCGGCCGTCTCTGGTCTGCTCGGTCCACAGCCGCGCGAAGGGAGCAGCCACCATGCCCGACACGACGAAGTCCCTCCGACCGAACGTCATCCGACCTGAGGAATCGAGGCTTCGTGAGCAGATCTGCTCCGACTCCCGTGGCGCGGGACCGCGCCACTGACCCCCTGACCAACCCCGGAGGCCGCTGATGTCGGTCTTCGACGATCCCGGCCTCTTCGGCCGGCTGTGGGCCGCCGGCTACGACAGCCCAGGCAACCCCGACCCGGTGCCAGCGGTGGACTTCCTGGCCGATCTGGCCGACGGTGGTCCGGTCCTCGAGCTGGCGATCGGCACCGGCCGGGTCGCGCTGCCGCTGGCCGAGCGCGGTCTCGACGTGCACGGTGTCGAGGCGTCCGAGGAGATGCTGGCGCAGATGCTGGCCAAGCCCGGCGGCGACCGGGTCCCCGTGGTCGTCGCCGACATGGCGGACGTACCGGTGACGGGTGAGTTCCGGCTCGTGTACCTGGTCTTCAACACGCTGTTCAACCTGGTGGACGCCGAGCGGCAGGCGGACTGTTTCCGCAACGTCGCCCGGGTGCTGTCGCCGGGCGGGGCGTTCGTCATCGAGACGTTCGTGCCGGACCCGCGCGACTTCGACGCCCACGAGCAGCTGCAGGTCTGGGGCGTCACCGAGGACTCCGCGACGATAAGACTGCATCGGTACGACCGACCGGCGCAGTCCTTCATCCGGCAGACCATCACCTTCGACGCCGACGGTGTGCACCTGAAGCCGTTCGCCATGCGGTACGCCTGGCCGCACCAGATCGACGAGATGGCGCAGCAGGCGGGGCTCCGGCTCACCGAGCGGTACGCGGACTGGCACCGGCAGCCGTTCACCGCGGAAAGCCCGTCGCACATCTCCGTCTACCGCGCCCCCTAGCGGTGTGATCGACTCGGGTTCCGGAAAGTCGGGGTGTCATCGCCACGACGACACCCCGACTTCAAGGAACCCGAGTCGACCTCCGGGACGTTTCCGCCCTGGGCTGATTCTGCTGATGGCAGTCTTTGTTGATCCGCGGGGCCAGCGCCGGGTCAACTGGCCAGATGACAGCCCGTTTTCCCCGCAGCTCGCCGTACTGGCCGGTGGTCAGTCACCCGCAGCTCCGGCGCGTCCTACCCGGGCTCGCCGTGTCCGCGTTGGGCGACGGCATGGCGGTGGTCGCGGTGATCTGGCTCGCCAGCGACCTCGCCCCGCCCGGTCAGCGCGAGACCTGGGTCGCGCTGGCCATGGCCGCGTACACCGTGCCGAGCGCGGTCGGGACTGTCGTCTTCGGCCGGCTGCTACGTGGACGCGGCGGCGCCCAACTCGCCGGTTGGGACGCGATCCTGCGGGCGTGCGCGCTCGCGGCGATCCCGCTCGCCCACCTCGCGGGCGTGCTCACCCTCGGGCTGTACGTGGTCCTGCTGGCCGCGTCGGCCCTGCTGCACTCGTGGGGCTCGGCCGGACGGTTCACCCTGATCGCCGAACTGCTGCCGCAGCGACACCACCTGCCCGCGAACGCGGTGCTCGGCACCATCGCCGGGTTCGCCACGATCGTCGGCCCACCACTGGCGGGCATCCTGATCGGTTGGGCGGGACCGGTGTGGGTCATCGCCATCGACGCCGCCACCTTCGCCGCGCTGGCCCTCACGTACCGCCTCGCCCTTCCCACCAGCGACGAGGCCCCGCGGGCCGAGCGCGGCGCTTCGCGGACCGCCGGCCTCGCGGTCATCCGCCGCAACCCCGCCCTGCTGGGCCTCCTGGTGTTGAGCCTCGGGTTCTTCTTCCTCTTCGGACCGGTGTACGTGGCCATGCCGTTCCACATCAAAGACGACCTGCACGCCTCGGCGACGCTGCTCGGCATCTTCTACGCCGCCTTCGGCGTCGGCGGTCTCGTCGGCGGCCTGGTCGCCGGTTACCTCCGCCGCTGGCCGCTGCGGGTCACCACCATCGGCATCGTCGTCGGGTTCGGGATCGCCATGCTGCCTCTCGGCCTGGGTGCGCCGCTCGTCGTGTCGTTGCCGGCCTTCGCCCTGGCGGGACTGATCTGGGCGCCGTACATGTCCACGTCGATGGCGCTGTTCCAGCGCAGCACGTCGACCGAGCAACTGCCGGCGGTGCTCGCCGCGAACGGCGCCGTCCTCGTGCTGGCGGTGCCCCTGGGCACCATGCTGGGCGGGCCACTCGTGCGTGCCGTGGGCGCGCGCCCGACGATGCTGCTCTGCGCCGTGGCGATCGTGGCACTCGGCCTGGTCGCCGGAGGGCTCGCGATCTCCCGGTGGAGCGCGCGAACCCCCGGCGGGCCGACCGGCACCGAGGTCAGTGCCCGTCGCTGATCTGCACGTCGTCCGGTGCCGGCTGGCCGTGCCCGGTCTCCACGAGCGCCTTGAGACTCAGCAGGAACGTCGCCCACTTGGTGCTGCACTGGTGCATCAACTCGGTCGGCTCGCGCCAGCCCTCGTGTGAGAACTGGACGATCGTGAACTCGCCGCGTCTGTCGAGACGCCAGCCGATCTCGGTGCCGATCCATTCCGTCGGGCCGTCGGTGACCCGCCACCGCACCCGGCCGGCCGGGTCCAGCTCAAGGATCTCCAGGTCGAACCCTGGGTCGTCGCCGAACCGGACGACCAACCGGCCGCCGACCTCGCTCTTGCCTGTCGTGTCGACCGACCACCAGCCGGCAACGCCCTCGGGAGATGCCACCGCCTGGTAGACGTCGTCGAGCGGGGCGACGACGCCGACCTGGTGCAGGATGTCGACCATTGTCATTCTCCTTCGTCGTGGTGGCGGTTGCGCTCGATCGCCTCGGCGATCCGCTTGATCCGGCGGAGCCGGGCGTCCCAGGTGGAGCCCACCGCCGACAACTGGGCGACGGCGCGGGCGAGCTGCGCCTCGTCGACCTGGTAGTGACGCTCGCGACCGGCCGACTCGGCGTGGATCAGCCCGACCCGGTCCAGGACGGCCAGGTGCTTCGAGACGGCCTGCCGGGTGACGGGTAGCCGCCGGCTCAGCGACGTCGCGGTGCCCGGCCCGTCGGAGAGCAGAAGATCGATCATCGTACGACGGGTGGGGTCACCGATCGCCGACCACAGCTCGTCGTCGACAGCGGTGCTCACGGCGTGGCGACCAGCCGTGCGACGTACCCGCCCAGCCTGGGCAGGTAGTGGTCCCAACCGTTCTCGTGGTCCTGGTACTGCGCCTCCAGGACGGCGATCTCCCAGCCCATCTCGCGGAACCCGGTCTCGGTCATCCGGATCTGCGTGCCCGTGCCGCTCGGGGTCAGGTCGAAGGTGACGAGCAGCGCCGGCCCACTCCGCTCCGGCTCGGTGAAGCACCACCGGAAGGAGAATCGCTTCGGCGGGTCGACCTCGACGACGGCGAGCGCGACGGTCGTCGTCTCGCCGGTGTCGGCGTTGCGCCAGACCAGTTCGCCGGGTGCCCCGGCGACCGATTCGAACCGCGCGTCGTCGGGCCACCACTCCCGCATGTGCTCGGGCTGACTGACCACCTCGAAGACCACCTCGGGTGACGCGTCGACGTGGATGTCGCGCTCGATGGTTCCCTGTTCCATGCGCCCCAACCTTTCGCAACCTTTGGTTGCACTCAACCTACGACAGTCCTCCGTTCTCGCGCAACCTTTCGTTGCATGTCGTGGTCTGGTCGTACCCGGGGCGCACAATGCCGTGCATGTCTGAGCCATCGCCGCACCGGCACCACGCCATCGACTACGTCGAGTTCACGGTGACCAACCTCGCCGAGGCCAAGCGCTTCTACGCCGACGCGTTCGGCTGGCAGTTCAACGACTACGGCCCCGGGTACGCGGGCATCCGCAGCCCGCACGACTCCGGCCCCGAGGTCGGCGGCCTCCGCCTGGACCAGGCCGTCCAGCAAGGCGGTCCGCTGGTGCTGCTCTACTCGGCCGACCTGGACCGGTCCGTGCAGGCCGTGAAGGAGGCCGGCGGCCAGGTGGTGAAGGGGCCGTACGAGTTTCCCGGTGGCCGCCGGTTCCACTTCACCGACCCCAGCGGCAACGAGCTGGGCGCCTGGGCCGAGCGGTAACCGTGTCCGGGTCCCGCACGCCGGTCAGACGACTCTGAGGTCGCTGGCGAGGTGGGTGATCGTCGTCGGCGCGTCCGGGTCGCGGGCCACCTGTGCGACCAGGTCCCGGGCCGCCGGTCGGTGCCGCACCTCCGCGGGCGCGATGCTGTCGGCCCGCACCAGGACCCGTGCCGCGTTGGCGGGGTCGTCGACCAGTAGGTAGGCGCGGGCCGCGTCGAGCAGGTGCGCGGCACGGTGCTCGGCGGGCAACCACCGCCAGCCTTCCCGCCTGGTTGCCGCCTCGTGCAGCGCCACCGCGTCGCGCCCGTTGCCCAGGTCGACAGCCGCAGCGACCCGGGCCAGGTCGACTGCAGTCGGCCCGAAGGCGGTCCGGTGGTGGTCGCACCCATCGCCCACCTGAGCAGCCATCTCGGCTGCCTCGTCCAGCAGCTCGACGGCGACTCGGTCGTCGCCGGACCGTGCCGCCATCAACGCCGCCTGGACCAACAGCGACCCACACAGCGACAGTTCCTGCGGAGTGCCCTCAGCACAATCATCAGGAGCGATCCGGTACGCGACGGCCAGCAGCACGGACCGCGCCCGCTTCGATGCCCGCAGCACCTGGCCGAGCTGCACCGCCGCGGCGGCCACCAACACCCGGTCACCGGTCGCGGCGGCCATCGCCCGATCGGCGGCCAACCAACCAAGGCTCGGTGCGCCGAGCTTCACCAGCACGGACGCTGTCACCCGGTACGCCTCCACCAACGCCGTCCGGCCAGCCCTCGAATCCTGGACAGGCGCACGCTGAACATCGACCAGCAGCTTCGGCAGCAGGTCGACCACCTGCGGATACCGCGCATGCTGAAAGGTGGCCCAGGCATGCCCCACCTGCCGCGCAAGACGATCAGCCGGCACAACGTCACGGCCCGCCGCCGAAGGGCCACGTGCCATCGCGTACGTCGACAGCGCCGCCCGGATCCGCGCGACACCCTCGGCCCGCCCGGTCGCGTCGACCGGTTGGGCATCCCGCCCGAGCAGCGCTGCGGCATCGACCCGCAGGACCGCGGCGATGTCCCGGATCGTCGAGACCCGCTCCAACGACCGCACCCCGCGCTCCACCTTGTCGACCCAACTCTTCGACTTTCCGAGCCGGTCAGCGAAGGTCTGCTGCGACAGCCTCCGCCGGACACGCAGGTAGGCGACCCGTCGCCCGATCGGCAGGTGATCACCGCTCACGACTCCACCGCCGATCCGGCACCGCCCGAGTCGTCTCCTCGACCGGCATCCGCTCCGCCTCGGCCTGGGCGAGCAGGCGCTCCTTCGCCGCCTCCCGCTCGGCCGCCTCCGCCTGCTCACCCTGGCTGGACCCTGGATCATGCCGCGTACCGCCCACCTGCACCCCCTCGCTCCGGGGCGCGGCTGGTGTGGTCCCGAAGGAGCACGACCGCCACGCCGGACTCGGGGCGCGCTGCGGCTGCTGCACGAACAGCCCGCACCCCTGCGATGGGGACACTACGGACAGTAGGGGCGATGACTGGAACGCTTACGCACCACTACTTGCCTGCTACTGGATGGTCAGGCTCATTCGTTCGCAGAGGCCCCGCAACTCCGGCGAGCCAACCCTCTTGCGCAGCAGCGCCCGCGCGGTCTCCCGCGCCGCCGCTGACGAACGGGCATGTTGCGGACCGACCCGCTCGGCGGTGAGCAGCATCCGGACGGCATCCCGATCCCGACCCACCGCCTCGGCGGCCCGACCCATGTCTAGCCAGAAATACACCTGCCGCACCGCTGGCAGCCCCGCCAGTTCGACACCCGCAGCCGTCTCCAACGCCGCTTCGGGACGGCCCGTGTCGAGTTCGAAGGCCATCCGCCACAGCGCCACATTCCGTGGCCCCCAGGCGAGATCCCAGCTCTCCGTCTCACCGGTGCGCGTGGCGATCCGCGCGGCCTCGGTGAGATGCCCCTCGGCGCTTGCGTGGTCGCGCAGGCCGGCGAGGTGAAGCGCCCGCGCCAGGTGCAGGAAGCCGAGTACGTCCAAAGTGCCGTCCCTCGCGCTGCCCGCCAGGTCAGCGGCGGCCACGTCGCAGAGCGTTCGCGCCGGCCCGAATGCCCCGGAGTACGCGGAAACCCGGGCGCGGTTGGCAGCCGCAACCCCCGCGGCCACCGGATCGTCGAGCAGACCCGCGGCCTGCGCGCAGCGCTCCGCGGCCAGCCACGCGTGAGCAGGGAAGCTGACGTTCAGGAGCGAACCCATCGCCACGCCGTATACCGGCACCATCTCGGTGAGCGCTGCACGCCGATCGGTGAGGCTGTGCATTGCCGGCACCAGATCGACCAGCCGGCGCAGGACACCCGCATAGTCACACCGCCCGTACAGGCCACGCACGAGAGCCGCCTCACGTTGCACCTGCTCGGTCGTCGCAGCGGAGTCGGCACGCCCGGTCATCGGCGTGTCCATCATGATCCGCCACACCCGCTCCGCGTCGATGCGAGCGGCATCGAGCTGCCGATCGGCCGGCGTGTACGCCTGCCCGGTCAGATCGGCCACCGAGCATTCGAGAGCGGCGGCCAGGTCAACCACCATGTACCGGTCGGTGCGCTGCTGCCCACGCTCGATTCGTGACCAGGACGTGTGCGAGATGCCGGCGCGGCTGGCGGCATACCGCACGCTCCAGCCACGCAGTTCGCGGCGAGCACGAATGCGATCACCGATCGACGGATCGTCAGGTATCGGGCGGCGAGGCATCAGCGGTACTCCCAGGTGGTGAACTGCTGGCACTTCGGACGGTACACCGAAGAAACATCCTCGTCAGTGACCCGCGGCTGCGCTTGGATGGGTCGTCGGTGCGCCCAGGTCGTCCGGGTTGCCACGCAACTGGCCACAGCGAGGTCCGTGCGTGGACAGCCACTCGCTGAAGATCACCTGCTGCGGCACAGTGATCCCATGACCGGCAGAGGATTGACCGTCGACGGATCGATCGCGCGCGAAGGCGCCCTGAGTCAGGTCCCACCGACATTCGGTGGTGTCGTCGACGCGGCACGCACCCGGATAGTCGAGGCCTTCGGCGGTGGCCGACTGCACAGCGCCTACCTCTACGGCAGCATCCCGCGTGGCACCGCCGTACCCGGAGTCTCTGATCTTGATCTTTTGCTCGCTCTCAACGCCGAGCCGACCGAGGCCGACCGGCGGGATGCCACGCGGATCGAGGAAGCCCTCGACCAGTCCTTCGACGAGATCGACGGCGTGGGCATCCTGCTGTTCAGCGCACGTACGCTGCTCAGCGAGCTGGAACGCCACGACCTCGGTTTCTTCGTCGCGTGCCTGTGCACTCCCCTGCTGGGTGACGACCTCGCCGACCAACTCCCCGGCTACCGGCCCACTCCCCTGCTCGCCCGGGAGACGAATGGCGACCTGTCGATCGCGCTTCCCGGCTGGCGTCGGCAAGCGGCCGAAGCGAGCACCGACAAGCACCGTAGGAGTCTCTGCCGGCTCGTCGCTCGTCGCATCGTCAGGACGGGATTCACGCTGGTCATGCCTCGCTGGGGAGGCTGGACAAGCGACCTCGTCGAGTCCGCCGAGGCGTTCGGTCGCTACTACCCGGAACGCGCCGAGCAGATGCGCGCGGCTGCCCGGATCGGGCGCGCGCCCTCGGCGGATCCGGCGGTACTACGCCACCTCATCGACGACCTGGGGCCATGGCTCGCGGTGAAGTACGCGGCCGTCCATGGTGAGAAGGCGGTTCGTCCCTGACGGTGCGCCATTCCCTATCCGAGGTTGGCACCGCTCATCACCCGACGGCCGAACATGTCGTCGAGGACAGCGCACCGCTGGCCGCGCGTAATCCGGGCGATGTTCGGCGTACGTGGTCGCTGCCGCGCCAAAGGATGATCGGAGTAGATGGTCGTCCATGCGGTGACTCTGTGCGGCTGCGAAGCACGCCGATCCTCCTCGAAGGCATCGGGGCGGATGACTGCTTCGGTTACCGTCGGGGCGTGGTGGATCCGGTTCCGCTGGCGTCGGGGCGAGACGCCGACGTCTACGCCATCGACGATCGGCGCGTCCTCCGGCGCTACCGCAAGGGTGGAGACGTGGCCGCCGAAGCGGCTGTCATGGCGTACGTGGGAGGTCTGGGTTTTCCGGTGCCCGTTGTGTACGAGGCGCGCGGTACCGATCTCGTCCTGGAACGCCTGGACGGGGGCACCATGCTGTCGGCGCTCGTCGCCGGTCAGCTCGATGCCCTGGCAGCGGCCGACTGTCTGGCGGATCTGCATCGCCGGCTCCACGCGTTGCCGCCCCGGCTCGGCGAACGCGACGAGGACCGGATCCTGCACCTCGACCTGCACCCGGACAACGTCATGCTGACGTCACGGGGACCGGTCCTCATCGACTGGCGCAACGCCACCGAGGGACCACCAAACCTCGATGTCGCGCTCTCCGCCGTCATCCTCGCCCAGGTGGCTGTCGATGGTGAACATCCCCTGGCCCCGCCGGCCGCAACGCTGTTGGACGCCTTCCTGAACCGCGTCGGCGGCGGCCTGCTGACCGTGCTGGACGACGCCGTGGCGGTACGGCGGCACGATCCGGCACTCACCGCACGTGAGCGGGAGCAGCTCGACGCCGCTGCCGTCCTGATCAGGGGCCACTGGTAAGGCCCCAACAGAGACGCGTGGCGTTCGTGCTCGCGGTTACGGCGGGCGTCTCTGTGGCGGCACGTCCTGTGCCCTCTGCGTGCCCCGCAAAACCCTTGTCCAGGCACCGAAGGACGCCGCTAGGCTGCGGTCGAGGTAGGGCAGAGGGGCTTGGGGGAACGGCAATGATGATTGTGGCCTTCGACGACAATCGCGACTGGTACATCCAGGGATGGGTCTTCGACGAAATCGTCGATGCCGTGCCCGTCGGGATGCTTCAGGACGATGACATGGACGAGCACCTGCGGCCTGGCCGCGCGATGGGGCTGCTCGATCTGCGGTCCAGGGAACCGGATCGAGCGCGGCGCATCATCGCCGCCCTCAGTGCGGGTGTGGTCGGCCGAATGCGGACGCTCGACCAGAGCAACGACAAGTATGTCGAGTTCTACGAGGGCCTGCTGAAGAGCGCTGCTGCCGCCGCCCGCGAGTTTCCCACCGGGCCTAACGGGGCGGGCTCGCCTTCCTGAATACCGCGCTATCGAGGTCGGCGGAACACCACGACTTCAATGAAGCCGAGTCGATCAGGTCGTCGAGGGCCCAACTGACCGCCGAGACTCACTGGCAGGCGTGTCTGTCATTGACGCCTGAGCCAGTCCGGAGCTGCGGGTGCGGAGACCTGCAACGGTCCGCGGCGGTCACGGACGTACGTCGCATAGTCCGCGAAATGGCGACGCCGGCCGAGAAAGTGCGGGTAGTGATCGAAGTGCCACCGGCAGGCCTCGAGGAACTCTGTGTGGTCATCGAGGCCCAGCCGAGCACAGAGACGTGCGAACTTGTCCAGGCCGTCCAGCATCTCGGCGCACTGGGCAGGCGTCGCGCCATCGGCGCCCCACAGCACACCGGCTGGCAGCTCGTGAACCGCGTATTCAAGCCACTGTCGATCACGAAGGTAACGCGGCCGGTCATCGTCGGCTGAGGCGTTCACCGGAATTCCCTTACCTGCACCATGTGGCCAGCCTAGGCAGCAGACGTCGGACCGGAGTCAGACGTCGAGGCGAACTCAGAGTCGCTGTCTCGCTACCAGCGGCGGCACCATCCGACACCTCACCTGGCGTCTCGGGCTGTCAAGGTTGGTCGTCCAGGCGCTCCTCGACCCGGCCGCACATGACCTCGATTTCGCCAGACCGGATCATCTCGTCAACTGCCGCGACCATGGCAGCAACACCGGGTTCGGGAACGATCACCTGATCCGAACACCAGAAGTAACGGCCACCATCGGTTTCTCCGGTGCTCGCGTGTCTCTGCAGGATTTCCTTCACTGCGTCAGGAGTGAAGAAGGTGGCGTACCGGTGAGTGCCGTCCGCGAGATAGATGTGCGCATCAACGTTGTCGACCGTCTCGGCATCATCGCCGCCGCCCAGCATGAACTGCACGACAGCGGCTTCGGTCTCTACGACGTGTCCGTACATGTCGTCCGGCAAGCCGTGCATCTCGCGCACTCCGTCACCTACCATGACGCGCACTGTAGCTCCCAGCTCGACCCCGGAGCCCACACTGCCGTTCGCCGGCTACATGCACCTGGGAGCATGCATGCGGAACGTTGCCCTTCTCGCCGGGCCGTTGGTCGACCTGTCCTCCGCTGCCGCGGTTCTGGAAGCGACCGGCCTGCAGGTCATCAGCCCAGGCAACGTCTGCCGTGAGCACGTGCAACTGCGGACGCCGCTGGGCGAGCAGATGAACCGGTACATGCAGACCGGGCACCTTATCCCGGATGTGCTGACCACGAAGGCCATCGCTGACGCCCTGGCCGCCGTGGACGGCGGCTGGCTGCTGTGCAACTACCCGCGCAGGATCGATCAGGCGGAGTTGTTGGCGCAGAGCGGCCATGCACCCGACACGGTGATCGAGCTCGTCCTGACGAAGGACGAACTCGACCTCATGGCCCGCCGCCGGATAGAACGTCGGATAGAACTGGACCCACAGCAGGCCGGGCGAGGCGACGAACTGCTGCTGATGTACTCGCACTATCAGGAGAACTACCAGGAGCAGATCGAGCCGCTGCGCGCCTACTACCGAACTCGCGGCATGTTGTGGACCGCCAGTGGCTCTGGCGACCACGAGGAGGTAGCGGCCAAACTGCTTTCGATCGCTGCCGACCTATGAGAACAGGCTGGATTCAGACGTTGAAGCGGAACTCCACCACGTCGCCGTCCTGCATGACGTACTCCTTGCCCTCGATGCGGACCTTGCCCGCCGCCTTGGCCGACGCCATCGAACCGTGCTCGACCAGGTCGTGGTAGGAGACCACCTCGGCCTTGATGAAGCCGCGCTGGAAGTCGCTGTGGATGACACCCGCGGCCTCCGGCGCGGTGGCGCCGACCGGGACGGTCCAGGCGCGTGCTTCCTTGGGGCCGGCCGTGAGGTACGTCTGCAGGCCGAGCGTGCGGAAGCCGACCCGGACGAGCTGGTTGAGGCCGGGCTCGTTCTGCCCGATCGACTCCAGCAGCTCGCGGGCCTCCTCTTCGGGGAGGTCCACCAGCTCGGACTCGATCTTCGCGTCCATGAAGACGGCCTCGGCGGGGGCGACCAGGGCGCGCAGTTCGTCGAGGAACGCCTCGTTGGCGAGCTCGGCCTCGTCGACGTTGAAGACGTACAGGAAGGGCTTGGTGGTGAGCAGGTGCAGCTCGCGCAGGTGCTCCAGCTCGATCTTGGCGGCGGCGGCCCCGGAGTAGAGGGTGGTGCCGCCGTCGAGCACCTCGATGGCGGCCTTCGCGGCGGCGACCGCGGCCAAGCGGTCCTTGCGGAGTTTGGCTTCCTTCTCCAACCGGGGCAGCGCCTTGTCCAGGGTCTGCAGGTCGGCGAGGATCAGCTCGGTGTTGATCGTCTCGATGTCGTCGGCTGGGGAGATCTTGCCGTCGACGTGCACCACGTTGGGGTCGGAGAAGGCCCGGACCACCTGGCAGATCGCCGAGGCGTCCCGGATGTTCGCCAGGAAGGCGTTGCCCCGGCCCTGCCCCTTCGAGGCGCCGCGGACCAGGCCGGCGATGTCGACGAACGACACCGGAGCCGGCAGCACCTTCTGCGAGGAGAAGATCTCGGCCAGCTTGCCCAGCCGCTCGTCCGGAAGCCCGACCACGCCGACGTTGGGCTCGATGGTGGCGAACGGGTAGTTCGCCGCCAGCACGTCGTTCTTGGTCAACGCGTTGAAAAGCGTGCTCTTGCCGACGTTGGGCAGGCCGACGATGCCGATGGAGAGACTCACGACCGCCCAGCTTACGCGGCGAACGGTTTATGTCGGCGACGGGACCCGCTACACGTTGCTACCGTGCCGAATTCGATGTCTCGCTGCTGGAGGTGGGATGACCTCGACGTTGCCCGAGCTGTACGTCGCCGTCGATGTGGAGGCGGACGGTCCCATCCCCGGGCCGTACAGCATGATCTCGCTGGGAATGGCCGTGGCCGGCCACCCGGAGCTGTCCTTCTACACCGAACTGCGTCCCATCTCCGACGACTTCGTGCCGGCGGCACTTGCCGTCTCGGGCCTGGACCGGGACCGCCTGCTGCGGGAGGCGCCCACCGCGCCGGAGGCGATGTCCGCCGCAGCGGCCTGGGTCAACGGGCTGCGGCGGATCGGCCGCCCGGTCTTCCTCGCCGCTCCCGCCGTCTGGGACGGCATGTTCGTGCACTGGTACTTCGTCCGCTTCGTCGGCCACAGCCCGTTCGGTGCCACCGGCTCGGGTGTCGATCTGCGCAGCTACTGGATGGGGGTGACCGGCAGCGAGTGGGTCCAGACCCACAAGGGCAAGATCAAGCACGAGTTGGGCCTGCACGACGTGCCGCACACCCACCACGCCGGGGAGGACGCCGCCGAACTGGCGCAGGTCTTCGACGCGGTGCTCCGCCGCCGCCAGCCCGGCGAGCAGGCGTGACAGGTGCCGGCGCTCAGCCCAGCAGGCGCGGGGCGATGACCGCCTCCCGGACGCTGCCGTCCGCGCCCCGACTGACCTCGTACGCCGAGACGCCCTCGCGGTCCGCGATCGCCTCGACCAGTTGGGTGCCCCGGTAGACCAGGCCGACCCCGTCGTCGGTGCAGTGGCTGGTCGGCAGCGTCCCGTTGCCGACCAGCTCGTGCATGAGCGGGCGTCGCTGCCCCTCACTGTCGTAGTGCACCCCGTTGCCGTACGGCAGCCAGGCCAGGCCGTCGGTGAAGCCGCGCAGGCGGGGGCCGAAGCTGTCGGTGGCACCGCCGACATGCCAGCAGATCGAGCCCGCGGACACCCCGGCCAGCACCACGCCGGCCTGCCAGCACTCGTGCAGGATCTCGTCGAGCCCGTGCACCCGCCACACGGCGACGAGGTTGGCCACGCTGCCGCCGTCGACCCAGATCACGTCCTGGGCGAGCAGGTGGGCGCGGATGTCCTCGATGTTCGGCATGGGGAACAGGGCGAGGTGCGACAGCCGGAACCGGGTGTCGGCGAACGCGCCGTAGATGGCGCTCAGCACGGTGGGCTGGTCCCCGATGGCCTGACCGAGATAGCAGACCCGTGGCTGCGGGCCGGCCTCGGCCAGTTCGGCCGCCAACTCGAAGACCGGGCTGGGGCGCAGGTTGTAGGGGCCGCGCTCACCCCGGAAGAAGCCCATGCTGGTGGCGAGGATGGTAGGTGCGCTGGCGGGCATGGGGCGTCCTTCCGTCGGGGATGCGGCGTCCATCCTGCCGCAGCCGGCCGACGTAAGACCGTCAACCCCGGTGCCGGCCGACTCCGTCAGTTGCCGTGGCGCTGCCGAGGAACCCTGACCTCGGGCAGCTCGTCGAATGGCCGGCCGTCCGGGGGTAGTTGGGCCGCGGCGGCGCGGGGCAGGGTGAACCGGTCGGCGGCGGCCGGGCCGGCCGAGATCGACTCGCGCAGCATCCAGTGCACCTCGTCGGCCGTCCAGCCCAGCCCTGGCCGAGCGGCTATCTCGCGAACCAGCCGCCGGCCGACCCGGGTGTCGTCGTCGTAGAAGCGCATGCACCAGTGGTGCGTCCACATGCCGAGCGCCCGCAGGCCCGCGTCGTCCAGCGAGCCGACCAGTCGGCCGCAGGCGGTGTCGGTGAAGGCCTGCTCGGGGTCGGTCGCCCGGTCCCGGTCGATGGCGCCGCGGGCGGCGGGCGCGACGGCCCGCATCCGGCGGTAGAAGGACTGCGCCACCGCGCGGGGCAGCGGCGGAAATGTGCCAGGTGTCGACGCCGCCGCCCAACCCGCCACGCTCGTCATCCGTCGCACCCCTTCTTGAGTTGGTGGCCGGACGGTACCCGTCACGACCGACACTTCCGGGCCGGAAAAACCCGTCGGATCGCGGATAGCGACGATGACCTGCGGCGTCTGTATCTGTGACAACGAAACGGGGGTGGTGGGTGGACGAGGACGAGCGGGCTCGGCTGGCCGAGTTCGTCGGCAGCCGGACGCCGGCGCTGATGCGGGTCGCGTACCTGCTGACCGGGGACCGCAACGCCGCCGAGGACCTGCTCCAGTCGGCACTGGCACGGACCATCCCGAAGTGGGGATCCATCCGGCACGCCGATCCCGAGGGGTACCTCCGCGTGGTGATGTACCGCGAGCAGATCAGCTGGTGGCGACGACTGCGCCGATGGCGGGAGACGCCGCTCAACCCGGCGGACGAACCGGTCGGCGTCGATCCGAGCGGCGGCTCCGACGTGCGGCTGGCCATGCGCGCCGCGCTGCGCCACCTGACACCGGCACAGCGGACCGTGGTGGTTCTGCGCTACTACGAGGATCTGCCCGAAGCCCGGGTGGCCGAACTGCTCGGCTGCTCCGTGGGCACGGTTCGCAGCCGTACCCACCGGGCGGTCACGCGCCTGCGCGAACTGCTGCCGGAGGTCGAAATGCTGGAGGTACGGCGATGACCGACCCCTTCGAGCACCTCATCCGCTCCACCCTCACCGACCTCGCCGAGGAGGCACCGATCGTGCAGGACCAGTTGAACGGAGCGGAACGGCGGGTGCGCAACAGGCGCCGCGCCACGGTGACGATGGGGGCGGTCGGCACCCTCGCGGCGGTCCTGATCGCCACTCCGCTCGCCCTCGCCTCGACCGGCTCGGACGAGGCGCCGCCGGCCGCCCCCAGCCCGGCGGGTCCAGCGGCCGTGCCCAGCCCACCCGCACCCGACCCGTCCGCGCCGACCGCGGTGCCGCCGGGCGTACCAAGCCCGGGCGGTGCGAAGCAGGACCCGTGGCAGCGGCCGGGCGTGCCCGGCAAGCCCGGTGAGCCAGGTGACCCAGGTGCCCCCGGTGCCCCCGGTGCCCCCGGTGCCCCCGGTGCCCCCGGTGCCCCCGGTGCCCCCGGTGCCCCCGGTGCCCCCGGTGCCCCCGGTGACGAGGCTGGTGTGTCCGGTGCGCCGGGGGTGCCTGCTGCGCCTGGAGTGCCCAGTGATCCGTTCAAGCGGGACGTGCCCGGCGTTCCTGGTGAGCCGGCACCGTTTACCGCACCCGGCGCGCCGGCCAGCCGATGAGCACACCGCCCCTGTCGCGCTGAGCAGGACCGGTCAGGTCGGCGGCGTCCTCGCCCCGGCCTGACCGGAGATACCGGTCACCTCCACGCGGCCCTCCCCGCGCCAGCGAGCGCCGCGCGTCCCCGGGTTCGGCGGGCAGTGGTCCACCGGGTTTGCCGAGGCCGGCGAGCCCGCCCATCCTTGGGCCATGACCGATCCCGGACATCCGACGTGCGAGCCGCAGGGGCGACGATGAGCACCACCATGCCCCGGGTGCCCACCTCGCTGACCGGGCAGATCGTCACACCCGGCGACCGCCGGTACGCGCAGCTGCGCTCCACGTACACCACGACCGCCTCGCCGGCCGCGGTCCTGCTGCCGAAGACCACCGCGCAGGTGATCGACGCGCTGCGCTACGCGCGGGAGCAGCGGCTGCCGATCGCCGTCCGCAGCGGCGGGCACGGCTTCTCCGGGGCCTCCTCGAACAACGGTGGCGTGGTCATCGACCTGTCCCTGCTCAACCGGGTGCAGGTGCTCGACGAGCGGGCCGGGCTGGTCCGGGTGGAGGCCGGCGCACGCTGGGCGAACGTCGCGAAGGCGTTGGCGCCGTACGGCCTGGTCATCAGCTCGGGTGACTACGGCGGCGTCGGTGTCGGCGGCCTGGCCACCGGCGGCGGCGTGGGCTGGCTGGTCCGCGCCCACGGTCTCACCCTCGACCGCGTCCGCGCGGTCGAGGTGGTGCTCGCCGACGGGACGCTGGTCCGCGCGGACGCCACGCACGAGCCGGACCTGTTCTGGCTGGTCCGGGGCGCCGGAGCTGGCGCGGGGATCGTGGTGGCCTTCGAGATCGAGGCGGTCGAGCAGCGCAACGTCGGCGTGACGCAACTGGTCGTCGAGGCGCATCCGGACGGGCGCACCATCCGGGAGTGGACGGCCTACCTCGCGCAGGCCCCACGGGAGTTGTCCGCGGCGGCGGTGGTGTACGCCGAGGGCCGCTCGGCCCTCATGTCCATCACCGCTGTGGTGGCCGCCGAGAGCCTGCGCCGCGCCCGGCCCGCGGTGGAGCCGCTGCTCGCCATCGGCAAGGTGCTCGAACACCGCACCGACCTGCTGCCCTACCCGACCCTGGTGCCGACCGCGCACCTCAATCCCAACGTCGGGCAGCAGCGCGGCACGACCACGAACGGTCTGTTCACCGGGCTGGACGACGCCGGCGCACGGGCCGTGCAACGGGCGGTGAACGGGCCAGGGCGGGCCGTGGTGCAGCTCCGCTCGCTGGGGGGCGCGGTCAACGACGTGGCACCCGACGCGACCGCGTACGCCCATCGCCACCAGGACACGCTCGTCATCGCCTCGGTGTTCCCACCGCAGGGTGGGGCGGCGTTGGATGCTGCCTGGCGGGCCGTCGGAGCGCGGGCCGACGGCGCATACGCCAACTTCGAGAGCCGACCGGACCCGGCCGCGTTCGCCCGGATCTACCCGGGCGAGACCGGAATCCGGGTACGACGGCTGTGGAAGCGGTACGACCCGGACGGCGTGTTCCGCTCGGCCCTGCTCACCGGTCAACCAAGCCGTGCCGCCCAGCCGAATCGGGCCGCCCAGCCGAATCGGGCCGCCCAGCCCACCCGTTCCGCGCAGCCCACCCGTGCCGGCCAGCCCACCGGGTCCGGTCAGCCGCATCGGCGTCGCCGCCGCCCCCGTTGACGGGGTCCCTGCTCACCGACACGGCAAGGTCCGATTCCCGCCAGCCGACGGCGGGTCGAGCGGGGCATCATCGGTGACATGGAGCTGGACTTCGAGCGGTGTTACCGGGCCGTGGACAGTCGGGACCAGCGGTTCGACGGCTGGTTCTACACCGGCGTGACGTCCACCGGCATCTACTGCCGGCCGTCCTGCCCGGCGATCACGCCCAAGCGGCAGAACGTCCGGTTCTTTCCGTCCGCCGCCGCGGCACAGGGTGTCGGGCTGCGCGCCTGCCGCCGCTGCCGGCCGGACGCCGCGCCGGGCTCGCCCCTGTGGGACGTCCGGGCGGATGTGGTCGGCCGGGCGATGCGGCTGATCGCCGACGGCGTGGTCGACCGGGACGGCGTGCCCGGGTTGGCCTCCCGCCTGGGTTACACCGAACGGCACCTGCACCGGATGCTGAGCGCCGAGATGGGTGCCGGACCGCTCGCGCTGGCCCGCGCCCAGCGGGCACAGACCGCCCGGATCCTGATCGAGACCACCGACCTCGGGATGGCCGAGATCGCGTTCGCCGCCGGCTTCGGCAGCGTCCGGCAGTTCAACGACACGCTCCGCGAGGTGTACGCGAGCGCCCCGTCCGACCTGCGGACGGCGCGCGGCGGTCAGCGGGCGCCGGCCGGTGCGGGGACTCTCGCGCTGCGGCTGGCATACCGTCCGCCGCTGCACGCCCAGGCGCTCCTGGACTTCTTCGCGGTGCGGGCACTGCCCGGGGTGGACGAGGTCCGCGACGGCACGTACCACCGGGGTCTGCGGTTGCCCCACGGCACCGGCGAGGTGGCGCTGACCCCGGCGACCGGGCACGTGGCGGCGACGCTGCGGTTGACCGACCTGCGCGACCTGGCACCCGCGGTGGCCCGGTGCCGCCGGCTGCTGGACCTGGACGCGGACCCGGCCGCCATCGACGCCACGTTAGCCGCCGACCCGGCGCTGGCCCCCGCGGTCGCCGCCGAACCGGGAATCCGGGTACCCCGCGCGGTGGACGGCTTCGAGATGGCCGTCCGCGCCGTCATCGGCCAACAGGTCTCGGTGGCCTCGGCCCAGAAAACCCTGACCCGCCTCCTGACCGCCCCCACCCCCGACCACGACCATGAAGTTGACCTGGCGATTGGAGATCAAACCCCAGGCCAACCTCATGATCAACGGGGCGCGGAGGGAGGGCGGCGGGGCGACGTCGGGGCCGGGGGGCTGCGGGGCTTCTTGGGCGCGGAGGAGTTGTTGTCCCTGCCGGACTCGGGGTTCGGGATGCCGGTGGGGCGGCGGGAGACCCTGCGGGGGCTGGCGCGGGCGGTCGTGGACGGATCCGTCGACCTGGCGGCGGGGGTGGATCGGGAGGAGGCCGTACGCGGGCTGCTCGCGCTGCCCGGCATCGGCCCGTGGACCGCCAATTACCTGGCCATGCGCGCCTTCGGCGACCCGGACATCCTGCTCAGCACCGACCTCGCCGTCCGGCGCGGCGCCGCCGCCCTCGGCCTGCCCGACAACCCGACAACCCTCGACAGGTACGCCGACCGTTGGCGTCCCTGGCGGTCCTACGCAACGATGAGACTCTGGAGAGCGGCATGAGCATCGACAGCACCGTACTGAGCACGCCGGCCGGTCCGTTGAGCATCCTCGCCGGCCCGGACGGCGACGTACGGGCGGCCGGCTTCACCCCGGACCCGGCGGCGCTGCTGTCCCTGATCCACCCGACCCTGCGGGCGCCGGTACGCCAACGGGCCGACCTCGGCCCGATCAGCGCAGCGGTCCACTCCTACCTGGACGGTGACCTCGACGCCATCGACGCGGTGCCGGTCCGCCAGCGCACCGGCGGGGAGTTCATGGCCCACGCCTGGCAGGTGCTGCGCGAGGTGCCGCCCGGCACCCCGGTCACCTACACCGGGTACGCCGCGCTGGCCGGTCGACCACCGGCGGTGCGGGCCGCCGCGGCTGCCTGCGCCCGGAACGCGGCGGCACTGTTCGTGCCCTGCCACCGGGTGCTGCGCACCGATGGCACCCTCGGTGGGTACCGCTGGGGGCTGGACGTGAAGAAGTGGCTTCTCGGTCATGAGCGACGCCTGACAGCAAGCTGACACCGGCGTCGCCTGGCATTGACGCTACCGTCTGGTATGCCTGTGGAAAGCGACGGCAACCCGGCCACCCGGGTCGCCGCGCCCCGGCACCCCCTGCACAACCTCTGGCGGCTACGCCCCTACCTTCGCCCGTACGCCGCCGAGTTCGCCTGGCTGCTCGTCGCGGGCCTCGCGGGCACGGCGGCCGGGATCGCCGTACCGCTTGTCGTGCAGCGGGTGGTGGACGGGCCGGTGGCCCGGCACGAACCGGCCGGGTTGTTCCAGCTCGGCGGCCTGGCGCTGCTGCTCGGCGTGGCCGAGGCGGTGCTCATCTTCATCCGCCGGTGGGTGCAGTCCTCCTCGTCGGTGGGCATGGAGGCGGCGCTGCGTGCCGACGTCTACGCCCACCTGCAACGGTTGCCGACCAGCTTCCACGACCGCTGGCAGTCCGGCCAGTTGCTCTCCCGGATCACCAGCGACCTGTCGGTGATCCGCCGGTTCCTCTCCTTCGGCGTGTTCTTCCTGGTGCTCAACGTGACCACCTACGTCGTCGTGGTGGTGCTGCTCGTCAACCTGCATCCGATGCTCGGTGCGCTTGTCGCGGCCAGCTCGGTGCCGCTGCTGCTGATCAGCCGCCGGTTCGGGAGGCACTACCATGCCGCGTCCCGGCGGATGCAGGACCAGCAGGGCGACGTGGCGACCCTGGTCGAGGAGACCGCGCAGGGCCTGCGCACCATGAAGGCGTACGGCCGGGGGCCGGAACTGGCCGCCCGCTTCGGCGTCGGGGCGCAGCGGCTGCACGACACGGGCGTCGCCAAGGCGCGGCTGCTGGCCACCACGTCGGCGTTGCTCGACCTGGTGCCCAACGTGACCCTGGGCGTGGTGCTGGTGGCCGGTGCGGCCGCCGCCGCGAAGGGCGCGCTCACCATCGGCGAGCTGGTCGCGTTCGTCAGCCTCCAACTGATGCTCATCTGGCCGGTGCAGTCGCTGGGCTGGATCATCGCCAACGGTCAGGAGGCCGCCACCGCCGCCGACCGGCTCCAGGAGGTGCTGGACACCCCGCCCCAGATCGTGGATTCTCCCGGCGCGCTCGCGCTGCCCCGCGACGCGGTGCAGGGCCGGCTCCGCATCGAGCGGGTCTCGTTCCGGTACCCGGGCGCCACCGCACCGGTGCTGCGCGAGATCGACCTGGTCGTCGAGCCAGGTGAGACGCTCGCCCTGGTCGGCGCCACCGGCTCCGGCAAGAGCACGCTGCTCTCGCTGGTGCCCCGGCTGCACGAGGTGACCACCGGCCGGATCACCCTGGACGGGCACGACCTGCGCGAACTACGGCTGGCCTCGCTGCGCCGGCTGGTCGGGGTGGCGTTCGAGGAGCCCACGCTCTTCTCCATGTCGGTGCGGGAGAACCTCACCCTGGGGCACCCCGACGCCGGCGACGACGACGTCCGCGCGGCCCTCGCGCTCGCCCAGGCCGACTTCGCGTACGAGCTGCCGTGGGGGTTGGCCACCCGGGTGGGCGAGCAGGGGATCTCCCTCTCCGGCGGGCAGCGTCAGCGGCTCGCGTTGGCGCGGGCCGTGCTCGGCCGACCGGCGGTGCTGGTGCTCGACGACCCGCTGTCCGCTCTCGACGTGCACACCGAGGCGCTGGTCGAGGCGGCTCTGCGACGGGTCCTGCGCGACAGCACCGCGCTGCTGGTGGTGCACCGGCCGTCGACGATCGCCCTGGCCGACCGGGTCGCGCTGCTCGAAGACGGACGGATCACGGCCGTGGGCCGGCACTCCGACCTGCTGGCCACAGTTCCCGCGTACCGGGCGTTGCTGGCCGCCGACCCACCCACCGGGCATCCACCGACGGCGGAAGCCGCCGGCCCGAGCCCGTTCCCCTCCGACGGGTGGGGGCTGGTGCGCTCGTGAACGTGCCGAAGCAGACCGACCCGCCGCCCGAGGATGAGCCCGAGCTCACCCGCTGGCGCGGCACCGCCACCGACCCGGAGGCGGACCGCAGTCGAGCCGAGGACACCAGCCCCGAGGCAGTGGCCCGGCTGCGCCGGCTCAGCCGGGCACTGCTCGCCGAACAGCTCCGACCACACCGGAGGCGACTCGTCGCCGCAGTCGGCCTGCTGCTGACCCAGAACGCCGCCGCGATGGCCGGCCCGTACCTGGTCATGATCGGCATCGACCGGACCATCGCGCCGCTACGCGCCGGCAACCCCGGCCCGCTGGTCGCCGTCGCCGGGGCGTTCGTGGTCGCCTCGCTGACCGAGTACGCGGCCCGGCGCGGGTTCCTCACCCTCTCCGCCCGGATCGGCCAGGCCGTCCTGCTCGACCTGCGGCGGCGGGTGTTCGGACACTTCCTGCGGCTGTCCGTGGGCTTCCACGAGCGGTACACCTCCGGCCGGATGGTCTCCCGCCTCACCAGTGACGTGGACTCGATCGCCGAACTGGTCGACGGTGGGATCGACAACCTGGTGATGGCGGGGCTGTCGATGCTGTCGGTGGCCGCCATCCTGCTCTGGCTGGACCTGCCGCTGGCCGCCGTGACGCTGCTCGCCTTCCCGTTCCTGTTCTGGCTCTCCCGCTGGTTCGCCCGGTCGTCGGCGAGCGCGTACCGGCGGACCCGGGACGCCGTCGCGCTGGTCATCGTGCACTTCGTCGAGTCGATGCGGGGCATCAGGGCGGTGCAGGCGTTCCGTCGGGAGCCGCGCAACCAACGGATCTTCGTGGCGCTCGGCGACGACTACCGACGGACCAGCCTGCACACGTTCCGACTGATCGCCACGTACTCGCCGGCGATCAAGCTGATCGGCAACATCACCGTGGCGGCGGTGCTCTGCTACGGCGGGTGGCGGGTGCTCGACGGCCAGACCGAGGTCGGTGTGCTCGCCGCGTTCCTGCTCTACCTGCGTCGCTTCTTCGAGCCGATGCAGGAGCTGAGCCAGTTCTACAACTCCCTCCAGTCGGCCACCGCGGCCCTGGAGAAGCTGGCCGGGGTGCTCGACGAACGGCCGGCCGTCGCCGAGCCGGCCCGGCCCACACCACTGCCGACCGGACCCGGGCGCGGTGCGGTGACCTTCCGGGCGGTCTCCTTCGGATACCGTGCCGGCACACCGATCCTCGGGGGGCTGGAGCTGACCGTGTCGGCCGGACAGACGGTGGCGCTGATCGGGCCGACCGGCGCGGGCAAGTCGACGATCGCCAAGCTGGTCGCCCGTTTCCACGACCCGGACACCGGCACGGTCCAACTCGACGGGGTCGACCTGCGCGACGTCTGCGACGCCGACCTGCGCCGCGCCGTGGTGTTGGTGACGCAGGAGAACCACCTGTTCAGTGGGACCGTCGCGGAGAACATCCGGTTCGGCCGCCCGAGCGCGGACGACGAGACCGTCCAGGCCGCCGCGCGGGCGATCGGCGCGCACGACTTCATCGCCGCCCTGCCGGAGGGGTACGCCACCCAGGTGCACCGTCGCGGTGGCCGGCTCTCCGCCGGGGAGCGCCAACTCGTCGCGTTCGCCCGGGCGTTCCTGGCCGACCCGAGCGTGCTGATCCTGGACGAGGCGACGTCGTCGCTCGACGTGCCGACCGAACGGCTGGTCCAGCACGCGCTCGGCACGATCCTGCGCGACCGCACCGCCCTGGTGATCGCGCACCGACTTTCCACCGTGGAGACCGCCGACCGGGTGCTCGTCCTCGACGACGGGAAGGTCGTCGAGGACGGCGCGCCCGCCGTGCTGGCCGAGGCCGGCGGCCGGTACGCGGCCCTGCACCGGCAGTGGCGCGACTCGCTGATCTGAACCAGCGATCCGCAACTGCGTGGTCCGTCCCCCCGAAGATGCCTACGATCGCTGGATGACCGATACGGCGAGGACGGCCCGCGCCGGCGTCCCCGAGCGTCCGACCCTGGACGGGCTCGAGGAGAGCTGGGCACGCCGCTGGCAAGAGGAGGGCACGTACGCGTTCGACCGCTCGAAGCCGACCGTTCCGGGTCGCGGCGCGGCGTCAGACGTGCCGAGCCGGAATGGTCGTAGGAAAGACGTGTACGCGATCGACACCCCGCCGCCGACCGTATCGGGCGAGCTGCACATGGGGCACGTGTTCTCGTACACGCACACCGACATCGTCGCGCGATACCAGCGGATGCGCGGCAAGGCTGTCTTCTACCCGATGGGCTGGGACGACAACGGCCTGCCCACCGAGCGTCGCGTGCAGAACGTCTACGGGGTGCGCTGCGATCCGGCGCTGGCGTACGACCCGGTGTGGCGGCCACCGGCGACTCCGGTCGACGACGCGGCCCGCCGCGACCCCACCCCGCTCTCCCGGCGCAACTTCATCGAGCTGTGTGAACGGCTGACGGCCACCGACGAGCAGGTCTTCGAGTCGCTGTGGCGACGGCTCGGGCTCTCGGTGGACTGGTCGTTGACGTACACGACGATCGGCCGGATCGCCCGGACCACAAGTCAGCGGGCGTTCGTGCGCAACCTGCTGCGCGGCGAGGCGTACCAGTCGGAGGCGCCGACGCTCTGGGACGTCGGCTTCGCCACCGCCGTCGCCCAGGCGGAGTTGGAGGACCGGGAACGCCCCGGCGCCTACCACCGGCTGCGGTTCACCGGCCCGGACGGGCGCGAGGTGCAGATCGACACCACCCGACCGGAGCTGTTGCCCGCCTGCGTGGCGTTGGTCTGTCACCCCGACGACGAGCGGTACGCCGACCTGGTGGGCGCGACCGTCCGCAGCCCGCTGTTCGACGTCGAGGTGCCGGTGCGCGCCCACCCGCTCGCCGAGCCGGGCAAGGGCACCGGCATCGCGATGGTCTGCACGTTCGGCGACCTGAGCGACGTGACGTGGTGGCGGGATCTCGACCTCGACACCCGGGTGGTCATCGGCCGCGACGGTCGGCTGCTTCCGGAGCCGCCGGCCGGGGTGCCGGCGCAGCCGTACGCGGCGCTGGCCGGGCAGACCGTCAACGGCGCCCGCCGGGAGATCGTCGGGATGCTGGCCGACGCGGGTGCCCTGATCGGCGAGCCACGCCCGATCACCCATCCGGTCAAGTTCTACGAGCGCGGTGACCGGCCACTGGAGATCGTCTCGACTCGACAGTGGTATCTGCGCAACGGCGGGCGGGACGCCGACCTGCGGGCCACTCTGCTGGCCCGGGGCGAGGAGCTGCACTGGGTGCCGGCGCACATGAAGCACCGCTACGACAACTGGGTGGGCGGCCTGACCGGCGACTGGTTGGTCAGTCGGCAGCGGTTCTTCGGGGTGCCGGTGCCGGTGTGGTACCGGCTCGACGACACTGGCGAGCCGGACTGGTCCCACCCTCTCACGCCGGACGAGTCCGCGCTGCCGGTCGACCCATCCAGCGATCCGGCGCCCGGGTACGACGAGTCGCAGCGCGGCCATCCGGGCGGTTTCATCGGTGATCCGGACGTGCTGGACACCTGGGCCACCTCGTCGCTGACCCCGCAGATCGTCGGTGGCTGGGAGACCGACCCGGAGCTGTTCGCGCAGGTCTTTCCGATGGACCTCCGCCCGCAGGGGCAGGAGATCATCCGGACCTGGCTCTTCGACAGCGTGGTCCGTTCGCACTTCGAGCACGGGGTGCTGCCCTGGCGGGACACCGTGCTCTCGGGCTGGATCCTCGACCCGGACCACAAGAAGATGGCCAAGTCCAAGGGCAACGTGGTCACCCCGCTGGCCCTGTTGGAGCAGCACGGCTCGGACGCGGTGCGCTACTGGGCGGCCAGCGGCAAGCCCGGCATGGATCTTGCCTTCGACCCGGCGCAGATCAAGATCGGCCGACGACTGGCCACGAAACTGCTCAACGCGTCCAAGTTCGTGCTCGGGCTGGGGGCTGCGGACGCGCTCCGCGCCCCGGACGACAACTCCAGTTCGGCGCGTCTGACGCCGCGCCGCGACCTGGAGCTGTCGGCGACCACGCCACTGGACCGGGCCATGCTCGCCGAACTGACCACCGTGGTCACCGCCGCGAGCACCGCCCTCGACGCGTACGACCACACCGCCGCGTTGCAGGCGGCCGAGGCGTTCTTCTGGCGGTTCTGCGACGACTACATCGAGTTGGTCAAGGAGCGGGCGTACGGCACCGGCGCGGCTGCGGACTCGGCGCGGGCGGCGCTGGCCTCGGCGCTCTCGGTGCAGCTCCGACTGTTCGCCCCGGTGCTGCCCTACGTGACCGAGGAAATCTGGTCGTGGTGGCGGTACGGCTCGGTGCACCGCGCGACGTGGCCCACCACCTACGAGGTGGCCCGGTCGATCGAGGGTTCGGGTGACCCGGCCCTGCTGCGGCTCGCCGGCGACGCGTTGAGTCAGGTGCGCCGGGCCAAGTCGGAGCGGAAGCTGTCGATGAGGGCGGAGGTGCCGCTGGCCGAGGCGCTCGGCCCGGCGGCCCTCCTGGAGCAGCTCACCCTCGTCGCCGACGACCTCCGGGCGGCCGGTCGGATCGGCAAACTCGACCTGCTCCCCGACCGCACCCCGGAACTCGTCGTCGCCTGCGCGTTCTGAGCCGCGTCCGCCGCCGCCACCCCCCGGGGCGGCGGCGGACGGGCGTCACCAGCCGCGCAGGAAACGCAGCCCGAGCAGGAAAGCGACCACGGATGGCCCCACCAGCAGGGTGATCGCCTGGAGGCGGTACGGCATCCGGTGTCGGGTCAGCTCGCCCGCGTTGCCCAGGACGATGGCGCCGGCCAGCATCATGAACGCACCCCACCAACCGGTCTCCAGGTCGATCAGGTTCACCCGGATCGCTTGCAGGGTCAGCCCGAGCATCGCGCCGGTCAGCGCGAGCAGGGCCACCGCCCGGTGCAGGCCGCGGGCCAGCGGGTGGGCCGCCCGCCAACCGTAGGTGCCGGCGACCGCCAGGCAGGGCAGCACCACGAGCAACGGCCAACCCCGCCCCATGACACCGAACATCAGCAGCGCGCCCACCGCGAACACGATGGTGCCGACGCAGGCGAGCATGTAGCCGGCGAAGGCCCGGCCGCCGCCCCGAGCCAGCAACGGGCCGCCACTGGCCGCGATCAACGCGGCCGGGATCAGGATGAACACGGCCCACCAGTGGAACTGCCCGCTGCCCTGGGCAGCCGTCGCGACCGTGGCGCAGGCCAGCCCGGCAACTGCCAGACTGGTCAGCCAGGGCCGGCTGCTCCGGGAGTACGGCTCAGCCAACGACGTCCGCTCCGCTTCGACGCTCACACCCAACAGCCTGGCCCGACGGGGGCCGGCCGGTCCATCCGGCCAGCCCTACCGCCGAGGTGTGGCTGGCCGGATCACCGTTGGGCACTGGTCTCAGCTCGTCTCGCCGGCCACGCTGAACGAACGCAGACGGTCGATGGCCAGCACGGTGAACCCGACGCTGACCAACGCGGTCATCACCGAGGCGACCGGCACCGACACGGTGGTCTCCAACAACCCGGTGGGGGCGATCCGGTCGGTGAGGGCGATCACGTACTGCTGGATGGAGAGCACCTTGGTGCCGCTGACGAAGTTGCCCAGCAGCCCCTCCCAGATCAGCACGTAGACCAGGCCGAGCAGCACCGGCCGCCTGGTGACCAGGCTGAGGGCGAGGAACAACGCCGAGTACGCCAGCGCGCCGAGCGTCGCCGCGACCGCCAACGCCAGTCCGAGACGTACCGAATTGGCGAGCACGCCCGCGACGTAGAGCGGCACCGCGACGGTGGCCGCGCTGACCCCGGCGGCGACCGCGAGCTTCGGCAGCACGATCTGCCAGCGCGGCAGCGGCTTGGTCAGGATGTGCACGACAGTGCCGTCGTCGATCTCGGCGCCCAACACGCCCGTGCCGATGATCAGCGCGACCACCGGCAGCACCACGGCCAGCCCCAGGCCGACCAGCACCGGCGGCCCCCACTCGCCCGGGTCCACTCCGAGCGACCGGCAGAGCACAGCCAGCCCGAGCAGCACCAACGGCAGCGGAAGCAGCAGCAGGAACCGACGCCTGCCGAACAGCCCACGCGCGGTGATCCAGGTAATTGTCGACATGTCAGGCCTCCACCAGGTAGGAGAAGACGCTCTCCAGAGACTCGTCGGACGGCACCAGTTGGCGCACCCGGATGCCGTGCTTGAGCGCGATCCGGGGCAGTGCCCGGGTGAAGGCGCCGTAGTCACCGGCCCGCACGGTCAGGCCGGTGGGGTCCAGCTCGACCCCACTGACGGACGGCTCGGCGATAAGCGCGACGGCCAGCGCCCGGTCGTCCGTGGACCGCACCGCGAAGACGTGTGGGCGATTGGTCATCAACCGGCGGATGGTCCGGAAGTCGCCGGAAGCCGCCAACCGCCCGGCCACCATCACCTGCACCGTCCCGGAGACCTGCTCGACCTCCTCCAGGATGTGCGAGCTGAACAGGATGGTCCGGCCGGCGTCGCCGAGCGTGTGCAGCAACTGCATCATGTGCAGCCGCTGGCGCGGGTCCATCCCGTTGAACGGCTCGTCGAGCAGCAGCACCTGCGGGTCGTGCACCAACGCGGCGGCCACGCGGGCCCGCTGGCGCATGCCCTTGGAGTACGTGCCGATCCGACGGCTCTGCGCCGACTCCAGCTCGACCAGGTCGATCGCCCGCCGGGCGGCCGCCGCCGGATCGGCCAGCCGGTGCAGCTTCGCGCTGGCCAGCACGAACTCGTACGCGGTGAGGAAGCCCTGTACCGCCTCCCGTTCGCTGACCAGCCCCAACCGTCGGTAGACGTCCGGGTTGCGCCAGGTCGGCTCGTCGTCCAGCGTCACCGTGCCGCGCGACGGGGAGAGGAACCCGGCCATCATGTGCAGCAGCGTGGTCTTGCCGGCGCCGTTCGGGCCGAGCAGCCCGGTCACGCCCGGCCCCAGGGCCATGCTGATGTCGTTGACCGCGACCACGTTGCCGTACCACCGGGACACCCCGGTCAGGTTCAGCGTGCTCATCAGGAGGCGACCTTCCGGTAGCGGACCAGCAGGAGGGCGGTCGCGCCGGCGACCAACAGCACCGCGGCCAGGGCGTAGACCGGGCCGAATCCGCCGATCAGCATCTCGCCCGGATCGCCCTCGACCAGCAGGTCACCCAGCGACCAGATGCCCACCCCCTGCACCAGCGTGGAGGGCGAGGCGAGCCCGGCCAGCTCGTTGGCCGTCTGCGACGGCAGGATGCTCAGTACGCCCACGATCGGTGTGGTCATCAGGAAGACCGCGACCACGCCGCCGGCGGCGAAGGCCCGCTTGCCGGTCAGCGAGGCGACCAGCAGGCCGATCGAGGCGAAGACCACCGCCCAGAGCCCGGCGTAGAGCAGGCCGGGCAGCAGGTCGAGCAGCTCGTTCCAGACCCCGCGCATGCCCTGCTTGGTGGTGAACGCGGCACCCAGGAACATCAGCAACTGCGGCCCGCCGAGCAGCAGCCAGAGTGCCGTGACAAGCGCCAGCAGCTTGGCCAGCGCGTAGTCGCTGCGGGGCAGCGGTCGGGAGAAATACAGTGGCAGTACGCCGCTGCGCAGGTCCCGGGAGACCAACTCCGGCGCGGCCACCGCGACGAAGAAGATGACCAGCCAACTCATCGCGTCGGCGAACTGGGCGTACGTGGCGACCGGCTCGCCGATCTGGCTGCGGATCGCGGCCAGGGCCACCGCGACCAGGGCGACGATGCCGACCACCAGCCACGGGAAGATCTTGGCCTTGGCGCTGCGCCCGAAGCCGAACACGGTGCGCAGCCCGTGCCCGTAGAGCGCGCCGAAGACCTGCCGGCGGCCCTGCCTCGGACCCTCGTAGCGCTGGTAGCCGATGTCGTGGATGACGCCTGTCGGCGCGGGGCGCACGGCGGCTGCGGTCGACTCAGGCATGGGAGAGCTCCCTCGTGGCGAAGAGTTCGGCCACCCGGTGCCGGCGCTGGTCCAGTCGGTGCAGTGGCAGGTCCAGTTCGGCGACCGCGCCGAGGATCAGGTCGTAGGTGCCGTCGTCGGCGAGTGGCACGAGCAGCAGTCGCCCGTCCCGCGCGACCGGCAGCTTCAGCTCGGCGAGCCGGGCGGCGAGCTCCTCGGTGCCCTCGCTGACCTCCACGGCGAGCACGTCGGTGGCCGTGGTCATCGCGGAGATGTGGTCGGCGCGCAGCAGTTTGCCGCCGTCGATGGCGATCAGCGTGTCGCAGATCCGCTCGACCTCGCCGAGCAGGTGCGAGCAGACCAGCACGGAGATGCCGAACTCGGTGCCGATCCGGTGCACCAACGCCAGCATGGCGTCCCGGCCGGCCGGGTCCAGACCGTTGGTCGGCTCGTCGAGCAGCAGCAGATCGGGGTCGTGCACAAGCGCCTGGGCCAGCTTGACGCGCTGCTTCATGCCTGTGGAGTAGCCACCCACCGGGCGGTAACGCTCCTCGTAGAGCCCGACGTGCCGCAGGGCCTCCGAGGCTCGCTCGCGGGCGGCGGTGCGGGGCAGGCCGCTCATCCGGCCGAGGTGGGTGACCAACTCGGCGGCGGACAGGTCGGGTGGGAGGCAGTCGTGCTCGGGCATGTAACCGACGCGGGCACGAACCGCCGCCGGGTCGGCGGACGGGTCGATGCCGAGCACCGAGACCTGACCGCTGGTCGGGGCGATCAGGCCGAGCAGGATCTTGATCAGCGTGGATTTTCCGGCGCCGTTCGCGCCCACCAGGCCGATGATCCCGGGCTCGACGGCGACGGTGAGGTCGGCGAGCGCGGTGACCCGACCTCCGTACGTCTTGGTGAGCGACTGGGTCGCGATCAGTGTCACGCTGCCAGCCTAGGGAGTCGACGCCCACCACGGACACCGGCGCGCCCCCGGCGCTCCCCTGATCCTTGCCCCGACGGACCCTTAAGGTCCCCCCGCCGAGGGTGGTGGAACCGTTGCCGCCGGTAGCGCGTCCGGCGCGACCCCGCCTCGGGAAACGCCGCTCCGGGGTGACACCATTCATCTCCCGGCCTGTCGGGAGTCGTGCCCGCGTCACCTGGATGTCGAGCGAGTTCGTCCTCCACGCCGACCACAACCGGTTCGGGGTGAAGTCGGCGGGGTCGGCGGATCCGGTGTTGATCCGCCCGACCGGATCGTGGAGTGGCGGCCTCGACCGATCGACGGTCGGCTGCGAAACTGTGTGCCGGTCAGCGAGTGGGGGGTGTGGATGAGCAACGGCTGGGTGCTGCCCGACGAGGTGCTGCAGGACGCACCGGCGTACACGCCGCGTCCCGGTGAGCTCGCTGACCTGGAGCTGCTGCTGACCGGCGCGTACACCCCCCTGACCGGTTTCATGACCCGTGCCGACCTGGTGTCGGTCAGCCGGCGCGGCCAACTGGCCGACGGCACTCCGTGGCAGGTCGCGGTGACCCTCCAGGTGCCGGCCGCCCTGGCTCAGGGTTTCGATCCGCGCGACCCGGCCCGCCGGGCGCTGGTGCTGACCGACGGCGAGGGCGCGCCGGCGGCTGCCCTGGACGTGGCGGACGTCTGGCCGGTGCGCGAGGGCGTGGCCGGGGTCGGCGGCCAGGTCCGGCGGCTGGGCGACGGTGGCCACGGCCCGTTCCAGCGACTGCGTCGCAGCCCGGAGGAGGTCCGCGCGCTGCTGCCCCCGGGCCGGGTGCTCGGTGTGATCGCCGACCGGCCGCTGCACCGCCCCCAGCTCGCTCAGATCGCCCACGCCGCCCGCACGCTGGCCGCGCACCTGCTCGTGATGATCCCGGTCGGTGAGGGCGGCGTCGGAGGGCTTCCGCCCGAGGCGCTGGTACGCATCATCTTCGCCGCCCGGGACCGGATGCCGCCCGCCACCGTGATCGCGGTGCCGCTGTCGCATCGTCGGGAGGAGATCAGCGACGCGCTGCTGCGCGCCCGGGTCTCCGCCGCGTACGGGGTCACCCACCTGCTCTCCACCGGGGAGATGCTCTCCGGTGCCGGGTTGCGGGTGCTGGTGCCACGCGAACTCGCCTACGACAACAGGGACGGGCAGTGGCGTTGGCGGGAGGACATCCCCCCGCGCAACCGTCGGCTCGCGCTGACCCAGCAGGAGATCGAGGACCTGCTGGATCGGGGCTTCCCCCTGCCGGAGTGGCACACCCCGCCGGCCGTGGCGAGGGAGCTGGCCCGGGCCCGGCCACCGCGCCGGCACCGGGGGCTGGTGGTCTTCCTGACCGGCCTCTCCGGCTCCGGCAAGTCGACGATCGCGCGCGGGCTGGCGGACGCGTTGCGGGAGAGCGGCGACCGCACGGTGACCCTGCTCGACGGGGATGTGGTGCGCCGGGAGCTCACCGCCGGGCTGGGCTTCAGCAAGGCCGACCGGGACATGAACGTCCGGCGGATCGGGTGGGTGGCCGCCGAGATCGCCCGGCACCGGGGGGTGGGCATCTGCTGCCCGATCGCCCCGTACGCGGCGGCCCGTGCCGCCGCCCGCGAGATGGCCCTGGCCGCGGGGGCGGGTTTCGTGCTGGTGCACGTCGCCACTCCGCTGGAGGTGTGTGAGCGCCGGGACCGCAAGGGCCTGTACGCGCGAGCGCGGGCCGGCCTGCTCACCGGCATGACCGGCATCGACGACCCGTACGAGGAGCCGAGCGACGCCGACCTGGTGCTGGACACCACCGATCTCAGCGTCGCGGACGCCGTCCAGGCCGTGTTGCACCAGCTCACCGAGACCGGTTGGGTGGAGCTGAAGATCGCCTCTTCCTGAGGCGTTTCCGTAGCCGCTGTCCGGCCGCCGCCCGCTCCGCGCTAGTGTTCGTCTTTGTTGGAACACGTTTGACCGCGTGAGAGTACGGGGACCTCCGGGAGGCACGGCGAATGCTCGCTCAGCAGCGGCAGGCGGCCATCCTGGAGCGGGTACGGTCCACCGGCGGCGTCCGGGTGAGTGAGTTGGCAGCCGAGTTCGGCGTCTCCGACATGACCATCCGTCGTGACCTGGAGGCGCTGCACGAGCGTGGCCTGCTGGCCAAGGTGCACGGCGGCGCCACGGCGGCCGGGCCGAGTTCGACCGACGAGCCGGGTTTCTCCGCCAAGTCGGTCCGCCAACTGGCGGAGAAGGCGGCCATCGCGGAGCGGGCGGCCCAACTGGTCCGGCCGGGCGCGGCGGTCGCGCTCTCCGCCGGCACCACCACCGCCGAGCTGGCCCGCAAGCTGGTGGACGTCCCCGGCCTGACCGTGGTGACCAACTCGCTGCCGGTGGCCGAGATCCTGCACGCCGGTGGTCGACCGGACCAGACGGTGGTGCTCACCGGGGGCGTCCGTACGCCGTCGGACGCACTGGTCGGCCCACTCGCGGTCGGGGCGATCCGGGCACTGCACCTGGATCTGCTCTTCCTGGGCGTGCACGGCATCACCGAGCGGGCCGGCTTCACCACCCCGAACCTCATGGAGGCGGAGACCGACCGGGCGCTCGTGGCCGCGGCGGACCGGTTGGTGGTGCTGGCCGACCACACCAAGTGGGGCACGGTGGGCATCTCCTCGATCGTCGCGCTGGCGGCAGCACACGTACTGGTCAGCGACGACCGGTTGCCTGCGCCCGCACGACGGGTACTCGGCGAACAGGTGGGCGAATTGATCATGGTAGAGGCGACCGGGGCGGGCCGCGCGACGCGCACGCCGACGAGTGAGGGGGCGGCGCAGTGAAACGCACCGCGATCGACCTGGCCGACGGCCGGGAACTGATTTACTTCGACGAGCGCGACGACGCGGTCCGCGACCAGCCGGACCGCCGCGACCTGCCGCCGCCGCCCCCCGCGTCGCAACTGCGCTACGACCCGCTGACCGACGAGTGGGTGGCGGTGGCCGTGCATCGGCAGACCCGCACCTTCCTCCCCCCGGCGAACGAGTGCCCCCTCGACCCGTCGGTGGGTGATCGGCTGACCGAGGTCCCCGCGCCCGACTACGACGTGGTGGTCTTCGAGAACCGGTTCCCGTCGCTCAGTGGCCGGGTCGCCGAGGAGCCCGGCGAGATCACCCCGTTCACGCCGGTCCGACCGGGAGTCGGCCGATGCGAGGTGGTCTGCTTCACCTCGGACCACAACGCCTCCTTCGCCAGCCTGCCGCCGAGCCGGGTCCGCACCGTCCTGGACGCGCTCGCCGACCGCACCGAGGTGCTCGGCGAACTGCCCGGCGTGGAGCAGATCTTCTGCTTCGAGAACCGGGGCGTCGAGATCGGTGTCACGCTGCACCACCCGCACGGGCAGATCTACGCGTACCCCTTCGTGACGCCGCGCACCCGCGCGCTGCTGGCCGCGGCGCGCCGGCACGCGGAACGGACCGGCGGGGGCAACCTGTACGCGGACGTGCTGGCCGCCGAGCGCGCGACCGGCGACCGGGTGGTCGCCGAGAACGAACACTGGACGGCGTTCGTCCCGGCGGCCGCCCGCTGGCCGTTCGAGGTGCACGTCGCGCCACACCGGGTGGTACCCGACATTCCGGCGCTCAGTGACAGCGAGCGGGATGCCTTCGGGCCGCTCTACCTGGATCTGCTGCGCCGCTTCGACGGTCTGTTCGACATGCCGATGCCGTACATCTCGGCGTGGCACCAGGCGCCGGTGCGGATCGACCGCGAGTTGGGCCACCTGCACCTGCAGCTGTTCAGCATCCGGCGGGCCAAGGACAAGCTGAAGTACCTTGCGGGGTCCGAGTCCGGGATGGGTGTCTTCATCAACGACATCTCCCCCGAGCGGGCCGCCGAACTGCTGCGCGCCGTCTGAGCCGGGCTGCTTTCCGGCCCTGCGGGTGAGCGACGGAAACAGGGCGCGGGGGGCCCGGGACAGGGCCCCCCGCAGGGAAGGGACGGCTGGCTGTGCACGGCACAGCCGGGAAGGCTGGCTGATCGGCGCACGGGTGCCGCGGGTCGACCGTGGGTCAACCTTCCTCGGACGCGACTGGCATCTCGTCCATCCTGGTCAACGAGGCGCGCCGACGCCGGTGACGCCACCCGGCGCGTCAGCCCCGGACACGCCGAAGCCCGCCGGCTGAGACGCCGGCGGGCTCCGATGACGCGGTACGCCTGAATCAGGCGGCGATCCTGCGGGCCAGGTTCTCGTCGAGCGCGTTCATGAACTCGTCGGTGGTCAGCCACGGGGCGTCGCGCGAGATGAGCAGCGACAGGTCCTTGGTCATCTGGCCGCCCTCGACGGTGTCGACGATGACCTGCTCCAGCGTGTTGGCGAACTCGGTGACCGCCGGGGTGCCGTCCAGCTTGCCCCGGTGGGCCAGGCCCCGGGTCCAGGCGTAGATCGACGCGATCGGGTTCGTCGACGTCTTCTCGCCCTTCTGGTACTGCCGGTAGTGCCGGGTGACCGTGCCGTGCGCGGCCTCGGCCTCGACGGTACGACCGTCCGGGGAGAGCAGGACGGAGGTCATCAGACCCAGCGAGCCGAAGCCCTGCGCGACGGTGTCGGACTGCACGTCACCGTCGTAGTTCTTGCAGGCCCAGACGTAGCCACCCTCCCACTTGAGCGCGGCGGCGACCATGTCGTCGATGAGCCGGTGCTCGTAGGTGATGCCGGCGGCGGCGAACTCGTCCTTGAACTCGGTCTCGAACACCTCGGCGAAGATGTCCTTGAACCGGCCGTCGTACGCCTTGAGGATGGTGTTCTTGGTGGACAGGTAGACCGGGTAGTTGCGGTCCAGCCCGTACCGGAACGACGCCCGGGCGAAGTCCCGGATCGACTCGTCGTAGTTGTACATGCCCATGGCGATGCCGCCGCCGGGGAAGTTGGCGACCTCCATCTCCATCGGCGCGCCGCCGTCGGCGGGGGTGTAGGTGATGGTCACCGTGCCCGGGCCGGGGACGACGAAGTCGGTGGCCTTGTACTGGTCACCGTGGGCGTGCCGGCCGATGATGATCGGCTTGGTCCAGCCGGGGACCAGCCGCGGCACGTTGGACATGATGATCGGCTCACGGAAGACGACGCCGCCGAGGATGTTGCGGATGGTGCCGTTGGGCGACCGCCACATCTTCTTCAGGCCGAACTCCTCCACCCGGGCCTCGTCCGGGGTGATGGTCGCGCACTTGACGCCGACGCCGTGCTCCTTGATGGCGTTGGCGGCGTCAACGGTGACCTGGTCGTCGGTCTCGTCGCGGTGCTGGATCGACAGGTCGTAGTAGTGCAGGTCGACGTCGAGGTAGGGCAGGATCAGCTGCTCCCGGATCTGCTTCCAGATGATCCGGGTCATCTCGTCGCCGTCGAGCTCCACGACCGGGTTGTTTACCTTGATCTTCGCCATCGGCCGGCGCTCCTCTCGGGGGACACGTGCTCAAGCAGTACGAGCGTACTGCAATTGGACGGGCAGCCCCCACCCGGCCTCGGTCGGCCGGTGGAAGCGGGCTGCACGGCACAGGATTCCCTGGCACCATCGCCCGATGCCACTGAGCCGCACCCTCGGGTCTATCACGGTCACCGCGCTCATCGACGCCGAGGGAGCTTTCTTCCAACCTCGCACCGAGGCGTTTCCGCACGCCACGGCGGCCCACTGGCGGGAGGCCGACCGACGCGACCCGGGGGCGGTGACCGCCGACGGGCAGTGGTGGCTGCCGTTTCGCAGCTTCGCGATCCGTTCCGGGGACGGGCCGGTCACCCTTGTCGACGCCGGCATCGGCCCGGCCGACTCACTGGCCGCGAGCTGGGCGCCCGTACCGGGGCGACTGCCCGCCGAGCTGGCCGCCGCCGGCATCGACCCCGCGGACGTCGACACCGTCGTGCTCACCCACCTGCACACCGACCACATCGGCTGGGCCGTGACCGGCACCCCCGGCCGGCCGTACTTCCCGAACGCGAGCTACCTGGTGCAGCGGGCCGAGCTCGACGCGGCGGAGACACTCAATCCGGCACTGCCGGCCGGCCTGGTCGCGCCGTTGCGCGCCGCCGGCCAGCTCCGGGTGGTCGACGGCGAGACCACCCTCGCCCCCACGCGCGGCCAAGTTGATCATGAGGTTATTGCCCCGACTCGCCGATGAAACTGGCAATAACTCCATGATCAACGCAGGTTTGGGCGGGCCGGGGGTGGACGGCGAAGGGCGCGTCGGCGAAAGCCGGCGCGCCCTTCGTGCGGTGGAGCGGGGAACTACATGCTGGAGACGTCGCCCTGCTTGGCGCGGACGGCTTCGGCGGCCGCCAGGAGGCTGGCGCGCTCGTCGGCGTCCAGGTCGGTCTCGACGACCCGCTTGACGCCCTCGGCGCCGATCGCGGCCTCGACACCGAGGTAGACACCGGAGATGCCGTACTCACCGTCGACCCAGGCGCAGACCGGCATGACCTCGCCGGAGTCCTCGGCGACGGCCTTCGCCATCCGGGCCGCGGCGGCGGACGGGGCGTAGTACGCCGAACCGGTCTTGAGCAGCGCGACCACCTCGGCGCCACCGTTGCGGGTCTTGACGACCAGTTCCTCGATCTGCTCGGCGGGCATCGCGTCACGCAGCGGCTTGCCGTTGACGGTGCTCTTCGACGGGACCGGGACCATGGTGTCGCCGTGCGAGCCCAGGGTCAGCGTGCGTACCGACGCCACGGGCACGTTCAGCGCCTCGGCGACGAAGTTGCTGAACCGGGCGGTGTCGAGCATGCCGGCCTGGCCGAGCACCCGGTTCTTCGGGAACTGGGTGGCGAGCTGCGCCAGCGCGGTCATCTCGTCCAGCGGGTTGGAGACCACGATGACGACGGCGTTCGGGGCGTACTTGGCGACGTTCTCGGCGACCTGACGGACGATCTTGGCGTTGGTCTCCAGCAGGTCCATCCGGCTCATGCCGGGCTTGCGCGGCAGACCAGCGGTGATCACGACGACATCGGAGCCCTCGATCTGCTCGTAGCCCTCGCCGTTGGGGCCGGTGGTGACACCGACGACCTTGGTCTCGAAGCCCTCGATGGCCCGGGACTGGTTGAGGTCGAGCGCGAGGCCCGCGGGCTTGCCCTCCACGATGTCGGTGATCACTACGGTGTCGAAGACGTCGTACTCGGCCAGGCGCTGTGCGGTGGTGGAGCCGTAGAAGCCAGCCCCGACGACAGTGACCTTCTTACCCATGGTCGTCCCACTCCCTGATACCAGTCGGTTTTCCGGACCGTATCAGTCATCCTGGCACCGATCAGGCCAGGGGCGGCGGCCATCGCCGGGATGGGGCGAACGTCACCGCCGTCCTGGTTGGGCGCTGCCGGCGCGCGGGGTCAGTCGCGCTCGGCGCGCTCGACGACGTTGGTGAGCAGCATGGCCCGGGTCATCGGCCCGACACCGCCGGGCATCGGGACCAGGGCGCCGGCCGTCTCGGTCACCTCCGGGTCCACGTCGCCGGTGTAGCGGCCCTTGCCATCCGCGCCGATCACCCGGGTGATGCCGACGTCGACCACCACCGCGCCCGGCTTGATCATGTCGGCGGTGAGCAGCCCCGGTACGCCGGCGGCGACGATGACGATGTCGGCGGCCCGGGTGTGCGAGGCGAGGTCGAGGGTGCCGGTGTGGCACAGGGTGACCGTGGCGTTCTCGCTGCGACGGGTGAGCAGCAGGCCGAGTGGCCGACCGACGGTGTTGCCCCGACCGACCACGGCCACGGTGGCGCCGCGCAGGGCCACGTCGTGGCGGCGGAGCAACTCGACGATGCCGCGCGGGGTGCAGGGCAGCGGGCCGTCGTAGCCGAGCACCAGCCGGCCCAGGTTGACCGGGTGCAGGCCGTCGGCGTCCTTGTCCGGGTCGATCGACTCCAACACCCGCTGGGTGTCGAGGTGGGCCGGCAGCGGCAGCTGGACGATGTAGCCATGGCACGCCGGGTCGGCGTTCAGCTCGGCCAGCACGTCGTCGACCTGCTGCTGGGTGGCGTCGGCGGGCAACTCCCGCCGGATCGAGGCGATGCCGACCTCGGCGCAGTCGCGGTGCTTGCCGTTGACGTACGCCTGGCTGCCCGGATCCGCCCCGACCAGGACCGTGCCGAGCCCTGGGGTGATGCCGCGTTCCGCGAGTGCCTTCACCCGTATCCGCAGCTCGTCCTTGATCTCCGCCGCGGTTGCCTTGCCGTCCAGAAGCGTCGCCGTCACCACCAGATCGTCTCACGGCCACCGCTCCGGCGTTCGGACGACCTCCGGCGCCACCGGCTCCGCCCCCGGCGACAGCTTGTGACTTTCAGTTACGTGGCGCTAGTCACTCTCAGTCACGAATCGTGGACTTGGTCACCGTCGAACCAGACAGGGCGGCCGAGTGCGGCAGGTACAGGATGGCAAGCCGAGAGGGCACCAGGCTGGCCGATGCCGGCACAGTGGGCTTGTTGACCGGCCGAATTCTTGCAGGTGAAAGACGTTTACACCGAAATTTGCTAGCAGATCGGCCGACCTTCGGCAAGGCCTGCCGTGCCGGACCGTTACCCACCCGCAACCGCCTCGTTGCCGACGGCCGGTCGCCGACCTACCGTTGCCGCTTGTTGCGCAGCGTAACCCAGCGTCGGGCCTGACTGCGCAGCGTGAGGAGATGAGGAGGCTCAATGCGAGTTCGTAGACTCGCCGCCTGGACCGCCCTCCCGCTCGCGGTGACGCTGGGCCTCGCGGCCTGCGGCAGCGGCGGAGACGGTGGATCCAGCGGCAGCGGCACGTCGGCGGTCAGCATTCAGATCGCCGAGCCGAAGCACCTGGTTCCCACGAACACCACCGAGACGTCCGGGTCACAGGTGCTCGCCGGCCTGTTCAGCCCGCTCGTCGACTACGACGCCCAGAACAAGCCGTACGAGGTCGCCGCGCAGTCGATCACCTCGTCCGACAACAAGGTCTGGACGATCAAGCTCAAGGACGGCTTCACCTTCCACAACGGTGAGAAGGTCACGTCCGAGGACTACATCAACGCCTGGAACTACGGCGCGTACGCCCCCAACGGTCAGGACAGCAACTACTTCTTCGAGAAGGTCGCTGGCTACGCGGACCTGCAGGGCAAGGCGCCGAAGGCCAAGGAGATGTCCGGCCTCAAGAAGGTCGACGACGCCACGTTCACCGTGACGCTGTCCGAGCCGTACATCGACTTCAAGACCACGCTCGGCTACAACGCGTTCTTCCCGCTGCCGAAGGCCGCGTTCTCGGCCCCGGGTGTGCTCAAGGACGGTTTCGAGCAGGCGCCGATCGGTCAGGGCCCCTTCAAGATGAAGGGCACCTGGCAGCACGACAGCAAGATCGATGTCGAGCGCTACGACGCGTACCCGGGTGAGAAGCCCAAGGTCAAGGACATTGAGTTCCGGATCTACCAGCAGCTCACCGCGGCCTACGCGGACGTCCAGGCGGACAACCTGGACGTGCTGCCGACGATCCCGACCGAGAGCCTGAGCACCGCGCCGAGCGACCTGGGCGACCGGTACCAGACCAGCCCGATGTCGTCGTTCCAGTTCCTCGCGTTCCCGACGTTCGACAAGGACTACGCCAACCCGGACGTGCGCAAGGCCATCTCGATGGCGATCGACCGTGACGAGATCACCAAGTCGGTCTTCAAGGGCTCGCAGACGTCGGCGCGCTCCTTCGTCTCACCGGTCCTGCCGGGCTACCGGGAGAACACCGCGGGCAAGGCCGGCGAGTTCAACCCGACCGAGGCCAAGAAGCTCTACCAGGCCGCGGGCGGCCCGAAGAAGATCGTCATCTCCTACAACGGCGACGGCGGTCACAAGGACTGGGTCGACGCCACGGTCAACCAGCTCAAGGCCAACCTGGGTGTGGACGCCGTCGGCTCGGCCGAGCCGAAGTTCGCCGACCTGCTCACCAAGGTCGAGAAGAAGACGCCGGTGGGTGCGTTCCGGATGGGTTGGGTCATGGACTACCCGACCATGGAGGACTACCTCGGCCCGCTGTACAGCACCAACGGCTCGTCGAACTACTACGGCTACAGCAACCCGGAGTTCGACAAGCTGGTCAAGGAGGGTTCCGCCGCCAAGACGCAGGACGAGGCGATCGCCAAGTACCAGCAGGCGGAGGACATCCTGGCCAAGGACATGCCGGTGATCCCGCTCCGCTTCGGCGAGAACGTGTTCGGTCACTCGACCAAGGTCAAGAACGTGCAGATGGACCTGTTCCAGCGGGTCAACCTCGTCAAGATCGAAGCGGCCAGCTGAGCTGACCATGGTGCGGGCCACCCGGGCGTCGCTCGGGTGGCCCGACCGCACCACCGGGCCGGGTCGCAGGAGCGGACCCGGCGTCGGTGGTGCCGGCTTCCCCGGGCCGGACGGCACGTCTCGGATATTTCGGGTACGACCAGAGATGCCGTCCTGCGACCCTTTCGCACATTTCCGGAGAGACTGCTAAGCATGTTCCGCTACATCTTGCGGCGCCTACTGCAGATGGTCCTGGCGTTCTTCGGGACCACCCTGATCGTCTACGCGCTGACATTCGCCGGGCAGGGCGACCCCATCCAGGCGCTCGCCGGTGAGCGGCCGGTGACGCCGGCCCAACGGGCGTACCTGACCGAGAGGTACCACCTGGACGCCACCGGCGTCGGCGGCTTCTTCTACCGCTACTTCGACTACGTGAAGAACCTGCTCCAGGGCAACCTGGGCGAGTCGCTCACCGGTCGGAACATCGGCGACATCCTCCAGCAGGCCTGGCCGGTCACTGTCCGGCTGGCGCTCATCGCGCTCGCCGTGGCGATCATCTTCGGGGTCACCGCAGGTGTGCTCGCCGGCATCCGCCGGGCCAGCATCTTCGACAACTCGACGCTGGTGCTGACCCTGCTGGTGCTGGGCGTCCCGACCATCGTGCTGGCACCCCTGGCGCAGTACTTCCTGGGCGTCAGGTGGCAGCTCTTCCCACCCACCGCCGGCTCCGACCCGACGTTCTACGCACTCCTCCTGCCGGGCATCGTGCTCGGCTCGCTGTCGCTGGCCACCGCGCTGCGGCTCACCCGGGCCTCGGTGGCGGAGAACCTGCGCGCGGACTACGTCCGGACCGCCCGGTCCAAGGGCCTGGTCAAGCGCCGCATCGTCGTCGTCCACGTGCTGCGCAACTCGCTCATCCCGGTGGTCACCTTCCTCGGCGTGGAACTGGGCAACCTGATGAGCGGCGCGATCATCACCGAGGGCGTCTTCAACATCCCCGGCGTGGGCTTCAACCTCTTCCGTGGCATCCGCACCGAGGACGGCCCCCTGGTGGTGGGCATCGTCAGCGTGCTCGTCGTGGTCTACCTGGTCTCGAACCTGGTGGTGGACGTCCTGTACGCCGTACTCGACCCGAGGATCCGCTATGAGTGAGCGCAGCGAGGTGGCGGCATGAGTGACTTTGAGACGGTGGCGGCCAGCGAGAACCAGGCCGCCCGCCGTGGCCCCTCGGGTGAGCCGGGCACACCCAATCAGGTCGGCGCCGCGAACAAGCCCCGCAGCCTGGCCGGGGACGCCTGGCGCGATCTGCGCCGCAACCCGATCTTCTGGATCTCGCTGGCGCTTGTCGTCATCTTCACCCTGATGGCGCTGGTCCCCGGGGTGTTCACCGCCAACAACCCGAACGACTGCCTGCTCTCCCGGCAGCACGCCGGGCCGTCCGGCGGGGCCATCTTCGGGTACGACTTCCAGGGCTGCGACACGTACTCCCGGGCGGTCTACGGCACCCGCGCCTCGCTGCTGGTCGGCGCGCTCGCGGCGCTCGGCACCGGGATCATCGCGCTGGTGATCGGCATGCTGGCCGGCTACTTCGGCCGTTGGGTCGACGCGGTGCTGTCCCGGGTGATCGACGTGGTGCTCGGCATCCCGCTGCTGCTGGCCGCGATCGTGCTGCTCAAGCGGGTGTCCAGCGACAGCCAGTGGGCCCGGATCGGCGCGGTCGTCTTCGTGCTGGCCCTGCTCGGCTGGACCACCGCCGCCCGCGTGGTCCGGTCCTCGGTGATCACCGCCAAGGAGCAGGACTACGTCTCGGCGGCCCGGATGCTCGGCGCCGGCAACAGCCGGATCATGTGGCGGCACATCCTGCCGAACTCGCTGGCCCCGGTCATCGTCGTGCTGACCATCGCGCTCGGCTCGTTCATCGCGGCCGAGGCGACGCTGTCCTTCCTGGGCATCGGCCTTAAGGCGCCGACCATCTCGTGGGGTCAGGACATCGACACCGGCCGCATCCACATGCGGGAGGCGGCCACACCGCTGATCGTCCCGTCGGCATTCCTCGCGTTGACCGTGCTGGCGTTCATCATGCTCGGCGACGCGATCCGTGACGCCTTCGACCCGAAGCTGCGGTGACTCGTGCGAGCGCGAGAAGTGAGCGAAGCGAGCCCCGCAGTCGCGAGCGAAAGGCAGGCACAGCCATGACCGTTCAACCGACGCCCGCCTCCGCCACGCCAGAGGGCGGCCACCTGCTGGAGCTGCGGGACCTGCACGTCGAGTTCCGCACCAACGAGGGCGTCGCCCGGGTGATCAACGGCGTGTCGTACCACCTGGACGCCGGCGAGACGCTTGCCGTGCTCGGCGAGTCCGGCTCGGGCAAGTCCGTCACCGCTCAGGCGATCATGGGCATCCTGGACACCCCGCCCGCGTTCGTGCGCTCCGGCCAGATCCTCTACCAGGGTGAGGACCTGCTCACCCGCTCCGAGGAGCAGCGCCGGCAGATCCGCGGCCAGGAGATCGCGATGATCTTCCAGGACGCGCTCTCCGCTTTGAACCCGGTCTTCCCGGTCGGCTGGCAGATCGGCGAGACGCTGCGCCAGCGCGCCGGCATGTCCCGGTCCGACGCCCGGCGTCGCGCCATCGAACTGATGGACCTGGTCAAGATCCCGGGGGCCGCCAAGCGGATCGGCGACTACCCGCACCAGTTCTCCGGCGGCATGCGGCAGCGCGTCATGATCGCCATGGCGCTGGCGTTGGACCCGAAGGTGCTGATCGCCGACGAGCCCACCACCGCGCTCGACGTGACCGTCCAGGCCCAGATCATGGACCTGCTGGCCGACCTGCGCCGGGAACGCAACATGGCGATGATCCTGATCACCCACGACCTGGGTGTGGTCGCCGGTGTCGCGGACCGGATCGCGGTCATGTACGCCGGCCGGATCGTCGAACACGCCGACGTCCGCTCGCTCTACAAGGCGCCCGCCCACCCGTACACCAAGGGTTTGTTGGAGTCGATCCCGCGCCTGGACGTCCGCGGCGCGGAACTGTCGACGATCAAGGGGTTGCCGCCGAACCTGATGCAGATCCCGTCCGGCTGCCCGTTCCACCCCCGGTGCCCGTACGTCCAGCAGGTCTGCGTGGACGTCGTACCGCACGACCTGGTCCTCGGCGACGGCCGGACCAGCGCTTGCCACTTCGCGCAGGAGGTCCGTGATGACAGCGTCGCCCGCTAACCCCACGAAGGTCCGCGGCGAGACGATCCTCTCCGTCGACAACCTGGTGAAGCACTTCCCGATCACGCAGGGAGTCCTGTTCCAGCGGCAGATCGGCGCGGTCAAGGCCGTCGACGGGGTGAGCTTCGAGCTGCGTCGGGGCGAGACGCTGGGTGTGGTCGGTGAGTCCGGCTGCGGCAAGTCCACCCTCGCCCGGCTGCTGATGCGACTGGAGACGCCCACCTCCGGCCGGGCCACTCTGGAAGGTCGCGACCTGTTCAAGGCCTCCGGGGGCGAGCTGCGTCGGGTACGCCGCAACATGCAGATGGTGATGCAGGACCCGTACACCTCGCTGAACCCGCGGATGACCGTCGGCGACATCATCGGCGAGCCGTTCGAGATCCACACGGATGCCGCGCCGAAGGGCAGCAAGCAGAAGCGGGTCCAGGAGCTGCTCGACCTGGTCGGGCTCAACCCGGAGCACATCAACAGGTACCCGCACCAGTTCTCCGGCGGTCAGCGGCAGCGCATCGGCATCGCCCGCGCGCTCGCCCTGCGGCCCGAGGTGATCGTCTGCGACGAGCCGGTGTCGGCGCTGGACGTCTCCATCCAGGCTCAGGTGATCAACCTGCTGAAGCAGCTCCAGGACGAGTTGGGGCTTTCGTACATCTTCATCGCCCACGACCTGTCCGTGGTGCGGCACATCGCCGACCGGGTCGCGGTGATGTACCTCGGCCGGATCGTCGAGATCGGCACCGAGGACGAGATCTACGAGCGGGCCACCCACCCGTACACCCAGGCTCTGCTCTCCGCGGTGCCGGTGCCGGACCCGGAGGCCCGCGATCAGCGCAACATGATCCGGCTGGTCGGCGACGTGCCCAGCCCGGCCGATCCGCCGAGTGGATGCCACTTCCGGACCCGATGCTGGAAGGCCCAGGACATCTGCGCCACGCAAGACCCGCAAACGGTCCCAAGAGCAGCCGACCCGCACCCGTCGGCCTGCCACTTCGCCGAACTCCGCCCAACCCTCCCGGCCTGACCCGACCGGCCGGTCCGGCCTCGCCCGGCCTGGCTACTCGCCGGCCCTCGCCGGCGGTCGCCGGTCACCGGCCGCCGTTGATCATGGAGTTATTGTCCTTCCGACCGGCGTGTCGGGACAATAACTCCATGATCAACGCGGTGAGAGGCCGGTGAGACCCGCGGTGAGAGGCCGGTGAGGCCCGCGGTGAGAGGCCGGTGAGGCCGGCGGGGGTTTGTTTAGTGGAAGAAGTGGCGGGTTCCCGTTAGGTACATCGTTACGTTGGCCTTTTTGGCTGCTTCGATGACCTCTTCGTCGCGGATGGAGCCGCCCGGCTGCACGATGGCGCGGACGCCGGCGTCGATGAGGATCTGCGGGCCGTCGGCGAACGGGAAGAACGCGTCCGAGGCGGCGACCGAGCCACGGGCCCGGTCGGCACCGGCGCGGGTGACCGCGAGCTGCGCCGAGTCGACCCGGTTGACCTGACCCATGCCGACGCCGACGGTGGCGCCGTCCTTGGCGAGCAGGATCGCGTTGCTCTTCACCGCGCGGACCGCCCGCCAGGCGAACGCGAGGTCCCGCAACAGCTCCTCGTCGGCGGCCTCACCGGTCGCCAACTGCCAGTTCGCCGGGTCGTCGCCGGGAGCGTTCACCCGGTCGGCGACCTGAGCCAGCACGCCACCGGTCACCTGCCGCAACTCCACCAGCGCCGGCGTCCAGGCCGGCGCCCGCAGCAGCCGGATGTTCTTCTTGCCCTGCAGCACGTCCACCGCGCCGTCGTCGAAGCCGGGTGCGACCACGACCTCGGTGAAGATGTCGGCGACCTGCCGGGCCATCTCGACCGAGACCGGGCGGTTGACCGCGATCACCCCGCCGTACGCCGACACCGGGTCGCAGGCATGCGCCTTGCGGTGCGCCTCGGCCACGTCCGCGCCGACCGCGATGCCGCACGGGTTGGCGTGCTTGATGATCGCCACAGCCGGCTGGTCGGCGAAGTCGTTCGCGGCCCGCCACGCGGCGTCCGCGTCGACGTAGTTGTTGTACGACATCTCCTTGCCGTGCAGCTGCTCGGCCTGGGCCAGCCCGGCGGGGGCGTCCGGGTCGGTGTAGAGAGCCGCCGGCTGGTGCGGGTTCTCGCCGTACCGCAGTGCCGTCGACTTGCGCAGCGCCAGCCCCGCGAACTGCGGCCAGGAGTCGTCGGCTGGCGCCAGCTCCTGGGCACACCACTGGGCCACCGCGACGTCGTACTCGGCGATGTCGGCGAACGCCCGGGCGGCCAGCGCCCGACGCTGGGCCAGGGTGAAGCCACCCTCGCTGAGCGCGCCGAGCAGCGCCGGGTAACCGGCCGGGTCGGTGAGCACGGCGACCGAGGCGTGGTTCTTGGCAGCGGCCCGCACCATGGCCGGGCCACCGATGTCGATCTGCTCCACGCACTCCTCGACGCCGGCGCCGGACGCGACGGTCGCCTGGAACGGGTAGAGGTTGGAGACCAGCAGGTCGAACGCCGCCACCCCCAGCTCGTCGAGCTGCGCCACGTGCGTGTCCTTGCGCAGGTCGGCGAGGAGACCCGCGTGCACCTTCGGGTGCAGGGTCTTCACCCGGCCGTCGAGCACCTCGGGGAACCCGGTCACCGTCTCCACCGACGTCACCGGTACTCCGGCGGCGGCGATGGTGCCCGCCGTGCTGCCGGTGGACACGATCTCCACGCCGGCTGCGTGCAGGGCCTGGGCCAGCTCGACCAGCCCGGTCTTGTCGTAGACGCTGACCAGCGCCCGCCTGATCGGGCGGCGCCCGTCCTGAGTGGGGCTCACGGAACCGTGACCTTCCTTCCGGTGATGGTCCAGCCTTCGCGGACCAGGCGACCGACCTGCTCGACGAGCTGGCGCCGCTCGGCTTCCTTGATGCGCTCGGTGAGCGTGTCGACGTCGTCGTCGTCGAGCACCGGCACCGCGACCTGCGCGACGATCGGCCCGGTGTCCATGCCGGCGTCGACGAAGAAGAGGGTGGCCCCGGTGAGCTTCACGCCGTAGGCGAGGGCGTCCCGCGGACCGTGGATGCCGGGGAACGCCGGCAGCAGGGTGTTGTGGGTGTTCAGGTAGCGGTCGCCGAAGGCGGCGAGGAAGTGCGGGCCGACCAGCTTGAGGAAGCCCGCGGAGATGACCAGGTCGGGTTGGTGCTTCGCGACGTGCGCGGTGAGCGCGGCGTCCCAGTCCTCCCGGGTGTCGTGGTCGCGGACCCGCTCGACGAAGGTCGGCACCCCGGCCGCGTCGGCCCGGTCCAGGCCCGCGATGCCGTCGCGGTCCGCGCCGACCGCGACGACCTGTGCGCCGTACGCGGGGTCGGCGGCGGCATCCAGCAGCGACTGAAGGTTGCTCCCGGAGCCGGAGACGAGGACGACGATGCGGGCGACAGGCGCGGGCTCGGTCACCGGGCCACCCTATCGGGCAGGTCAGGATGCCCCTCCGCTGGGCGGTGCGCCGATCTTCGACAGCGTCGACGTGCATCGACCCGGTACGCTGCCGCTCGCTCGGGCCGAACGTCCCGCCAACCCGCGCCACGGCGCTGGCCCGACCCGCGGAGTTGAGCAAGAACTGCCTTTTCCTGCGCTTCGGGAAGAATGTCTACCGGTTGCCGCACTGGGCATCGGGAGGACTGAACGCGATCATGGATGGAAACACACAGCAGTAACTGACGGAACCAGTCCAAGGAGCTTTTCGAATGCAGCCCGGTAACCCCGGTCAGGACCCGTACGGCCAGCAGCCCAACCAGGACCCGACCGCACCTCCGCCGCCAGCCGCCCCGTACGGCCAGCAGGACCCGTACGCGGCACCGCAGGCCCCGTACGGCCAGCAGCCCACCTCGGGTCAGCCCTACGGCCAGCAGGACCCGTACGGCCAACCGCAGGCCCCGTACGGCCAGCAGCCCACCTCGGGTCAGCCGTACGGTCAGCCGCCGGCGTACCAGGACCCGTACGCCCAGCAGCAGCCCCAGTACGGCAGCGCCCCGGGGTACCCGAACGCCGGGTACCCGCAGGCGCAGGGGCAGAACAACACCCTCGGCCTGGTGTCGATGATCCTCGGTATCGCCTCGATCCCGCTGCTCTGCTGCTTCTACCTGGGCATCCCGGTCGGCATCGCGGCAGTGGTCACCGGTTACCTCGCCCGGCAGAAGGTCGCTCAGGGCCAGGCCAACAACGCTGGGCAGGCCAAGGCCGGCCTGATCTGCGGCGCGGTCGCCGTCGCGCTCGGCATCGTGTTGATCATCCTGTTCGTCGTGGCACAGGTCACGCTGCCTGGCCAGGCCTGACAAGGCTCGCTGTCGACGGGGCGCTCCGGATTCGTCCGGGGCGCCCCGCGCTCGTTCACCCGCACGAAGACGCGGCCGGGGCCTGGCCTACCGGGCCGGGACGCGGGTGAACGCTCTTACTGGGCCGGGGCGCGCGGGTGAACGCTCTTACCGGGCCGGGACGCGCGGGTGAGCGCTCTTACCGGGCCGGGACGCGGGTGAGCGCTCTTACTGGGCCGGGGCGCGGGTGAGCGCTCTTACTGGGCCGGGGCGCGGGTGAGCGCTCGGGTGGCCGCGGCACCGAGGAGTGCGCCGACCGCGATCACACCTGCCGCCACCGCCCCGACCTGCCAGCCCACCGGCCCGACCTGCGCCAGCCGGCCGGCGCCGAGCGACCCGCCGGACACCGCGGCGGCCACGCCGAGCAGCACGCCGGCCACCGGCCCGGCCAGCGCCGCTGGGACCAGCACCTCGGCCCAGCGCTGCGGGGCCCGCTCTGGCCCGGCGAGTCGAGCCACCCGGCGGGCGAGCAACCAGCCGGCGACCATCCCGGCCAGCACGGGCACCGCGAGCAGGAGAGCGCCGAGGCCGTCCACCGGACCTCGCGGCAGACCGGCGAGCAGTGGCACGGCCGGCAACGCGCCGACCGACACCTCGCTGGTGCGGACCGCGGTGTCGACGCCGACCGCGAAACCGGGCCCCAGCAGGTAGCTGGCCGACCAGATCGCCGCGTTCGGCGCGTACGCGGCGCTGACCAGGGTGATCCCGGCCTGCCCGGCGACCCCGGTCCGGTACGCGCCGATCATGTCGGCCGCGTCGCCGCCGCCGGTGGCCACCGCCAGGCCGGCCGCCCCGGCACCCGCGCCGAGCAGCAGCAGCCCGGCCACCAGACCACTGCGCACACCGTCGCGCACCGGGGCCGGCAGCCGGGTGACGAGCAGCCGGGTCACGGCGGTGACGCGGGTCGCGCCGACCAGCGCGGCGAGGGTGCCGACCACCGCGAACGTCACTCCGGCCCGGACCACCGACACATCCGGTCCGTTGGCGCCGATCAGCACCGCCGCCAGCGCGCCAAGCAGCGCGTACGCGATGCCGACCGCGCCCGCGGCGAGCAGCGCCCGTCGCGGCGAGCGGGTGTCGCGGGCGCCGATCGCGCGGCTGACGTGCACGCCGGCCCGGGTCAGCCGCCACAGCGCGAGCACGGTCAGCGCCAGCGGGGCGAGCCCGAGCGGACCGGACGCGGTGTGCAGCGGCACGCCGTGCCCGAGCAGCCAGCCGGCCAGCGCGGTGCGCAGGGTGTTGGTCAGAGTGCTGGAATCCGTGCCGAGCTGAACCAGGCCGAGCACGATGGCGACCGGCAGGTAGGAGGTGAGCGCGGCCCAGCAGGCGGCCACCCCGGCGGCGACGGGCAGCGGCGCACGCCCGCGTGGCGATCCGCCCGAGCGGGACGCGGGCACCCGTCGGGCCGGCGCGGCACGGTCGACCGGCCGGTCGTCGGCGCGCACACCGCCGGGACGGCTGGGACGGTCAGGGGTGACGGGGGACATCCGCTCTACTCTGGCACGTCGTGAAGGCGGTGGCAGTCCGTTAACCCGTCCAAAGGGCGACGAGTTGACCGAACCAGGGCCTCGGCGACCCGGTCCGGGTCTAGCCTCGGCCAGAGGGGGCGCGAGTCGCCACCGCCCGGGTCGGGTCCGCCGGTCGTGGTCCGGCCGGCTCGCCGTCCACGACCGCCCGGAGGAAGCTGTGACGACGCCATACCCGCCACCCCCGCCCCCACCGGCGCGCGGACGGGACCGGACCACGCTCTGGGGTGTGCTGGGCATCGTGCTGGGGCTGATCTGCTGCGGCATCCTGGGCATCATCTTCGGCTACCTGTCGATCCGGGACGCCCGCCGCTACGGGCAGTCCCCGCTGCTGGGCTACCTCGCCATCGTGTTCGGCGTGATCAACATCATCGGCGGTACGATCCTGCGGGCGACCGGCAACTACCCGTTCTGGAACAACGACTGACGCACGAGGAACAGGCGTACGCCGAAGGGGGTCGACCGTGACCGGTCGACCCCCTTCGCTGTTGCCTGGCCGGCTCAGTTGCCGGACATGATCTCCCGCATCAGCTTGGCGGTCTCGGTCGGCGTCTTGCCGACCTTGACGCCGACCGCCTCCAGCGCCGCCTGCTTCGCCTCGGCAGTGCCGGCCGAGCCGGAGATGATCGCCCCGGCGTGACCCATGGTCTTGCCGGGCGGAGCGGTGAAGCCGGCGATGTAGCCGACCACCGGCTTGGTGACGTTCGCCTTGATGAACTCGGCGGCCCGCTCCTCGGCGTCGCCACCGATCTCACCGATCATCACGATGGCGTCGGTCTCCGGGTCGGCCTCGAACGCCGCCAGGGCGTCGATGTGGGTGGTCCCGATGATCGGGTCGCCGCCGATGCCGACGCAGGTGGAGAAGCCGATGTCGCGCAGCTCGTACATCATCTGGTAGGTCAGCGTGCCGCTCTTGCTGACCAGGCCGATCCGGCCGGAGCCGGTGATGTCGGCCGGGATGATGCCGGCGTTGGACGCGCCGGGCGAGGCGATGCCGGGGCAGTTCGGCCCGATGATCCGGGTCTGCTCACCCTTGGACACGTTGTACGCCCAGAACGACGCGGTGTCGTGCACCGGCACGCCCTCGGTGATCACCACGGCCAGGCCGATCGCGGCGTCGATCGCCTCGACCACGGCGGCCTTGGTGAACTGCGGCGGCACGAAGATGACCGTGACGTCGGCCCCGGTCTCGGCCATCGCGTCCGCGACCGACGCGAAGACCGGCAGCTCGGTGCCGTCGAAGTCGACGGTCTGGCCCGCCTTGCGCGGGTTGACGCCGCCCACCACGTTCGTGCCGGCGGCGAGCATCCGCCGGGTGTGCTTGGAACCCTCGGAACCGGTCATCCCCTGAACGATGACCTTCGAGTCCTTGGTCAGCCAGATAGCCATGATCAGACCCCCGCAGCTGCCAGCTCGGCGGCCCGCTCGGCCGCACCGTCCATGGTGTCCACCCGCTGCACGAGCGGGTTGTTCGCGCCGTCCAGGATCGCCCGGCCGGCCTCGGCGTTGTTGCCGTCGAGACGGACGACGAGCGGCTTGGTGACCTGCTCGCCGCGCTGCTCCAGCAGGGCCAGTGCCTGGATGATGCCGTTGGCGACCTCGTCGCAGGCGGTGATGCCGCCGAAGACGTTGACGAAGACGCTCTTCACGGCCGGGTCGGAGAGCACGATCTCCAGCCCGTTCGCCATCACCGCGGCGCTCGCGCCGCCGCCGATGTCGAGGAAGTTGGCCGGCTTGACGTTGCCGTGCCGCTCACCGGCGTACGCGACGACGTCGAGGGTCGACATGACCAGACCCGCGCCGTTGCCGATGATGCCGACCTCGCCGTCGAGCTTGACGTAGTTGAGGTCCTTGGCCTTGGCGGCCTGCTCCAGCGGGTCCACGGCGGCCTGGTCCACGAGCGCCTCGTGGTCCGGGTGCCGGAACGCGGCGTTCTCGTCCAGGCTGATCTTGGCATCGAGCAGCAGCATCCGGCCGTCGCCGTTCTTGGCGAGCGGGTTGACCTCGACCAGGGTGGCGTCCTCGGCGACGAACGCCTGCCACAGGCCGACGGCGATCTCGACCACCTGGTCGGCGACCTCGGTCGGGAAACCGGCGGCGGTCACGATCTCGCGAGCCTTGGCCTCGTCCACGCCCTTGACGGCGTCGATCGGGGCCTTAACCACCTTGTCGGGGGTGTCGGCGGCGACCTGCTCGATGTCCATGCCGCCGGCCACGCTGGCGATGCAGAGGAAGGTGCGGTTCGCCCGGTCGAGCAGGTACGAGAAGTAGTACTCCTCGGCCACGTCCGCGGTCACCGTGATCATGACCTTGTGGACGGTGTGGCCCTTGATGTCCATGCCGAGGATGTCGGTGGCACGGGCCACCGTCTCCTCGGCGCCCTCGGCCAGCTTGACGCCGCCGGCCTTACCGCGGCCGCCGACCTTCACCTGCGCCTTGACGACCACGCGACCGCCGAGGCGGTCGGCGATCGCACGGGCCTCTTCCGGGGTAGTGGCGACGCCGCCGGCCAACACGGGCAAGCCGTGCCGCTCGAACAGGTCCCGCCCCTGGTACTCGTACAGGTCCACGATTGCGCGTCCCGTCCCGTCTCCGCGGCGCGCCGTCGCGCCGCCACCAGCGTTCAAAAACAGTTTGACGCCTGTCATCAGTTGAAACAGGCCATTGGCCGCAGCCTAGCGAGGTCGACACCGCCGGCAACCGAGCGGGTGCGTGGTGTGCGCTAATGCACAGCCGGACATCGGGAGCGGCCGGTTTCCGACCACGACCCGGTCCGGATCCACCGTCCGGGCGATGTTGCCCCGGTGGCGTAACCCGGCCGTGGGGGCGTCGTTGAGTCAGGTGTCGGAGCGCTGAGCAGCGCAAAGACGGGATACGGCCGATGCCCTGTCGGTCGAGGGGTGGCGGCGGGGCATCGTGCATAGAGGGGCCGGACGTGTGAGGGGTGCGTCCGGCCCCTCCCCCGTGCCCAAATCCGGTCGCATGAAGCCGACCGTCGCGGCGAGCCTCAGGAAACCGGCTGCGCGACGTTCTCTCGGACCCACTCGACGATCGCCTGAGTGGTGGCGCCCGGCGTGAAGATCTTCGCGACGCCCAGCTTTTCCAGCTCGGGAATGTCGCCGTTCGGAATGATGCCGCCACCGAACACGACGATGTCGCGGGCGTCCCGCTCACCGAGCAGTTCCAGCACCCGCCGGAACAGCGTCATGTGCGCGCCGGAGAGGACGGACAGGCCGACCGCGTCGGCGTCCTCCTGGATGGCGGTCTCCACGATCTGCTCGGGGGTCTGGTGCAGGCCGGTGTAGACGACCTCCATCCCTGCGTCGCGCAGTGCACGTGCGACGACCTTCGCTCCCCGGTCGTGGCCGTCCAGACCGGGCTTGGCGACGACGACCCGAATTCGAGAGCTCATCAGCGCACACCTTTCACCGGCTTCACGGCCATCACCTTAACGAACGGTAACCCGACGGGCCCGGCCCGGGAAATCCGGGCCGGAAGCCGGGTCCGTGATCAGTCAACCGCGTGGTGCGACCATCGCGCAGCCCGGCAGGCCCTGCCGAGGCGATCCGGTGCCACGCCGAGAGGATCCGGCGCGGCGGAACCGACGCCGCCCCGCGCGACCCGCAGTCAAGCCGGACGAGTCCGCCGGACCGGTCACGCTCGGCGACGAACGGGCAGCATCCGGGGCACCGTTCGGCGTCACGATGCATGACAATCATGGACGCAAACGGACAGATCGACACGCCAATTTCTCGCTCTAGCTTGTGACTCCCCTGGTGGTTGGCTAACGTGTCCACGGTTGTCATCAGGTCCATGGACGGGTGACGACGCGGTCAGCGGACGTTCATCGGAGCTTCACGAACGTCCACCGGCCGCTTCGGAACCCCGACAACGGAGGGTGTGCGTGCGCCAGCGCCTGTCGTCTGAGCCCGATCGATATCGCGGTCGTCGCCGCGTGCCCACCCCACCGCGTAGCCGTTACGCCGCTGTCGTCACCACCGCTTTCGTCGGGGCCGGCATCGTCGCACTCGGCGCCAGCGCCCTGCCGGACGCCAAGGACGTCAGCCCGAAGGTGCTCGACGAGCTCAAGCAGGCGTCGGTCAGCAGCCAGGACCTCAAGGCCCGTGCGGACAACGCCGACCGCGCCTCGCGGGACAGCCGCAGCAAGGACAGCGCCGAGCCCGAGGTGTGGCTGCTGCCGCTTCAGGGCTACGACTTCAACTCCCCCTACGGGATGCGCTGGGGCAAGATGCACACCGGCGTCGACCTGGTCGCCGCCGAGGGCACGCCCTTTGTGGCGATCCACGACGGCCTGGTCACCAAGGCCGGCTGGTTCGGCGGGTACGGCAACGCCGTGATCGTTCAGCACGCCGACGGCAGCGAGGCCATCTACGGCCACTCCTCCGCGGTGAGCGTCAAGGAAGGCCAGCAGATCAAGGCGGGCGACCAGCTCGGCCTGGTCGGCCAGACCGGTCACGCCTACGGCACCCACCTGCACCTTGAGATCCATGTCAAGGGCAAGCCGATCGACCCGGTGCCGTTCCTGCAGGACCGCGGAGTGGACATCAAGCTGCAAGTCGAGGCAATTTACAGCGAGGTAGCCGGCTCCTGACGCTGCGTACCGACCGTTGACCGCCCGGATCTGTCGATCCGGGCGGTTTTTCGTTGGCTGATGTCTGCCAGGTCACAGTGGAGATTGTGAGCGGCGACACTGGACCGCATGATCACTTTTCCGGTCTTAGCGCCCCAGAGCGGGTCATATCCGGGCAGGTGAGCCGCCCTCCATCACCCGGCCACCCGGTCCCCATCCCGCCTCCAGGCCGGCCCGACACCAGTATTTCGAGGTCAAGTGCCCCTCGACTGTGAAGGTCCGCCGTGCAGGAAGACAGCCCCGTCCAGAACGAGAACACCCCCGACACCGCTCCCACCGGGCAGCCGGAACTCCCCCGCCGGCGCAACCGCCTCATCGTGCTCGGCGCCGCCGCTCTGCTCGCCCTCGGCGTCGGTGGCGTCGTCGTCGCCACCACCGGCACCGACCAGCCGGCACCCGCCGCCGTCTCCCTCGACGCGCAGTCCCGCAACGAGGCCGCCAGCCGGGCCGACCGCTCGACTCGCGAGTCGAGCACCCCGGCCGCTCCCTCGGTCAGCCCCACACCGACCCCCTCGGCAACCAGCGCCAGTCCGGCACCCACGAAGACAGCCGCCGCGAAGGCCAAGCCGAAGCCGAAGAAGACCACCAAGCCCACGCCCGCCTGGGTCAACCCGATGCCGGGAGCCGAGGTCACCTCCTGCTACGGGCAGCGCTGGGGCACCCTGCACGCCGGCATCGACCTGGCGCTGCCCTCCGGTACGCCGATCCGCGCTGCGGCCGCCGGCACCGTGACCCAGGCCGGTGACGCCTCCGACGGGTACGGCAACTCCGTCTTCATCGACCACGGCAACGGATACCTGACCCACTACGCCCACCAGAGCCGCATCGCGGTCACCGTGGGGCAGGCGGTCAAGGCCGGCCAGGTCATCGGCTACGAGGGCGCCACCGGCGACGCCACCGGCCCACACCTGCACTTCGAGGTGCACCAGGGCATGTGGAACCAGATCGACCCGGCCCCGTTCATGCGCTCGCACGGCGTGGACCTGGGCTGCTGAGGCAGAGATCCATCGGTCAGCTCGTGCCGCTGGCTGCGACGCCGCGCTCGACTGCCTCGTAACGCCGCGCCACCTGGTGGAACGCCTCCTTCGGCTCCCAGCGGGACGGGTCATCGGACGGTATTCGCACCACGCCGAAGCCAGCCATGTCCAGGTCTCGACGCGGGTCCGGGTGGTGCGGGAAGTCCGGCATGACGAAGGTGAAGACGAAGCAGCCGTGTACGCCGTGCGCGGCGTAGAGGTCGATGAGTTCGGCCAGGTACGCCGCCTGGGTGGGCTCGTCGCGTACGTGTCCGTCCCTGACCTGGGGCGGTTGGGCGAACCAGTTCACGATCCGGAACGAGCCCGGCCCGCGGCGCTCGGCACCGAGGTGGGCGCCGCACCCGAACTCGGTGATGACCACCGGTTTGTCCGCCTCGTGCAGCAGGGCGCGCAGCCGTTGCTGGTAGACGGCGGGGTCGGTGCCGAAGCGGTAGAGGTTGACGCCGACGAGGTCGAAGCCGGACCAGTCGACCTTCTCCCAGAAGCCCGCGGCGTAGGTGACCGGCCCGTGGAATGCGGCGCGGGCGATGGGCAGGGCGGCGCCGAGCAGGGCGTTGAGCTTTCGGGTGATCCGGCGGTCGAAGAAGCGTCGCCACCGCACCAGCACCTGGAGCCGGATGAAGACACGCGGTCCCGGGACCATCCCCGGGGAGGTGAGGGAGAACTCGCTGCCGACCAGCAGCGTGACTCGACCCGGGTACTCGACGCGTAGTTCCTCGGCCGCGGTGGCCGTCGCCGTGAGATGGGCCAGGACCTCGCGGCGCGGGCGGTCGGCGACATACGGCCGGATGTAGACATCGAGCCCTACGTCCAGGGCGCTCCGCGCCGCTTCCATCTGCGTCCGGGTATCGGTGCCGATCACCATCACCGTCGTGCAGTGCAGGGTCTCGCGGATGGCGCGCATGTCCCGGCGCAGCGCCGCGCCGGAGGTATGGCCAGCGACGTACGAGATACCTCTGATCTCCAGGCTCACGCTGTCCACTATCCGGCCCGGATACGGTGTCGGCCACGGTCCAGGAGCGAAAATAGACCTTGGTTCACATCCCGATACCTTCGGCGCTGTCGGGTGGGTCAGAGCTTGTCGACCGGGGCGTGCCGGAGCACCAGCCACATCGTCTGGTCGCCGAAGTCGATCTGCGCACGGGCACCCGGGCCGTGCCCCTCGACGGCGAGCACTCGCCCCAGCCCGTACCGCTGGTGGTTGACCCGGTCACCCGCGGAAACCTTCGGCCCCTGCGGCAGCTCACTGGCCGTGGTCAGCCGGCTGGCGTCCACGCCGAGCCGCTGTGCCAACTGGGCCGCCTTCGGCGTACCCCCGGTGAAGTTGCCACGCGCGCCGGGCGCGCGGTCCGCGCGGCCGCCGACGCCGCCGCCCCCGCCGGCCCACGAGGTGTACGACCCCTCGGTGCGCTCCCAGTGCACCAGCTCGGTCGGCAACTCCTCCAGGAACCGCGACGGCGGGTTGTAGGACGGCTGCCCCCAGGCCGAGCGGGTCACCGCGCGGGACAGGTAGAGCCGCTGTCGGGCGCGGGTGATGCCGACGTACGCCAGCCGGCGCTCCTCCTCCAACTCGCGGGTGTCGCCCAGCGAGCGCAGGTGCGGGAAGACGCCGTCCTCCAGCCCGGTCAGGAAGACGACCGGGAACTCCAGCCCCTTGGCGGTGTGCAGCGTCATCAGGGTGACCACGCCCTGGTGGTCGGGGTCGTCGGAGGGGATCTGGTCGGCGTCGGCGACCAGCGCCACCTGCTCCAGGAAGCCGGCCAGGGTGGCCCGCTCCCCCTCCTCGCCCTGCGACTCGATCCGCTCGGTGTACTCCCGGGCGACGCTCACCAGCTCCTGGAGGTTGTCCACCCGACCGGCGTCCTGCGGATCCAGGCTCTCCTCCAGCTCGGTGAGGTAGCCCGAGCGGGTCAGCAGCGCCTCCAGCACCTCCTCCGGGGTGCCGGTCTCGGACAGCTCGCGGGCGCCGTCGAGCAGCGCCACGAAGTCGGCGATGCCGTTGGCCGCCCGGCTGGAGATGCCCGGCGCCTCCCGGGCCCGGCGCAACGCCGCGCCGAACGAGATCCGGTCCCGGCTGGAGAGCGCCTCGACACACGCCTCGGCGCGGTCGCCGATCCCCCGGCGAGGGGTGTTGAGGACCCGCCGCAGGCTCACCGTGTCGTCGTCGTTGACCACCGAACGCAGGTACGCCAGTGCGTCGCGGACCTCCTTGCGCTCGTAGAAGCGCACCCCGCCGACCACCTTGTAGGGCAGGCCGATGCGGATGAACACCTCTTCGAACACGCGGGACTGGGCGTTGGTGCGGTAGAAGACCGCGACGTCGCCGGGGCGGGTCTCGTCGGCGTCGACCAGTCGGTCGATCTCCCGGGCCACCCAGTCCGCCTCGGCGTGCTCGGTGTCGGCCACGTAACCGACGATCTGCTCACCGGCGCCGGCCTCGCTCCACAGCCGCTTGGGCTTGCGGGAGGTGTTGCGGTCGATCACCGCGTTGGCCGCGTTGAGGATGGTCTGGGTGGAGCGGTAGTTCTGCTCCAGCAGGATCGTCCGCGCGTCGGTGTAGTCGCGCTCGAACTCCAGGATGTTGCGGATCGTCGCGCCCCGGAACGCGTAGATCGACTGGTCGGCGTCGCCGACCACGCACAGCTCGGCCGGCTCCACCCCCTCGGTGCCGGAGACCAGCTCCTTGATCAGGATGTACTGGGCGTGGTTGGTGTCCTGGTATTCGTCCACCAGCACGTGCCGGAAGCGCCGACGGTAGCTTTCCGCGACGTGCGGGTGGGACTGGAGCAGGTGCACCGTGGTCATGATCAGGTCGTCGAAGTCCAGCGCGTGCGCCTCACGCAGTCGGCGCTGGTAGAGCGTGTACGCCTCGGCGAGCGCCCGCTCGTTGGGCCCGGTGGCCCGTGCGGCGAACTGCTCCGGATCGACCAGTTCGTTCTTGAGGTTGGAGACCTGGGCGGCCAGCCCCCGCGCCGGGTAGCGCTTCGGGTCGAGATCCAGCTCGCGGGTCACCAACTGCATCAGCCGGCGGGAGTCGTCCGCGTCGTAGATCGAGAACGTCGACTTGAGGCCGGCGTGCTCGTGCTCGGCACGCAGGATCCGCACGCAGGCCGAGTGGAACGTCGACACCCACATCAGGCGCGCCCGCGGACCGACGAGCGCGGCCACGCGCTCCTTCATCTCGCCGGCGGCCTTGTTGGTGAAGGTGATCGCGATGATCTCACCGGGGTGCACGTCCCGCGCGGCGAGCAGGTAGGCGATCCGGTGCGTGAGCACCCGGGTCTTGCCGGATCCGGCACCGGCCACGATCAGCAGCGGCGAGCCGGCGTGGCTGACCGCGTCGCGCTGTGGCCCGTTGAGCCCGGCGAGCAACTGCTGCGGATCGAGGCGCGCGGGGGCCGGCCCGGGTCGGTGCGGGCGGGCCGGCGCGGACTCCGGCGCAGGCGGGGACGCGGGAATGTCGAAGAGAGGATGCATCGCCCGACAAGTCTATGCCGCCGGTCGGACACTCCCCCGACCGCTGCGCCGAGGCGCGGGCAAGGACCGCTGGATGCTTGCGCAGCCGGCGCCGACGCCGGCATACTCGTCAGCGTGATCGCTGCGCGCTACCACTTTTACTATGGCACCGGGAGTCCGGCTGCCGTAGGTCGCGCCTGATCGATTCAGACCTGCAAAAGCCCCGGGCTCCTGGAGTCCGGGGCTTTTTCCGTCCCGAGTTCCGGGCACCGGGCACCACCGTGCGAGAGGTACCCGATGATGGCAGACGTGATGGAGCAGAGCGGCGGCCCGACCCGGCCCGAGGCGGAGCAACCCGTGCCGAACGGGACCGAGGCGACAGTGCCCGCGTCGGCGGCGGTCGACAACGCCAGGCCGGTCGAGGCGCGGACCGGCACCGAGGAACCAACCGCCTCGGCGCGAATCGTGCAGATCAGGCAACGGATCGACGAGATCGACAATGCGATGATCGCGCTCTGGCAGGAGCGGGCCGCCCTGTCCCAGGAGGTCGGTGCGACCCGGATGGCGTCCGGCGGCACGCGCCTGGTGCTCTCCCGGGAGCGGAAGATCCTGGAGCGGTTCCGCGTCGCGCTCGGTGCCGACGGCACCCAGTTGGCCCTGCTGCTGCTCCGCGCCGGCCGCGGCCCCCTCTGAGCCCGATGGCGAGCGTGCGCCCGAGCCGGCCGGGAAGCGGTCTGGTCGGGTCACAGACAGACGAAACCGCCTGCCGTCGTCGTGGTGACGTCGGCAGGCGGTCTCGGGTGACTCAGACCTCGTGGGTGGCGACGATCTCGCGCCGCTCCGCGAAGTGGCAGGCGCTCGGGTGGTCCGAGTCCCGCCGGATCTCCAGCAGCGGGACCTGCTCGGCGCAGACGTCCTGCGCCTTCCAGCAGCGGGTCCGGAACCGGCAGCCCGAGGGCGGGCTGATCGGCGACGGCACGTCACCCGTGAGCCGGATGATCGTCTTGTTGTTCCGCTGCGTCGGGTCCGGAACCGGCACCGCCGACAGCAGAGCCTGGGTGTACGGGTGGGTCGGCCGCTCGTAGATCTCGTCCTCGGTGCCGATCTCGACGATCTTGCCGAGGTACATCACCGCGACCCGGTCCGACAGGTGGCGAACCACGGACAGGTCGTGGGCGATGAAGATGTACGAGAGCCCCAACTCGCCCTGCAACCGCTCCAGCAGGTTCATCACCTGAGCCTGGATGGAGACGTCCAGCGCCGACACCGGCTCGTCACAGACGATGATCTCGGGCCGCAGGGCGAGCGCGCGGGCGATGCCGATGCGCTGCCGCTGACCGCCGGAGAACTGGTGCGGGTACCTGTTGATGTGCTCGGGGTTGAGCCCGACCAGGTCGAGCAGTTCCCTGACCTTGGCCCGGCGACTGCCCTTCGGCGCCACCTCCGGGTGGATCTCGAACGGCTCGCCGAGCAGGTCACCGACCGTCATCCGCGGGTTCAGCGAGGTGTACGGGTCCTGCATCACCAGCTGGATCTGCCGGCGCAGACGTCGCAGCGCCCCACCGGAGAGCTTGGAGATGTCCTGGCCCTTGTAGACCACGTTGCCGGCGGTCGGCTTCTCCAGGTTCATCAGCACCCGGGCGAGCGTCGACTTGCCGCAGCCGGACTCGCCGACCACACCGAGCGTCTCGCCAGCGCGCAGACCGAACGAGACCCCGTCGACCGCCTTGACCTGACCGACGGTCTTCTTGAACACCACACCCTGCGTGACGGGGTAGTGCTTGACCAGGTCCTTGACCTCGAGGATGTTCTCAGACACGGTTCACCAGCTCCTCGGCGAAGTGGCAGGCGCTGGCCCGGGCGGGGCCGATCTGCAGCAGCGGCGGGAGTTTCTCCCGGCACACCGGCTGAGCCATCGGGCACCGCGGGTTGAACGGGCAGCCCGGCGGGATGTTCATCAGGTTCGGCGGCAGGCCCTTGATCGTCCGGAGCTGCTGCCCCTTCTCGTCGAGGCGCGGGATCGAGTCGATCAGACCCAACGTGTACGGGTGCGCCGGCTTGGCGTACAGCTCGTACACGTCGGCTTCCTCGACGATCCGGCCCGCGTACATGACCGCGATCCGGTCCGCGACGTCGGCGACCACGCCGAGGTCGTGGGTGATCAGGATCATGCCCATCTGCCGCTCACGCTGGAGCTCGGCGAGCAGGTCCATGATCTGGGCCTGCACGGTCACGTCGAGCGCGGTGGTCGGCTCGTCCGCGATCAGCACCTCCGGGTCGAGCGCCAGCGACATCGCGATCATCGCGCGCTGCCGCATACCACCGGAGAACTGGTGTGGGTAGTTGTTGAACCGGCCCTTGGCGTTCGGGATCTTGACCTGGTCGAGCATCTCGATCGCGCGCTTCTTGGCCTCGGCGCGACCCATGCCCCGCCGGACCCGGAACTGCTCGGCGATCTGGAACCCGACGGTGAAGACGGGGTTCAGCGCGGAGAGCGCATCCTGGAAGATCATCGCGATGCCCTCGCCGCGGATGCGGCGACGCTCCTCGTCGGACATGCGGAGCATGTCCTTGCCGTTGAAGCGAACCTGACCGCCGGTGACGAAGCCGGGCGGCGTGTCGAGGATGCCCATGATGGTCTGCGCGGTGACGCTCTTGCCGGAGCCGGACTCGCCGAGCACGGCGAGGGTCTCCCCCGCGTCGACGTGGTACGTGACTCCGTTGATGACCTTTGCGACGCCGTCCCGGGTGCGGAACTCCACCCGCAGATCGTCGACCTCGAGCAGCCGGCCAGAGGGACGTCCGGACCCGCCGGATCCCGGCGCGGACTGCTCGGACACGAGAATGTCGGACACTGGATCTCCCCTAGCGGAGTTTCGGATCGAGGGCCTCGCGGACCGCCTCACCGAGCATCACGAAGCTCAGCACTGCGGCGACGAGGAACGCGGCGGGGAAGAACACCAGCCCCGGCGCGACCCGGATGAAATCCTTGCCCTCGCTGATCATGATGCCCCAGGACACCACCGGCGACTTCAGGCCGACACCCAGGAACGACAGGGTGGCCTCGGCACCGATGAACGAGCCGACCATGATCGTGCCGTAGACCAGCAGCGGAGCCAGGCAGTTCGGGAGCAGGTGCTTGAGGATGATCCGGCCGCTGCCGGCACCCAGCGCGCGGGCCGCGATGATGTAGTCGGCGTCCCTGGTGGCGAGCACCGAGGAGCGCATCAGCCGCATCACGACCGGCCAGCTCAACACGATCAGCGAAATGATCACGAGGGCCATGATCTGGGCCTTGCTGTTGCCGGAACCCGAGCCGTTGAACGTGGTCAGGATGACGATCGCGCCGAGCACGAACGGCACACCGAAGAACACGTCGCCGATCCGGCTCAGCAGCCCGTCCACCCAGCCACCCCGGTAGCCGGCGATGACGCCCATCGCTCCGCCGAGGAGCAGGGTGCCGATCACCGAGAGCATGGCCACGATGATGGACGCCCGCGCGCCGTAGATGACCCGGGCGTAGACGTCCCGGCCCTGCACGTCGTAGCCGAACCAACCATTGGCGGACGGCTTGTCGAGGCTGCGGGACAGCGATCCGTTGACCGCGTCACCCGGGGCGAACAGCGCCGGGAAGGCCGCCATCAGCAGGAAGAACACGATCAGCGTGGCCGAGACCCAGAACAGCGGCTTACGCCGGAGGTCGCGCCAGGCGTCACCCAGCAGACCACGCGGCTTCTCGTTGCTCTGCGGCGCGCCCGCGGTGGCGGGAGCCGGAGAGTCGGTCGGGTGCGCGGCAGGGGTGCTGACAATCGATGCGGTACTCGGGTCACTCATAGCGGATCCTCGGGTCCAGGGCGGCGTAGAGCAGGTCAACCAGCAGGTTCATCACGAGATAGACCAGCACCAGGACGACCACGATCCCTACCACGGTGGCGCTCTCTTTGGTGATGATCGCGCGGTAGACCTCGCGGCCGATGCCGTTGATGCCGAAGATCCCCTCGGTGATGATCGCGCCGCCCATCAGGGCACCGAGGTCGGTGCCGAGCAGGGTGACCACCGGGATGAGCGAGTTGCGCAGCAGGTGCACCCCGACAACCCGGCGCATCGGCAGACCCTTGGCGATGGCGGTGCGCACGTAGTCGGCACGGCGGTTCTCCGCGATGCTCGTTCGTGCCACCCGCGCGATGTACGCCACCGACGCGCTGCCGAGCACGAAGCCCGGCACGATCAGCTCGGACCACCGCATCTCGGAGGAGACGGTCGGCTTGATGATGCCCCACTGCACGCCCAGCAGCCACTGCAGCACGAAGCCGACCACGAACACCGGCAGCGCGAGCAGGAAGAGCGTGGAGACCAGGACCAGGTTGTCCAGGAAACCGTTGCGGCGCAGGCCCGTCAGGACGCCGGCGCCGAGACCGATCACGGCCTCGATGGCGAGCGCGACCAGGGCCAGCTTCAGCGTGTTGGGGTACGCCGTGGCGATGATGCCGCCGATGTCGCGCTGCGAGAAGGTCTGACCGAAGTCACCCTGGAGCAGGTTCTTCATGTAGTTGAAGTACTGCACGAAGACGTTCTGGTCCAGGTGGTACTTCTCGGTCATGAACGCCACGTACTGGTCCGGGCAGCGGCGCTCGCCGCACTTACCGGCGAAGGGGTCGCCCGGTACGGCCCAGACGAGGGCGTAGATCAGGAACGTCGAGCCGATGAACACCGGCACGAGTTGGAGCAGCCGTCTCAACAGATAACGGCCCATGGGGTGGTCCTCCAGACAGGGGGCGCGTCGGACGGCCGACACGGTGGTGACAACGTGCGAGTGGAGTGTTGTAACACCCAATCGCGGAACGGCCCCGGGTCGGGCTCACCGGATGTGGCGAGCCCGACCCGGGGTCAGACCGTTCGGATCAGAGCTCGACCGAGGTGATGTCGAGTTCGCCGACGTTGTTCAGCTCGAGCTTCTTGATCTTCTCCGAGTGGCCGGACTGCTGGCCGTAGAAGTAGATCGGGATGCTCGGGACGTCCTGGTCGATCTTCTCGACGGCCTTGGTGAACGCCTCGTGCGAGGCCTCCAGGCTCGGCGCGGCGCTGGCCTGCTTGGCCAGGGCGTCGACCTCGGGGTTGCTGTACAGGCCGTCGTTCGAGGAGCCACCCGTCACGTACAGCGGGTTGATCCAGTTCTCGACGTCCGGGTAGTCCTGCTGCCAGGCAGCGCGGTACGGGCCCTTCATCGCGTGGGCGTTGACGTTCTGGCGGAAGACCGCGAAGGTCGGCACGCCCTCGGCCCGAGCCTCGATGTTGAGGTTGGTCTTGACCTGCTGCGCAACCGCGTCCATCCAGTCCTTGTGGCTGGAGTCCGAGTTGTAGTAGAAGACCATCTCGCCGGTGAAGCCGCCGGCCTCGGTCAGCAGCTGCTTGGCCGTGGTCGGGTCGAACTTGCAGGCGGTGCAGTTACCCGGCTTGGCGCCCGGGGTCAGCGGGTTCGCCCAGCTGTCGGCCGGCTTACGGGTGCCGAAGAAGATCTTGTCCGAGATCTCCTGCCGGTTGATCGACAGCGACACGGCCCGACGCAGCTTCGCGTTCTGGAAACGCTTGTCGTACATCGGGAACGCGATCAGCGCGGTCGTCGGCGTGACGGTGTTGCGGCCCCGCGGACCGAGGTCGGTCTTCCACTTGTCACCGGCGAGCGCCGAGGTGGGCAGGGACTCCAGGAAGTCCAGGTTGTTGGAGAGCACGTCCGCGTAGGCGGCCGTCTCGTCCTGGTACAGCTTGACGTCGACGTCCTTGATCTTCATCTTGTCGCGAAGATTGTAGTCGTCGAAGCGCGTCAGCTTGATGAGCGAGTTGTCGGCCCACGACACGAACTTCACCGGGCCGTTGCCGATCGGGTTCTTGCCGAACTCGTCGGGCTTCTGCGTGAAGAAGGCGTCCGGCAGCGGCATGAAGGCGCTGTAGCCGAGCTTGGTCGGGAAGACCGCGGTCGGCGCCGACAGGGTGACCTCGAAGGTCTGCTCGTCGACGACCTTCAGGCCGGACATCTTCTCAGCCGTCGGCGCCGGGGCCTTCTTCGGGCCGTCCGCGCCATCCGGGTCACTGGTGTAGGTCTGCTCGAAACCCTGGATGTCAGAGAAGAAGCTGCCGTTCTGCGCGCCGTTCGGCGAGTAGGCGGCCCAGTTCCAGGCGTCGACGAAGTTCTTCGACTTGACCTCGGTCCCGTCGTGGAACTTCGTACCCTTCTTGATCTTGATCGTGAAGACCTTGGAGTCCGTGGTGTTGATGGACTCCGCCAGCGCGTTCCGCGGGGCCCCACCGTCGTTCGGGTACTCGACCAGGCCGGTGAACAGCCAGTCGACAATCTTGCCGCCGCCGGTCTCCGTGGTGTTCGACGGGACCAGCGGGTTCTCCGGCTGGACACCGTGGATGACAATCGCGCCGTCGCCGCTGGCGGCAGTTTCGCCTTCGCCACCGCTCGAGCAACCGCTCGCGACAAGCGCGGCAGCCGCGCTGAGCGCGATCGCGCTCGTCGCCCGCTTCGAGACTCTCATTCCGAGGGGCCTCCTCTTTCTAACCAGGTTCCGTCGTGGGTTTCACGCACGTTTTGGGGGTGACACCGCCCGACCACCCCGGGGCGCGGGTCGCCGGGACCACAGGGAAGTTGGGGACACCCCTGATGTTCCGATCCGCCGGGCTCCCCCGCCAACGAGGCGTGACACGACGCGGAGGGCACGGCCACGAGCCGCCGCGAAGGGCGGGGACATGGTCATGGGCCGTACGGAGTGCCACACACCGATGGTGAGGTGCTGCCACTGTGACACCAACTGGCCTCTTCCGTGAAGGTGCCGTTATCAAGCCGTTAGTTGCCCGCCACGTTGCCGATACTTGAAAAATGATCATAAAACGGTCGGCGGAGGTAGCACTGAGCAGGAAATACGTTGCGCCACCCGCAGAAGCGGTCCCGGCCCGCGCTCAGCCTCCAAGCCCACCTCTGCCCGTCAGGGCGCCCAAACCCGCTCGCATTTCGACCCGTCCGGACAGGTCGACTACGACTGCACGGGCACGATCACCGGCTGGGTGGACGAGTGCGCGGAGATCGTTTGTCTGATCCTCGGCCGCGGTGACGCGCGGTCACACCAGCCGGCGGTCCGCCGCCCAGCGGGAGAGTTCGTATCGGTTGGACATCTGCAGCTTGCGGAGCACGTTCGACACGTGCGTCTCCACCGTCTTGATGGAGATGAACAGCTCCTTGGCGATCTCCTTGTACGCGTACCCCCGGGCCAGCAACCGCAGCACCTCCCGCTCCCGGTTGGTGAGCTGGTCCAGCTCGGGGTCGGCCACCGGGGCGTCCGGCCGGGCCGCGAAGGCGTCCAGCACGAACCCGGCCAGCCGAGGGCTGAACACCGCGTCGCCGTCGGCCACCCGGCGGATCGCCGCGGCCAGCTCATCCGGGGAGATGGTCTTGGTCACGTACCCCCGCGCACCGGCCCGGATCAGCCCGATCACGTCCTCCGCCGCGTCGGAGACGCTCAGCGCCAGGAACTTGACCTGCGGGTGGGTACGCCGCATCGCCTCCAGCACCGCGCGCCCGCCGCCGTCGGGCATGTGCACGTCGAGCAGCACCACGTCCGGGCCGACAGCCGCGATCCGGGTGACCGCCTCGGCCACGGTGCTCGCCTCGCCCACCACCTCGACGTGGGCGCCCAACTCCGCGCGCACCCCGGCCCGGAACATGGCGTGGTCGTCCACCAGAAACACCCGGAGCCGCTCGGGGCGGGACTCCGCCGGGTCGAGGTGCTCGGTCGGCTGCTCGGCCATGGTCATCTGTTCCTCTCCGCTGCGGACGAGTCCCGGGAGATCGGCAGTATCAACCGGACCTCGGTCCCCTCCCCCGGGCCGGACCGGATCTCGGCCCGTCCGCCGTGCCGCTTCATCCGCCCGATGATCGAGCCGCGTACGCCGTGCCGGTGGTCCTCCACGGTATCCGGATCGAAGCCCTTGCCCCGGTCCCGGATGAAGACGCTGACCTGATCGGGCTCCACCTCGGCGTAGAGCGACACGGTCTGCACGGCGGCGTGCCGGGCCGCGTTCACCAGCGCCTCCCGCGCGGCCGCGACCAGCGCCCCGACCTTCTCGTCGGTCTCCCGGTCCCCCACCACGACCGCCTCCACAGTGATCGCGTAGGTGTCCTCGACCTCGGCGGCGGCCTGCTCCAGCGCGGCGGCGAAGCGCTCACTCGGCGACGCGGTCGGCTTGTACAGCCAGTTGCGCAGCGAACGCTCCTGCCCTCGGGCCAGCCGCTGCACCATCTTGACGTCGCTGGCGTTGCGCTGGATCAGGGCCAACGTGTGCAGCACCTGATCGTGCACCATGGCGGCCAACTCGGCCCGCTCCTGCTCACGGATGCGCCCCTCGCGCTCCGAGCGGAGCTGGCTGTACGTCCGCCAGAGCACGGGCGCGGCGACCACGCCGACCCCCGCCAATCCGACCAGCGCGAAGATCACGCCGTTGATCACCGCGTCGAAGTTCTGTGCCGGCGAGTAGACCGCCGCGACGCCGATGATGCCGACCGCGACCAGCACCCCACCGCCGATGAACCGGAGCACGAACGCCCGCCGGTCACTCTCCTCGACGACCGCGCCGAGCCAGGGCACCGGCATGGCGTTACCCCACTGCCGCCGCCGTTCCGGCGCGGACTGGTGCCAGATGACCCCGGCACCGACCGCGATGATGGCCACCAGCCAACCGGCCGTGCCGGCCGCGCCCACCGAATCGAAGACCATTACCTGGATCAACAGGACGCCGAGCCCGATCCCCACGAACGGGAGGAGCTGGGCGACGTCGCGCCGGGGCGGTATCGCGGTGTCACCGGGCCGCAACGGCACCACCGCCCAGAAGGCCGCGTAGAGCAGCAGGCCGAGCCCGCTCAGGCCGAGGAGCACCATGAACGCGACGCGCACCCGCAGCACCGAGATGCCGAGATGATCGGCGATACCGGCGGCGACGCCGGCGGCCATCCGGTGCTCGGGAGCACGGTAGAGGCGCGGAGGCGGAATCACGGTGCTGATCGGATGCTCCCTGGTCGCGGTGGCGGGTCGGTGCAGGTCGGTGATCTGATCGTCACACGCTGCGGCGTCGACGACCACGGGGACGCCCCGGACATTCCGGCGGCCGGATCTCAGGGTGGGGTCAGGGTCGGGTCCTGAGGTCGTTCGGGTTCACCTGGCAGCAGGATCGAAGCATGACCGAGGAAGCTGCCCCGCCACCCCGACCGGGGTCGGCGGAGCCGGGTGGTTCAGCACCGCCCCCACCAGCCACGACGCCCGCCGAATGGACCGAGCCCCGCACGTTCGGTCCGCCCACCGGCTACGGCCCGGACAGCGGCGGCACACCCGCCGATCCGGCCGGCGGCTACCCGCCGCCCACCGGCGGCCACGGGCCGGGGTTCGCGGCCGGCACCGGCTACGGAGCTCCGGGCACGCCACCCGGACCGGGCGGTCCGGGTCCGTCCGCGCCGCCACCGCCGTTCGCCGGCACCGGTTTCACCTCGCGGTACGGGTTGGTCCGACCGCGCGAGGGCCGGTATCTGGCCGGCGTCTGCGCGGCGATCGGACGAGCCACCAACACCGACCCGGTGCTCTGGCGGGTGCTGCTCGCGGTGCTCGGGTTCTTCGGTGGCATCGGCATCCTGGTGTACGTCGCCGCCTGGCTGATCATCCCGAACGAGGGCGACACCGCGTCCCCGATCGAGTCCATGCTCGGCCGCGGCCGCTCCAGCATGTCGCCGGTGACCGTCATCATCCTGGGCATCCTGGTCGCCGCCAGCTTCGGCTACATCGTCACCGACGCCTTCCGCGCGGTGCTGCTCGGCGCGGCCATCCTGGTCGCCGGCGCGCTTCTGCTCAATCGGGACAGCCGCACCCCACAGCCGGGCACCCCGGCCGGGCCGGCACCCTCCGGCAACCCGCCCGGCCCGGTCCCACCGGTGACCTGGCCCGCGCCCTCGTACGGCGTGGCACCGCCAAGCGGCCCACCGGCGACCGCACCGATGGCCGGCGGCGCTCCGGCATTCGCCACCGCGACCACGGGAGGAGCGCCCACCGTCACCACCCCGGCGTACGGCCTGCCACCGACCGGCGTTCCGCAGTCCACCGCCACGGCGCAGCCGGTCCCCGGAACGACCCCGGTGTCCGGGCAACCGGCCGACCCGACGACTGTCGCTGCGGGCTGGCCGGCGCCCGCCACGGACTGGCCGGGCACCGCCCCGACCATGGCCGGGTGGCCGTCGGCACCGGTGACCGGAGCACCCGCCGACCCGTCCGGCTATCCGACCGCCGCCCCGGCGTCCGGATACCGTCCCCCGTTCGCGCCGCACGGCCCGTACGCGACGCCGGCCCCGCCCGCTGCCCGTCCGCCGAAGCCACCGAAGCCGCCGAAGCGCCCCAAGGAGCGTTCGCCGCTCGGTGCGGTGACCTTCTCCCTGATCTTCCTGGTCCTCGGTGTGGTCGCCCTGCTCGACCTGCTCGACGTCTTCGCCATCAGCGCCTCGGCGTACTTCGCGGCCGCGCTGGCCACGATCGGGCTGGGTCTGCTGGTCGGCACCTGGTTCGGGCGGGCCCGCTGGCTCATCGCGCTCGGTCTGGTGACCGCGGCGGCGCTGGGCACGGGGACGGTCGCCGAGTCCTACGACCGGATCCGCGGGGTCGACGGCGCGGTGACCTGGGCACCCACGGACTACCGCGATCTGGCCGACCGGTACGAGAACAGCTTCGGTGACGCCGTACTCGACCTGCGCGGGATCGACTTCACGAAGCGGGACAGCCAGGTGACGGTTGCGATCAACTTCGGCAAGGCGACAGTGGTCGTCCCACCGAACGTGGACGTCACCACGGTGGCCGACGTCAACGCCGGCGACGCCACCATCTTCGGCAACCGTTCCGGCGGACTGGACGGTCGCCTACAGGAGACCACCGACCTCGGAATCGACGGTGCCGGCGGCGGCAAGCTGCGCCTGTACATCCACGTCAACGCTGGCAACCTGGAGGTGACCCGGTGAAGGCTCACCGCACGGATCTGGTGTCGTTCGCCTTCGGGCTCGTGTTCCTGGCGCTGTCGGCCTGGTGGCTGCTCGCCCAGATACTCGGGTTCGCGCTACCGGCGGTCGGTTGGTTCCTGGCCAGCGCCCTCATCCTGATCGGGGTCTTCGGGCTGGTCGGCGCACTGCGCTCAGGTCAGTCGGGCCCGCCGAAGCAGACCGCCGAGGTCGGTGCCACCGAGGTTGCCGCGCCCGTCTCCGGCGTGTCCGCTCCGGTCCCCGGAATGCCGACCTCCGGTGCGGCACTGCCGGTCTGGGAGGCCGAACGTTCCACCTGGGACGCTCCCGCGTCGCCAGCGACCCCGGAGACGGCCACCACCGAGGTACGGGCACCGCAGGCGCCGTCCACCGAGGTGATCCACCCGGCCTGGTTGGCTCACCAGCCGGCGGAACCGGAGACCGCCCCGATCACCGGTCAGCCCGACGACCCGACGCTCCCGCTCGTCAACCGAGCGCCGGAGGGGGACGAGCCGGCCCGGTCCGACCATCCGGACGAGCCGGCCGGCGACCAACCGGGTGACGGGCGGGAGGGCCGACGGGGAGAGGTCTGACCTCGGGCGCGGCCCGGCCAAGGCCGGCTCCACCGCCACGGCGGTGCCGATGGCCCGGACGGACGCATATGCTGGCCGGTGGAGATCTCGCCTCCGCCGGCCGGCCCGTCCCGCCATGGCGGTCCCGCCGCGATTCCCGTCTCTACCCCCGTCAGGAGCCCGCCCGACATGACCCAGTCCCCCGCCGTGCGTACGACCGGCCGATCCGGTCCGGTCCGCATCGGCGAGCGAGCCGCCCGCACGCTCGTCGCCGAGCTGGCCCGGATCAACGATCCCAAGGCCGCCCTGCTGGTCGGGGTCGGCCCGGAATCCGCGGTGCTGGCCGCGGCGATCGAGGCGCTGCTCCCCGGTGACCGGCTAACCGTGGTGCCCGCCGAGCCGCTCGGCGCTGCCGCGCTCCGCGAGCACGTCAACGCCCAGGGCCGCTGGGTCGCCGACCGGGTGGGGGTCGTCGACTCCCTGGCGGAGGCCGAATCCGCCGGGGTCGTCATCGCCGGCGAGGTGTTCAGCGGCACCGCCGAGGAGACCCGCAGCGGCATTGAGGGCCTGGCCAAGTTCCTGTCCGACGGTGCGGTCCTGAGCGTGGCCACCACCGCCACGCCCGGCCGGACCACCGGGGCCGCCGCGGAGCTGGCCCGCCAGGACGCCCTCTACGGCGTCGGCGCCGACCTGGTGCTGCGCAACTCGCCGCCGGTACGGGTCTACCGACTGCGCTTCACCCCGGCCAGCCCCGCCACGGCCGAGAGGCTCGCCCCCGCGCACCGGCCGTCGAGCGTGCCGCTGACCCGCGGCATGCACATCGACTCCAACGGCGTGGCCGCTGCCGGCATCACGCTGGGCCTCGCGGCGCTGGCCCGGGTGGTGCGCCCGTCGTCGAAGCTCTGGCTGCTACCGGCGCTGGCCGCCGGGCCGGTGGCCGCGTTCTTCCGGGACCCGGAGCGCGACGTACCGGAAGATCCGACCGCGGTGGTCGCCAGCGCGGACGGCAAGGTTCTGTCGGTGCAGCGACTACACGACGAGCGTTTCGGCGACGGCGAGTGGCTGCGGGTCGCGGTTTTCCTGTCGGTGCTGGACGTGCACGTCAACCGTGCCCCGGTCGCCGGCAAGGTGGTGGACTACTTCGTCGCCGACGGCGGCTTCGTCAACGCCATGAAGCCGGACGCCGAGCACAACGTCGCCGCGTACACCGTTTTGGACACCGCCCGTGGCACGGTGGTGGTCGCGCAGCGCACCGGGCTGATCGCCCGTCGGATCGTGCAGCGCGCGCCGATCGGCGCGCTGCTGGCCAAGGGTGAGCGCTTCGGGCTGATCCGTTTCGGCTCACGGACCGACGTCTACCTTCCGGCCGACGCCGCCGACCCGCTGGTCGGGCCGGGCGACAAGGTGGTGGGCGGGTCCACGGTCATCGCCCGCTGGCGCTGACCCACGAACGTGGAAACGGGGCGCCGCTGACCGCGGCGCCCCGTTCTCGTTGCCGGAAAAATCAGGCGGTACGACGCTGCCGCAGCCAGAGCACCGGCCCGCTGACCAGGTAGCCCACCACGATCAGTGCGAACGTGAGCCGGATGTCGATGAGTGCGCCGATCACCGGGGCCAGCCACAGCCACGGCGGCAGCTTCACCAGGCGGGCGAGCTTGGCGTACGGGAAGCTCGACACCATCGCGAAGGCAAGCAGCGCGACCCCCGCGACCAGCACAGCACCGGGCACGGGAAGGCCGATCGCCACCGTCACGGCGAGCACCGCGGCCGCCATGGTGGTGGGCACGCCGCAGAAGAACCTGCCGTCCTTCGGCGAGACGTTGAAGCGGGCCAGTCGAATCGCGGCGCACGCCGCGACCAGGGCACACGCCACCGCCGCCGCCGCCGTGGAGACGGAGCCGGCGAGTGAGGCGTAGACCACCACGGGCGCGGCGAGGCCGAACGAGCACATGTCGGCCAGGGAGTCCATCTGCGCGCCGAACGGGCTGGCGACGCCCAGCCGTCGGGCCAGTGCGCCGTCCAGGCCATCGAAGGCGACACAGGCGATCAGGCAGAGCGCGGCGATGCGCACCTCACCCTGCATGGCCAGGAAGATCGCCAGCATGCCGAGCATCAGGCTGGCCAGCGTGCAGGCGTTGACCAGGCCGAACTTCATCCGGCGGGCAATTGTGCGGTCGCCGGGGAGCAGCGGGATCGAGTGCGACGAAGCCTCGTCGGCGTGCGCCAGGGGCGGCATCGCCGGACTGACCGGCACGATCGCCTCGATCTCCGCTCGACCGACGCCGGACGCCGGGCGGCTGAGCCGGTCCAGGCCGTAGCGGCGGCGCTGCCGGTCGGCGTACCGGTGCTCGGTCGGGGTCAGGTCGGTCACGTGCAGGTCACCGTCACGGCGACCGACCCGGACCAACAGCACCTGGCGGGCGAATGTGCTGCTGCGGCGCAACGGGCCCGCCCAGCGACGCCCTGCGGGGCGCGGACTGTCAGTAGTACGACGCCGGCGCCATGGGGCTCTCGGCACGTTTCCTCCATCACCGGATCGGCTGGCCGCCACGGGGCGGGTGTCCGGCTGTCTCGTGCCGGACCGTGCGTGGCCCGGCAGCCGTTTTGCGCGGAGTACACCATCGCATAGGGGGACATGGCTTGGCGATAGCTGCCGGCGGTGCTTGTAACTGGTCTAAACCGCTCGAACCGCTCGCTTATTCCCATCCCGGGCTTCATCGCCCGTTTCCTCCATCATTCCCGCCATTGACTGTACCGGAGGGTCACCAACTCGGCTCATCGAGCGGAGTGCTATCGGCCACTCTGTCCGATTGCCAAGGCAGCGATATCGCTCAACGGCAGGTCGAGGGCCTGCTCGCGGGTGAACCATCCAGCCCGCGCCGTCGAACCTCCGGCCGATTCGGTGACCACCGCATCGCTGGGTGTGTCCACCAGCACCCGATAGGTCACCCGTACGCCGTGCCAGTCCAGAGGTCGACCCTCCGGGCCGAGCGCGGCAGGGTTGTGCAGGTTGTTCACGCCGAGGATCTCCTCCACGCGGCCCCGCTGGCCACCCTCCTCGACCAACTCCCGGAGCAGACCGGTGGCCGGCTGCTCGCCGTGATCGGTCCCCCCGCCCGGGAGGTGCCACAGGCCAGCCCCCGGATAACCGGCCGCGATCTCGGTCAGCAGGATCCGCCCAGCCGGGTCGGTGACCAGCCCGTACGCCCCGAAGCGCAGCCTGCGGTCGGGATGCGGCGGCGAAAACGGCACACGCGCCTGAGGCGTCCCGGGCGCCAGTGGGGTCACCGGCAGACCGAGCACCCCGGCGGTGAACGGTGTCAGCGGCACCCGCGCCGCCTCAGCCAGGGTGAGCCAGCACACCCGGTCCACCGCGCCACCACCGACGTCGCCCATCACGCCGTCGCCCGATGCGTCGCCAGGCAGAACGCCGTCGCCCGGCGCACCTTCACGCAATACGGCGTCGCCCGGTACGCCGTGAGGCTGTACGCCGTCGCGCAGTGCGCCGTGCTGCGCAGCAAGCTCGAACAGCAGCCGGTCGGTATGCAGCGCGACGTCGCCCTCCGGATAGGTGACCACGTCGGCGACCACCGTGCGGAGCCGGCCGACCACCACGGTCAACCCGGTCTGCTCGGCTACCGCACGGACCATGGCGCGTTCCGGGTGCTCGGCATGCGCCACCGCGTCACCGGGCAGCCGCCAGATCCCCGGGAACTCACCCCCGACCCCGTCCCGGACCACCAGGACCCGGTCCGAATCCCACAAAACTCCGAAAACGCCAACCCGCCGCAGAAAGTCCATCCCCACCAACTCCGCTCCCCCGCCAACCCACCCGACCGCCCCGGCCAACCCGCCGCCCCGCCCAGCCGCCCAGCCGCCCAGCCGCCCAGCCGCGTCGATCATGAGGTTATTGCCGTCCGTCTCGGCGTGTCCTGACAATAACTTCATGATCGACGCTCGGGGTCCGAGGAAACGCGCGAGTGCTGTCCGTTTTGGGCGTTAGGTCGCTCTGCCGGCAGCGGGGCGCACCGCGGAAGACTCGTCTAGCGATGATCGACTCGGGTTCATTGATGTCGGGGTATTCGGGAGCTTGGGACACCCCGACATCAGCAAAACGGGGGTGATCATCCGGCTTGTACCGCTCGTCGGGATTTCTCGCGAGCCACGTCTCTCCGAGGTCCGGATTGCCGCCGAACCATCCAACGCCCGGCGCTCGGCACTCGCACCCGGGCCAGACGCGCTGCTGTCAGCGACCACTACCGGCGAAGACCTACCCCGCCAGCACGCCCACCACCAGACACACCATCGCCGGCAACGCGCTACGAACCAAGCGCCCGCCAGCACGCACCACCAGCGTCCAAGCCCGCCGCCAACGCGCCACCGGTCAAGCGCCCGCCAGCACGCACCACCAGCGTCCAAGCCCGCCCCCACGCGCCACCGGTCAAGCGCCCGCCCAGCCCGCACCACCCCACCGGTCAAACGCCCGCCCAGCACGCACCACCCCACCGGCCGAGCGCCCGCCCAGCACGCACCACCCCACCGGCCAACCGACCGCGGCCGTCAGCCCGCTCCGAGTGGAACGGGGCCGGCTGGTCAGGTGAGCTGGGCGGCCTGGACCGCTTCGGCGGTCACCTCGGTGAGGTGGTGGGTGGGGAGAGCGCCGAGTTCCTCGCGGGCGAACCAGCGGGCCTCGCAGGTGGAGCCACCCACGTCGATCACGGTGAGCGGGTTGGGCTGGTCGACCACGACCCGGTAGAAGGCACGCACCCCGTGCCAGTCGATCGGGTAGCCCTCCGGGCCGAGCGACGCGGCGTCCCGGTGGCTGGCCACGCCGAGCAGCTCGACCAGACGGCCGGTCTGCCCGGTCTCCTCGACCAGTTCACGGATGAGCGCGGCACCGGGCTGCTCGCCGTAGTCGGTGCCGCCGCCGGGCAGGTGCCAGCAGCCAGCGCCGGGGTAGCCGTCGGAAACCCTGGTGAGCAGCACGCGACCGGCCGGGTCGGTGCACACCGCGTACGCGGCGAAGCGCTGCGCCCGGTGCAGCCCGTCCGGACCGGGCACCGCGTAGAAGGAGGGGAACTCGGGCGCCTCGTCGGGCACCACGTCGGCGGAGGACGTGGGCAACCCGAGCGCACGCGCGGTGAACGAGCGCAGCGGCAATTCGCGCGCCTCGTCGAGGGTGTACCAGCGGGCCAGGTCGGTGGGACGCTCGCCGACCCGGTCGGCGAGGGTGCCGCCGCGGACCGCCACCTGGTAGATCAGCCGGTCGGTGTGGATGGTGATGCCGCGCTCCGGCAGCGCCCGCATGTCGGCGAGAACGTCGGCCAGGCCCGAGACGGCGACCGACAGGCCGGTCTCGGCGGCGGTCTCGCGGACCACCGTGTGGTTGGGGTCCTCGCCGTGGTCGACCGCCCCGCCGGGCAGGGACCACGTGCCGGGGGTGCCGGAGCGCTCCGAGGCGCGAACCAGCAGGACTCGGCCTGTCGAATCAGCACAGACTGCGTATGCCGCGATCCTGCGGAGCGGCTCCAGCAAGGTGGTCACGGAAGCAAATTCTCCCCGCGCCGGGTTACCGGAACGGAAAAGAGTCGGATTCCTGACTGTCTGGCCCCGATCAGGGATTGGTCAGGGTAAGGATCCGGGCGGTCACCGAGGGCGGGGCGGGCACCGGCGCGGACCGTGGAGGCATGACATCGACCACCGCTCCCCACGCCCCGTACAAGCAGCTCCGTCGACCCACCACCGACCGCATGGTGGCCGGGGTCGCGAGCGGCGTCGGCCGCTACTTCGCCGTCGACCCCACACTGGTCCGGGTGGCCTTCGCGGTCACCGGCCTGCTCACCGGCGGGCTCGCGCTGCTCGCGTACCCGATCATGTGGTTCCTGATGCCCGAGGAGCCCACCGGCGCGCCGGCCTGGCCGCACGCGGCGGGCGTCGCGCCGCAGGCGGGTCCGCCGCCGACCGCCGGGCCTGCGCCGGGCGGGCCGATGCCGGGGTACGCCCCGACGCCGCCCTACCCGCCGACGACCCCGTTCGACGCGCCGCCGAGCCCGCCGTACAACCCGCACGACAGCAGCCCGCCGCCGGCCGTGTGAGCGGCGCTCACTCCCACTCGATGGTGCCCGGTGGCTTGCTGGTCACGTCCAGCACCACCCGGTTGACCTCGGCCACCTCGTTGGTGATCCGGGTGGAGATCCGGGCCACGATCTCGTAGGGCAGCCGTGACCAGTCGGCGGTCATGGCGTCCTCGCTGGAGACGGGGCGCAGCACCACGGGGTGCCCGTAGCTGCGCCCGTCTCCCTGCACCCCGACGCTGCGCACGTCGGCGAGCAGCACCACGGGGAACTGCCAGACGCCCCGGTCCAGGCCGGCGGAGGTCAGCTCCTCGCGGGCGATCAGGTCGGCCTCGCGGAGCAGGTCGAGGCGCTCCTGGTTGACCGCGCCGATGATCCGGATGGCCAGGCCGGGACCCGGGAACGGGTGCCGCCAGACCATCGCCTCGGGCAGGCCCAGCTGGAGGCCGAGCGCGCGGACCTCGTCCTTGAACAGGGTGCGCAGCGGCTCGACGAGCGCGAACTTCAGGTCCTCCGGCAGACCGCCGACGTTGTGGTGGCTCTTGATGTTGGCGGTGCCGGTGCCGCCGCCGGACTCCACCACGTCGGGGTAGAGGGTGCCCTGGACGAGGAACTCCACGTCGCCGTGCGAGGCGATCTCGCGGGCGGCGGCCTCGAAGACCCGGATGAACTCCCGACCAATGATCTTGCGCTTCTGCTCCGGGTCGGTCACGTCGGCCAGCGCGCCGAGGAACCGGTCGGTGGCGTCGACCACCTTCAGCTTGATGCCGGTGGCGGCGACGTAGTCCTTCTCCACCTGCTCGGCCTCACCGGCGCGCAGCAGGCCGTGGTCGACGAAGACGCAGGTGAGCTGGTCACCGACCGCCTTGTGTACGAGCGCGGCGGCGACCGCGGAATCCACCCCGCCGGACAGGCCGCAGATGACCTCCTTGTCGCCGACCTGGGCGCGGATCCGGGCAATCTGCTCGTCGATGATGTTCTCGGGCGTCCAGGTCGGCTCGATGCCGGCGATGTCGTACAGGAAGCGCGTCAGCATCTCCTGGCCGTGCGCGGTGTGCCCGACCTCCGGGTGGAACTGCACCCCGGCCCGGCGCCCGGCCAGGTCCTCGAAGGCGGCCACCGGAGCGCCCGCCGACTCGGCGGTCACCGTGAAGCCCTCGGGCGCCTCGGTCACGGCGTCGCCGTGACTCATCCAGACCGGCAGGTCCGCCGGCAGGTCACGCAGCAGCACACCCGGGTCGAGGAGGCGGGGGCGCAGCGGCGTGCCGCCGTACTCCCGGTTGCCGGTCCGCGCGACCGTGCCGCCGAGCGCCTGGGCCATCGCCTGGAAGCCGTAGCAGATGCCGAAGACCGGCACGTCGGCGGTGAACACGCCCGCGTCGATCTGCGGCGCGTCCGGCGCGTAGACGCTGGCCGGGCCACCGGAGAGGATGATCGCGGCGGGGTTCTTCGCCAGCATCTCGGCGATCGGCATCGAGTGCGGCACGATCTCGGAGTAGACCTTCGCCTCGCGAACCCGGCGCGCGATGAGCTGGGCGTACTGGGCTCCGAAGTCCACCACGAGGACGGGGCGAGGCAGGCTCATGTGCGCAAAGCCTACCGACAGTCACGGCCGGGTCGGGCACGGGCCGGCACTCCGGCGTGCCGCGGCGGCGGCTCCGGGTGCGGCGGCCGGTCGGAGGGCAACCTAGGATCGACGCGGGGCGATGGCGGCCGGAGGAGAGGACGGGTATGACCGAGGTGACCGTGCGGCCCTTCCGGGAAACCGACGCCGAGCTGCTTGCCGTACTCGTCGCCAGGTGCCTTCGGGAGGTCAACAGCCGCGACTACCCGGCCGACCTGATCGAGCGGATGTGCGCGCACTTCGACGCCGCCCGCTTCCACGAACTCGCCGCCGTCCGGGAGGTGTTCGTCGCGGAGCAGGGCGGGCGGGTGGTCGGCACCGTGTCCCGGGACGGCAACAAGGTCTACACGATGTTCGTCGATCCGGACCGCGCCGGCCGGGGTGTCGGCCGCCGGCTCATGCGCCACATCGAGCGCTTGGCCGGCGCTGACGGCCACGACCACATGGAAACCGGCGCCAGCATCACGGGGCACGGCTTCTATCACCGACTGGGCTACCACGACGTGCGGATCAGCGAGACCGACTTCGGGCTCAACCACATCCTCCGCAAGCCGCTCCCCTAGGCGCGCAGCGCGCCCGGGGCGTCCGCCGGCACCGCCGGGTGGCGCGGGGGTACGGGCGCGAGCCTGCGGTACGGGGAGCCGAGCGTCGGGCGGGGGTCCTCCTCGCCCTTGTTGGGCCAGAAGGCCATCGCCCGTTCCGCCTGCGCGGTGATCGTCAAAGAGGGGTTCACGCCGAGGTTGGCCGAGACCGCCGCGCCGTCGACCACGTGCAGCCCCGGATGCCCGTACACCCGGTGCCAGGGGTCGATCACCCCGTCGGCCGGCGTCGCCCCGATCACCGCGCCGCCCAGGATGTGCGCGGTCATCGGGATGTCGAACGGCTCGGTGAGCGGGCCACCCGGAGTGCCGCCGATCTCGTCGGCGAGCAGTCGGGCGGCGGTGTTGCCGGCCGGGATCCAGGTCGGGCTCGGGGTGCCGTGCCCCGGCCCGGTGACCAGCCGACGGCCGAGCGCGCCGCGCCGCCACCGGGTGGTCAGCGAGTTGTCCACCGACTGCATGACCAGGGCGATCACCGTCCGTTCCGACCAGCCGCGCACGGGCAGCATCCGGGCGACCAGCCCCGGTTGCCGCAGCATGCTGCCCAGCCAGCGCCGCACCCGGTGCGGACCGCCGTCGACGAGCAGCGACTGGAGCAGCCCCATCGCGTTGGAGCCCCGCCCGTAGCGGACCGGCTCGACGTGGGTCTGCGCGTCGGGGTGGAACGAGCTGGTGATGGCCACCCCCTCGGTGTAGTCCAGGCGCTCGGACCGGGCCTGTCGGCGGGACACCGAGGCGGCCAGGATCGCCTCGGAGTTGGTCCGGGTCAGCTCGCCGAGGCGGGGCGAGAGCCCGGGCAGCACGTCGTCGGCCTTCATGGCGTGCAGCAGCCGCTGGGTGCCGAGCGCCCCGGCGGCGAACACCACCTGGTCGGCGTGGACCACCTGCCGCCGCCTGCGCAGCCAGGCGCCCGTGCGCTCGGTACGCACCTCGTACCCACCGCCCGCCGCCGGTCGGACGGCGGTCACCGTGGTCAGCGGATGCACCGAGACGCCCTGCCGCTCGGCCAGCCAGAGGTAGTTCTTGACAAGCGTGTTCTTCGCCCCGTGCCGGCAGCCGGTCATGCACGAGCCGCAGTGCAGGCAGCCGGTGCGCTCCGGGCCGGCACCACCGAAGTACGGGTCGGCGACCCGCTGGCCGGGACGACCGATGTGCACACCGACAGGCGTGGCGTGGAAGGTGTGCCCCACCCCCATCCGCTCGGCCACCGCCCGCATGGCGCGGTCCGCGCCGGTCTCCAGGGGGTACGTGGTGACGCCGAGCATCCGCTTCGCCTGGTCGAAGTGGCCGGCAAGCTCGGCACGCCAGTCGGTGATGTCCCGCCACTGCGGGTCGGCGTAGAAGGCCGGCAACGGCTCGTAGAGGGTGTTCGCGTAGACGAGTGAGCCGCCACCCACCCCGGCACCGGACAGCACCAGCACCCCTCCGCCGGAACGTCGGTCGGCCGGGCGGAGCAGGGTGAGCCGCTGAATGCCGTAGCAGCCCAGCTTCGGCGCCCAGAGGAACCGGCGGGCCCGCCAGGACGTCTGCGGGAACTCGTCGTCGGTGAAGCGTCGGCCAGCTTCCAGCACGGCGACGGAGTAGCCCTTCTCGGCCAGCCGGAGCACGGTGACACTGCCGCCGAAGCCGGATCCGATGACGACCACGTCGTACCGCATGAACGCATCATTACTCGCGAGTAGCGCTCGCGCCAGCGCCAGTTTTCGCGCGATCATGCTCCGGCCGACCGACCCGACGCATTCCGGCCGCAACCCGGAGCACCCGTCGGAGCGTTGTTCACCAGACGGGTGGAAGGAATCCAAGATGATCCTCGGGTCGATGGCGCCGCGCCGACGGTGGTTGCTGCTGGGGTTGACGGCCCTCGCCGTCGTCGCGCTGATCGCGGCCGGCACGGTGGTGGTCACCCGGCTGACCGGCGACAGCAAGCCGAGCGGCGCTCCGGCGACCGGCTCGCCCACGCCGTCACCGGTCGGGACACCCACCCCGAGCCCCAGCGGCCCGCCGCCGGGCGCGAACATCACCGGCCCGCTCAACCTGCTGCTGGTCGGTGTGGACACCCGGGTCAGCGTGCCCGGCTGGGAGCCGCACGCGGACGCGGTGCTGGTGCTGCACGTACCCCAGGGGTTGGGCCAGGCGTACCTCTTCTCCCTCCCCCGCGACCTGCTGGTCGACATCCCGGCGTTCCCGAAGGCCGACTACAAGGGCGGCAAGACCAAGCTCACCCACGCCATGAGCTTCGGCAGCCGGGTGCCGGGCAAACCCAAACAACCAAGCACCGCCCAGGGGTACGAGCTGCTACGCAGCACGGTCAGCGGATACACCGGGCTGCGCATCGACGCCGGCGCGGTGCTCACGTTCAACGGGTTCGACCGGCTGGTCGACGCACTGGGCGGGGTGGACATCTACGTCGACCAGCGGGTCGAGTCGCGCCACCGGCAGCCGAACGGCAAGTACCGGCCGACCGCGCCCGGCGGATACACCGGGCCGCAGCAGATCTACGAGAAGGGCAACCAGCACCTCAACGGCTGGCAGGCACTGGACTACGCGCGGCAGCGCTACATCACCGGTGGTGACTACGCCCGGCAGCGGCACCAGCAGCAGCTCGTCAAGGCGCTGACCCGCAAGGTCCTGGACGAGGGCCTGGCCCGGCAACCGGAGCGGGTCGACCAGGTGGTCAGCGCCCTCGGCGACACCCTCGTGTACGCGGGCGGGCCGCGGATCGTCGACTTCGCGTACGCCCTGGGTGGGGTGCCGGCGAACCGCTTCACGCTCGTCGGCCTGCCCGGTTCCGGCGTCGGCAAGGGCAGCGCCTACCGCGGCGAGCAGCTCACCACCGTCGGCCGGAAGTTCATCAGCGAACTCCGTGCCGGCCGCGCCGACGCCTACCTCGCCGCCAACCCCGGCCTGGTCGTCAAGAACTGACCCCGGTCAGAGCCGCTTGGGCAGGGCCGGCTTCCTGGTGCCGTAGAGCCAGGCGTCGAAGACCCGGTCGAGCTGCTTGCCGGAGATGCGTTCGGCGAGCGCCACGAACTCGGCGGTGGTGGCGGTGTCGTTCCGCTTCTCCGCCGCCCAGGTCTTGACGATCTCGAAGAACGCCTTGTCGCCAACGGACACCCGCAGGGCGTGCAGCGTCATCGCACCGCGCTGGTAGACCGACTCGCTGAACAGCTCCTTCGCACCCGGCTTGCCCGGCGGCGTCTTCCACACCTTCTCGGGTGCCCCGGAGTACCGGTTGTCGAACGCCTTCTTGACCGTGGAATCTCTGGTGTGTTCGGCCCAGAGCCACTCCGCGTACGTCGCGAAGCCCTCGTTGAGCCAGATGTCCTCCCAGGCGCCCAGGGAGACGCTGTCGCCGAACCACTGGTGGGCCAACTCGTGGGCGACCACCCCGGTGTTCGGGCCCTGCCGGAAGAAACCTGCCGAGTAGACCGGGCGGCTCTGCGTCTCCAGCGCGTAGGAGATCCGGCTGTCCGAGACCACCACACCGCCGTACGCGTCGAACGGGTACGGCCCGAACACCGTCTCCAGGTAGTCGGCGACCTTTGTGGTCTCGGCGATCGCCGAATCCGCGAAACTGTTCGCCGCGATCGCGACCGCGCTGTAGACCGGCTTCCCCCGGTGCGTGGAGGTGGTGATCCGGAACTCGCCGATCACCATCGTGCTCAGGTAGCTGGCCATCGGCGACTTCTCCGACCACTTCCAGGTGGTCCACCCGCCCGTGCTGGCCTTGCCGCCGGGAACGCCGTTGCTGACCGCGGTGAGACCGTCCGGAACCGTGATCTCGAAGTCGTACGTGGCCTTGTCGGACGGGTGGTCGTTGACCGGGAACCAGGTGCTCGCCGACTCGGGCTGCCCCAGCGCGATGGCACCGTCGGGGGTGTGCAGGAATCCACCGTCACCGAGGGTCTCGTTCTTCAGCGGCTTCGGCACGCCCTCGTAGGCGATCTCGGCGACGAACCCGTTGCCGTTGACCAGACCGGAGGCTGGCGTGATCACCAGCTCGTTCCGCTCGCGGCGGTGCTTCGCCGGCGCACCGTCCACGGTGACCGCGGTGACGGTGAGGCCGGCGAGGTCGAGGTTGAACGTCGACAGGTCGGCCGTCGGGGTGGCCTGCACGGTGGTCGTACCGGTCAGTCGGTCCTTCGCGGGGTCGTAGCGCACCTTGACCACGTACCGTCCGACGTCGTAGCCGCCGTTGCCGTAGCTCGGGAAGTAGGCGTCGCCGGCCCCCGGCGCGCCCACGGTGAACGTCCGCGACGGCGTGGGCGACACGCTCGGCGGCGGCGCGGGCCTCGAGCCCGTCGAGTCGCATCCGGACAGGACGAGCGCCCCGGTCACCAGCAGAGCCGAGCCCGTCCGCAGTCCGCGTCGCCGCACCCGCATCCCACACCCTCCCCGTGACGGCCTGGGCCGCTCCCCGCGCACGGGCTTGTCCCCGCCGCCCCGGACGGCAGCATATCGACAGGCCAGCACGGCGCCGTCACGGCAGTGTCGGCGCTGAGCCACCCACCAACCAGGCGTCGAAGAGCGGTCGGAGCTGCCGACCCGCCACCCGCTCGGCCAGCGCGACGAGGTCCGCGGTGGTCGCGTTGCCCGCCGCCCTCTCGGTGGTCCAGGTCCGCAGGATCCGGAAGAACACCTCGTCACCGACAGTCCGTCGCAACGCGTGCACGGCCAACGCCCCGCGCTTGTAGACGGCCGTACCGAACATCCGCTCCCGGCCGGGCTCGACCGACGGCTGCGACCAGTCGGTGGCCGCGTACTGGAGCTCGAAGTTGCGTTGCGCGGTCCGGCCGCCGTCGTGTTCCTCCCACAGCCACTCGGCGTAGCTGGCAAAGCCCTCGTTCAGCCAGATGTCGCTCCACCTGCCCACCGACACGCTGTCGCCGAACCACTGGTGCGCCAGCTCGTGCACCACGACGCTCGGGTTGGGCCGATCGTCGGTGAAGAACGCGGGACCGTAGACCGGGCGCGACTGGGTTTCCAGCGCGTACCCGACCCGGTCGTCGGCGACCACGATCCCGCCGTACGAGTCGAACGGATACGGGCCGAAGCGGCTGGCCAGGAAGTCGGCGATCGCGCCGGTGCGGGCCAGTGAGGTGGCCGCGCCGCCGGCCGGTGGCAGGCTCGCCGCCACCGCCGTGACCATCGGCCGGCCGCCGTGCGTGGCGGTCACCACCCGGTAGTCACCGATCACCAGCGTGGTCAGGTAGCTGGCCATCGGGGTGCGCTCCGACCAGCGCCAGGTGGTCCAGCCGTCGGCGCTGCTCTTCGGCCCGGGCACTCCGTTGCTCAGCGCCGCCAGGCCGTCCGGCACGGTCACCGCCAGGTCGTAGCTGGCCTTGTCCGACGGGTGGTCGTTGACCGGGAACCAGGTGGCGGCCGAGTCGGGTTGGCCGAGCGCGATCGCGCCGTCGGCGGTGTGCAGGAAGCCGCCGCTGCCCAACGACCCGTCCACGGCGGCGGTGGGCACGCCCGCGTAGTCGACGGTCACCGTGAACTGCTGACCACGCCGAAGACCGTCACGTGGGGTGATCACCAACTCGCCGTCGTCGCGGCGGTGGTCGACCCGCGCGTCGCCCACCCGGACGGCGTCGACGGCGAGGCCGGCCAGGTCCAGGTTGAGCCGGGACAGGTCCTGGGTGGCCGTGGCGGTGATGACGGCTCGGCCGGTCAGCCGGTCGGTCGACGGGTCGTAGCGGACGTCCAGGCCGTAGTGGCTGACGTCGTAGCCGCCGTTACCGCGCCCCGGCACGTACGGGTCACCGGCGTCGGCCGCGCCGGGCCGGAACCCGTCGCGGTGCTCGCCCGTACACCCGGCCACCACCAGCCCGACGACGCAGGTCAGCGCGGCGACCAGCCGGGTGCCGGTGGGCGTCCGTCCGCTCCGGACCATGCTGACTCCTCCCGCGCGGGGTCCCCGGGTCAGGACGAGCGTAGCCAGCGGCGCCGACCGTGCGACCGGTATCGGCCTTTTGTTGGATGCGGGCGTAGCGCGACGAAGGCCGACCCCGCATCGCGCGGGGCCGGCCTTCCAGCGTCTGTGAAAATCAGCGGTCCAGGACCAGGCCGACCTTCTGGAACTCCTTCAGGTCGCGGTAACCGCACTTGGCCATCGCCCGACGCAGCCCACCGAACAGGTTGAGCTGGCCGTCCGCCTCGTCCGCCGGCCCGAAGAGGAGCTCCTCCATCGACCCGAGCGGCTCACCGGCCACCTCGAACGCGCCCCGCGGCAGCGACGGGTGGCTCGCCGCCGAGTGCCACCAGGCACCACCGGCGGGCGCCTCCTCGCAGAGCGACAGCGGCTCACCGAGCATCACCGCGTCCGCGCCGCAGCCGAGCGCCTTGGCGATGTCGCCCGACGTCTGGATGTCACCGTCGGCGATCAGGTGCACGTACCGGCCGCCGGTCTCGTCGAGATAGTCGCGACGGGCCGCCGCGGCGTCGGCGATCGCGGAGGCCATCGGCACCCGGATGCCCAGCACCGACTCGGTCGTCGACCACTCGTCGCCACCGATGCCCACGATCACACCGGCCGCGCCGGTACGCATCAGGTGCAGCGCCGTCTTGTAGTCCGTGCAGCCGCCGACGATCACCGGCAGGTCGAGGTCGGCGATGAACTCCTTGAGGTTCAACGGCTCGTCGGTGGTCGACACGTGCTCGGCCGAGACGATGGTGCCCTGGATGACCAGGATGTCCACCCCGGCGTCCAGGATCACCGGGGCCAGCGCCAGGGTGTGCTGCGGAGAGACCCGTACCGCCACCGTGCCGCCACCGGCACGCAGCTCGCGCACCCGCTCGGCGATCAGGTCCGGACGGATCGGCTCGGCGTACACCTCCTGGAGCCGCTTGGTGGCGCGGGCCTCCTCGTCGAGGCTGGCCAGCTCGTCGAGCACCTTCGTCGGGTTCTCGTAGCGCGTCCACAGGCCCTCGACGTTGAGCACGCCGAGACCGCCGAGCTGACCGAGGCGGACCGCCGAGGCCGGGCTCATGGTGGCGTCGGAGGGGTGGCCGACGCACGGGATGCCGAACGGGTACGCATCGAGCTGCCAGGAGGTCGACACGTCGTCGACATCCCGGGTACGCCGGCTCGGCACGATGGCGATGTCGTCCAGGTGGTAGCCGCGCTGCGCGGTCTTGCCCAGCCCGATCTCGACCACGTCACGCATGGGGGACTCCAGGTGGTTGGGGGTGATGGATCAGCGGGAGTGGTAGTTGGGCGCCTCGACGGTCATCTGCACGTCGTGCGGGTGGCTCTCCTTCAGGCCGGCCGCGGTGATCCGGATCAGCTGGCCACGCCGGTGCAACTCGGGGATGGTCGGGGCGCCGCTGTAGAACATGCCCTGCCGGAGGCCGCCGACAAGCTGGTGGGCGACGGTGGCGAGCGGGCCACGGTAGGGGACCTGCCCCTCGATCCCCTCCGGGATCAGCTTCTCGTCGGAGATCACGTCGTCCTGGAAGTAGCGGTCCTTGGAGTAGGACTTCTGCACACCCCGGCTCTGCATGGCACCGAGCGAGCCCATCCCCCGGTAGGACTTGTACTGCTTGCCGTTGATGAAGATCAGCTCGCCGGGGCTCTCCTCACAGCCCGCGAGCAGGCTGCCGAGCATCACCGAGTCGGCACCGGCCACGAGGGCCTTGGCGATGTCACCGGAATACTGCATGCCACCGTCACCGATCACCGGCACACCCAGCGGCCGGCAGGCACGGGCCGCTTCCATGATCGCGGTGATCTGCGGTACGCCGACCCCGGCGACGACCCGGGTGGTGCAGATCGACCCCGGGCCGACCCCGACCTTGACAGCGTCCGCGCCGGCCTCGGCCAACGCGCGGGCACCGGCGTAGGTGGCCGAGTTGCCACCGATCACCTGAACGTCGGTCTCCCGCTTGAGGCGCTGGATCATCTCGACGATGGCCCGACTGTGGCCGTGCGCCACGTCCACCACGATCACGTCCACCCCGGCGTCGACGAGGGTCCGAGCCCGCTTGTACGACTCCTCACCGAAGCCGATCGCGGCGGCGACCCGCAGCCGACCCGAGGAGTCCTTCGTCGCCAGCGGGAACTGCTCACTCTTGGTGAAGTCCTTGACGGTGATCAGACCGCGCAACCGGCCGCCCTCGTCGATCAGCGGCAGCTTCTCGACCTTGTGCTTGCGTAGCAGGTCGAGCGCGTCGGCCTTGGTGACCCCGACCGGCGCGGTGATCAGCGGGGTCTTGGTCATGACCTCGTGGACCGGGGTGGACGGATCGGAGACGAACCGCATGTCCCGGTTGGTGATGATCCCCACCAGTGCGCCGCTGGCGTTGGTGACCGGCAGGCCGGAGATCCGGAACTTCGCACAGAGCCGGTCCACGTCGCGCACTGTGTCCTCCGGCGAGCAGGTCACCGGATTGGTGATCATGCCCGACTCCGAACGCTTCACCAGGTCGACCTGCTGGGCCTGGTCTTCCATCGAGAGGTTGCGGTGCAGGACGCCGATGCCGCCGTTACGGGCCATCGCGATCGCCATCCGTGCCTCGGTGACCGTGTCCATCGCGCTGGAGACCAGCGGGATGGCGATCTCGATCTCCCGGGTCAGCCGGGTGCGGGTGTCCACCTCGCTGGGGGCGACGTCCGACTCGCCCGGCTGCAACAGCACGTCGTCGAAGGTGAGACCGAGCGGCACCACCCGCGCAGAGCCGGCCGGCAGCTCGGGCAGGTGGCCGCCCAGGTCGGCGTACTCGGCGCCGGCCGCAAAGTCGGTGCTGGGCGAATTTTCCACGATTGCTCCCCTGAGCTGCTCGAATGGGCTTCAGCGAGGTGGCGCGTGCGGGCACCGGAGCACGCCACGGTGCCGGCACGTCGCCTCATCGTACCCAGTGAGCTGGGCGACCCGTCCGTGGCAGGCCGGCCCGGCGCAAGGCCGGGGGGCGGACGTTCGCGCCGCGTTGGGTCTACGGTGAGGGGGTGCACGACGAGCCCATCGACCCGTTCAACGGCGACCCGGCCGATCCGACAGCGGGTCTGGATGACCCGGGCGACGACGCGACGCCGGATCCGCTGACCGACGTCGAGCGGCAGGATGTGCTGGAAGACCTCGCCGACCTGGAGATCTACCAGGCTCTGCTGGCCCCGATCGGGGTCCGCGGGCTGGTGATCGAATGCGAGGACTGCCGGGAGCCGCACTACTTCGACTGGGACCTGCTCCGCGGCAACCTGCGACACCTGCTCAACTCCGGTCGGCCCCGGGTGCACGAGCCCGCCTACGACCCCGACCCAGACCACTACGTGACCTGGGACTACGCCCGGGGGTACGCCGACGGGGTGCACGACACCCTGACCGAGGGCACCGAGGACGAGCCGGGCGCCCCGACCGCCACCGAGTGACGGCGGCGGGCCTCAGGCGACCAGGCCGGCCCGGAAGCCAGCTGCCACCGCGTGTGCCCGGTCCCGAGCGCCAAGCTTGCGGAACAACCGGCGGGCGTGCGTCTTGACGGTGTCCTCCGACACGAACAACTCCCGACCGATCTCCGCGTTGCTCTTGCCCTCGGCCATGCCGAGCAGCACCTGAAGCTCGCGCTCGGTCAGCCCGATCGACGCCCGGCTGGGCCGGGCGTTGGGCGCGGGCCGGGCCGGATCGGCCTGCTCCGCCGACGACTCGCCGGTCGCCGACTCGGCCTCGTCGTCACCCCGCTGCACCGGCACCGACGGCACACCCGCCTGTCCCTCGCCGGGCGTGGCCGCCCAGCCGGGATCGCCGGAGCCACGCGGTGACGGCCCCGAGCGGCCCGAACCACCCACTGCCGCGGCGTCCCGGGCAGGATCGGTGATCCGCTGCCGCGACGCCCGTCCGGGGGCGGTGAGCAGCAGCAGCGCCTTCGCCACCGCGCTGGTCAGGTCGTGGTCGACATTCTGAATGAGACCCCGGGCACCGGCGCTGATGGTGGCCGCCGCGGCCTCGGACTCCTCGGTGCCGAGCAACAGCACCGCGGCCTGCGGGGCGCGGGCCAGTACCCGACGCACGAAGCCGGCGCTGTCCGGCCGGGTCAGGGCCGTATCAGCCAGCACCACGTCAGCCGGTCGCTCGGCGAGCCGCAGCATCACCTCAGGATCAGAGACGGCGGTACGAACGATTGCGGACAACCCCAGCCGCGCGGCAGCAGAAGTAAGGTGCTGGGCCGCGAGTGGTGTCCGAACGCACACAAGAACGGTACGCACTGTGGTCTCCTCTCCGCCAACGAGCAGACCATGACGGGGTCGGCTGGGGAGGGGGTTCCCGGCAATCCTTCGAACTTTTCCGACAGTTGGGGCAAAAGCCGCAATTTCTAGGACGTTTTCGATCACAGACGTGTGAGTCGACGAGAGTCCGGGTACCGGGAGGGCCAGGCCGGGAACGGTGCGCCTGCGCGGCCCGCCGCCCGGATGCCGGCCATATGGATTCTCGCGGAGCCGCGCGGGAGGAGGGGTGCTGATGTCGAACGTACGTAGACTGCCCGGACCCATCGTCGATCTCTGGGACTGGCAGCGACTCGGTGCCTGCCGGGGCCGGGACAGCGCCCAGTTCTTCCACCCCGACGGCGAGCGAGGCTCTTCCCGACTGCGTCGCGAGTCCTCCGCCAAGGCAGTCTGCCGCGCCTGCCCGGTGCGGGCCGAGTGCGCCGCGCACGCCCTGTCAGTCCGCGAGCCCTACGGCGTCTGGGGCGGCTTCAGCGAGTCTGAACGACTCCGACTGCTCGCCGTCGGCTGGGAGGACCTGGCCGACCGCCGACACGCCCGGGTCGACGTCGCCCGACTGGAGGCCCGACTGGGTCGCCCACACAAGTCGACAGTCCCGGCCCAACGCCACGTCGCCTGACCTCACACGTCCCCGAACCGCGCCTCCGCCTCGGAGGCGCGGTTTCGTGTCGATTGGTCAACTCCCGCCCGCCACGCCAACGCCGTCGTGATTCAACCGCCGGCACCGTCGCGCTCGACCCCAACGCCGCCGTGAACTACCGCCGGCCACGTCGCGCTCGACGCCAACGCCGTGGTGATCCACCGGGGGACACAACGCGCTCGACGCCAAGGGTGTCGTGATCTACCGCCGCCCACGTCGCGCTCGACGCCAAGGCCGTCGTGATCGGCTCGGCTTCATTGAAATCGGGGCATCCCGCCTACCCGGACACACCGATATCAGTGGGCTAGTTGCATCCTGTTTGTGCTGGTCGGCGAGGGTTGACGGGGCTCGTGGTGGTGATCGAGCCGCTGGCCGCGCCCCTGTTGATCTACGGT
>NZ_JBEZGL010000024.1:0-112727 GCF_040649915.1 Micromonospora sp. NPDC048839
ACGGACCAAGGAGATACGACGTCAGCGAGCGACCAACACGATTTTCAGCCCGGAACGGGCCGCATCGCCAGAGGCGACAGGGACTAACCCCACCCACCCCACCCCACCCCCGCGGTGCCCCCGCCCGCCCCGCCCCTGCGCGGTGATCATGGAGTTATAGCGACGACACGCCGTGGCGAGTGGCAATAACTCCATGATCAACGCGCGGGGCGGGGTGGGGTGGGGGTGGTGGGGGAGGGGGTGGTGGGGGTGGTGGGGGCGGTGCGGGTGGTGCGCCAGCGGGAGAGGGCCAGGGTGGCGGAGTAGCCGGCCAGGACGATCACGTGGAACAGGTAGAGCCAGAGGAGTACGGCCACCCCGGCGCCGATCTCGTCGAAGCCGCCGAACGGCACGCCCAGGTCCAGCGGGAGCGAGGCGAAGAGCACGAAGCCGTGCAGGAAGCCGGAGAGGTTCGCCGCGGTGAACGACCCGATGCCGAGTGTGGAGAGCCAGTCCGGTGACGCCGGACCGACCACCCGGAACACCCACACCAGTACGGGCGTGAGCACCAGCCAGACCGCGAGGAACGACAGCACCACGCCGAGCACGCCGAGCCAGCCGCCCTGGCGGACGAGCCGGGTGGTGAGCGGGAGCGCCAGCAGGATCGACAGCAGCAGGGCGGGGGCCGGCGCGAGCAGGGGCAGCAGCAGCAGCCGGCCCCGCCAGCCGATCAGGTGCTCGTCGGAGCGGGGTGCGGCGACCGAGACGAACGCCCGGCGCAGACCCTCGCCGTACAGCGACGCGGGCAGGAGGGAGGCCAGTGCCAGCAGCGGGGTCAGCTCCACCCCGGCGTTGACGAGCGCGTCCACCGCCCGGGGTGCGCCGATCGCGGTGGGCAGGGCTTCCACGGCGTACGAGGTGAGCCGGCGTACCCGGTCGGCCCCGGCCACCAGTGCGGTGAGCCAGATCGCCAGCAGCGCGACCGGCACCACGGCGATCGCCCCGTAGAAGGTGATCGCGGCGGCGTGCAGCGACAGGTCCCGTCCGCGCACCGGACGGAACGCGGCACTGGTGATCCGTTTCGTGCGCTGCCATCCGTTGCCCATCGGGTCCTCCTTCCCTGTCGTCGGGGCCGTCACTCCTTAAGATCGCCGGTCATGACTGTTCTCACCACCGAACGCCTGATCCTGCGCGATTGGACCGAAGATCCGGCCGATCTGGCCCGGATCTACGACATCTACTCGCGTCCCGAGATCAGCCGATACCTGGGCGCGGCGCCGGGTCTGCCGATGACCAAACCGGCCCAGGCCGCCGAGCGACTGCGGAGCTGGCAGGAGCGGCACGCCGCCGACGGCGGCCGGTACGGCACCTGGGCGATCGAGGTACGCGAGACGGGTCAGGTGGTGGGCACGGCGTTGCTCAAGCCGCTGCCGGGCCGGGATGAGGCGGTGCGGACCGACGACATCGAGGTGGGCTGGCACCTGCACCCGGACGCGTGGGGGCACGGCTACGCCACCGAGGCGGCCCGTGCGGCGGTAGCGCGGGAGTTCGCCGCCGGTACCCGGGAGATCTACGCGGTCGTGTCGCCGGGCAACGAGCCGTCGATGGCGGTGGCGCGGCGGCTGGGCATGACCCAGGTGGGCCAGCGCAGCGACTGGTACGGCGGGGAGCTGCTGGAGACCTTCGTGCTGAGGGCGCCAGATGCCTGATCGTTCCCGCACGACCTGACGCAAGATCCGCGCAACTTCGGGGAAGGTGTCGCCTCCAGCCGTCGGGAGGTGGCCCCTTCCCCGAAATTGTGGGCAGGTCGGCCCTGGTGGTGGCTCCAGGGGCAGACAAGTCCGTCAATAGTCATGGTGGTCGAAGTGTTGACGCTCCCGTAGCACGTCAGTAACCTTTGGCCAAAGTAACGCAAGATTTTGACAAACAAGTGCACTGTTCTGTGCACCCTCTCGGAAGATTCAACGGGCCTCCTGGGGAGGCCCGTTGATGGTCGTACCCATCTGGTGTTCCAGGACGAGCGGCGCCCCCGCGCCGCCCGGACCCCCGTCTCTCTCGACACCGGCCCTCGCGCGTCGGCCGGCGCCGCACCGCCGCACCCCCACCCGGTGGTCCCGCCACCGGGGCAACCGTCCCCCGACGACAAGGACAGTGATGAGACGAACGAATCTGTTCAGGATGGTGGCGGCCACGGCCGCCGCCGCGCTGATCGCCACGGTCGGAGCGACAGCCGTCGCGAACCCGGCCGCCGCCCGCCCCGCCGAGCCGGCGGCAGCGGCACCGAGCAGCGGGTTCGCCGCGGCGGCCACCAACCTCGCCCAGGGTCGTCCCACCCAGTCCAGTGGCCACGCCGACGTCTACGACTCGTCGAAGGTCGTCGACGGCAACGCGGGCAGCTACTGGGAGAGCGTCAACAACTCGTTTCCGCAGTGGGTGCAGGTCGATCTCGGCTCATCGCAGTCCGTCAACCAGGTCGTGCTGAAGCTGCCGACCTCCGGGTGGGGGACCCGGACGCAGACGTTGAGCGTGCAGGGCAGCACCAACGGTTCGTCGTTCGGCACCCTGGTCGGGTCGCAGACGTACACCTTCAACCCGGCGAGCGGCAACACGGTCACGATCAACGTCAGCCAGACCGCCACCCGCTACGTCCGGATCAGCATCACCGCCAACAGCGGCTGGCCGGCCGGGCAGCTCTCCGAACTGGAGGTGTACGGCAGCGGCGGCACCACCCCGGACACCACCGCGCCGAGCGTCCCCGGCAACCTCTCGTACACCCAGTCGGGTACCACAATCAGCCTCAACTGGGTGGCGTCGACCGACAACGCGGGCGGCAGCGGCATCGCCGGCTACGACGTCTACCGCAACGGCGCGTTCCTCCAGTCCGTCGGCAACGTGACCACGTTCAACGACACCCAGCCGGCCACGGCCACCGTGTCCTACCACGTCCGGGCCCGCGACGCCGCCGGCAACCTCTCCGGCAACAGCAACACGGTCACCCGGACCGGCAGTGGTGACACCACCGCGCCGAGCACCCCGGGGACGCTGTCGCAGAGCACGTCGGGCAGCACGATCACGCTCACCTGGGGGGCCTCCACCGACTCCGGTGGCAGCGGGCTGGCCGGCTACAACGTCTACCGGGGCGGCAGCCTGATCGCCACGCTGGGCAGCGTCCTCACCTACCAGGACACCCAACCGGCGACGGCGACCGTGTCGTACCACGTCCGCGCCCGGGACGGCGCCGGCAACCTGTCCGGCACCAGCAACACCGTCACCCGGACCGGCAGCAACCCGCCCGCCTGCACCAACGTGGCGCAGGGCAAGAGCATGACGGCGAGCGGCTCCACCTTCAGCTTCACCCCGGACAAGGCGAACGACGGGCAACTCGGCACCTACTGGGAGGGCGCGGCGAGCTACCCGCAGAACCTGACAGTGGCGCTCGGTGCCAACCACTCGATCTCCGGCGTCACCGTGAAGCTCAACCCGGACTCGTCGTGGGGCACCCGTACCCAGACCATCCAGGTCCTCGGCCGCGACCAGGCGTCGTCCGCGTACACCAGTCTGGTGTCCTCGGCGGCCTACCAGTTCGTGCAGGGCAGCAACGCGGTGACCATCCCGGTCAGCGCGACCACGGCGGACGTGCAGTTGCGGTTCACCGGCAACACCGGTGCCCCGTCCGGCCAGGTCGCCGAGTTCGAGGTGTGCGGCACCCCGGCACCCAACCCGGACCTGGTGGTCAGCTCGGTGACCTGGTCGCCGACCTCGCCCAGCGAGGTCAGCGCGATCACCCTCTCGGCCGTGGTGCAGAACATCGGGTCGGCGTCCGCGGGCGCCACCACCCTGAACGTCAGCCTGGCCGGCGCGGTCGTCGGCAGCGCCACGGTGGGCGCGCTCGCCGCCGGTGCCTCGACCACCGTGTCGGTAAACGCGGGCACCCGCCCGATGGGCAGCTACGCCGTCACCGCGGTGGTCGACCCGACGAACACGATCGTCGAGCAGAACAACGGCAACAACAGCTTCACGGCGGCGTCGCCGCTGGTGGTGGCGCAGGCCCCCGGCCCGGACCTCCAGGTGCTCAGCATCGCCTCGAACCCGCCGAACCCGGCCGTCGGCGCGTCCGTCACCTTCACCGTGACGGTGCGCAACCGGGGCACCACCGCGACCGGCGCGACCACCGTCACCCGGCTGGTGGCGGGCAGCACCACGCTCAACTCCACCACCGCCTCGATCGCGGCCGGCGCGACGGTCACCGTGGCCGTCAGTGGTAGCTGGACCGCCACCAGCGGCGGCGCCACCATCACCGCCACCGCCGACGCCACAAACGCGGTCACCGAGACCAACGAGACGAACAACGCGTTCAGCCAGTCGATCGTGGTCGGGCGCGGGGCTGCCGTCCCGTACGTCTCCTACGAGGCGGAGGCCGGCCGTTACCAGGGCACGCTGCTGGAGACCGACGCGCTGCGCACCTTCGGGCACACCAACTTCGCCAGCGAGTCCTCCGGCCGCAAGTCGGTCCGGCTCACCGGCACCGGCCAGTTCGTCGAGTTCACCTCGGCCAACCAGGCCAACTCCATCGTGGTGCGCAACTCCATCCCGGACGCGCCAGGTGGCGGGGGCATCGAGGCGACCATCAGCCTCTACGTCAACGACGTCTTCTCCCGCAAGCTGACCCTGTCGTCCAAGCACAGCTGGCTCTACGGCAACACCGACGGGCCGGAGGCGCTGACCAACACCCCGCAGGCCGACGCCCGACGGCTCTTCGACGAGTCGAACGCGTTGCTGGCGCAGTCGTACCCGGCCGGCACCCGGTTCAAGTTGCAGCGCGACTCGGGTGACACCGCGTCCTTCTACGTCATCGACATGATCGACTTGGAGCAGGTCGCCCCGGCGGCGAGTCAACCGGCCGGCTGCACCTCGATCACCTCGTACGGTGCGGTCCCGAACGACGGGCTCGACGACACCGCCGCCATCCAGCGGGCGGTGACCGACGACCAGAACGGTGTCATCGGGTGCGTCTGGATCCCGGCCGGACAGTGGCGGCAGGAGCAGAAGATCCTGACCGACGACCCGCTGAACCGGGGCATGCACAACCAGGTCGGCATCAGCAACGTCACGATCCGGGGCGCCGGGATGTGGCACTCGCAGCTCTACACGCTGACCGAGCCGCAGAACGTGGTGGGCGGCATCAACCACCCGCACGAGGGCAACTTCGGCTTCGACATCGACAAGAACACCCAGATCTCCGACATCGCCATCTTCGGTTCCGGCCGGATCCGGGGCGGTGACGGCAACGCCGAGGGTGGCGTGGGTCTGAACGGTCGCTTCGGCACCGGCACGAAGATCAGTAACGTCTGGATCGAGCACGCCAACGTGGGTGCCTGGGTGGGTCGCGACTACGACAACATCCCCGACCTCTGGGGGCCGGCCGACGGGCTGGAGTTCACCGGCATGCGGATCCGCAACACGTACGCCGACGGCATCAACTTCAGCAACGGCACGCGTAACTCACGGGTGTTCAACTCGTCCTTCCGCACCACCGGCGACGACGCCCTCGCGGTCTGGGCCAACCCGTACGTCAAGGACCGCAACGTCGACATCGCCCACGACAACCACTTCGTCAACAACACCGTCCAGCTGCCCTGGCGGGCCAACGGCATCGCCATCTACGGCGGCTACGACAACTCGATCGAGAACAACCTGATCTACGACACCGCGAACTACCCGGGCATCATGCTGGCGACCGACCACGACCCGCTGCCGTTCTCCGGCACGACGCTGATCGCCAACAACGGGCTCTACCGCACCGGTGGCGCGTTCTGGAACGAGGACCAGGAGTTCGGTGCCATCACGATTTTCCCGGCCACTCGGGACATCGTCGGGGTCACGATTCGGGACACCGACATCATCGACTCGACGTACGACGGCATCCAGTTCAAGAACGGTGGCGGCAACATACCGAACCTCGCGATCACCAACGTCCGGATCGACAAGTCCGTCAACGGCGCCGGCATTCTCGCGATGAGCGGCGCGCGCGGCAACGCCAACCTGACGAACGTGACAATCACCAACTCGGCTGACGGCAACATCGTCATCCAGCCGGGCTCGCAGTTCGTCATCACTCCCTGATCCACACGCGTTGCAAGAAGTCGGGGTGTCCGCGGCATGCGGACACCCCGATTTCCGTGAGCCCGAGTGGATCATCGGCAGCAGCGCAAGGCCCGTCGTGGGCGTCGAGCCGCCGGCAGCGGCCAGCACCGTCATCCTGAGCGAGGCGGTGCTGCGCCGTCCGCTGCGCGATCGGGCGGCGATGGCGCGGCAACTGGAGTCGCTGGTGGTGTCGTCGCGGCAGCACAACATCGGCATCCGGGTGTTGCCGCTCGCTGCGGGCCTGGTGCGCTGGGCACAGGCCGGCACCTTCACCATGCTCGACTTCCCGGCCGAGGTGCGCGATCCGGAGCCGACCACCATCTATATGGACGGGCCGTGTGGCGCGGTCTACCTTGACAAGACCCACGAGATCGAGATCTACGAAGACGCGTGGCGCTCCCTCGGCGAGCAGGCGCTGAGCGCCGACGAGTCCCGTGAGCTGATTGAAGCGATAGCGAAGGAGATGACAGATGGTGCGTGACGGAGTCTGGCGCACGTCGTCCCGGTCCGGCGGCGAGGGTAACTGTGTCGAGGTGGCGGGGCTCGCCGACGCGATCGGGGTGCGGGACAGCAAGGACCGGAGCTGACCTTCACCCCCACGGTCTGGGCCGCCTTCATCGCGTCAACCCGCGCACAGCAGTCGAGCCGCTCGGCGACCTCGCTCACCGAGATCTTGGAAGAATTCGGCCCCGGGAGGGGCGCTTTCCCTCCAAGATCTGCCGGAGGTCCGGTGTTCGGCCGTAGGTGGACGGATGCTACTCGCCAGCAGTTCCAGAAATTTATGAGCGATCGAGGGATTGAATTCGACTACAGGCCGTGGGGTTGAGACGGGGAACTGGATCCCGGTGATGTATCGGGGGACGGGGCGTCGATTGGGGTCATGCCTGATGGTCGGATCGGCGTGGGTGTGGAGTCAGAAGGCCGGTCCTCCCCTTGAAAGATCGGGATTCGTTCCCGTGTGGCCGTATCTGGAGCGCGACCTCGCTGCATGCTTGGTCGATTTTTCTCGCTCGTGGGACTCTTTCAGCGAGGGTGGCGTTCCAACCCCTGAAAAACTCGTCGAACTGACAGTTGAGACGGCGTGGAAGTCCGCACAGTCATACTGGATGGAGTTAGCCGCAACGTGGGCTATGGAGATGGTTCGGCGCGAGGATTCCGATCAAGAGGCCACTCGAATGCTTATCCTCCAAATGGCTGTCTCGGATGCGCTTTCGCCGGCACCGCGGGATCAGGCACGGCGCGCTGGAGGGTCGGCGACCTGGTGTCATACGCGAAAGGCCGGGAGGTCATGAGTTCGGGTAGCCCTCAATGACGCACCGGGTGTGCGATGACCTACATCTGGGGCTGCGGTGGCTAGGCCGAGCTGACCAGGATGGTCCGCTGAGGGGGGAGCCCGGACGTCGCCTGGGAGGCCCTGATGAGTAACGGCCTCCCGGGTGCTCGAACCGCGAAATGGGCGCCGGGCCCAGGAAACGTCGTTGCGATGGTGGCTCGGCTGTCAGCGAACCGGGGGCAGAACGTCGGCAGCTTGATGCGTGCGGCCCAAGTCGATCAAGCCGAGCTAGAGGCGGCCTTCAAGGGCGATGCGTCCAATCCGTCAGTCCTGCGACGACTCGCTCCCGCGCTTGGTCTGCATGCGGCGGATCTCTTCGTCTTGGCCGGCCTTGATGTGCCGAGTGACCTAGCACCGTTCGCTGCTCCCGCCGACTCGATCCTGGACCAGGTGGTGAGAACTGCTCTTCGTCTGCCCCTCGATCGGTGTCAACAACTGCTCGGAGTAGCCAGGTCGATGTCGCCACCGGCCCCGATCGCACCGATCGCGCGGAAGCGCGACCCGTTCCCGTACGGTCCGGGCGCGGTGATCGTGCGCCTGCTCCGCAACCGAAATCTGAATAATCTGAACTCGGCGAAAGCGCTGTATCGACTGGCCGGAATTGGGCCGTTGTCGGCGGCGACCATCCACCTGGTGGGCAACGGCCGTAAGCAACTGAGTCCGGAGCTGCTGTCCGGTTTTGCGACCGTGCTCTCCTTCCGGGTCGAGGATCTTGCCGCGCTGATCGATGTCGAGTTGCCGCAGTCCTGCCCGCCCGCGGATGCCAGAACGAGTCAGGTGGCGGAGCTGATCTGGGAGGTGCGTCACCTGCGCTCGGATCAGCTTCACGCCCTCCAGGGAGAGTTCGAGGTGGCCGCCTGACTCGCCTGACCCACGGGGCCGAATGGCCCAACCGCTGTGAGCGGCGGGCGCTGTAGTCGGCCCAACGGCCCATGACCCGAAGGATCTCCGTCGCGGGGTGCCAGTACAAGGTGCCACGTGCCGGTAGCCGGGCAGCTCCGTCGCCGGCGGAAGGCGCTGACGGACTGGGTGTGCGATGACGCGTTCCTGGGGCTGCGGTGACTAGGCTGGCCTGACCAGGATGGTCCGCTGAGGGGGTGAGCCCGGATGGCCCAGGCCGCGTTCGCGCCGGAGCCGCCACCGCAGCACACCGAGCCGTCGTTCGACGTGCTGCGGTGGCACGACGAGCCGTGGACCGCGCAGCTCGCCCTCGACCTGTTGCCGGAGACCAACGGCCCCAAGGTTGAGGTCCTGAGCGGAAGCGTGATCGTGACACCACACGCGGGAATCGATCATCAGTCGGTCGAGCGAGAGCTGCCGTACGTGCTGCACCGTGCTGCGCGGAAGGCCGGATTCTGGGTCTACCCGGAGATCAACGTCATCTCCGGGGATGACCTTTTCGTCCCGGATATCGCTGTGCTGCGTAACTCGGGCGGTGGCCGCACGACGGTTCCCATCGCCGAGGCGGTGCTGCTGGGGGAGATCGTTTCCCCGGGTAACCGACGCAAGGACGTGATCGACCGGCCGCGGGAGTACGCAGCCGTCGGAGTGCCGTTTTTCCTCCGGGTGGACCTGCGCAACCGGGTGCCGACCATTGCCCTGTTCGAGCTGGTCGACGCGGAGTACCGGCCGCTGGCCGCCGCCGCGGCGGGCAGCACCTTCACCATGCGGGAGCCGTTCGACTTCGCCATCGACCCGGCCGAACTTCTCGACGAGGAAGCGCCGGGCGCGACGCTCACCGACTCGGCCGACGACAACGCTTGATCGACACGGTTTCGTTGAAGTCGGGGTGTCCAGGTGCCTGGGATAGCCCGACTTCCTTGAAGCCGAGTTGATCAAGCGTCGGGCGCCGGGGCGCCGGGCGCCGGGCGTCGGGGCGTCGGGGCGCCGCGCGTCGGGCGCCGCGCGTCGGGCGCCGCGCGTCGGGCGCCGCGCGTCGGGCGTCGGGCGCCGCGCACGGCGCGGGCGGGGAGGGCTGAGGCTCCCAGCGGGCGTTCAGTGACGGTGGGGGAGAATGGCCGCGTGACTTCCCCCCGCGACCTCGTCCTGCTCGGGTCCACCGGTTCGATCGGCACCCAGGCCATCGACATCGTCCGGCGTAACCCGGACCGGTTCCGGGTGGTCGCGGTGGGTGCCGGCGGCGGCAACGTCGAGCTGCTCGCCACGCAGGCCCTCGAGTTGGGCGTCGAGGCGGTCGGGGTGGCCAAGGCGTCCGCCGCGCAGGACCTGCAGCTCGCGTTCTACGCGGAGGCGAGCCGGCGCGGGTGGGCCACCGGCGACTTCAAACTTCCCAAGATCGTGGCCGGCCCGGACGCCATGACCGAGCTGGCCCAGTGGCCGTGCGACATCGTGCTGAACGGGGTGGTCGGCTCGCTGGGCCTCGCTCCTACGCTGGCCGCGCTGCGTGGTGGTCGTACCCTCGCGTTGGCCAACAAGGAGTCGCTCGTGGCCGGCGGCCCCCTGGTCAAGGGCGCGGTGACGCGGCCGGGGCAGATCGTGCCGGTCGACTCGGAGCACTCGGCGCTGGCCCAGTGCCTGCGCAGCGGGACGCGTGGCGAGGTGCGTCGGTTGATCGTCACGGCCAGCGGCGGCCCGTTCCGGGGTCGGCGACGCGACGAGTTGACGCAGGTCACGCCGGAGCAGGCGCTGGCGCACCCGACGTGGAACATGGGGCCGGTCGTCACGATCAACTCGGCGACCATGGTCAACAAGGCGCTCGAGGTGATCGAGGCGCACGAGCTGTTCGACGTGCCGTACGCCGACATCACCGTCATGGTGCACCCGCAGTCGGTGATCCACTCGATGGTCGAGTTCGTCGACGGGTCGACGATCGCCCAGGCCAGCCCACCGGACATGCGGCTGCCCATCGCGCTCGGCATCGGCTGGCCGGACCGGGTGCCCGAGGCGGCCACGGCGGTCGACTGGACGGCTGCGCACACCTGGGAGTTCGCGCCGCTCGACGACGAGGCGTTCCCGGCCGTCGCGCTGGCCAAGGCCGCGGGGGAGGCCGGGCGCTGCCGGCCGGCGATCTACAACGCGGCGAACGAGGAGTGCGTGGCGGCGTTCGTGGCGGGGCGACTACCGTTCCTCGGCATCGTCGACACCCTGGAACGCGTGTTGGAGGACGCTCCGGACTTCGACGAACCAGGTACCGTCGAGGACGTGCTCACGGCTGAGTCGTGGGCACGCGCGCACGCGCAGGAGATCATCGCGGGTTCGGTGGAAGGAGCTTGATGTCGTACCTGCTCGGGGTGGTCCTCTTCGCCCTGGCCATCCTCGTCTCGGTCAGTCTGCACGAGGCGGGGCACCTGCTGACCGCCAAGATGTTCGGGATGAAGGTCACCAAGTACTTCGTCGGTTTCGGCCCCACCATCTGGTCGTTCCGCCGGGGTGAGACCGAGTACGGCCTCAAGGGCATCCCCCTCGGCGGCTTCTGCAAGATCGTCGGGATGACCCCGCAGGACGACGACGTCGAGCCGGGCGACGAGTCGCGGGTGATGTGGCGCTACCCGGTGTGGAAGCGCACGATCGTGATGGCCGCCGGCTCGATCACCCACTTCGCGCTCGCCCTGGTCACCATCTGGATCCTCGCCGTCTCCGCAGGCCTGCCCAACCCGGACTTTCCCACCACCGACACGGAGGCCCGCAAGGAGCCCGCCGTGATCCAGCTCAGCCAGTGCGTGGTGCCGGAGAACGCGGTGCGGGCGTGCACCTCCACCGACGCGGCCAGCCCGGCGGCCCAGGGCCAGCTGCGCAACGGTGACCGGATCACCTCGATCAACGGCACCTCGATCGGCAACTACGGCGACCTGCTCACCACCCTGCGCGCGCTCAAGCCGGGGGAGACCGCGCAGATCCAGTACGTCCGGGACGGGCAGCCGGGCAGCACCAGCACGGTGCTCGCGCAGACCCAGCGTCCGCCGCTGGACGACCCGACCGGTACCGCCGTGCCGGTGGCCGCGCTCGGCGTCGGGCTCGTCCCCAGCACCCCGACCCGGGTGACGTACGGGCCGGTCGGAGCCTTCGGCGCGACCGCCGACTTCACCGGTGACCTGGCCGTCGGCACCGTACAGGCGCTGCAACGCCTCCCCCAGAAGGTCCCCGCCCTGTGGACCGCGCTCACCGGCGGCGAACGCGACATCGACACCCCGATCAGCGTGGTCGGCGCCAGCCGGCTCGGCGGCGAGGCGGTGGAGAACAACGCCTGGCTGGTCTTCTTCATGCTCTTCGTGTCGCTGAACTTCTTCATCGGCGTGTTCAACCTGCTGCCGCTGCTCCCGGTGGACGGCGGCCACATCGCCATCGCCTGGTTCGAACGGGCCCGCTCCTGGGTCTACGCGCGGATCGGCCGGACCGACCCCGGCCGGGTGGACTACCTCAAACTGATGCCCTTCACGTACGTGGTGATCCTGATCGGTGGCGCGTTCACGCTGCTGACCATCGCCGCGGACGTCGTCAACCCCATCACGCTCTTCTCAAGGTGAGTGCCTGAAGTGACAGCTATCAGTCTCGGTATGCCCGCCGTGCCGCCCCCGCCACTCGCTCCCCGCCGGGCCAGCCGCCAGATCATGGTCGGTTCGGTGCCGGTCGGTGGCGGTGCGCCGGTGTCCGTGCAGTCGATGACCACGACCCTCACCTCCGACATCAACTCCACGCTTCAGCAGATCGCCGAGCTGACCGCGTCCGGTTGCCAGATCGTCCGGGTGGCCGTGCCCTCGCAGGACGACGTCGAGGCGCTGCCCGCGATCGCCAAGAAGTCCCAGATCCCGGTGATCGCCGACATCCACTTCCAACCCAAGTACGTCTTCGCCGCGATCGACGCCGGCTGTGCGGCCGTCCGGGTCAACCCGGGCAACATCCGACAGTTCGACGACAAGGTCAAGGAGATCGCTCGCGCCGCGGGCGCGGCGGGCGTGCCGATCCGGATCGGCGTCAACGCCGGGTCGCTGGACAAGCGACTGCTGAGCAAGTACGGCAAGGCCACCGCCGAGGCGCTCGTCGAGTCGGCGCTGTGGGAGTGCTCGCTGTTCGAGGAGCACGGCTTCCGCGACATCAAGATCTCCGTCAAGCACAACGACCCGGTCGTGATGATCCGCGCGTACCGGCAGCTCGCCGAGCAGTGCGACTACCCGCTGCACCTCGGTGTCACCGAGGCTGGCCCGTCCTTCCAGGGCACCATCAAGTCGGCCGTCGCCTTCGGTGCCCTGCTCGCCGAGGGGATCGGCGACACCATCCGGGTGTCGCTGTCCGCCCCGCCGGTGGAGGAGATCAAGGTCGGCAACCAGATCCTGGAGTCGCTGGGCCTGCGTGAGCGGGGCCTGGAGATCGTCTCGTGCCCGTCCTGCGGTCGCGCCCAGGTGGACGTCTACAAGCTCGCCGAGGAGGTCACCGCCGGCCTGGAAGGGCTGCCGGTGCCGCTGCGGGTTGCCGTGATGGGCTGCGTCGTCAACGGTCCCGGTGAGGCCCGCGAGGCCGACCTGGGCGTCGCCTCCGGCAACGGCAAGGGCCAGATCTTCGTCAAGGGCAAGGTCGTCAAGACCGTCCCCGAGGCGCAGATCGTGGAGACGCTGATCGAGGAGGCGCTGCGGATCGCCGACGAGATGGGCGCCGAGCTTCCCGAGGAACTGCGGGGGCTGGTGACCGGCCCGACCGTGACCGTGCACTGATCTCCGCTGCCTGCGGAAAGCGGCCGCCTCCCCTCGGGGAGACGGCCGCTTTCGTCGCTTCGGGTGGCGCTTGTCGCGCGCCCCGGCTCACTCGGATTCGGCGAGGATCGCGTACAGCTTGCGCCGGGTCTCGTCGAGCACCTGGGCGGCCCGCTCACGCTGGTCGTCGGTGCCGTTCATCATCACCTGACGCAGGGCGTTCATCGCCTGCGCGCCGGAGTCGCGGATGTCGTGCCAACTGGTCACGGTGCCCTGGGCGACGTCCGCCCACGCCGGGGTCTGCGCCGCCTCGGTGGCTTCGGCCCGGCCGGCCTCGGTGACCGTGAACCGCTTCCGCCCGCCGCCGGACTCCTCCGTGCTGGCGACGATCACACCCTCGTCCTCCAGCAGTTGGAGGGTGGGGTAGATCGAGCCCGGACTCGGCCGCCACGCACCGCCGGTGCGCGAGTCGATCTCCTGGATCATCTCGTAGCCGTGCATCGGCCGCTCGGTGAGCAGAGCCAGCACGGCGGCGCGGACGTTGGGGCGTCGGCCCCGACCCCGGCCACGGCCTCGACCGCCCCAGGGGCCGCCGTGTCCGTGCTCGTGGCCATGACCGTGCGGACCGGGCGGGACCGGCGGGAAGCCGAATCCTCGCATCCGGGCCTCGTGCATCTGGTGGTGCTGTCGGTGGAACCTCATCGGGTTCTTCCTTCCGTAGGACTATCGCTGATGCATCAACGATATATCGGCAATGCATCGCCAACAAGCCTCCTGGGCGACTGGCGCGGTGGCTGCGCCGACAAGCCCCCTGGGCGACTGGCGCGGTGGCTGCGCCGACAAGCCTCCTGGGCGACTGGCGCGGTGGCTGCGCCGACAAGTCCCCTGGGCGACTGGCGCGGTGGCTGCTCGCCGTGGGGGTGCTCGCCCTGTCGGCGGCGTTCCGGGAGGTGATGCCGGCGGCCCGACCGGGGAGCTGCGGCACTCCGCCGCCGGCTGATGCCCTTTTATCCTGCTCTGGGCACTGTGCTCCCGGTCGTACGGTGGGCCAGGCGGACCCACCCGACCAGCGGGCCGGTCGAGCCGGTGCCGGCCTTGCCACTCGACCGGCGGAGCGGGGGGTCGATCTGGCAGGCTGGTAGGCGTGCTGACGGTGCCGGTACGCCAACTGGGGGAATCGGAGCGCCGCGCGGTCGAGCGTCTACTCGACCATGACCCGTTCGCGGGCGCGCAGGTCGCCGAGCGGATAGCCGCGCGCGGGCTCTCCTGGTGGCGGGCCGAGGGCAGAATCCTGGGGTACGGCGCGCGCCGCAACCTCGAATCGCTGTGCTGGCTCGGTGGCAACCTCACACCGGTGCTGGCGACCGACGCCGCGGTGGCCGCCTTCGCCGACCTGCTCGCTGGCGAGGAGCGGCTCTGCTCCTCCATCGTCGGCCGAGCCGATGCGGTACTCGGGCTGTGGGACCGGCTCTCGGACACCTGGGGGCCAGCGCGAGACGTCCGCCCCAACCAGCCACTGCTGGCCACCGACACCTTGCCACCCGTACCGGCCGACCCGGAGGTACGCCAGGTCCGCTCCGGCGAGGTCGATCGGCTCTTCCCGGCCGCGGTGGCCATGTACACCGAGGAGGTCGGCGTCTCCCCGCTGGCCGAGGACGCTGGGCGCAGCTACCGCCGACGGGTCAACGACCTGGTCCGGGCCGGTCGGGCGTACGCCCGCTTCGTCGACGGCAAGGTCGTGTTCAAGGCCGAGCTGGCCGTCGTCACCAAGCGGACAGCGCAGGTCCAGGGCGTCTGGGTGGCACCGGAGTGGCGGGGCCGGGGGATCGCGACGGCCGCCATGGCAGCCGTGGTCCACGACGCGTTGCTGCGGGTCGCACCGACCGTCAGCCTGTACGTCAACGACTTCAACCTCCCGGCTCGCCGGGTCTACGAGCGCTGCGGCTTCCAGCCGATCGGCACCCTCGCCACCGTCCTCTTCTGACCCCTGCTGCGTGCGGTCGTGCCGCGTGCTGCGTGCCGCGTGCCGCGTGCTGCGTGCCGCGTGCCGCGTGCTGCGTGCCCTTGCTTACAAGATCGTGCTCGATCCTTGTTGTAGTGGCCACCGTTGCCGACCGAGGGGACTACAACCAGGATCGAGCACGATCTTGCTCAGGTGGGCGGTCGGCGGTCGCGCAGCGGCGGTCGGCCATCAGTTCCCGGGCACGCCCGAGGGGTGCGTCGGGCACCTCACCACACAGCCGCTAGCCCCGACCAGGCGGCGGAGACGCCGCTGGCCGGCACCCCGGGTTGCGGGTGCCGGCCAGCGGTCGGTGTCGTGGTGCCGTGCGGTGCGGTTGTGCGGTGGTGCTGGTGTCAGCTGTTCCAGTACTGGGCGACCAGGTCGGTGGCCTGCTGCTCCCACTGGGCGTAGGCGTCCGGGTAGGCGGAGACCTGGACGGTCTGCGCGGCTTCGGTCAGCGGCATGTCCTGCCACCCGTCGACCTGCTTGAGGCCCTTGAGGAACGCGGTGGTGGAGTAGGCCGGGTCGGTGATCTGCTCCGGCGTGCCCCAACCGCTGGACGGGCGCTGTTGGAACAGGCCCAGCGAGTCGTGGTCGTTGGCGTCGCCGAGGTGGCCCAGGTTGTCCAGCTTCGACTCCTGCAGGCTCGTCGCGATCGAGATCACCGCGGCCCGCTCGGGCAGGCCGGCCTTCTTCGTGGCGGCGATGATCGCCTTGACGTTGGCGGTCTTCTCGTCGTTGAGGTCGATGTGCGACTGGTCGCCCTGCGGCTTCGGCGCCGCGGTCTGCACGGCGGCCGCGACGGGCTTGCCCTCGACCGGGTTGGCGGCGTGGGCGGCGATCGGACCGGCGAACACACCACCGGCGAACGCGAGACCAGCAACAGACAACACACTCTTACGCATGATCGTGTTCATGGGGGTAGCTCCTTCGGGGGTAGAACACCCAACCACCAACAGGGGGAACGGCGGCAGGGTGTGAGCACCTCGTCCGGCGCTGCACAAACAAGGGGAAAAGTTTGGGGTTCGGCGGGCCACGGGCTCGCGGCGCCCGGGGGTGCGGCGACACGCGAGTGGAAGGCCATGCCAAGGTCGGCGACCGCTGTGCGGGGGCTTGCGGTGCCGGGGTCCAGGTGTAACGACCGGGGGGCCGCGGTAATTCCGGGGGCGGCCCATCGGCACCCACGTGGAGGCGGTGGCCGGGGCGGTCGTTTGCGGGGACTGCAACGACCGGACCGGGTCCCGCATTCCAACCGTGGTGGGCGGGGCGGCGGGGTGGTGGTGCTGCGATCGTCAGGGTGTGTAACGACCCCGCCCCGGCCAGCATTCCGCCCCACGGGTGCGGTCGGTCACCACCCAACGACTCCCTGAATCGGACAAACCTCGCGTCAACCGCCACGCCGGGGGCATGTGCGGCGCTGGGTACCGCGCGCTCCGGTGACCATCGCCCGCCAAACCGGATGATCCACTCGACATCACGGATATCGGGGTGTCCGGGACGGGCTGACCCCCCGACATTACGGAAGCCGAGTTGATCATGGGATCGGCGGAGGCTGATGTCCTGCTCAGGGCCGGAAATTCGGTTGAATCTGGGCGTCGTCGCCGCCAGGCTGAAGTCTCCGCCACCCCACGTCCGGAGGACTTCCATGCGCCTGCTCCGTGATCTGTGGGGCACCTCGGCACGTCGGATGACGGTCGTGGCCGTCCTGATCGTGCTCGGCGCCGCCGGCCAGGCGGGCGCCTCGGCGCTGGCCGGTGCGGTCCTGGTGCACCGATCGTCCGGTTTCTTCGCCGTGCTGGCCGCGGCGCTGGTCGCGGTGGTGCTCAGCGACCTCGCGGTGAGCCTGCTGATGGCCGGCGTGACCGCGGACTGGTCCGCCGACGTACGCCGCCGGCTCTGCCGGGTCGCTCTCGGGCAGGACCTGCCCACCCTGGAGACCACCCCGGTGGGTGAGCTGCTCGACCGGATCGACGGGGACGTCTACCAGGTGGCCTCGGCGATCCGTAACCAGGGCACCCGGCTCGCCCAGGGCCTCTGCGTCGGCCTGTTGTCGATGATCGTGGCGTTGGCCGTCTGGTGGCCGGCCGGGGTCGCGATGCTGCTGCTCACGGTGCTGCTCGCCGCCGGCCTGCGGCGGCCCACGGCACGGATCGCCCCGGCCCGGATGCGCGAGGAGGAGGCGTGGTCCGACCTGGCCGCGGTGATGGAGGAGGCGGTGCACGGCCAGGACGACGTACGCACCAGCCTGGCCCGGCCGTACGTGCTGCGGCTCTACGCCCGGCGGGCCGCCGCCGTGTTGTCCCGGGGCAGCCTGGTCTGGGTGTTGTCCGCCCGGGTGGCCGCGGCCGCCACCGCGACGATCCGGGGCGGCATCGGCGCGGTGGTGCTCGGCGGGGCCTGGGCGTTGGCCACCGGCCGGATCGACGCCGCCCGGCTCACCGCCATCTGGCTGCTCGCCCTGGCCTTCGGCGCCACCGCGGAACACGTCAGCCGGATGGTGCCGGAGATCCAGGAGGCCCTGGGCGCGTGGGCACGGGTGCGGCTGCTGCACAAGGCCCGGCAGGAGCCCGTCGGCGGCGGCAGCCCGACCGAGGGTGACCTCCGCATCCGCGACCTGACCTTCGAGTACGAGGTGAGTGGCCCCGAGAGCGGCCGGGGGGCCGCGTTGCGCGGGCTCAGCCTCACCTTCGAGCGCGGACGCTCGTACGCGCTCATCGGACGGACCGGTTCGGGCAAGTCGACGTTGGCGAAGGTGCTCACCAGGGCGGTCGACGTGCCGTCGGGCAGTGTCTTCCTCGGTGGCACGGACCTCTGCGACCTCGACGTCGAGCAGTTGCGCCGCTGGGTGGCGTTGGTGCCGCAGCGTACCGAGATCCTGGCCGGCACTCTCGCGGAGAACGTCGCGCTCTACGACCCGGAGCTGCTCGACGCCGCGGCGAAGGCGCTTGACGAGTTGGGCCTGGCCGGCTGGATCGCCGAGTTGCCGGACGGGTTGGCGACCCGGCTCGGGGAGGGCGGGCACGTGCTCTCCGCGGGCCAGGAGCAGTTGGTGGCGTTCGCCCGGATCCTGGTCCGCGACCCGCACGTGGTGATCCTCGACGAGGCCACCGCGCGTCTGGATCCGGTGACCGAGGCGCGGGTGCAGCGGGCCACCGAACGACTGCTGCGCGACCGGATCGGCATCGTCATCGCGCACCGGCTCTCCTCCGTGCGCCGCTGTGACGAGGTGGTGGTGCTGGCCGACGGCGCGGTGGTCGAGGCCGGTCCACTGGAGACGTCGACGCGTTTCGCCGAGCTGCTGGCGACCAGTCACGCCGCCGCGTACGCCGCGGTGGCACCGATGGGCCGTGCCGGCGCGGGCACCGACCTGCTGGTCGGCCCCGACCCGGCCGATGCCTGGCCGAGCGTGCCGACGCCTGCGCGAGCCGAGCCGAACGAGCAGGTCAACGCCTGGCCGAGTGGGCCGGCGCCCACGCGGGCCGAGCCGAATGAGCTGGCCACACGGGAGACATCGCCCGACAGCACGCAGGGCACGGTGGCAGCGCCGCGGGCCGACCCACCGCCGCTGCCGCCCGTGCCGCCGGCCCGGACCCTGCGGGAGATCTTCCGGCTCTGCACCAACGATCCCCGGTACGGGCTGGCCGCGATCGGGTTGTTCCTCGGGCTCAGTCTGCTGGGGCTGGACGGTCCGGTGCTGCCCTGGCTCTGGGCCGACCTGGTGGACGGGACCGGCAACCCGTACCTGCCGGCGGTCGGGATCGTGGCCGGGCTGCTGATCACCCTGCCGCTGCCGTTCTACACCCACGTCTGGTTCCCGCAGTGGTGGGTGCGGCAGATGCTGCGGATCAGCCTGCGTCTGGTGCACGGCCAGACCGGGCCGCGCCGGGTCAGCTCGCACACCCCGGCGGAGGTCGTGGCGCAGGGCGGTGACACCGAGCGGGTGGTGCAGCTCGCCGACAACGTGCTGGATCAGGCCGTCGCGCTGGTCCTGGTGGTCGCCATGACGGCCGTCACCGGCAGCGTCGTACCGGGGCTGTTCTTCCTCGGCACGATGGTGGTCTCCGGGCTGGCCGCGACGCTGTTCGGGCCGAAACTCGAACGTGCCGCCCAGGCGACGGTGGCGGCGCGGGCCGCCTTCGCCACGGCTCTGGTCTCCGCGCTCTCCGCGGCACGGACGGTGAAGCTCGCCGGCGCGACCACGGCGGTGCTGCGCCACCTGGCGGGTCTGGACGTGCTGCGCAGCGACCGGCAGCGGCGGGAGATCTCGGTGCAGGTGTGGGCGCGTTCGACGCCGTCGATGGCCAGTGGGCTGTTGCCGATCGGCGCGTGGGCGCTCTACCTGAGCGGCTCGCTCTCCGCCGGGGCGGTGCTGGTGGCCGTGTCCACGTTGGGCGCGGCACGCTGGTTCGCCTGGACCACCGCTTCGTTGATCTCCCAGCTACCGTCGGCGCGGGTGTGGACGCGGCGCACGGTGGCGATGACCGGGGTGAGCACGTACTCCGCCGGGGTTGCCGCGGTCGACCTGGCGGCCGGGACGGCGCCCGCGCCGACACCCGCGCCGCGACATCCGCTGCGACGGTTGGAGTTGCGCGGTTTCGGGGTGGTGCACTCCGACGGCACGGTGGCCGTCCGCGACGTGGACCTGACCGTGCGGCGGGGGCAGTTGGTGCTTGTCGTCGGGCCGGTGGGGTCGGGCAAGTCCTCGCTGCTGCGAGGGCTGGCCGGGATCGTGCACCACACCGGTGAGCTGGCCTGGAACGGCGACCCGGTCACCGAGCCGGAGCTGTTCCTGCGGCCCAACCAGGTCGGCTACGTCGGCCAGTTGCCCCGGGTGCTGTCCGGCACGGTCGCCGACAACATCGCGCTCGGGCACCAGGTGGACGCGGCCGGCGCGGTCAGCACCGCCCAGCTCGACCACGACCTGGCCGCCGCCGGCGGTGGGCTGGGTCTGCTCATCGGGCACAAGGGCACCCGGCTCTCCGGCGGGCAGTTGCAGCGGTTGGCGCTGGCCCGGGCACTGGCACCGCGTACCGAACTGTTGGTCGCCGACGACGTGTCGTCGGCGCTGGACGTCACCACCGAGTTGGCGTTGTGGCAGGCGTTGCGCGGACACGGGGTGACAGTGGTCGGCTCGACCGCGAAGCGCGCCGCGCTGGTCCGCGCCGACCACGTGGTGGTGCTGATCGGTGGCACGGTGGCGGCCCAGGGCAGCTGGCAGGACCTGGAGGGGGACTGGTCGCACCTGGCGGGCTGACCCGTCGGACGGCTGCCCGGGACCGGCAGCCGTCCGACGGGCGGGAATCAGGCGCGGGCGTACTGCGGCGGCCCGGAGTAGACGACACCGAGCTTGGCGGCGGCCCGGCGCGGCCAGTACGGGTCGCGCAGCAACTCCCGGCCGAGCAGCACCAGGTCAGCCTCGCCGCCCGCGATGATCTGCTCGGCGTGCTCGGGCTCGACGATCAGGCCCACCGCGCCGGTGGGAACGCCGGCCTCGCGGCGGATCTGGGCGGCCAGCGGCACCTGGTAGCCGGGGCCGAGCGGGATGCGCTGGTCCGTGCTGACGCCACCGGAGGACGCGTCGACCAGGTCGACGCCGACGCCGGCCAGCTCACCGGCGAGCACCACGCTGTCCTCGATCGTCCAACCGCCCTCGACCCAGTCGGTGGCGGAGATGCGGGTCAGCACCGGCACGTCCTCGCCGACCGCGGCGCGTACCGCGCGGGCCACCTCCAGGGTGAGTCGCATCCGGGCGGCCCGGTCGCCGCCGTAGCCGTCGGTGCGGTGGTTGGTCAGCGGCGAGAGGAACTCGTTGAGCAGGTAACCGTGCGCGGCGTGGATCTCCACGGCGGCGAAGCCGGCGGCCAGCGCGCGTTCGGCGGCCGTCGCGAACGCCTCGACCACACCGGTGATGCCGGCCTCGTCGAGGGCGGTCGGCGTCCGGTAGCCGGCGGTGAACGGCTCCGCACCGGGCGCGGTGGGCGTCCAGCCGCCCTCGGCGTCCGGCACCCCGCCGCGTTCCGGCGCCCACGGCCGGTAGGTGGAGGCCTTGAACCCGGCATGCGCGAGCTGCACGGCCGGCACCGCGCCGTGGGCGGCGACGAACGCGGTCACCGGTCGCCACGCGTCGACGTGCGCGCCGGACCACAGCCCGGTGTCCTGCGGGCTGATCCGGCCCTCGGGGAGCACGGCGGTCGCCTCGGTCAGCACCAGCCCGGCGCCGCCGACCGCGCGGCTGCCCAGGTGGATCAGGTGCCAGTCGGTCGGCAGACCGTCCGGGCCGGCGGAGTACTGGCACATCGGTGCCATGGCGACCCGGTTGGGCAGGGTGACGGCGCGCAGCGCCAGGGGGGTGAACAGGGAACTCATGGGGCCATCCTCTCCGAGACGGCGACAGGCCCCCCGGGGGAGGGCCTGTCGCCGTCGGTGTGCTCTGGTCAGGCGGGAACCGGGGTCAGCTCGGGCCGGGTCTCCGCGACCGGCTCCGGCTCGATCAGGTCGCGACGACCGGCGGACTCGTACGCGGCCCGGTCGAGGGTGCCCTCGCGGGCGGCGACCACGGTCGGCACCAGGGCCTGCCCGGCCACGTTGGTGGCGGTGCGGATCATGTCCAGGATCGGGTCGATGGCCAGCAGCAGGCCGGCGCCCGCCAGCGGCAGGCCCAGCGTGCTGAGGGTCAGGGTGAGCATCACGATCGCGCCGGTCAGGCCGGCGGTGGCCGCCGAGCCGACCACCGAGACGAAGGCGATCAGCAGGTAGTCGGTGACGCCGAGGTGCACACCGAAGACCTGGGCCACGAAGATCGCGGCGAGTGCCGGGTAGATGGCGGCGCAACCGTCCATCTTCGTGGTGGCGCCGAAGGGCACCGCGAACGAGGCGTACTCGCGGGGCACGCCGAGCCGCTCGACGGAGCGCTGCGTCACCGGCATGGTGCCGACCGAGGAGCGGGACACGAAGGCCAGCTCGATCGCCGGCCAGGCGCCGGCGAAGAAGCGCAGCGGGTTGAGGCGGCCGGCGAGGATCAGCACCAGCGGGTAGACCACGAACAGCACGATGGCGCAGCCGATGTAGACGGCGGTGGTGAACTTCGCGAGGGGGGCCAGCAGGTCCCAGCCGTACGAGGCGACGGCGTTGCCGATCAGGCCGAGGGTGCCGATCGGGGCGAGGCGGATGACCCACCAGAGCGCCTTCTGGACGATCTCCAGCAGGGATCGGTTCAGCGCCACGAACGGTTCGGCGGCGTCGCCGACCAGCAGGGCCGCCGCACCGACGACGAGGGCGAGGAAGACGATCTGCAGGACGTTGCCCTCGACGAACGCGCCGACCGGGTTGGTGGGCACGATGCCGGTGAGGAAGTCGGTCCACGAGCCGGTGTTCTTCGGCGGCGTCGCACCACCCAGGTCGAGGGACACGCCCCTACCCGGGTTAATGAGCAGGCCGAGGCCGATGCCGATGCTCACCGCGATCAGCGCGGTGATGCCGAACCACATCAGGGTCTTGAGCGCGAGCCGCGCGGCGTTGGCCACACCGCGAAGGCTGACCACGCTGACCACGATGGCGGTGAAGACCAGCGGCGGTACGGCCAGCTTGAGCAGCTGGATGAAGAGGCCACCGACGGTGTGCAGGGTGCTGGTCAGCCAGCTCAGGTCGTTGGCGCGGGCCAGGAAGCCCAGCGCGACGCCGAGCACGAGGCCGAGCAGGATCTGCACGGAGAAGGGAATTTTGCGCAGGCTGAAGGGCATGAGGAATCTATCCAATTGTCCGGTCTGATCGGGGCAGGCGTGGAAACGCAGCTAGCCCGGACAGATGCCACTGGCCTGTAGTCGGAGATCGACATACAGGCGGACAGTGAGGCCCCAGACATTGGTCATCGCTAGGCGACGATACGCCGCTGGTCGGGTATCGCAAGGAGCGGTCGACGTGAGGCTCCTTACATGGGCCTCGCCTGCCCGCGGTTCAGGGCCAGTGCGGTGGCGGTGGCGAGACCCCAGGCGGCCAGCAGCACGAGGACCAGCCGCTCCAGCACACCCACCACCGCGCCCCGGCCGACGACGAGCATGGCCAGCCCGACCGTCGCGCAGAGCGGCAGGGCCAGCGCGGCGGTCACGCCGGCCAGCCGACGCACCGCCGGGCCAGCCGACCCGGACACGGTGAGCGCGAGCATCGCGAAGACCACTGACGCGGTGGCCGCGATGCTCGCTCCGCCGTGCACCAGATCAGCGGTCGTGGCTCGCTCGAACGGCGGCAACGGACAGCCGGCGGAGCAGGTCACCGCCCCGGACACGGCCGTCAACACGGCACCGGTGGCGAGCAGCGCCGGCGCTGCCGCCCACACCCCGGGAGGCAGCGCGGCACCGAGCAACAGCAACGCGGCGGCCAGGGCGAGGACCCCGATCCGGTACGTCGCGGCGTGTCCACTGCCGGCGATGCCGGCCTCGCTGACGTACCCGGTGAGCCCTGGACCGGGACCGGCGACCACGGCGACCGTCACCGCCACCGCACCGGCCAGCGCGCAACCCGCCGCGGCGGAACCGGCGGCCCGACGGGCGACGTCCGCGCCGCTCCTCGGCGCGGACGTGGTGCCGGAACGGCCCGGCTCAGCCACGCCCGTGTGGCGTGTGCCAGCCCGACTCGTCCGGCCCGAGCGGCACGATGCCGCTGGGGTTGATCTCCCGGTGGGTGCCGTAGTAGTGCCGCTTGATGTGGTCGAAGTCGACCGTCTCGCCGAAGCCGGGAGTCTGGAACAGATCCCGGGCGTACGCCCACAGGACCGGCATCTCGGTCAGCTTCTGCCGGTTGCACTTGAAGTGCCCGTGGTACGCGGCGTCGAAGCGGACAAGCGTGGTGAACAGCCGCACGTCCGCCTCGGTGATCGCGTCACCCATCAGGTACCGCTGCCCGGCCAGCCGCTCGGAGAGCGCGTCCAGCCGGGCGAAGAGCCCCCGGAACGCCTCGTCGTACGCCTCCTGGGAGGTGGCGAACCCGCACCGGTAGACGCCGTTGTTGACGTCGGTGTGGATCTCGGCCATCAGCGCGTCCAGCTCGGGGCGCAGCGCGACCGGGTACAGGTCCGGCGCGTCGGGCGCATGCAGCGACCGCCACTCGGTGGAGAAGTCGAGGGTGAGCTGCGGGTAGTCGTTGGTGACCACGCGGCCGGTCCGGGTGTCGACCAGCGCCGGCACGGTCACCCGGCCGGTGTAGTCCGGGTCGGTGGCCAGGTACGCCTCGGAGAGGAAGCTCACGCCGAGGACCGGGTCGAAGCCGTCCGGGTCGAGGGCGAACGCCCAGCCCCGCTCGTCGCGGATCGGGTCGACGGTGCCCAGCGAGATCGCGTCGTCCAGCCCGAGCAGGCCCCGCACGATCCTCGCCCGGTGCGCCCACGGGCAGGCCCGGCACCAGATCAGCCGGTAGCGGCCGGCCTCCAGGGGCCAGCGGTCCTGCTCGTCCGGGCCGCCGCCGGGTGGGGAGGTCGAGTCGGCGGTGACCCGACCGGTGAACCGGTTGGGTTGACGGACGAAAGCGCCGCCGCCGCTGGTCTCTGCGCTGAACTGGGCCCGGGCCATGCCGTCAACCTATCCGTTGCCCGCGCGGATATCCTGGCGCCCGGCAGCCCCCGCGACCCGGTGGGTGTGCCCCACCCCCGCCGTCTGCACCCCGAAGGACTTGCGATGACCGTGGCATACCTGGTGGCCGGTGTCCGCACCCCGATCGGCCGGTACGCGGGCGCGCTGGCCGCCGTCCGCCCCGACGACCTGGCCGCGCACGTGATCCGTGAACTGGTCGCCCGGCACCCGTCGGTGGACTGGGCGCGGGTGGACGACGTCGTGCTCGGCTGCGCCAACCAGGCCGGCGAGGACAACCGCAACGTGGCCCGGATGGCGGCGTTGCTCGCCGGCCTGCCCGAGGAGGTGCCGGGCAGCACCGTCAACCGGCTCTGCGGTTCGGGCCTGGACGCCCTCGCCACCGCCGCCCGGGCCGTCATCGCCGGCGATGCCGAGTTGATGATCGCCGGTGGGGTGGAGAGCATGAGCCGGGCGCCGTTCGTCCTGCCGAAGGCGACGTCGGCGTACTCCCGCTCGGCCGAGGTGTACGACACCACTCTGGGCTGGCGGCTGGTCAACCCGTTGATGCGCGACGGGTGGGGGGTCGACTCGATGCCGGAGACGGCGGAGAACGTGGCCGCCGAGTACGGCGTCAGCCGGGCCGAGCAGGACGCCTTCGCGTACCGCTCGCAGCAGCGCGCGGCCAGGGCGCAGGCCGACGGCCGGTTCGCCGAGGAGATCGTTGCGGTGTCCGCGCCGGCCGGTCGGCGCGAGACCCGGCTGGTCGAGGTCGACGAGCACCCCCGGGAGACCACGCTTGCGAAGTTGGCGGCGCTGCCCACCCCGTTCCGCGACGGCGGCACGGTCACCGCGGGCAACTCCTCGGGCGTCAACGACGGCGCGGTCGCGCTGCTGGTGGCCAGCGAGGCGGCGGTTTCCCGGTACGGTCTCACCCCGCTGGCCCGGATCGTCGGTGCGGCGGCGGCCGGCGTGCCGCCCCGGATCATGGGGATCGGCCCGGTGCCGGCCACCCGCAAGCTACTCGGCCGCCTCGGCGTCGAGATGGGCGCGGTGGACGTGGTGGAGCTGAACGAGGCGTTCGCGGCGCAGTCCGTGGCGGTGCTGCGGGAGTTGGGGCTGCCCGTGGACGCCGACCACGTCAACCCGAACGGTGGGGCCATCGCGCTGGGACACCCGCTCGGTGCCAGCGGCGCGCGGCTGGCGCTGACGGCCGCCCTGGAGCTGCGCCGCCGCGGTGGCCGCCGGGCTCTGGCCACCATGTGCATCGGCGTCGGTCAAGGCATCTCGCTGATGCTGGAGTCAGCCGCCTAGAGTGGTGCACACCACACGACCCGCGGGTCGGCCGGTGCTCGCGCACGCCCGTCGACGCCGGTGCCGCCCCGCGCCGCGGCGATGAACTGGGGAGCACGCTGATGCCGGACGGACTGCCGACCGAGATCGATCTGACCAGGCCGAGCGCGGCCCGGGTGTACGACTATTTCCTGGGCGGGGCGCACAACTTCGAGATCGACAGGCAACTGGCCGAGCAGATCGCCAGCATGACCCCGAATCTCGCCGCCACCATGCGTGCCGGCCGGGAGTTCCTGCGCCGGGCCGTCCGGGTGCTGCTCGACGCCGGCATCGACCAGTTCCTCGACATCGGCTCCGGAATTCCCACCGTGGGCAACGTGCACGAGGTGGCCCAGGGGGTCAACCCGAAGGCCCGGGTGGTGTACGTCGACATCGACCCGGTGGCGGTCGCGCACAGCCGGGAGTTGCTCGCCGGCAACGAGCTGACCGGGGTCATCCACGCCGACCTGCGCGAGCCGGAGCGGATCCTCGCCGAGACCCGGCAGCTCGGGCTGATCGACTTCAACCGGCCGATGGGCATCCTGCTGGCCGGGGTGGTGCACTTCATCCCGGACGGCGACCGGCCCGAGGAGATCCTGGCCGCCCTGCGGGCCGCCGCCGCGCCGGGCAGCTTCCTGGTCGTCTCGCACTCCACCTTCGAGGATCAGCCACAGGAGATGCTGGACGCCCAGCGCCTCTCCGCCCGTACCGCAACCGAGATCACCCTGCGCTCCCGCGCGCAGGTCACCGGCTTCTTCGGCGACTGGACCGTCCTGGAGCCGGGTGTGGTGCACATGCCGCTCTGGCGACCGGACTCACCGTCCGACGTGGACGAGCACCCGGAGCGGTTCGGCGCCTTCGGCGGTGTCGCCCGGTACGACCAGCCCGCCGGCTGATCGACATGACCGCCGTCCCGGATCCTGTCGGCCGGGCCGACGCCCAGGGGTACGCCGCCGACTGGGCCCGCGCGATCCGCCGTCTCGGTTTCGTGCCACTCAGCGTGGCCGAGACCGAGCGGCTGCTGCTGGCGCACACGATCCGGCTGGCGCGGGCGGTCCGGGCCGAACCGTTCAGTGCCGACCCGGCGGAGGAGGTCGGTCGGGCGCTGGTCGAGGCGCACCTCACCGCACCGCAGGCCCTGGACTGGTCGCTGCGCGCCCTCGGTACGGACTTCCCGGGCCGGGTGCTCCCCACCGAAGACCGGCCGGCGAACCTGGCCGAGCGGATCGCCGCGATGCAGGGCGGGCTGGCGGCCGGGTTCGCACGCGCGCTGCGCGACCGCACCTTCAGCCAGCAGGAGCAGATCGCCCGCTCCGCCTGGCAGGCACGTGACCGGGTCGAGCAGGCACTGCGCGACAGCGAGGCCCGGTTCCGGGCGGTCTTCAGCGGCGCCGCGATCGGCATCGGCATCGCCGGCGTGGACGGTCAGATCATCGATGTCAACCAGGCGTTCGCCGACATGCTCGGCTACTCGATCGGGGAGTTGCGCGGCAGCAACGTGGCGGCGCTGTTCCACGCCGACGACGCCGCCGGGATGTGGGAGCTGTACGAGGAGCTGATCGACGGTAAGCACGACGCCGCCCGGGTGGAGAAGCGCTATCACCGTAAGGACGGCAGTGTGGTCTGGACGGATCTGGCCGTCTCGCTGATCCGGCACGGCGACGGGCGTCCCCGGTTCACCGTCGCGATGGTCGAGGACATCACCCAGCGGTCCGAACTCCAGCAGCGGCTGCGCTTCCAGGCGCTGCACGACCCGCTGACCGGGCTGCCCAACCGGACGTTGTTCTTCGAGACGCTGGGCCGGGTCCTCGCCGCCGCGGGTGCCGGGCGGCGGGTCGGGGTGTGCTTCCTCGACCTGGACGGCTTCAAGGCGATCAACGACAGCCTCGGTCACGACCTCGGCGACCGGCTGCTGGTGATGATCGCCCGCAGGCTGGCCGCGTGCGTGGCCGACCATGGCCACCTGGTGGCCCGGATGGGTGGCGACGAGTTCGTGATCCTGGTCGACGGCGGGGACGACATCGACGACGCCGTGGCCGTCGCGGAGTCCGCGTTGGCTGCCGTCGCGGCCCCGGTGCACGTCGGTGACCACCAGCTGGCCGTGTCAGCCAGCGTGGGCATCGTGCAGTTCCTGGCGGCGGAGACCACCGCGTCCGAGCTGATGAAGGCGGCGGACACCACCCTCTACTGGGCCAAGAGGGCGGGCCGGGGCCGCTGGGCGGTCTACGACCCGGAGCGCAGTGCCCGGGACATCGCGCGGTCGGCACTCGTCGCCGGGCTGCCCGCCGCACTGGACCGGGGCGAGTTCGTGCTGCACTACCAGCCGATCGTGTCGCTGCTGGAGGGCACCATGCTCGCGGTGGAGGCGTTGGTCCGGTGGGAGCACCCGGAGTTGGGCCTGATCGGCCCGGACCGGTTCATCGGCCTGGCCGAGGAGACCGGCCTCATCGTCCGGCTTGGCGAGTGGGTGCTGCGGCGGGCCTGTCACGACGCCGAGCGGTGGCGGCGGGAGTTCCCCGACGCCCGGCTGGTGGTCAGCGTCAACCTGGCCGCGCGGCAGGCCGACGACCCGGCGATCGTGGACACGGTTGCCGACGTGCTGCACAGCACCGGACTGCCTGCCGACCTGCTCCAGTTGGAGCTGACCGAGAGCGCCGTGATGGGCAGCGCCGGTGAGCCGCTGCGCAGCCTGTACCGGCTCGCCGCGCTCGGCGTCCGGCTGGCCGTGGACGACTTCGGCACCGGTTACTCGAACCTCGCGTACCTGCGGCGGTTGCCGATCCACTCGCTGAAACTCGCCGGCCCGTTCGTGGAGGGGATCCGCGCCGACGGGACCGACGTCGCGGCCGACCACCGCGACGAACGGATCGTCGACGCGTTGGTCCGGTTGGCGCACGCCCTGGAGCTGTGGGTCACCGCCGAGGCGGTCGAGACCGGGGTTCAGGCCGAACGGCTGCGGGCGCTGCGCTGCGACACCGGGCAGGGCCGATACTTCGGCGCCCCGGTCCCGGCCGACGCCATCACCGCGCGGCTACGGGGCGGGGCGGCGTGAGCGGGAATCGGTTCGGATGGCGGCGATGGAAGGTGACGGCGTGGACCTGACAGATTCACAGACGGCGGTGACCGTGGTGGCCGGGCTGGCCATCCTGGCCGGGCTGGCCGGCGTGGTGGTGCCCGGTCTGCCGGCGTTACCGCTGTGCTGGGGCGGCGTACTGGTCTGGGCGATCTTCGGCGGTGCCGGGATGGGCGGGTGGGCGGTGTTCGCCGCCGCCACGGTCGTCGCGGCGGGCGGCACGGTGATCAAGTACGCGTGGCCGGGCCGGAACCTGAAGAACACCGGCGTGCCGATGTCCACGCTGCTCGCCGGCGGGGTGCTCGGCGTCATCGGGTTCTTCGTGGTGCCGGTCGTCGGGCTGGTGCTCGGCTTCGTCGCCGGGGTGTGGGCGGCGGAGCGGCTGCGGCTGGGCAGCAACCGGCTCGCCTGGCCGTCCACCGTGCAGGCCATCAAGGCGGTCGGCCTGTCGATGCTTGTGGAGTTCCTGGCCGGTCTGACCGTCGCGGCGCTCTGGGTGACCGGTCTCCTCCTGACCTGATCATTGCGGCGTGACGCGCCCGCGGCGCGGCGGCGTTGGAGAGGGCGCGGGGCACTTTTCGGGTACGGCGACGAGCCGTACGTGAGAGAGAGGTGTGCCCCGCGCCGCGGTCCGGGCGGTCCGAGTGCCCGGGGAGTGGCCCGTGGATCGGGCCTGGTCACAGGGTCAAGGATGCGGGTGGGAGCGGCCGGACGGCAACGCAATTAGCCCTCCGCCGGTGAGATTGCCACCCCGGACGTATTGACCGCCTTGATCAGCCGGGACGACACTTTGCGCACTCGCACGCGGAACCACCTCAGGGAGGTGTGCAGTGGCCACGACGCCCGTGCCGACCGCCGAGCAACCGATGGACGACGACGCCCGACGGCTCGCCGAACTCGGCTACAAACAGGAGCTGCGCCGCAAGTGGAGTGGCTTCTCCAACTTCGCCATCTCGTTCTCGATCATCTCGATCCTGGCCGGCTGCTTCACCACCTTCGGTCAGGCGTGGAACAACGGCGGGCCGGTCGCCATCTCCTGGGGTTGGCCACTGATCTCGCTGTTCATCCTGATCATCGGCTTCTGCATGGCGGAGCTGGTGTCGGCGTACCCGACCGCGGGCGGGATCTACTGGTGGGCGGCCACCATGGGTCGCCCGGTGCACGGCTGGTTCACCGGGTGGCTGAACCTCATCGGTCTGGTGGCGGTCACCGCCTCGGTGGACTACGGCTGCGCGACGTTTCTCAACCTCACCCTGTCGGCGCTCTTCGACGGCTGGGCCGGGACGCTGCGGCAGGCCTTCCTGCTCTTCGTGGTCATCCTGGTGCTGCACGGGCTGATCAACATCTTCGGGCACCGGATCATCGACGTACTCCAGAACGTCTCGGTCTGGTGGCACGTGGCCGGCGCGGCCGTCGTGGTGGCCATCCTGGTCCTGGTGCCGGACAACCACCAGAGCTTCCAGTTCGTGTTCACCGAGCGCTTCAACAACTCCGGCTTCGGTGACGGTGACGTCGGCGGGCTGACGTTCTGGTTCTACGTGCTGCCGCTGGGCTTCCTGCTGACCCAGTACACGATCACCGGCTTCGACGCCTGCGCGCACGTCTCCGAGGAGACCCGGGGCGCGTCGCAGGCCGCCGCGCGCGGGCTCTGGCAGTCGATCTTCTACTCGGCGGTCGGCGGGTGGATCCTGCTGCTGGCGTTCCTCTTCGCGGCCACCGACGTCGAGGCGGTCAACGCGGCCGGCGGCTTCTCCGGCGCCATCTTCGAGTCCGCGCTGACCCCGGTCTTCTTCAAGATCGTCATCATCATCTCGACCATCGGGCAGTTCTTCTGCGGCATGAGCTGCGTGACGTCGATGAGCCGGATGGCCTACGCGTTCAGCCGGGACCGGGCGGTGCCGGGCTGGCGGCTCTGGTCGACTGTCGACCGCAACGGCACCCCGGTCAACGCGATCATCGGCGCCACCCTGGCCGGCCTGGTGCTGACCCTGCCGGCGCTCTACGAGAGCTCGGCCGGCATCCCGATCGCGTTCTACGCGGTGGTCTCCGTGGCGGTGCTCGGGCTGTACCTGTCCTTTCTCATCCCGATCGCGCTGCGGCTGCGGATGGGCGACCGGTTCGTGCCCGGCCCGTGGACGCTGGGCCGCAAGTACAAGCTGCTCGGCTGGATCGCGGTGATCGAGATCGCGGTCATCGCCGTCTACTTCGTGCTGCCGATCGTGCCCGCCGGGGTGCCCGGCAACGACGGGTTCACCTGGTCGGCGGTGAACTACGCGCCGCTCGCCGTCGGCGGGGTGCTGCTGGTGGTCGCCGTCTGGTGGTACGCCTCGGCCCGGAAGTGGTTCGCCGGTCCCGTCCGTACCGTCGAGGAACCCGTCGCCACCGCCGACCCGGCGCCGGCCGACGACCCGGTCTGACACCGACCGGCGGGGCGGGCACCGCGCCCGTCCCGCCGGGTTTGCCGCAGGTGCCGCCGGGGGCATTGACGGTGATCCGGTTTGCCAGTAGACCTTGGTGATGGAGGCCCGCTCATGAGCAGAACGCCATTGACGCTGGAAGAGTTGCGGGTCGCCGTCGAGGCCGGCGAGATCGACACCGTGGTGCTGGCCCTCGTCGACATGCAGGGCCGCCTCCAGGGCAAGCGGTTCCACGCGCCGTTCTTCCTCGACCAGGTGGTGGCCAACGGCAGCGAGGGCTGCAACTACCTGCTCGCCGTGGACGTCGACATGAACACCGTCGACGGGTACGCGATGTCGAGCTGGGAGCGCGGCTACGGCGACTTCGCGATGGTGCCGGACTTCGCCACGTTGCGCCGGACGCCCTGGCAGCCGGGCTCCGCGATGCTGTTGGCCGACCTGACCTGGCTCGACGGGTCGGGTGACGTGGTTGCCTCGCCCCGGCAGATCCTGCGCCGGCAACTGGACCGGCTGGCCGAGCGTGGGCTGACCGCGTACGCGGGCACCGAACTGGAGTTCGTGCTGTTCCGCGACTCGTACGAGGACGCCTGGCAGCGCGGCTACCGCGACCTGACCCCGGCCAACCAGTACAACGTCGACTACTCGCTGCTCGGCACCGCCCGGGTGGAGCCGCTGCTGCGCCGGATCCGCACCGAGATGGCCGCTGCCGGGCTCACCCCGGAGAGCGCCAAGGGCGAGTGCAACCTCGGGCAGCACGAGATCGCCTTCCGCTACGACGAGGCGGTGGCCTGCGCCGACCACCACGTGATCTACAAGAACGGCGCCAAGGAGATCGCCGCCCAGGAGGGCATGGCGATCACCTTCATGGCCAAGCCCAACGAGCGGGAGGGCAACTCCTGTCACATCCACTTCTCGTTGCGCGATGCCAGCGGTGACTCGGCGATGCTCGGCGACGGGCCGGCGCACCTGTCGCCGACCGGGCAGCGGGTGCTCGCCGGACTGCTCGCCACCATGCGGGAGTTCAGCCTGCTGTTCGCCCCCAACATCAACTCCTACAAGCGCTACCAACCCGGCTCGTTCGCCCCGACGGCGCTGCGCTGGGGTGTGGACAACCGCACCTGCGCGCTGCGGGTGGTCGGGCACGGGCAGGGCATGCGGGTGGAGAACCGCGTCCCCGGAGCCGACGTCAACCCGTACCTGGCGATCGCCGGGCTGGTCGCCGGCGCGCTGCACGGCATCGACGGGGAGCTGGAGCTGGCCGCGGAGTGCACCGGCAACGCGTACGACGACCCGGAGGCCGAGCGTGTCCCCGGCACCCTGCGCGACGCCCTGACCCTGTGGGAGGCGTCGACGGTGGCCCGGGAGGCGTTCGGCGACGAGGTGGTGGCCCACTACGCCAACCAGGCACGAGTGGAGCTGGCGGCCTTCGACGCCGCGGTGACGGACTGGGAGCTGAAGCGTGGCTTCGAACGCCTCTGACGGGCTGGGGTGGTGGGCGTGACTAGCGTGGTGGATCCGGCTACCGGGGTCGGGTTCCGGGAGGTCACCGGAGCGTCGGTGGCCGACGTCGACGCGGCGATCTCGCGGGCAGATTTGGCGTTCGAGGCGTGGCGGGGGGTGGCACCGGGGGATCGGGCGCGGTTGCTGCGGCGGTTCGCCGCCGTCGTCGACGCGCATCTCGACGAGCTGGCCCAGCTGGAGGTGCGCAACTCCGGTCACACCATCGGCAACGCCCGGTGGGAGGCCGGCAACGTCCGCGACGTCCTGGACTACTACGCCGGAGCGCCCGAGCGACTCACCGGGCGGCAGATCCCGGTGCCGGGCGGGTTGGACGTCACCTTCCACGAGCCACTCGGCGTGGTCGGCGTGATCGTGCCGTGGAACTTCCCGATGCCGATCGCCGCCTGGGGTTTCGTCCCGGCCCTCGCCGCCGGCAACACCGTGGTGCTCAAGCCCGCCGAGTTGACCCCGCTCACCGCGCTGCGCCTGGCCGAGCTGGCCCGCGAGGCGGGCCTGCCCGACGACGTGTTCATCGTCGTCCCGGGTGAGGGATCGGTGGTCGGGGAGCGGTTCGTCAGCCACCCGGCGGTCCGCAAGATCTGCTTCACCGGCTCCACCGAGGTCGGCACCCGGATCATGGCCGGCTGCGCGGCCCAGGTGAAACGACTCACCCTGGAACTGGGCGGCAAGAGCGCGAACATCGTGTTCGCCGACGCCGACCTGGAACGCGCCGCCGCGACCGCGCCGGGCGCGGTCTTCGACAACGCCGGCCAGGACTGCTGCGCACGGTCGCGGATCCTGGTCCAGCGTCCGGTGTACGACCGCTTCCTGGAACTGCTCGAACCGGCGGTACGCGCCTTCCGGGTGGAGGACCCGTCCCGGGACACCGCCGAGATGGGGCCGCTGATCTCGGCGGCCCAACGGGACCGGGTCGCCGGCTACCTGCCCGACGCGCGGGTCGCCTTCACCGGCTCCTGCCCCGACGGCCCCGGCTTCTGGCACGCGCCCACGGTGTTGCTGGCCGACTCTCCGGCCGACCGGCACTGGCGGGAGGAGATCTTCGGCCCGGTGGTCTCGGTGCTGCCGTTCGACGACGAGGCCGACGCGGTCCGGCTCGCCAACGACACCGAGTACGGCCTCTCCGGCTCGATCTGGACCCGGGACGTCGGACGCGCGCTGCGGATGGCCCGTGCCGTCGACTCGGGCAACCTGAGCGTCAACTCGCACTCCTCGGTGCGCTACTGGACCCCGTTCGGCGGGATGAAGCGTTCCGGGCTCGGCCGTGAGCTGGGCCCGGACGCGCTGCACTCCTTCACCGACGTCAAGAACGTGTTCATCGCGACAGAGGAGTGACGCCTGTGCAGGGTCGGTTGCAGGACCGGGTGGCCGTGGTCACCGGAGCGGGCAGTGGCATCGGGTTGGCCACCGTGCGGCGCTTCGCCGCCGAGGGGGCCCGGGTGGTCTGCGTGGACATCGACGCGGCGGCGGGCACGAGGGCCGCCGAGGAGTGCGGCGGCGAGTTCGTGGCCACCGACGTGGCCGACGAGTCGGCGGTACGCGACCTGTTCGACGGGGTGGCCGACCGGCACGGCCGGGTGGACATCGCGTTCAACAACGCCGGGATCTCACCCCCGGACGACGACTCCATCCTGGACACCGGCCTCGACGCGTGGGAGCGGGTGCTGCGGGTCAACACCACGAGCGTCTACCTCTGCTGCAAGTACGCGATCCCGCACATGCGCCGCCAGGGCAAGGGTTCGATCATCAACACGGCGTCGTTCGTGGCGCTGATGGGGGCGGCGACGTCGCAGATCGCGTACACCGCGAGCAAGGGCGGGGTGCTGGCGATGACCCGGGAGCTGGGTGTGCAGTTCGCCCGCGAGGGCATCCGGGTCAACGCGCTCTGTCCCGGGCCGGTGGCCACCCCGTTGCTGCTGGAGTTGTTCGCCGCCGACCCGGAGCGGGCCGCCCGCCGGCTCGTGCACGTGCCGATGGGGCGCTTCGGGCAACCCGAGGAGATCGCCGCCGCGGTGGCGTTCCTGGCCAGCGATGACGCCTCGTTCATGACCGCCGCGCAGTTCGTGGTCGACGGCGGCATCACGGGCGCGTACGTCACACCCCTGTGAGCGCGAGGAGTGAGCCGGTTTTGCGAGCCCCGCAGTCGCGAACGGAGTCGGCCCTGTGAGCGCGAGGAGTGAGCCGGTCTTGCGAGCCCCGCAGTCGCGAACGGAGTCGGCCCTGTGAGCGCGAGGAGTGAGCCGGTTTTGCGAGCCCCGCAGTCGCGAACCGGAGTCGGCCCTGTGCGGAGGCCGTTGATCGGGATCAGCGCGTACGTCGAGCCCGCCGACTGGGCGGTCTGGCGGGGCGTGCGGGCCGTGCTGGTGCCGGAGGCGTACGCGCGGGCGGTGACGGCCGCGGGTGGCCGGGCGGTGGTCCTGCCGCCGGACGACGTGGACGCGGACGTGGTGGCCGTCCTCGACGGGCTGCTGCTGGCCGGTGGCGCGGACGTGGGTCCGGGGCGCTACGGCCAGCGGCACCACCCGCGTACCGAGGATCGGCCGGACCGGGATGCCGGTGAGCTGGTGTTGTTGGCCGCCGCGCTCGCCGCCGAGCTGCCGGTGCTGGGGGTGTGCCGGGGAATGCAGGTGCTTGCCGTCGCCTACGGCGGCACCCTGCACCAGCACCTGCCCGAGGTGGTCGGTCACGACGGGCACCGTCCGGCGCCCGGCGTCTACGGGACCCACCCGGCACGGTTCGCGCCGGGGAGCCTGGCCGCGAGGGTGCTGGCCGGGGTGGACCGGGTCAACTCGTACCACCACCAGGCGGTCGCCGATCCCGGTCGACTCGCGGTCACCGGGTGGGCGGAGGACGGCGTGATCGAGGCCGTCGAGGACCCGGCGTTGCCGTTCCTGCTCGGCGTGCAGTGGCATCCGGAGAACGAGGAGGAGCCGCGGCCCATCACGGCGTTGGTCCGGGCCGCCGCTGAGCGGGTGGGCAGCGGTGTGAGCTAGGTCGCCCCGACGAGTGGTGGGGGCGATGGGAGGATCGCCGCATGGGCAAGGTCTATCCGGAGATCGACGGTCGGCTACGTGACTTCATCGCCGACCAGCCGGTCTTCTTCGTGGCCACCGCGCCGTCCGGCGCCGAGGGGCATGTCAACGTCTCCCCGAAGGGCATGCGGGGCACGTTCGTGATCCTCGGCCCGCACCGGGTGGCCTATCTCGACTATCACGGCAGTGGGGCGGAGACCATCGCCCACCTGCGGGACAACGGCCGGATCACGCTGATGTTCTGCGCCTTCGAGGGGCCGCCGAAGATCGTCCGGTTGCAGGGCCGGGGCCGCAGCGTCTCGGTGGCCGAGGACGGCTTCGTCGACCGGCTCGCCGAGTTTCCGGAGCCGCCGGACGTGCACGGCGTCCGGTCCGTGATCACCGTCGAGGTGGAACGGGTCAGCGACTCCTGCGGCTACGCGGTGCCATTGCTGGACTTCCGCGCCGAACGCGACCTGTTAATCACCTCACACTCCCGTCGTACCGCCGACGACCTGGCGGTCTACCGGGCCACCAAAAACGCGGCGAGCATCGACGGGCTGCCGGTCTTCTGACCCGCCGGGGCCGCTGACGACGGCCTTTCGACGCCGGCGCGCCCCGCGTACGGTCCGGTGCCCGACGGCTCGGGCGGACGTCAACAGCGCCGAACCGTCGTCTTGCGTTACGTTGCTGGTCCGCTGGGGTACAAGTCGAAGCACGGCGGGTGAAGATCAACGGTCGCGGGGTGCCGGCCGGAGCGGGAGGCTGTATGAGCTCGGCCCAGGGGGGTGCGGACATCGGGCAGTCCGTCGCGCCCGGCCCGAAGGCTCCTCCGATGCTGGCGGCGGCGTTCGCGGCCGGTGGCGAGATGGGGGAGCGGCTGAGCCGCTTCGACTGGTCCACCGCACCGCTCGGCGAGCCCGGCCGCTGGCCGTTGGCGCTCTCCAACGCGGTAGGCATGATGCTCGCCTCCAGCGCGCAGATCGTCATGTTCTGGGGCGACGAGCAGCTCGCCTTCTACAACGACGCCTACCGACCGACAATCGGCAGCAAACATCCGGACGTGCTCTGCCAACCGGCCCGCCAGCACTGGGCGGAGACCTGGGCGGTGCTCGGCCCGCTGCTCGAAGGCGTACGGAGCACCGGGCGCTCCTACCGGGGTGACGACCACCCGTTCCTGCTGGACCGGCACGGCTTCGTCGAGCAGACCTACTTCAACGTCTCGTACGACCCGATCCGGGGTGAGGACGGCTCGGTCACCGGCGTCTACTGCGTCGTCAACGAGACCACCGGACGGGTCCTCGGCGAGCGCCGGCTACGGGCACTTGCCGAAATGGGTGCCGAGGTGACCGACACGGGCAGCGCTGCCGAACTCGGTCGGACCGCCGCCGAGGTGCTCGGCCGGCACCGGGCGGACGTGCCCTTCGCCCTGATCTACCTGGCCGACGAGAGCGGGCAGCTCGCCCTGGCCGGGTCCACCGGCACCGCCCCGGCCGCGCTCGGCGACACCGCCGAACTGCTGGCCCGGGTCACCGCCGACACCGCGCCCGCGACCGTCGAGGTGGCCGATCTGCTCGATCCGCCGCCGGCCGACGCCGCCGACCAGGCCCTCGTGCTGCCCCTCACGGCGACGAACCAGACGGTCGGCGCGCTTGTCGTCGGCGTGGCCCGCCAGCTTCCGCTCAGCGACGACTACCGCAACTTCCTGGAGCTGGTCGCGGCCCAGATCTCCCGGGCGGTCGGCACCCAGCGGGCGTACGAACAGGAACGGGCCCGTGCCGCCGAGCTGGCGGCGCTCGATCTGGCGAAGACGAACTTCTTCGCCAACGTCAGCCACGAGTTCCGCACCCCGCTGACCCTGGTGCTCGGCCCCCTGGAGGACATGCTGGCCGACCCGGCCCTGTCCGCGGCCGACACCGACCGACTCACCATGATGCACCGCAACGCGCTGCGCCTGCTCAAACTGGTGAACACCGTGCTGGACTTCTCCCGACTGGAGTCCGGTCGGCTCGCCGCCCGCTACCAGCCCACCGACCTCGCCAGCTACACGGCCCGACTGGCCAGCACCTTCCGCTCGGCCACCGAACGGGCCGGGTTGCGGCTGGTGGTGGACTGCCCACCGCTGCCGGCGCCGGTCGTCGTCGACCGGGACATGTGGGAGAAGATCGTCCTCAATTTGGTGTCGAACGCGGTCAAGTTCACCTTCGACGGCGAGATCCGGGTGCGGGTCCGGGCCGTGGACGGCGTGGCCTGCCTTGAGGTGACCGACACCGGCATCGGCATCCTGCCGGACGAGCTGCCGCACGTCTTCGAGCGGTTCCACCGGGTGCCGGGGGCGCGCGCCCGCACCCACGAGGGCACCGGTATCGGCCTGGCGCTGGTCCGGGAGTTGGTCGAGATGCACGGCGGCACGGTCGGTCTGACCAGTCAGGTCGACGAGGGCAGCACCTTCACGGTGAGCGTTCCGTTCGGTTCGGCACACCTGCCCGCGGACCGGGTCGCGGCCTTCGACCCGCTGCCCCCGGGCGAGCCCGAGCAGGCCCGGCTCTACGTGGCGGAAACCGCGCTGTGGACCGGCGTCGCGCCGGCACCCGGCCCCGACGGTCGGCCGACGGACGGCGCTCCGGCCGGCCGGATCCTGGTCGTCGACGACAACGTGGACCTGCGCGAGCACGTCACCAGACTGCTCTCCCCGACCTGGGAGGTGGTCACCGCGAGCGATGGGCTGGTCGCCCTGCCACTGGCCCGCGAGGGCGGCTTCGACCTGGTCCTCAGCGACGTGATGATGCCCCGACTGGACGGATTCGGGTTGGTGAGCGCGTTGCGGGCGGACCCGCGTACCCGGCATGTGCCGATCGTGCTGCTCTCCGCCCGAGCCGGCTCCGCGGAGGCCGTCGCCGGCCTCGCCGCCGGCGCCGACGACTACCTCACCAAGCCGTTCTCCGGCCAGGAGCTGATCGCACGGGTCCGGGCCAACGTCGAGCTGGGGCAGCTCCGCGGCCAGATCATCCGCCGGCTCCGGGCGCTGGCCGACGCGGCGGTGGCCGTGAACACCGCCCGGTCCACCGCCGACGTGCTCCAGGTCGCCGCCCGGCACGCGCTGAGCCTCGTCGAGGCCGCGCGGGTGGTGGTCACCACCAGCGGAGCCCGGTCCGAGGCGGACACCGGGGGCGCCACCGCCACCGACCCGTCCTTCGTGGCCGAGCTGACCGGCACCGCCGGCGAGCCGCTCGGCGAGCTGCGGGTCTGGCGTCCGGCCGGCGACGGCGTACAGGTCGACGAGGCCGCGTTGACCCAACTGGCCCGGCTGGTCGGGGTCCGCCTGGAGAACGCCCAACTCTACGAAGCCGAACACCGCATCGCGACCACCCTGCAGCACAGCCTGCTGCCCCGGTCGCTGCCGCAGCTACCCGGAGCGGTGGTGGCCAGCCGGTACCTGCCCGGCACCGCCGACGTCGAGGTCGGCGGTGACTGGTACGACGCCATAAACGTCGAGGACGACGATCTGGTGCTGGTCATCGGCGACGTGGTCGGCAAGGGCGTCCAGGCCGCCGCGGCGATGGGGCAACTACGCAACGCGCTGCGGGCGTACCTGCTGGAGGGTTACGACCCGGCTGAGTCGTTGACCCGGCTCAACCGGCTGGTCGGCTCCACCGAGGCCCGCTCCTTCGCGACGGTGGTCTGTCTGCTGTTCAACCCGCGCACCGGCCGGCTGCGGTACGCGAGCGCCGGCCACCCGTCCCCGCTGCTGATCAGGGCGGGTGAGGTGACGTTCCTGCACGACCGCGCGCTGGGCCCACCGGTCGGCGCGATCCCCGGGGCGACGTACGAGGCGGTCGAGGGCGAGTTGACGCCCGGCGACCGACTGGTGCTCTACACCGACGGCTTGATCGAGGACCGTCAGCTCGGCATCGATGCCGCGCTGGCCCAGCTCTGCGTCGACGCGGCGACCCCCAGCGAGCACGTGGCGGACCTGATCGACGCGGTCGTCGAGCGGGTCGACGGGCGTCCGCGCCGCGACGACGTGGCGGTCCTCGCCCTCGAAGCGGCCGAGCTGAACCGTTTCGCGTTGCGGCTGCCGGCGGACCCCACCCGGCTCAGCGTGCTGCGCAAGCGCCTGGAGGACTTCCTCGTCGCGCACGCGGTCGACGAGACGGACGTGTTCGACCTGACCGTGGCGGTCTCCGAAGCCGCGGCCAACGCCATCGAGCATCCGGTGCACCCCGCCGAGGCGGTGATCAGCGTGGAGGTGGCCATCGAGGATCGGACGGTGACGGCCACCGTGCGCGACAGCGGGCAGTGGCGTGAGTCGACCGGTTCCGGGTTCCGGGGGCGTGGCCTGGCGCTGATCAGGGCGCTGGGTGAGCTGTCGGTGCGGCGTACCGATGAGGGCACCGAGGTGACCCTGCGCCGGGAGCTGCGGAGCTGAGCGTGCGACCGGCGGCGGCAGGGTCGTCGGCTCAGGTGGGCCGGAGCCAGTTCTGCTCGCCCAGGCCGGAGATCTCCAGCACCCGGCGGACCTGCCGCGACGGCAGGACGGTGAGCGCGCCCGAGAACTGCTGGGCGAGCCGGACCAGGGCGTGGATGGCGGCCGAGTCGAAGAAGGTGACGGCGCTCAGGTCGAGGGTGATCCGCTCGGCGGGCTCGCGCAGCGCGGCCTGGAGCATGGTGTCGGCCGTGGCCATGTCGACCTCACCGGCCACGACCACCTGGAGGTGGTCACCGTCGATCTCCGCGCTGGCAGAGAAGACGGGTGGTGCTCCCCCTTGATCCACGCTGTCACCATGGCACAGCCGACCTGGCGGGGCAACAACCCCCTCGGAGCGCCCGTGGCGCGGGTCACCAGCGGCCCCGGCGATAGGCTGGCGGCATGACCGTCCGTCCGCCGCTGACACCAGGCACGCTCTCCCCGATGCGTCCGGTGCCGTCCCAGATCGCCCGACCGGAGTACGTGGGCAAGGAGCGCCCCGTCCAGTGGCGCGGCTCGCACGTGCAGACGCCGGAGACCATCGAGAAGATGCGGGTCGCCAGCCGGCTGGCCGCCCAGGCGACCCAGCTCGCCGGCGAGCACTGCAAGCCCGGCGTGACCACCGACGAGATCGACCGGGTGGTGCACGAGTTCCTCTGCGACCACGGCGCGTACCCGTCGACGCTCGGCTACAAGGGCTTCCCGAAGTCGTGCTGCACCAGCCTCAACGAGGTCATCTGCCACGGCATCCCGGACTCCACCGTGTTGCAGGACGGCGACATCATCAACGTCGACGTGACCGCGTACATCGGCGGGGTGCACGGGGACACCGACGCCACCTTCTGCGTCGGCGCGGTCAGCGAGGAGGCCCGGCTGCTGGTCGAGCGCACCCACGAGGCGATGATGCGCGGCATCCGCGCGGTCGCCCCGGGCCGCCAGATCAACGTGGTGGGCCGGGTCATCGAGTCGTACGCCAAGCGGTTCGGCTACGGCGTGGTGCGCGACTTCACCGGTCACGGCATCGGCGAGGCGTTCCACAGCGGGCTCTACGTGCCGCACTACGACAGCCCGCGGCCCACCGACATCATGGAGCCGGGCATGACGTTCACCATCGAGCCGATGATCACCCTGGGCACCTACCAGTACGACATGTGGGACGACGGTTGGACCGTGGTGACCAAGGACCGGAAGTGGACGGCCCAGTTCGAGCACACCATCGTGGTGACCGACGACGGCCACGAGATCCTGACCCTTCCGTGAGCGCGAGGAACGCAGCGAAGCGGAGTCCCGCAGTCGCGAACGAAGGGCAGACGCCGTGAGCGCGAGGAACGCAGCGAAGCGGAGTCCCGCAGTCGCGAACGAAGGGCAGGCGCCGTGACCGACACCCCAGCGGCGCTGCGTGAGGCGCACCACGCGGACGTCTCCGGCGGGTGGTTGCGCCCGGCCGTCTTCGGTGCGATGGACGGTCTGGTCACCAACATCGCCCTGATCGCCGGCGTCGGCGGCGGCGGAGTGTCACCCCGCAGCATCGTGCTCACCGGCTCCGCCGGCCTGGTCGCCGGCGCCATCTCGATGGGGCTCGGCGAGTACACCAGCGTGCGTTCCGCCAACGAGCAGGTCGCCGCCGAGGTGGCCAAGGAGCGGCGCGAGTTGGAACGGCACCCCGAGGCGGAGGCCCGGGAGTTGGCCGACGCCTGGGTGGCCCGGGGTCTTCCCCGGGACCTGGCGACCCAGGTCGCCGAGGCGGTGCGGCGCGACCCGGAGGAGGCCCTGCGGGTGCACGTCCGCGAGGAGTTGGGCGTCGACCCCGACGACCAGCCCAGCCCGTGGGCCGCGGCGATCTCGTCGTTCCTGTTCTTCTCGGTGGGCGCGCTGGTGCCGCTACTGAGCTACCTGTTCGGCGCCACCGAGCTGTGGTTGGCACTCGGCGTGGGCGGGCTCGGGCTCTTCGCCGCCGGGGCGGTGGTGGCCCGCTTCACCCAACGCCCATGGTGGACAAGCGGGCTGCGTCAACTGCTGCTGGGCGCCGCTGCCGCCGCCGCCACCTACCTGGTCGGCACGCTGATCGGCGTACCCGCCGGGCTGTGACACCGCTCAACCGCTGAGCAGGTCGTCGATCGTGCCGTCGACCGCCCGACCACGGGCGGCCAGGTCCTCGGCCTGTCGACCGAGCACCACACCCACCTCGGTCATGTCCGCGCCGGCCAGCCCGGTCCGCCGTACGGCGTCACCGGGATCCCGGTAGTAGGTGCGGCTCAGCAGGCCCGTCACCGTGGCCGCCGCCAGCCGGGCCTCACCGAGCATCAGCAGGGCCTGGTCGGTCTCGTACCACTCGGCGAGCCGGGCGGCCCGGGAGTGCGCCGCGCTGCCCCGATACCAGGCCTGCCGGGCCGCGATGCTGAACTCCGCCGGCCGGGCACGTGCCAGCCGGCCGAGATGCTCGTCGCGCAGCTTCCGCAACCAGCCGGTCGGATCGTGCAACGGCTGGGTGGTGACATACCGGTCGGCGGTCAGCGGCCAGAGCGGGGAGATCACCCGGGCCTGGGCCAGGTAGTCCTCGGCGGCGGCCACGGTCAGATCCACCAGGACCCCGTCCACCCGCCGGGTCGCCGGCCGGGGGCCGGCCTGGGGTCGGTACGTGACCACCAGCAGGCCCGCCTCGCGGTCCCCGCCGCCGTCGTCGTCACCGTGCGCCAGCGGCCCGTGCACCGCGACCGCGAGCACGTCGGCCGGGAAACGCCGACGGACCGCCTCGCCGACCCGTTCCGCGACCGCCCACCGACTGTCGTCGAGGCCCCGACCGACCTCGGCCCGCTCATCGCCCGCGCTCATCCGGCCGCCACCGTGCGCGACCGCGGGGCTCGCCACCCCGGCTCACTGCTCGCGCTCACGGGACCCGCCTCTGTTCGCGACTGCGCGTCAGCCTAGCCAGCCGACGGAGGACCGGCCGGCGCGCCGCGCCCGGCCGGCACGAGCCGGAAGATGTGGATCTCCCGGCCGCCGGCCCGCCGCACGTACGTGTGGTACGCGGGCCACTCGGTGACCAGCAGCTGCCACAGCCGGTCCCGTTCGGCACCGGACGCCCGCTCGGCCCGGACCGGGATCAGCCGGCCCTTCAACCGCACCTCGGCGGCAGGATCGGCGAGCAGGTTCATCGCCCAGCCGGGGTGGTGGGTCTGCCCCCAGTTGGAGCCGATCACCACGTAGGCGTCGTCGTCGGGCACGTAGAGCAGCGGGTTGCTGCGGGGCTTGCCCGAGCGGCGGCCGGTCGTCGTGATCACCAGGGACGGGATCAGGCCGAGCGCGACCACCCGCCCCCGGGTGAGTCGACCGACCACCCGGTCGGCGGGGACCAGCAGACGTGCGGCGGCGCCGAACCAACGATGGTGACCGACCCGACGGGTGAGGGTTCCGAGCACTGACACGCGGATCAGTGTGCCGGCTGCCGGCCCCCGCCGGCACCCCCCGTACGCGCCCGGCTCGCCAACCGCGCGGTCACGCCTCCGGGGTCAGTCCAACCGGCGTTCGATCGGCAGCCGGGCGCGCGTGAACAGGCCCGCCCCGAGCATCGCCACGATCGGCACCAGGACCAGCACCCCGAGCGCGGGCCACGGCACCACGAACGGGTACGGGTCGGGTACCGGCCAGTCGTTGGCGTACTGCCGGTTGGCCGAGAACAGCACGATCGCGGCGGTGCCCAGCCCGGCCACGATGCCGAGCACCGAGCCCAGGCCGGCGATCACCCCCGCCTGGCAGATCGCCAGCATCCGGCGTAGCGCCGGTGCCGCGCCGACGGCCGCGAGGGTGGTCAGCTCGCCGCGTCCCTCGGCGGCGGCGAGTGCGGTGGCGATCCCGGCCGCACCCATCGTGATGACGCCGGCCGCCGCCGCGAGCAGCAGCAGCAGCGGGGAGATGTCCTGCGGATCACGGCCGTACTCCACGGACATCGAGAACGTGCCGAAGGGTCGCAGCGCGCTGGCGAACCGTTCCCGCTGCTGCCGGTCCGGCGGGATGGAGGCGCCGAGCACCCATCCGGCCGGTGACCAGGTCAGCCCGAGCTGCCGGGCGGCGGACGCGGAGAGCAGCAGCCGGGACTGGCCGACCGCCCCGCTCAACGCGTACCCGGGGAAGTTGGCGGCGGCGCCCGGCCGGTCCGTCCCGGAATCCACCTGGTTCACCCGGACGGTCACCAGGCCGCCGTGCAGGTAACGCGGGTCGGTCACCACCACACCCCCGGCGCGCAGCACGGCGGTGGCTGCGGCTGCCGTCGCCGGGTCCGCACCGGTGAGCAACGGCAGTGCGGTCCCGTCGTCCACGCCCGCCTGCACGTAGCCGCCGTCGTAGCTCAGCGGGCCGATCCGACAACGCCGGTCGGCCCGCGCCTGCCGACGGTCCGCGGCGGAGAGGTTGTCCCCGGGCTGCCAGGGGCAGATCTGTGCGGGCGGAAGCACCGGCGCGACGTCGCAGTAACCCGCCGCCGCGGGTGCGCAACTCACCGCGTTGACCGGGGCGATCCGGTCGGCACCCAGCTCGTCCCGGGCCATGGCGGCGAGCTGGTTCGGCGAGGGCTGCCGGACCGACTCGCCCGCGTAGACGAGCACATGGCCGGTCGGCAGCATCGGCCGGTAGGCCTGCGAGGTACGCGCGTCGCTGCTGGCCAGGAACCCGCCGAGCGCCACACTGCTGGCGACCGCTGCCATCACGGCGCAGATGGCGGGCGCGGCGGAGGCGCGGTTGCGGCTGGCGTCGCGCAACGCGATGCGCGGTGCCAACGGCAGCACCCGGCCGAGCCGGGCGAGCGCGCCGATGAGCGTGGGCGTGCAGCACACCAGGCCCAACTCGCCGAGGATCAGGCCGGTGAGGATCACCACCGTGGAGGTACGGGCTGCCCCGAACGCCGCCAACCCGGCCCCGACGGCCACCAGCGACAGCCCGAAGGCCAACCAGCGGATCCGGGACACCGGGGGAGTGCGTCGCCCGGCGAGGCCGGCGCTGACATCCTGCCGCGCGGCGGTCCAGGCCGGCGCCAGCGCGGCGAGCACCCCGGCCAGCACCGCGACCCCACCGAGCAGCAGCAGCGCGATCGGCCAGCAGCGGTACCCACCGAAGCGGGCGTCGAAGACGTACTGCTCCATCAGCGGACGACCGGCGAACGCCGCGCCGACGCCGACCAGCAGACCGGTGGCGGCGCCCAGCACACCCAGCACCACGCCGTCGGCCAGCACGACCCGACGGAGCTGGGCGGCATCCCCGCCGGCCACCGCGACGAGCGCCAAATCCCGCCGACGGCGACGGACGCCGACCGCGAAGGCCGGCCCGACCAGCAGCACCACCTCCAGCAGCCCGAGGCCCGCGATCAGCACGCTGGTGCCCAGGTCGGTGGTGTCGCCCCGGTCGACGGGGCCGAACCAGGTCCGCTTCCGTTCGTCGGCCGAGTCGGTCGGAGGACGGATGGCGACCAGCACACCCCGGTCGTTGAGCCGGGACACCAGCGCGGCATCGATGGTGCCGGGCACGTCCGCCAGCCAGCTGCTCTCCGGTTCGGGACCGGTCCGTGGCACCGCACCCGGATGCAGCGCCACCACCGGGCCGAGATCGTCGGGAAACTCGACCACCCCCACCACGGTGAACGCCCTGCTCCCGTCGGCGAGGGCCACGGCGCGACCAAGGCGCAGGTCCAGACGGCGCAGCGCCGCCGGGCTGACCGCGACCTCGCCGGGCTGCTCGGGCGCCCGGCCCGCCCGGAAGCGCACCAGCCCTCGGGCCAACGGGTCGCCGAGGTCCAGCACCCGCCCCTGCACGTCCTCGTCGCGGTGTCGGCCCCGCAGGGTCAGCGGGATGCCGGTGCGCACCTCGGTGACCCGACTGCCCGGACCGAGCAGAGCGCTCACCTGGGCGGAGGTGGCTCGGGCCACGGGTGGCTGCTCGCTGTCCCGGGTGGACCAGCTGTCCCCCCACTCGTCCTGTTCCACCGGGGTGTCGGAGATCCAGCACAGCTCCGCGTCGGCCACGCCGAGTCGGCGATCCACCTGTTCCTGGGGAGTCAACGTGGCCATGTCGTAGCTGGCGGCAAGGAAGGCCAGCACCGCCACCGGGAGGGCGATCATCGCGAGCACCAGGGCGGTCCGGCGCCGCGCCCGCCGGGACTCCCGCCGGGCGATCCGCAACGCCGCCCGCCACGAGCCGGTCAGCTCGGCGAGGCGACGACGACCGACCCGCACCGGTGGCGCGCCCGGTCCCGACGCGGCGGTGTCGGGTCGGGCAGGTGCCCGCCGGGTACGCCGGACCGTCACCGCTCGCTACCGGACAGCAGCTGTTCGACGCTGCCCAGCGGCGCGGTCGTGTCGACGAGTACGCCGTCGCGAAGGAACACCACCCGGTCGGCCCAGCCGGCGTGTCGGGACTCGTGGGTGACGAGCACTCCGGCGGCTCCCGCGTCGATCCGGCGGCGCAGGAGGTGCAGCACCGCCTCGCCGGTCTGCGAGTCCAGGGCACCGGTGGGCTCGTCGGCGAGCACCAGCCGGCGGTCGCCCACCAGTGCGCGGGCGATGGCCACCCGCTGCTGCTGCCCGCCGGAGAGCTGGTCGGGGAAGCGGTCGCCCAGTGCGGGCAGGCCAACCTCGGTGAGCGCGGCCATGGCCAGCGCCCGGGCCTGGCGTCCGCCGGCACCGTCGAGTTCCAGGGGAAGCGCCACGTTCTCCAGCGCGCTCAGGCTGCCCAGCAGGTTGAGCTGCTGGAAGATGTAGCCGATCCGGCGGCGGCGCAGCTGGGCCAGCCCGCGCCGGTCCAGTGCCCCCAACGGTTGCCCCTCCACCCGGACCTCCCCGCCGGTCGGGCGGTCCAACCCGCCGGCGAGGGCCAGCAACGTCGACTTGCCGGAGCCGGACGGACCCATCACGGCGACCAGTTCGCCGGGCCGGACGACCAGGCTGACCCCGCGCAACGCGTGCACCGCCGCCGGTCCGGCGCCGTGGGTGCGGTGGACGGCGCGTAGCTCCAGCACCGCGTCGTCCGATCCGCTCACCGTCGCGCCTCCTCGCCGGCCCACCGGGACGCGTCCCGCGCGTCGGCGTCACCCGGCCGGGGTGGGGGAGGTGCCGCGCCGCTGGGCTGGTGCCGCACCAGACTTGTCTCGCAGTGGTCCAGCCAACGGACCTCCGCCTCGGCCTGGAACACCATCGAGTCCAGCACGAGGCGCCAGGGCAGGTCCTCCGGTCGGTTGCTGACGTACTTCAACCGGGTCAGCTCCTGCAACGCCCGCATCGTCGCGCTGCGCTGGGCCTGTACCACCGAGCGGACATCCACCCCGGGGGTGGTCAGCGCCAGCGCCAGTTTGATCGCCAACTCGTCGCGGGGCCGATCGTTGCGGCTGACCGGGGTGGCGAACCAGAGCGCCAGATCCGCCCGGCCGGCGTCGGTGATCTCGTACGGGCGCTGCCCGGCCTCGCTCTCCGGCAGCGGGCGGACCAGACCATCGCGTTCCAGCCGGGACAGCGTGGTGTAGACCTGCCCGATGTTCAGCGGCCAGGTCGAGCCGGTCGACTCCTCGAACGCGGCGCGCAGCTGGTAGCCGTACATCTGGCCGCGTTCGAGCAGGGCGAGCAACCCGTGACGGATGGACATGGCAACGGAGTATGCATACCTGGTATGCGCTCCGCAACCGGAGGGCAACGGTTCAGGTGGGTCGACCGGGAAATGGGACAGTCAGCGGGGTCGTCCCGGCCGTCTTGCGCCACCGGGTGGCCCGTACCGCGTACTCGACGAGGGCGGCCAACGCCTGGTCCCGGTCGGCGCCGGTGGTGGACGCCAGAGCCGCCCGCCAGTGCGCGGCCGTGCGCTCCTCCACCTCGGCGGCGAGCCGCAGCGCGCTGGCCCGGTCGGTGACCGGGAACGGCAGCGCGTAGCCGGCGCGGTCCGGCGGCACGACGCCACCCGCCGCGCTCAGTTGCACCACGAGCATGTCGCGTCGGCTGCGGTGCGCGGCCTCGGCCTGGTGGGCGGTCTCCCGTGCCGCCGCGGTGAGTCGGACCCCGATCCGCCCGTAGGCGTAGATGGCCGCGTACTCGGCGGACAGGGCGGCGGCGAGCGCCTCTCCGGCGGACGGCTGCCTCACTTCAGTGCCTCCTGGTGGGTGGCGCGGGCGGCGGCGATCGACCCGAGCAGTGCGGCCCGGTCCGCGCTGGCCGCGGCGCAGGCGGCGGTGGCGGACTTCTGGGCGGCCTTCTCCAGGGCGCGCAGGGGGGCGAGCGTGTTCACCGGGTCGATCGCCGGAGCGGCGACCGCGGTGGGCAGGGCGACGCCGATCACCCGGGCCAGCTCGGTGGCGTGCGCGGTGTGTGCCTCGGCGATCGGGCCGAGCCGGTCGGCCAGGTCGGGATGCGCGGCCACGTGGTTCTGGTACGCGGCGGCGAGCCCGAGTGCCTCGTCTACCATCGGCCGCAGCGGGTCCGGTGGTGGTGCCGGCTCGTCGTCACGGTCGAAAAGATCACAGCCGGTCAGCGGCACCGCGGCACCGCCGAGCGCCAGCAGTGCCCCGGCGCGCAGGAGCTTTCGCCGGGAATGTCTGGATGCCTGGTCGCGCTGTGTCGTTCTGCCGGTCCCCACCCGGCAAGTCAACACCATCCCCACCGGTCCGGGGACCACCGACGTCGGTGCGCCGCCCGGCCCGCCGCCGGGCAGGCGCGTTACGCTCTGCGCAGCCACCGGCGCGTCCGCTCCGGTGGTGCGCCGGCATGTCGGGACGACCGATCACCGTCGACCAGGGAGAGGGTGCGGAGATGACGCAGCGTGGCCGTGCCACCAGGTCGACGGGGCGACCCCGCGATGCGGCGGGTCCCCGCGGTGGTGATCTCGCAGCGCGACGCACGAGGTTGCGGGCCGTGATCGAGCCCGTGGTCAACGACGCCGGCTACGACCTGGAGGACCTGTCGATCTCCCGGGCCGGTCGCCGACACGTCGTACGGGTGATGGTCGACGCCGACGGCGGGATCGACCTGGACGCCGTCGCGGTCGTCTCCCGCGCGGTCTCGGCCGCGCTGGACGCCGCCGAGGAGACCGGCGGCGACATCGTCGCCGGGGAATACCAGCTCGAGGTCAGCTCGCCGGGCGTCGACCGGCCACTCACCCTGCCCCGCCACTGGCGGCGCAACGTGGGCCGGCTGGTCAAGGTCACCGCCCGGGGCGCGGCCGCGTTGCCCGGCCAGCGCGGCGAGCAGCCCACCGGAGACCGTCAGCTGACCGGCCGGGTGGTCGCGGCCGACGACGAGGGCGTGCAGCTGGAGACCGAGGACGGCCGAACATCCTGGGCGTACGCCCAGCTCGGCCCCGGCCGCGTCCAGGTCGAGTTCACCCGGCTCGCCGAGCTTGGCGAGGTGGACGAGGAGTTCGACGACGCGGACGATTCCGACGAGATCGACGATTCAGACGACATCGACGACGAAGATGATGTGGAGGACGAGGAGAGGTGAACATCGACCTCGCGGCGCTGCGCGCACTCGAGCGCGAGCGGGAGATCCCGTTCGACACGATTCTCGCGGCGATCGAGACCGCGTTGCTGACCGCCTACCGGCACACCGATGGCGCCGAGCCGCACGCCCGGGTGGAGATCGACCGCAGGTCGGGCGCCGCCCTGGTGTACGCGCAGGAGATGGACGCCGACGGCAGCCTGGTGCGGGAGTGGGACGACACCCCGCACGACTTCGGCCGGATCGCCGCCATGACCGCCAAGCAGGTGATCCTCCAGCGCCTGCGGGAGGCCACCGACGAGGTGCACTTCGGCGAGTACGTGGGCCGCGAGGGTGACCTGGTCACCGGCGTGGTGCAGGCCCACGAGACGCGTACCGAAAAGGGCATCGTCAGCGTCGACCTCGGCAAGCTGGAGGGCGTGCTGCCGCAGTCCGAGCAGGTGCCCGGCGAGCGGTACGCGCACGGTGAGCGGGTCCGCTGCGTCGTGGTGCACGTCGCCAAGGGCATGCGCGGGCCGCAGATCACCCTGTCCCGGTCGCACCCGGCGCTTGTCAAGAAGCTGTTCGCGCTGGAGGTGCCGGAGATCGCCGACGGCACAGTGGAGATCGGGGCGATCGCCCGTGAGGCAGGTCACCGTACGAAGATCGCCGTCCGCTCCACCACCCCCGGGGTGAACGCCAAGGGCGCCTGCATCGGCCCGATGGGCCAGCGGGTGCGCGCCGTGATGAGCGAACTGCACGGCGAAAAGATCGACATCATCGACTGGTCGGATGACCCGGCCACCTTTGTCGGTAACGCGTTGTCGCCCGCCAAGGCGCTTCGGGTCGAGGTGGTCGACCTGGCCGGTCGGGCCGCCCGGGTGACGGTTCCCGACTTCCAGCTCTCCCTCGCGATCGGCCGGGAGGGGCAGAATGCCCGACTCGCGGCCCGATTGACCGGTTGGCGGATCGACATTCGGTCCGATGCGGAGCAGACCGCCCCCGCCGCGCGTGCGGCAGCTGATCACGTGCGGGAGCCGGGCGGAGCGATCTCGGGCAGCTAGGGGTAGACTTCTTCCAGTGGTACGACGCGCAACGCCGGAACGCACCTGTGTGGGTTGCCGGCAACGTGCGCCGGCCAGCGAATTGCTGCGGATCATCGCGGTTCGGGACGAGGCTGGTCTCAGTCTCCGACCTGATCCGCGCCGCAGGCTGCCGGGTCGGGGAGCGAACATGCACCCGGATCCGGCCTGCTTCGCGCTGGCAGTGCGTCGCCGCGCCTTCGGGCGTGCGCTGCGCATCACCGAGGTCCTTGACCACGGTGAGCTGGCGGAGCACGTCGATGCGCCAACCACTACGTCCGGTCAGCCCGACCGGGCGAGGGTCGCTAGCAGGGTAGGACGACCGACATGAGCACACGATGAAGTCCCTGAAATGACCAGGCTTCAAGTGCACGAGTGAGGTCGCTGCGGGTGCTGCCCGCACGACCTCGGAGTGAGGAGTGCAGTGGCAGGCAAGGCCCGCGTACACGAGCTTGCAAAAGAGCTCGGGGTCGAGAGTAAGACCGTTCTCGCCAAGCTGAAGGAAATGGGCGAGTTCGTGAAGTCCGCGTCGAGCACCGTCGAGGCGCCCGTCGCCCGGCGGCTGCGTAACGCATTCGTCGCGTCCGCTGGTGCTCCGGCACCGGCCGCCGCTCCGTCGGCGCCCGCGTCGACGCCGGCTTCCAACCCGACCCCGACGCTGTCCCCGACCCCGGGCGCGCCCCGGGTCTCGGCCAAGCCGATGCCGCCCCGGCGGCCGACCGCGCCGGCTCCCGGCCCGAAGCCGAAGGGCCCGGTGCCTGGTGCGCCGCAGCCCGCGGCTCCGGTCGCCAAGCCGGCGAGTGCCCACGACATCGAGGTGGCGGCCGCCGAGGCGCGTGCCGCCGCGCTGAAGGCTGAGCAGGAGGCCGCGGTCAAGGCCGCACAGGCCGCCCGCCAGCAGCAGCGGGACAACCCCGTTCGCCGGGAGCCTCCGGCCGACGGCGGCAACCGTCCCGGTCCTCGGCCGGGTCCCGCCGCGATGCCGCCCCGTCCGGGTTCGCCGGCCGCTCGTCCGAGCACGCCGGCTCCGGGTCCGGGTGCGCGTCCCGGTGGTCGCCCACCGGCGCGCGGCGCCGGTAACAACCCGTTCGGCATCCAGGGTGGCCAGCAGCAGCGGCCCCCGGCCGCCGGTGCGGGCGGTCCCCGGCCCAACAGCCCGGCGGGCATGCCGCCGCGGCCGAGTCCGAACTCCATGCCTCCGCGGCCCAGCCCGGCTTCCATGCCGAGCCAGCGTCCGGCTGCCGGTCGCCCCGGTCCTGGTGGCGCTGGTCGCCCCGGTGGCGGTGGCGCCGGTCGTCCCGGTGGTGGCGGCGGCGGTGGCTTCCGTGGCGGTCCCGGCGGTGGCGCCGGCGGCGGTGGCGGTTACCGCGGTGGCCCTGGTGGCGGCGCGGGTGCCGGCGGTGGCGGTGGCTACCGTGGCGGTCCCGGCGGCGGTGGCGGTGCTCCCGGTGGCGGTTTCCGTCCGGGTGCTCCCTCCGGTGGCGGCGGTCGTCCCGGTGCGGGTGGTCGTGGCCGTGGCGGCGGCGCCGCGGGTGCCTTCGGGCGTCCGGGTGGCCGGCCGACGCGCGGTCGCAAGTCCAAGAAGCAGCGCAGACAGGAGTTCGACAACCTGTCGGCTCCGACCATGAGCTCGGGTGCTCCCCGGGGTCAGGGTCAGATCGTGCGGCTCTCCCGTGGCGCCTCGCTGTCGGACTTCGCCGACAAGATCAACGCCAACCCGGGTTCGCTGGTCCAGGAGATGTTCAACCTGGGCGAGATGGTCACCGCGACCCAGTCCTGCTCTGATGACACCCTGCAGCTGCTGGGTGAGCACCTGGGCTTCGACATCCAGATCGTCAGCCCGGAGGACGAGGACCGCGAGCTGCTCGCGCAGTTCAACATCGACCTCGACGCGGAGGTGGCCGAGGAGCGTCTGGTCAGCCGTGCGCCGGTGGTGACCGTCATGGGTCACGTCGACCACGGTAAGACCAAGCTGCTCGACGCCATCCGTAAGGCGAACGTCGTGGCCGGTGAGGCGGGTGGCATCACCCAGCACATCGGTGCGTACCAGGTGCACGTTCCGCACGATGGTGTGGACCGCGCGGTGACCTTCATCGACACCCCGGGTCACGAGGCGTTCACCGCCATGCGTGCTCGTGGTGCCCAGGTGACGGACATCGTGATCCTGGTCGTCGCGGCCGACGACGGCGTGATGCCGCAGACCATCGAGGCGTTGAACCACGCCAAGGCGGCCGACGTGCCGATCGTGGTCGCGGTCAACAAGGTCGACAAGCCGGAGGCCAACCCGGACAAGGTCCGCCAGCAGCTGACCGAGTACGGCTTGGTCGCCGAGGAGTACGGCGGCGAGACCATGTTCGTCAACGTGGCCGCCAAGCCGGGCATCGGCATCGAGGAGTTGCTCGAGGCTGTCCTGCTGACCGCCGACGCGTCGCTGGAGCTGACCGCTCCGATCGACGGGCCGGCGCAGGGTGTGGCCATCGAGGCACACCTGGACAAGGGCCGCGGTGCGGTGGCGACGGTGCTCGTGCAGAAGGGCACCCTGCGGGCCGGCGACTCGATCGTCGCCGGTGGGGCCCACGGCCGGGTCCGGGCCATGCTCGACGAGAACGGCAACCAGCTCTCCGAGGCTGGGCCGGCGCGTCCGGTCATGGTTCTGGGTCTGACCGCGCCGCCCGGTGCGGGTGACACGTTCCTCGCCGCGGCGGACGACCGCACGGTGCGACAGATCGCCGAGCAGCGGCAGGCACGGCGGCGGGCGGCGGCATTCGCCAACTCCCGTGGTCGGGCCACTCTTGAGACGCTCATGGAGCAGCTCAAGGAGGGCGAGAAGACGTCGCTCAACCTCATCCTCAAGGGTGATGTCTCCGGTTCGGTGGAGGCCCTGGAGGACGCGCTGTTCAACCTCGACATTCCCGAGGAGGTCCAGCTCAAGGTCCTCGACCGGGGCGTCGGCGCGATCACCGAGAGCAACGTCATGCTCGCGAGCGCCTCGTCCGAGCCGGTCACGATCATCGGCTTCAACGTGCGGGCCTCGAACAAGGTCCGTGAGATGGCCGACCGCGAGGGCGTGGAGATCCGGTACTACACCGTCATCTACCAGGCCATCGAGGAGATCGAGGCAGCGCTCAAGGGCCTGCTCAAGCCGGAGTACGAGGAGGCCGAGCTGGGCAGCGCGGAGATCCGCGACGTCTTCCGCTCGTCCAAGATCGGCAACATCTCCGGTTGCATCGTCCGGTCGGGCGTCATCCGACGCAACGCGAAGGCTCGCCTGCTTCGGGACGGGACGGTCGTGGCGGACAACCTCACGATCACCTCGCTCAAGCGGTTCAAGGACGACGCCACCGAGGTCCGCGAGGGCTTCGAGTGCGGTCTGACCCTGGGTGGTTACAACAACGTCCAGGTCGGCGACGTCATCGAGACCTTCGAGATGCGGGAGAAGGTTCGCGCCTGATCCGGCAGTGACACGCTGATCAAGGGGTTTACGCCGTTTCGGCGTAAACCCCTTGATCATGCGGGGTGGGTTGGCGGTATCGTCCGGGGCGATGTTCACCGGAACCGCGGTCTTCGACCTGCTGCTGCCGGGCGACTCCCGGTCGCTCAAAGCCAAGAGATCATATGTACGGCCGATCGTGGCGGCGTTGCGCCGCTTCGAGGTGTCGGCCGCCGAGGTGGGTGCGCTCGACCTGCATGGTCGAGCGCAGCTCGCGGTGGCCGTGGTGGCCGCCGAGACGGCGCACGTCCGCGAGGTGCTCGACTCCTGTGAGCGCCTCGTGGCCGGTCGCCCCGAGGTCGAGTTGCTGTCGGTTCGGCGCCGGCTGTACGGCGTGGACGACGACTGACCCCGGAGCCGGCTGTGCCGGGCGACCGGTGCGGCCGCGAAGGTAGTGTTCGAGATGTTGGCCGGTCGGCCGGTGACCCCCGGGTCGCCGGGTCGACCGGGAGCAGGACGCCGTGGAGGTGGCGAGATGTCTGATCCGGCCAAGGTACGCCGGCACGCGGAACGGGTGCGTGAGCTGGTCGCGTCGGTGGTGCGGAGCCAGATCAAGGACCCGCGGCTCGGGATGATCACCATCACCGACGCCCGGATCACCGCGGACCTGCGCGACGCGACGGTCTTCTACACCGTGCTCGGTGACGCGGTGGCCCAGGCGGACACCGCCGCGGCGCTGGAGAGCGCCAAGGGGCTGCTACGCAGCACGGTCGGCAAGGCCCTCGGGCTGCGCCACTCGCCGACCCTCACGTTCGTCCTCGACGACGTGCAGGACCAGGTCAAGCACATCGACGACCTGCTCGCCGCCGCCCGTAACGCCGACGCCGAGGTGCAGCGGCTGGCCGCCCAGGCGAAGTACGCGGGTGAGGCGCAGCCGTACCGGGTCGACGACGAGACCGATGAGGGCGACGACGCGGACGAGGCCGATGCGGCCACCGACGTGACGGACACCGCGCGGGGTGGGGAAACGCGGTGACGAGCACCGCCAGCGTCCCGCTCGCCGGGGCGGCCGGGGTCGGCCCGGCCGAGATGGACTGGGCTGCGGCCGAGGCGCTGGTGCGGGCTGTCCCGCCGGGTGGCCGGGTGCTGCTGATCTGCCACATCAACCCGGACGGTGACGCGCTGGGCAGCATGCTCGGCTTCGGGCTGGGCCTGCGGCAGCTCGGCCTCCGCGAGGTGCAGGCGACCTTCCCCGGGCCGCCGGAGGTGCCCGAACCGTTCCGGGGGTTGCCCGGGTTGGAGCTGTTGGTCCCGGCGGACGCCGCCGACCCGGCACCGGACCTGGTGATCTGCTTCGACGCGGCGAGCGAGTCGCGCCTGGGTGAGCTGGCCGGGCGGTTGTCGTCGGCGGGGGCGGCGCTGGTGCTCGATCACCACGCCTCGAACCAGGGCTTCGGCACTGTCAACCTCGTGGACCCGGGCGCTGCGGCGACGTCGGTGGTGGCGGAGCAACTGCTGACCCGGCTCGGAGTCGTGGTGGATCCGGCCATCGCGGAGTGCCTCTACGTGGCCCTGACCACGGACACCGGCTCGTTCCGGTTCGCGGCGACCACCCCGGCGGTGCACCAGATGGCTGCCCGGTTGCTGGCCACCGGCATCTCGCCCGGAGACATCTCCCGCCGGGTCTTCGACACCCGGCCCTTCGGTGCGGTGCGTCTCTTCGGTGAGGTACTCGGCCGGGCACGGCTGGAGCCGGCGGCCGCCGGCGGCCGGGGGTTCGTCTGGACCTTCGCCACGCTCGAGGATCTGGCCCGGCACGACCAGCGGCCGTACGTCCTGGAGGCGCTGATCGACTCGGTGCGCTGCACGGCCGAGGCGGATGTGAGCTGTGTGGTCAAGCAGACCACGCCCGGCGAGTGGGCGGTGTCGATGCGCAGCAAGGGCGCGGTGGACGTGAGCCGGGTCGCGGTGGCGCTGGGCGGTGGTGGCCACCGGTTCGCGGCGGGGTTCACCGGTCGGGGCACCGTCGAGCAGGTGGTCGAGTCGATCCGCGGCCAACTGGACGCGGCGTTGCTCCACCCCGACGCCTGACGGCTACGTTCGTCCTCATCGATAGCCCCGTCCGGAAGGATCAGGGTCAACTCCGGGGAGTGTCGGTCTTCCCGCGCTCGGTGAGACCGGGAAGAATTGCGGGATGGAGCAGCCGCACGACCTCACCGTGGAGGCCCCCCGTGCCTGGGACCGGCCCGCCGTCTCCGTTCCCGTCCTCGTCTGCCTGTCGCTCGTCGGTGGTCGGTTCGCGTCGTTCTCCACCGAGGCGAATCTGTTCACCATTGGCACCGGCGGGGTGCTGATCTGGCTCGGTCTGAGCAATCGGGTGCCCCGCCGACCGGCACCGCGCCGGCTGGGCTCGGGAGCGGTCTGGTGGGCGGTGCCGGTGGTGGTCTTCGGGGTCTTCGAGGGCGTGACGTTCGTGATGGCCGCCGGTGACGACTTTCCCACCTTCTCCCGGCTGGCCGATCCTCTCCTGGAGGATCATCTGACCCGGTCGGCGGTGTGGTTCGCCTGGCTGGCCGCCTTCTGGGGGCTGGTGCGTCGATGATGCGGGCGTTCGCCATCGGCGGTTTCCTCACCGCGTTGGTGCTCTTCGCGGTGGTCGAGTGGATGGCCCGGCGGGAGGGTTCCCGGATCCCCACCCTGGGCGAGGTCTGCGCGTACGTGATGCGCTACGAGGTCGGCTCGGTGCCGGTGGGCCGGATCGGTCTGTTCGGGTTCTGGTGGTGGCTGGGCTGGCACTTCCTGGCCCGCTGAGCCGGGTCGCCGCTTGTCCACATGGCGGGAACCGAGAGCAGCATATGGACCTGAACGATAACTTGGGAGAAGGCCGGACGCCGCGTAGCGGTGCAGGTCATGGGTGGTGGCGCCACACCTCGTGCTGCCTCCCTCCAGGGTCGGATCGACCCGGGCTCACGCTGCCCAGTCGGCTGCTCCGGTAATCCCGGACCGCCGTGGGGCGCGCAGCACGATCGCCCGCGAGGGCCGCCGCGTGTCGGTGGCTCGCTCCCTGGAAGGACCACCACCATGCCGAACAAGCCCAAGCCCGAGACCACCGACGACGCCCGCGAGCAGGCCCGCCGCGCGCTGCAGACCTCGATGGACACCCGGCAGTGAGCCAACCCGTCCGGCGGTGACGCTCGGCGTCGACGAATCCGGGTGCGGCCCACCGAGGGCGTAAGCCCGCAGCGGGATTGCGATCCTTACCGCGCTCGTGCCACGATCGGCGGCGATGAGCCAGATCGCCACCGCCACCCACCGCACCGCCTCGCCGCGACGGATCGCCAGCCTCGCCCTGCCGGCCCTCGTGGTGCTCGCCGCCGAGCCGCTCTACGTGCTTGTCGACACGGCCGTGGTCGGGCACCTCGGCCGGGTGCCGCTCGCCGCGCTCGCCGTCGGCGGCACGGTGATGACGCTCACCGCGTGGGTCGGCACCGTGGTGGCGTACGGCACCACCGGGCGGGCGGCCCGCCGCTTCGGCGCGGGTGACCGGGCCGCCGCGGTAGCCGAGGGAGTCCAGTCGTCCTGGCTGGCGTTCGGTGTCGGTCTGCTGATCGCGATCGGCATGCAGGTCGGCGGAGGTGCGCTCGCGCGTACCCTCGCCGGTGGAACTGGCGACGTGGCCGACGCCGCCGCGCACTGGTTGCGGATCGCGGCCCTCGGCGCCCCCGGCCTGCTGCTCGCCGCCGCCGGCAACGGCTGGCTGCGCGGCGTACAGGACACTCGCCGCCCGTTGTTCTTCGTGCTCGGCCCCAACCTGCTCTCCGCGCTGCTCTGCCCGCTGCTGGTCTACCCCGGCGGCCTGGGCCTGATCGGCTCGGCGGTGGCCAACGTCGTCGCGCAGACGCTCTGCGGGGCGCTGTTCGCCGCGGCGCTGGTCGCCGAGCGGGTGTCGCTGCGGCCCCAGCCCCGGGTGATCCGCCAGCAGTTGGTGCTCAGCCGCGACCTGCTGATCCGTGGCCTGGCGTTCCAGGCCAGCTTCCTCTCCGCGACAGCTGTCGCCGCCCGCTTCGGCGCCGCCGCCGTCGGTGCCCACCAGATCGCCCTACAGCTCTGGTTCTTCACCGCGCTGGTGCTCGACGCCCTCGCGATCGCCGCCCAGTCCCTGGTCGGCGCCGCGCTCGGCGCCGGCGACGACGCGGCCGCCCGGGCGCTCGCCCGCCGGATCGGGCTGCTCGGCGGCGTCTGCGGCGTCGCCTTCGCGCTCGTCGTGGCCGCCGGCGCCGGCGTCGTACCGGCGTGGTTCAGCTCCGACGAGGGGGTACGCGACCAGGCCATGGTGGCCTGGCCGTGGTTCGTCGCCATGCTGCCCCTGGCCGGGGTGGTGTTCGCCCTCGACGGCGTGCTGATCGGCGCGGGCGACGTGCGTTACCTGCGCAACCTCACCATCGTGGCGGCGCTCGGCGGCTTCCTGCCGGCCATCTGGCTGGCGTACGTGCTCGACCTCGGGCTGGGCGGCATCTGGGCCGGGCTCACCCTGTTCGTGGCGATCCGGCTGGTGGCCCTGCTGCTGCGCCTGCGCAACGGCAACTGGGCGGTGCCCGGGGCCGTCCGCTGACCCACGTGCCCATCTGGCAGGCTTGGCCGACGTGAGCACCGATGGTCTGATCGTGGTCGACAAGCCCGGCGGCATGACGTCGCACGACGTGGTGGCACGCATCCGCCGACTGGCGAAGACCCGACGGGTGGGGCACGGCGGCACCCTCGACCCCATGGCGACAGGTGTGCTGGTGATCGGTGTCGGCCGGGCCACCCGGCTGCTGACGTACGTGATCGGCGCCGGCAAGAGCTACGCCGGCACCATCCGGCTCGGTCAGTCCACCGTCACCGACGACGCCGAGGGCGACGTGACCGCCACCACGCCCGCCGACCAGGTCACCGACGAGGCGATCAGGTCCGCGCTGGCCGGGCTGAGTGGCGAGGTCGACCAGGTGCCGAGCGCGGTCAGCGCCATCAAGATCGATGGGCAGCGGGCGTACAAGCGGGTCCGCGACGGGGAGAGCGTCGAGCTGCCGGCCCGGCGGGTCACCATCTCCCGGTTGGAGGTGCTGGCGATCCGCCGTACCGAGCCGGACGTGGTGGACGTGGACGTGGACGTGACCTGCTCCTCCGGCACGTACATCCGGGCCATCGCCCGGGACGCCGGCCTGGCGCTCGGCGTCGGCGGGCACCTCACGGCCCTGCGCCGCACCGCCGTGGGTGGCTTCACCATCGCCGAGGCGGCGACCCTCGACCAGTTGGAGCAGCGCGCCCCGGACGTGGTGAACCTGCCGTTGGACGCGGCGGCCGACCGCTTCTTCCCGCGCCGGGAGGCCACTCCCGACGAGGCCCGGGTGCTCGCCCACGGTGGGCCGCTGGACCCGGCCGGCCTCAGCGGGCCGTACGCCGTCTTCGGGCCGGCCGGCGGCCTGATCGCTATCGTCAGCGAGCGGGACGGGCGGGCCCGCGCGGAAATCGTGCTCGCCCCGGCCTGACGGCGGGGCGCAGGTCCGCCGGCCCCGTGGCCGGCGGTGTCGACCCGCCGGACGGCGGGACAGCAGGAGGGAACGGCATGCAGCGGTGGCGGGGGTACGACGCGGCGCCCGGTGGGTGGGGACGCTCGGTCGTCACCATCGGCGTCTTCGACGGCGTGCACAAGGGGCACCAGGCGACCATCGGGCACACGGTGGCCCGCGCCCGGGAGTTGGGCGTGCAGTCGGTGGTGGTCACCTTCGACCCGCACCCGGCCGAGGTGGTCCGCCCCGGGTCGCATCCGGCGGTGCTCACCGAGCCGGCCCGCAAGGCGGAACTGATCGAGCAACTCGGCGTGGACGTGCTCTGTGTGGTGCCGTTCACACCGGAGTTCTCCCGGCTGCCGGCCGAACAGTTCGTGCACGACGTCCTGGTCGAGCACCTGCACGGCGCGCTGGTGGTGGTCGGTAGCAACTTCCGGTTCGGGCACCGGGCAGCCGGCGACGTGGCGCTGCTGGAGCGGCTCGGGCAGACCTTCGGCTTCGGGGTGGAGGGCAGCCCGCTGGTCGCCGAGGACGGCACCGTCTTCTCCTCCACGTACATCCGCTCCTGCGTCGACGCGGGCGACGTCGGCGCGGCCGCCGCCGCGCTCGGCCGCCCCCACCGGTTGGAGGGTGTGGTGGTCCGCGGTGACCAGCGCGGACGGGAACTGGGCTTCCCCACCGCCAACCTGCTCTGCCACCGGTACGCGGCGGTCCCGGCCGACGGGGTGTACGCGGCCCGGCTGATCCGCCGCGGGCAGCACGAGCCGCTGCTGGCGGCGGTGTCGGTGGGCACCAATCCGACGTTCTCCGGACGGGAGCGGCGGGTCGAGGCGTACGCGCTGGACTTCACCGGCGACCTGTACGGCGAGCGGCTCGCCCTGGACTTCGTGGCGCACCTGCGCGGTCAGATCCGGTACGACTCGATCGAACCGTTGATCGCCCAGATGAATCAGGACGTCGAACGCACCCGGCGCGCGCTGGCCTGAACATCGTGGGGTGACGCCGCCACGGCCCTTCGCCGGGTGTTACCGGCGAGTGCTGGTAGTCTTGCCGAGACGTCGGGTGACCGGCGTGGGGCCTCGCGTGCCTGCTCGACGCCGCGGGTGCGAGGTACCGGTCCGTTCCCGGTCCATCGGGACGACGGACACCTACTTGATCAACCCATCGAAACAGGGAGAACATGGCGCTCGACCAGGAAGCCAAGGCCAGCATCCGCGCGGAGTACGCGACCGCCGAGGGCGACACCGGTTCGCCGGAGGTTCAGGTCGCGGTCCTCACCAAGCGGATCGCCGAGCTGACCGAGCACCTGAAGGTGCACAAGCACGACCACCACAGCCGCCGTGGGCTGCTGCTGCTGGTCGGCCGTCGCCGTCGGCTGCTCAACTACGTCCAGAAGAAGGACATTGCCCGCTACCGGTCGCTCATCGAGCGGCTCGGCCTGCGCCGGTGACGTGACGGGGGAGTGGCCTACCGGCCGCTCCCCCGTACGGCGTCCCACCTGAAGAAACACGGGCCGCGCGACCACCCGAGAGGGAGCCGGTCAGCGTACCGGTCTCCGGTAGTGGCCCCCGGGAACCCCGGCATCGAGCCGGCCCCCGGGCGCTTCGATCGAAGACCGGCCGGCTGAGCAACTCCCCGATGTCGTGGGCCCACGACGCGAAGGAGCACGACAGCACATGACCGAGACCAAACTCGGCACCGAATCCCGCACCGCCGTGATCGACAACGGGTCCTTCGGCACCCGCGAGATCACCTTCTCCACCGGCCGGCTGGCTCGCCAGGCCGCCGGTTCCGTCATCGCCCAGCTGGGCGAGACGGTCGTTCTCTCCGCCACCACCGCCGGTAAGCACCCGAAGGAGCAGTTCGACTTCTTCCCGCTGACCGTCGACGTCGAGGAGCGGATGTACGCCGCGGGCCGCATTCCCGGCTCGTTCTTCCGCCGTGAGGGCCGGCCCAGCGAGGACGCGATCCTCACCTGCCGCCTGATCGACCGGCCGCTGCGCCCGTCCTTCGTGAAGGGCCTGCGCAACGAGGTCCAGGTCGTCGAGACCATCCTCGCGCTCGACCCGCAGCACCCGTACGACGTCGTGGCGATCAACGCCGCCTCGATGTCGACCAAGCTCTCCGGCCTGCCGTTCTCCGGCCCGATCGGTGCGACCCGCGTCGCCCACATCGACGGCCAGTGGGTTGCCTTCCCGACCCTGGAGGAGCTGGCTCGCGCCACCTTCGACATGGTCGTGGCCGGCCGCACGCTCGAGGACGGTGACGTCGCGATCATGATGGTCGAGGCGGAGGCCACCCCGAACGCCGTCGCCCTGATCTCGGCCGGTGCCACCGCCCCGACCGAGGAGGTCGTGGCCAGCGGTCTGGAGGCCGCCAAGCCGGCGATCCGCGAGCTGTGCCGCGCGCAGAGCGAGCTGGCCGAGGTCGCGGCCAAGCCGGTCACCGAGTTCCCGGTCTTCCTGGACTACCAGGACGACGTGTACGACGCCGTCTCCGAGCTGGCCCGCGGCGAGGTCGCCGAGGCGATCACCATCGCCGGCAAGGCCGACCGCGAGGAGGCCCTGGACCGGGTCAAGGCCCGCGTCGCCGAGGAGCTGGGCGCTCGGTTCGAGGGTCGGGAGAAGGAGCTCAGCGCCGCCTTCCGGTCGCTCACCAAGTCCGAGGTGCGCAACCGCGTGCTGCGCGAGCAGGTCCGCATGGACGGCCGTGGCCCGCGTGACATCCGGGCGCTGACCGCCGAGGTCGGCGTGCTGCCCCGGGTGCACGGTTCGGCGCTGTTCGAGCGGGGCGAGACCCAGATCCTGGGCGTCACCACGCTGAACATGCTCCGCATGGAGCAGATGGTGGACACGCTGTCCCCCGAGAACCGCAAGCGCTACATGCACAACTACAACTTCCCGCCGTACTCGACAGGTGAGACCGGTCGGGTCGGCTCGCCGAAGCGTCGCGAGATCGGGCACGGCGCGCTCGCCGAGCGTGCGCTGATCCCGGTGCTGCCGTCGCGCGAGGAGTTCCCGTACGCCATCCGGCAGGTGTCGGAGGCGCTCGGCTCCAACGGTTCCACCTCGATGGGTTCGGTCTGCGCGTCGACGCTGGGCCTGCTCTCCGCGGGTGTCCCGCTGAAGGCGCCGGTCGCCGGCATCGCGATGGGGCTCATCTCCGACGAGGTGGACGGCAAGACCCAGTACGTGACGCTCACCGACATCCTCGGTGCCGAGGACGCGTTCGGTGACATGGACTTCAAGGTCGCCGGCACCCCGGAGTTCGTCACCGCGCTCCAGCTCGACACCAAGCTCAACGGCATCCCGTCGGACGTGCTGGCTGCCGCGTTGCAGCAGGCGAACGAGGCCCGGCAGGTCATCCTCGGCGTCATGAAGGCCGCGATCGAGGCTCCGGCCGAGATGTCGGACTACGCGCCGCGGGTCACCACCGTCAAGATCCCGGTCGACAAGATCGGCATGGTGATCGGCCCGAAGGGGCAGACCATCAACGCGATCCAGGACGAGACCGGCGCCGAGATCTCCATCGAGGACGACGGCACGATCTACGTCGGCGCCACCAACGGCCCGTCGGCCCAGGCGGCCGTCGACCGGATCAACGGCATCGCCAACCCGACGCTGCCGAAGCAGGGCGAGCGGTTCCTCGGCACGGTGGTCAAGACCGCCGCGTTCGGGGCGTTCGTCTCGCTGCTGCCGGGCCGTGACGGCCTGCTGCACATCTCCAAGGTGGGCGACGGCAAGCGGGTCGAGCGCGTCGAGGACTTCCTCAACGTCGGTGACCGGGTCGAGGTCGAGATCGCGGACATCGACGCCCGCGGCAAGATCTACCTCGACAAGGTCCGCCCGGAGGGCACCGAGGCTCCGGCCGCCGGTGAGGCCGCCGCTGGCGACCGGCCGGCTGGTCGGGACCGGGGCGACCGGGCTCCGCGTGACCGTGGCGACCGTGAGCGTGGCGGCGACCGAGGTGGCCGTGGCCCCGAGCGTGGCGGCGAAGGCGGCAACGGCGGCGGCGGCGAGGGTGGCGAGGGCGGCGAGCGTCCGCGCCGCCGGACCCGGCACAGCTGATCGTCGTACCTCGCATCACCCACCCCTCGTCGAACCGGGAGCAAGTCGTGAGTCGGGCCTTCAGTGCGCCGTTTCCACCGGATCGACGGGGGGTGGCTGCGTCCCGGGACACCGGGGCGGGCCGCTCCGGCGGCACCGCCCGCGCGGTGACCCGGACGCTCAGCGACGACCCGCTGGGCGGCACGGTACGACGTACCGTGCTGCCCAGCGGCCTGCGCGTCCTCACCGAGGCGATCCCGACGATGCGCAGCGTCTCGTTCGGTGTCTGGGTGGCGGTCGGCTCGCGTGACGAGACCGGCCCGCAGGCCGGTGCCGCGCACTTCCTCGAGCACCTGCTCTTCAAGGGCACCCACAAGCGCACCGCACTGGAGATCTCCTCGCAGATCGAGGCGGTGGGTGGTGAGACGAACGCGTTCACCACGAAGGAATACACCTGCTACTACGCGCGGGTGCTGGACGAGGATCTGCCGCTGGCGATCGACGTGATGTGCGACCTGGTCGCCGACTCGCTGTTGGAGCCGGCCGACGTCGAGACCGAGCGTGGCGTGATCCTGGAAGAGATCGCCATGCACGACGACGAGCCCGGTGACGAGGTGCACGACCTCTTCGTCCAGGCCGTCTACGGCGAGCACCCGCTGGGTCGGCTGATCTCCGGCACCGCCGAGACGGTCACGCCGATGACCCGCAAGCAGATCCAGAGTTTCTACCGGGGCCGCTACACCGCGCCGCAGATCGTCATCGCCGCCGCCGGCAACCTGGACCACGCCACCGTCGTGAAGATGGTCCGCCAGGCCGTGCGGGGCACCCCACTGGACAGCGACCCGGCCACCCCGGCGCCGCATCGGGCGGCCACCCCGGCGGTACGCACCAAGCCGGCGACCACCCTCGTGGAGCCGAAAGAGACCGAGCAGGCCCACATCATCCTCGGCTGCCCCGGCATCGACCGCCTCGACGATCGGCGCTTCGCCCTCGGGGTGCTCAACAACGTGCTCGGCGGTGGCATGTCCAGCCGCCTGTTCCAGGAGATCCGCGAGCAGCGCGGCCTCGCGTACTCGGTCTACTCCTACGCCAGCCAGTACGCCGACACCGGCCTGTTCGCCGTCTACGCCGGCTGTGCACCGGGCAAGGTGGACGAGGTGCTGGCTCTGACCCGCGCCGAGCTGGCCCGGGTGGCCGCCGACGGGTTGACCGAGGCGGAGGTGGCCCGCGGCAAGGGGATGAGCAAGGGCTCGTTCGTGCTCGGCCTGGAGGACACCGGTTCCCGGATGAGTCGACTGGCCAAGGGTGAGCTGCTCTACGGCGACCTGATGCCGGTGGACGAGTTGCTCCGCCGGGTCGACGAGGTCACCGTGCAGGACGTGAACGTCCTCGCCGCCGAGCTGCTCAGCCGGCCCATGTCGCTGGCCGTGGTCGGCCCGTTCGGCGCGGGCGACTTCACCGTCTGAGGGCTGCCCGGTCAGTGGTCCGGGCCGGGTCCGGCCCGAGGCGGACGTCCCGATTGGGATAGGTTGTGCCCCGTGACTGACGAGCAGGGAAAGACCCCGGCCGAGCTGCTGCGGGTCGGTGTGCTGGGTGCGCGCGGCCGGATGGGCATCGAGGTCTGCAAGGCGGTCGACGCCGCGGACGACCTCGATCTGGTCGCGGCCATCGACCAGGGTGACGACCTCTCCGCCGCCTCCGGCGCTGACGTGGTCGTCGACTTCACCACCCCGGACGTCGTCATGGACAACCTCCGGTGGTGCGTAGAGCAGGGCATCAGCGCGGTGGTCGGCACGACCGGCTTCACCGAGCAGCGGCTGGAGCAGGTGCGCGGCTGGCTGGCCGCCAAGCCCGAGGTGGGTGTGGTGATCGCCCCGAACTTCGGCATCGGCGCGGTGCTGATGATGCAGTTCGCCGCGCGGGCCGCCCGTCACTTCGAGTCCGTCGAGATCATCGAGCAGCACCACCCGGGCAAGCTGGACGCGCCCAGCGGCACCGCCACGCACACCGCCCGCAAGATCGCCCAGGCCCGCGCCGACGCCGGCCTCGGCCCGGTCCCGGACGCCACCAAGGACGAGGTGCCGGGTGCGCGCGGCGCCGACATCGACGGGGTACGCGTGCACGCGGTGCGCGCCAGCGGACTCGTCGCCCACCAGGAGGTGCTCTTCGGCACCACCGGCGAGACGCTCACCATCCGGCACGACTCGTACGACCGGGTGTCGTTCATGCCGGGCGTGCTGCTGGCCGTCCGCGCGGTGCGCAACCGCCCCGGCCTCACCGTCGCCCTGGACGCGCTTCTCGACTGACCGACCCGATCCTCCGCCTCCGGAGTGGGCGGCGACTCGCGGTATCAGCGCTGGCCGGCGACCGGTGCGGTCTCCTCGGGCTGCGCCGGCTCGGCACCGACCGGCGCGTACGGCGGCACCGAGCGGAACGCCAACGCGGCGACCACGGCGAGCCCGAGCAGCAGGACGGCACCGGCGGTGGCCGTCACGACCAGCCCACTCGTGTAGGCCGCCCGAGCGGCGTCGACAAGTGCGGCACCGACCCCGCTCGGCACCTCACCGGCCACCGTCACCGCCCCGGCCAGCCCGTCGCGGGCCCGGGCCGCCGCCTCGGCGGGCAGGCCCGCGGGCAGCGCCGGACCCAGCTCGGCCCGGTAGACGGCTGCCCCCACGCTGCCCAGGACGGCCACACCCAGAGCGATGCCCAACTCGCCGCTGGTCTCGGATATCGACGCCGCCGAGCCGGCCCGCTCAGGCGGTGCCGACCCCACGATCAGGTCGGTGACCAGTGCCGACGGCAGTGCGATCCCGACCGAGGCGACGACGAAGGCGACCAGGACGACGAGGAGGGCGTGGTCGCCCTCCACCCCGGTGAGGAGCAGGAAGCCCGCCGCCGTGACCAGTTGCCCGACGGCCATCACGTGCCCCGGCCGGAACCGGCGGGCCAGCAACGGTGCCAGGGTGGTCGCACCGATCATCGCCACCGCCTGCGGCACCAGCAGCAGCCCGGCGCGCAGCGGCGTCAGCCCCTCGACCAGTTGCAGCCATTGGCTGACGAGCAGGAACGTGCCGCCCATCAACACGCCGTTGAGCAGGAACAGCAGCAGTGCGGCGGTGAACGTGCGGTTGGCGAAGAGGCCCACGTCCAGCAGTGGATGAGGCAGCCGGCGCTGCCGCCGGACGAAGGCCATCCCGATCAGCAGGCCGGTCACGATCGCCAGCACGGCCAGCGGGCGCCAACCGTGCCGGGCCAACTCCTTGACGCCGTAGACCACCGGCAGGATGGTGGCGAGTGACAACCCGACGCTGACCAGGTCCAGTCGACCGGGGTGCGGGTCGCGGAACTCCGGTAGCAGCAGCGGCGCGGTCACCAGCAACACCACCATCACCGGCACGCCCAGCAGGAACGCCGAGCCCCACCAGAAATTCTCCAGGAGCACCCCGCCGATCACCGGGCCGACCGCCATCCCGCCCATGAAGCAGCTCATCCAGACCCCGACCGCGACCGCCCGCTGAGCCGGGACCTGGAACATGTTGCTGATCAGGGCCAGCGTGGAGGGCATCAGCGTGGCCCCGGCGACGCCGAGCAGTGCCCGCGCGGCGATCAACAGCGGCGGGTTCGGCGCGTACGCGGCCACCACCGAGACCACGGCGAACGCCCCGGCCCCGATCAGCAACAGGCGTCGCCGGCCCACCCGGTCGCCCAGGGTGCCCATCGTGACCAGGAAACCGGCGATCAGGAAGCCGTAGGCATCGGTGATCCACAACTGCTGGGTGCTGTCGGCGCCGAGGTCCGCGCTGAGGCTCGGCAGGGCCAGGTAGAGCACGCTCAGGTCGAGTGCCAGCAGCAGAGTGGGCAGGGCGAGCACCGCCAGCCCGATCCACTCCCGACGCCCGGCTGCTAGGTGTGCTGTCCGCATCGTTCTCGCCCTCCTGGTCACGGCTGGTGTCGGAGGGTGGACGACCGGACGGCCCCGAACTCATCGGTGCGCGGTCAACCAATCTTGTCGGGCAGGCCGAAGCGGGCGAAGAGCGCCGGCTCCAGGAAGTGCGTGAGCCGGACGATCTGACCGTCGGCGACGTCGATGAGCTGGATGGAGAAAGCGCGGCGACCCCCGGCCCGGTCGGGACGGTACTGCGCCAGCGCCGGGCCGCCGTTGGCCGACACCGGAAGGAGCCGCGAGCCCCGGCAGCCGGACCCCGGCCCGGAGGTCAACCACCGGCCGATGTCGGCGGCACCGGACAACCACATCCGGTACGGAGGCATGCTGTGCACCACGTCCTCGCGCAGCAGACCCACCAGGGCGTCGATGTCGTAGCGTTCGAACACCCGCACGTAGCGGTCCAACAGGTCGCGGTGCTCCTCGTCCAACGCCGGACCGGTCGCCCCGCCATCCCGCTCGGCGAGCGTGGCCCGGGCGCGCTGCAGCGCACTGTTGACGGCCGGCACGCTGGTGTCGAGCAGCCTGGCGACCTCGTCGGCGTGCCAGCCCAGCACGTCCCGCAGGATCAGCGCCGCGCGCTGCCGGGCAGGCAGGTGCTGTAGTGCGGCGACGAACGCCAACCGGACCGAGTCCCGAAGCACCACCAGCTCCGCCGGATCCGCGGTGGGTAGCACCGCGGCATCAGGTGCCGGCCCCAACCAACCCGCCTCGACGTCACCGAGGCTTGCCGCCTGCGGCGACGACGGATCGCCGAAGTCCGTCGGCAGGGCCCGCCGCCGCCGACCCCGCAGCAGATCCAGGCAGACGTTTGTGGCGATCCGGTAGGCCCAGGTGCGCGTGCTGGACCGGCCGTCGAAGTCGTCCCACCCGCGCCAGGCCCGCAGCAGAGTCTCCTGCACAGCGTCCTCGGCGTCGAACAGTGAGCCGAGCATCCGGTAGCAGTAACCGGTCAGCTCGACCCGGAACTCCTCCAGGTGCTCCTCGGCGGTCGGCGCCGACAGCGGCGCGGTGGCTGAGCTCATGGGCCTGACGGTAGGCGACCGGTCCGACATCGGCCCTGCACCTCCGGCCGGACGCGCCGGACCGGCGTCCGGGCCCGAGGGTCAGCCGGCCGGCTCGTCGTCCGCGGACACCTTCTCCGTCGGTACGCCCACGTGCAGGCGTACCTGGGGGACCAGCATGTCGTCGACGTCCAGGGCACGGGCCGCGCCGTCGAGCTCCCACCCGGTGCTGGTGAGGAACTTCCGGGTCGCCTCGTCACCCTCGAACGCCCAGGCCACCGCCCGGCTCAGCCCGTCCTCCCGCCACAGGTCGACGGCGGCGGCGAGCAACCGGCTGCCGTGCCCGCGCCGGCCCCACCGCGGCTCCACCAGCAGATCGGTCACCGCGGCCACGTCCGGGCCGAGCGCGTCCGCCGGCTCGCCCGGGGCCAGCGCCTCGGCGTCGGCCGGACCGGAGGCGGCGAACCCCACCAGATACGATTGCTCGGCCTGTTCGACGGCGACCAGCACCCGGTGCGCGCCCGAGGGCGGCTCCAGCACCGCGGCGCTCCACCGCCGGGCGAGGAACGCCTCGTCCAGGTTGTCGAGCACGTGCCGAGGCAGGATCCGACGGTACGCGACCCGCCAGGTCGCGAGTTGGATGCGTGCGATCTCGCCGGCGTCCTCAGGACGCGCCGGGCGGACGTACCCGAGAGCCATGGGACGGAAGCCTACGCAGGACGGGGGAGACGACGGTGGCGCAGGGTGCCAGGAGGACGATCGCGCAGGTCGTCGGGGTGGTGGTGCTCGCCGCGGCGGTCACCGCGTTCCTCGCCGTCGCGGCGGTGCGGCACGGCTTCTTCGACCTGAAGGTCTACTACGGCGCGTTGACCTGGTGGGTGCACGACGGCGGGGAGATCTACGACTACCTCAAGCCGAGCACCCAGTACGGCTTCACCTACCCGCCGTTCGCCGCGCTGGTGATGCTGCCGATGGCGTACCTGCCGTGGACGGCCGCGATCGTGGTGAGCGTGCTCGCCAGCGTGGTCACCACCACGGTGCTCATCTGGTGGCTGGTCGACCCGATCGCCCGCCGGTCCGGCTGGACCCGGTGGTTCGCCCTCGCGGTGGCGCTCTGCCTGGTCGCCGCGTTCGAGCCGATGCGGGAGACGATCAACTTCGGCCAGGTCAACACGCTGCTGCTCTTCCTGGTGGCGGTGGATCTGCTGCGGCTGCTGCCGGCCGGCAACCGGTGGGCCGGGGTGGGCATCGGGCTCGCCACCGCGATCAAACTGACCCCGGGTGTCTTCATCGTCTACCTGCTGGTGACCGGGCGGTGGCGGGCGGCGCTCACCGCCTGCGGGACGGCCGCCGGGGTGTCGCTGCTGGCCGGTGCGCTCTTCCCGGACGCGTCCCGGGAGTTCTGGACGGAGGCGTTGTGGAACACCGCACGGGTGGGGGAGCTCGCGTTCGTCTCCAACCAGTCGTTGCGCGGGGTGGTTGCCCGACTCGACCCGGAGCACCCGAGCACCCTGCTGTGGCTGCTGCTGGTGCTCGGCACCCTGGCACTCTGGGCCTGGCGGTCCCGGGCCGCCGTCCGGGCTGGTGACGAGCTCACCGGCCTGGCGTTGACCGGCGCGGTGATGTGCCTGGTCAGCCCGGTCACGTGGGTGCACCACCTGGTCTGGCTGCTGCCCGCGCTGATCCTGCTCGTCGACAACGCGATGGCCGCGCCGGCCGGCCGTCGACGGTGGGTCCTGCTGGTCGCCGCGACCGTCGGGTACGTGCTGTTGATCAGCCGGACCGTCTGGTTCTGGGAGAAGGACTTCAGCGGTGTCGACGGTTTCCTGGGCAGCAACGCCTACGTGTGGATCAGCCTCGCGCTGCTGGCCTTCCTCCCGATCCGCGGTTGGCTGACCTCGGGCGGCTCAGCCGTCGAGGCGTCCGGCGTACCGCAGCTCGACCAGCCCCACCGGCGGGCTCCCACCGGCAAGCGGCACCTGGTAGGTCGACTGCTCACCGTCCGGTGACAACCCGGCCCGCGCACAGAATCGTCGGGCCCGCCGGTTGTCCGCCAGCACCCACAGCCGATAGTCGGTCCAGCCCCGCTCGTGCAGCCCGGCCCGGGCGGCGGCCAGCAGCGCGGTGGCGGTTCCGTCACCCCAGCACGCCGGCTCCACGTAGATCGCCAGCACCTCGCCGACCGTCGGGTCCAGGTCGTCGCGGTCCTGGTCGCGGCGGTACGGCCCGAAGGTCGTGAAGCCCACGACCAACCCGTCCACCTCGCCGAGCAGGGTGGTGAACGGGTGGTCCGGGTCGGCGGTGCCGATGTCGCGGCGACGCTGCGCCCAGGCGGCCACGTTCAGCCGCGTTAGCACCTCGTCCGGCATGAAGCCGGCGTAGCCCGCCTGCCAGCCGTGCACGTGCACCCGGGCGACCGCCTCGGCGTCGTCCGGCTCCTCCCGACGGATGGTCAGCATTGCACCGTTCTATGCCCCGTTGGTCGTCGCGTCCAGCTTCCCGCACCGGCGTCGTACCAATGAATTAAGGTCGCCGACGATGGCCGCACCGGAATCACTCTCGCTCGCCCAGGCTCGACGGGTGGCGCTCGCCGCCCAGGGCTTCGCCGACCCGGCGCCAGCCGGCGTGCCCACCCGCCGGCACCTGCGTCGGGTGCTCGACCGGGTCAACCTGATCCAGATGGACTCGGTAAACGTGCTGCAACGCGCGCACTACCTGCCGCTCTACAGCCGACTCGGGCCCTACCCGACCACGATGCTCGACCAGGCCGCCTACCGCCGTCCCCGCGAGTTGTTCGAATACTGGGGCCACGAGGCGTCGTTGGTGCCGGTCGAGCTGCACCCGGTGCTGCGCTGGCGGATGGCCCGCGCGCACAGCGAATCCTGGGGCGGCATGCGGCGGATCGCCCAGGAGCAGCCGGAGCTGGTCGCCTGGGTTCGCGACGAGGTGGCCGCCCGCGGCCCGCTGACGGCTGCCGAGATCGAGCACGACGCGCCTCGGGAGACCGGCAACTGGGGGTGGAACTGGTCGGCGGTCAAGCGGGCGTTGGAGTTCCTCTTCTGGGCCGGTGAGGTGGTCGCCGCGGAGCGCAGCACCTCCTTCGCCCGCCGCTACGACCTGCCTGAGCGGGTGCTGCCCCCGGCGGTGCTGGCCGCGCCCACCCCGACCGACGCCGAGGCGTACCGCACGCTTGTGGCCCTTGCCGCGCGGTCGCTCGGGGTGGCCGCCGAGCCGGAGCTGCGCGACTACTTCCGGCTGCCGCTGGCCGGTGCCCGGCAGGCCGTCGCCGAGCTGGCCGAGGCCGGTGAGCTGCTGCCGGTCACCGTGGCCGGCTGGCGACAGCCGGCCTGGCTGCACGCGTCCGCGCGGCTGCCCCGCTGGATTCGGGGCAACACGCTGGTCAGCCCCTTCGACCCGCTGATCTGGGAACGTGCCCGCACCGAGCGGCTGTTCGGCTTCACCTACCGGATCGAGATCTACGTCCCGGCGCCACAGCGGGTCTACGGCTACTACGTGCTGCCGTTCCTGCAGGGCGACCGGTTCACCGCCCGGGTCGACCTGAAGGCCGACCGCAAGGCCGGGGTTCTGCTGGTGCCGGCCGCCTGGATCGAGCCCGACGCCGACCCGGCGGAGACCGCGGTGGCGCTCGCCGCCGAGTTGCACCGGCTCGCCGGCTGGCTCGGCCTGGACGCGGTGGCACCACCGCTGGGCGGCGACCTGGCCGGTCCGCTCACCGCCGCGTTGGTCGGCGTGTCCGGTGTACCGTGAGCGCGTGACGAGCGCTCCCGGTCCGGTCGACCAGCCGCAGCCCGCCCCCGGGGCGGTGCACACCGTTCCGGCTGACCCGGCTGTCGTCGGTGCCGCTGGCGTCGGTCCGGATGGTGTCGGCGCGGGTGGTGTCGGCGCGGGTGGTGTCGGCGCGGATGGTGTCGGTCCGGGTGGCGTCGGTCCGGGTGGTTGGCCGATGACTCCGTCATTTGAGCACCCGGGCGACCGGCTCACCCGGTTCGTGCTGCGGGTCAACGAGCGTTCACCGCGCTGGGTGGGGCCGCTGGCCGCAGTCGGCTGTGTCGCCGCCGGCATGGGTTACGCACTGCTCAGCAATCCGGCCGACGCGCCCCCGGACGCCGCGCCCACCTGTCTGCTCAAGCTGACCACCGGGCTGGACTGCCCAGGCTGCGGGGGCACCCGCGCACTCTGGTACGTGCTGCACGCCGACCTGCCAGCCGCCGCCCGGCACCACTTCCTGTTCGTCTTCGCGCTGCCGTTCCTCGCGTACCTCTTCGTCGCCTGGGCGGCCAACCAGGCGTTCGGTTGGCGACTACCGGAGTTGCAGATCAGCTCGAAGGTCATCGTGGGGTTCATGGGCGTGTGGCTCGCCTTCTCGGTGCTGCGCAACCTGCCCTGGGCGCCGTTCACCTCGCTCTACGTCTGACCGCGCGCCGCCCGTCGCGCTCCGACGCACCTACGCCACCCATGATCGACTCGACATCAAGGAAACTGGGCCATCCACCCGACCCGGACACCCCGACTTTCAGGAAGCCGAGTCGATCACGCGAATGGCCGCCCCAGCCCCGACGACGATGCCCCGGACGCCGGACCTCGGCCCCGCTGCCTGAGTGATCGACATTGCACGGGGCGCGCCTGAGTTGGGGCCGGAGGCGCCGCGCCACTACAGTCCCAGGAATGCCGGAGATGGTGCAGCCCCAGGTCAAGTTGATCGCGTGGACCCAGTTCGCGGCCCCGGACGACGTGCCGTGGTCGACCGATGCGGAGGGTGGTCAGGCGCTCGCCGAGTTCGCCGGCCGGGCCTGCTACCAGTCGTGGAAGAAGCCGAACCCGGCGACCGCCACCAACGCCGGCTACCTGGCGCACATCCTCGACGTCGGGCACCTGTCGGTGCTGGAGCACGGGTCGGTCACCTTCTACTTCACCGGGGTGTCCCGCTCCTTCACCCACGAGCTGATCCGGCACCGGCACTTCTCGTACTCCCAGCTGTCCCAGCGCTACGTCCCGGAACGGGACGCGGCCATGGTCGAGCCGGCGGTCATCGCCGACGACCCGGAGCTGCACAAGAAGTTCGTGGCGGCCGCCGAGGCGAGCGTTCAGGCGTACACCGAGTTGTTGGAGGGCCTCGAGCAGCGCTTCTCCGACGAGCCGAACCCGACGCTGCGCCGCAAGCAGGCTCGGCAGGCCGCCCGGGCGGTGCTGCCCAACGCCACCGAGACCCGGATCGTGGTCTCCGGCAACTACCGGGCGTGGCGGCACTTCGTCGCGATGCGGGCCACCGAGCACGCCGACGTGGAGATCCGTGAGCTGGCCGTGGAGTGCCTGCGCCAGCTGCAGGGGGTCGCCCCGAACGTGTTCGCCGACTTCGTGATCTCCACGCTGCCGGACGGCACCGAGGTGGCGGCCAGCCCGCACGAGGCGTCCTGAGCCCTTCCCCGGCGGCGCCCGGCTGGTCGTCCGCTAGGTTGGAGGGTATGACGCACGACCACCTCGACGCCGCCGCCCGACCGGCGTCCCGCCCCTTCGGCCGGGTGCTCACCGCCATGGTGAGCCCGTTCACCCCCGACGGCTCGCTCGACCTGGACGGCGCCGCCCGGCTGGCGAGCCACCTGGTCGACGAGCAGGGCAACGACGCGCTGGTGGTCAACGGCACCACCGGCGAGTCGCCGACCACCACCGACGCGGAGAAGGAACACCTGATCCGGGCCGTGGTGGAGGCCGTCGGTGACCGTGCCAAGGTGGTCGCCGGGGTCGGCACCAACGACACCCGGCACACCATCGAGTTGGCCGCCGCCGCCGAGAAGGCGGGTGCACACGGCCTGCTGGTGGTCACCCCCTACTACAACAAGCCGCCGCAGAGCGGGTTGCTGCGCCACTTCACCGCCGTCGCCGACGCCAGCGGCCTCCCGGTGATGCTGTACGACATCCCGCACCGCTCCGGCGTGCCGATCGACACCGAGACGCTGGTCCGGCTCGCCGAGCACGGCCGGATCGTCGCGGTCAAGGACGCCAAGAGCGACCTGATCGCCACCGGCTGGGTGACCAGCCGGACCGCCCTCGCCTTCTACTGCGGCGAGGACGCTCTCACCCTGCCGGCGCTGGCCATCGGCAGCGTGGGCGTGGTCGGCACCTCGACGCACTTCACCGGGGCGCTGACCGCACAGATGATCGAGGCGTACGACGCGGGGGACATGCCGGCCGCACTTGCCCTGCACCGGCGGCTGCTGCCGCTGTTCACCGGCATCTTCCGCACCCAGGGAGCCATCCTGGTGAAGGCGGGCCTGACATCGCTGGGCCTGCCGGCCGGCCCGGTGCGCCCCCCGCTCGTGGACGCCACCACCGACGAGATCGCCCAGCTGCGCGCGGACTTCGCCGCAGCGGGCCTGGAGCTGCCCGAATGAACGAACGACACGATGGGCGCCGAGTGACGGCGTCGCAGAATGAGGTGGACGCGTGACCGAGGCGCACATCGAGGCGGAACTACCCCCGCCGCTGCCGGAAGGCGGCCTGCGGATCATCCCGCTCGGCGGGCTCGGCGCCATCGGTCGGAACATGACCGTCTTCGAGTACGACGGCAAGTTGCTGATCGTCGACTGCGGGGTGCTCTTCCCCGACGTCGAGCAACCGGGCGTGGATCTGATCCTGCCCGACTTCGGCCCGATCCTGGACCGGCTCGCCGACGTCCAGGCCATCGTGCTGACCCACGGCCACGAGGACCACATCGGCGCGGTGCCGTACCTGCTCGCCCACAAACCCGACATCCCGCTGGTCGGCTCACAGTTCACCCTCGCACTGGTCGAGGCCAAGTTGGCCGAGCGGCGGATCCAGCCGTACACGTTGACCGTGCGGGAGGGCGGCCGGGAGCGGCTCGGCCCGTTCGAGTGTGAGTTCTTCGCGGTCAACCACTCGATCCCGGACGCCCTCGCGGTGGCCATCCGTACCCCCGCCGGCCTGGTGCTGCACACCGGCGACTTCAAGATGGACCAGCTCCCGCTGGACGGTCGGATCACCGACCTGGCCGGCTTCGCCCGGCTCGGCGCCGAGGGCGTCGACCTGCTGCTGTCCGACTCCACCAACGCGGAGATCCCCGGCTTCGTCACCCCGGAGCGGGAGATCGGGCCGGTGCTCGACTCGATCTTCGCGAAGGCCAAGGGCCGCATCATCGTGGCCTCGTTCGCCTCGCACGTGCACCGCGTGCAGCAGGTCTTCGACTCCGCCGCGGAGCACGGCCGCAAGGTCGCGCTGATCGGCCGGTCCATGGTCCGCAACATGGGCATCGCCCGGGACCTGGGCCTGCTCAACATCCCGGCCGGGTTGGTCATCAGCATCGACGAGGCGACCACGCTGCCGCCGGACCAGATCGTGCTGATGTCCACCGGTTCGCAGGGTGAGCCGATGAGCGCACTGGGCCGGATGGCCAGCGGCGACCACCGGCACATCACCATCGCCCCGGCGACACCGTCGTGCTGGCCTCCTCGCTGGTGCCCGGCAACGAGACCTCGGTCTACCGGGTGATCAACCGGCTGGCCCGGGCCGGCGCGGTCGTCGTGCACAAGGACGTCGCGAAGGTGCACGTCTCCGGGCACGCCCCCGCCGGGGAGCTGCTCTACCTGCTCAACGTGGTCCGGCCCAGCAACCTGATGCCCGTGCACGGCGAGTGGCGTCACCTGCGGGCCCACGCCCGGCTCGGCATCGAGTCCGGGGTCGCCGCCGACCGGGTGGTGATCTGCGAGGACGGCGACGTGGTCGACCTGGTCGAGGGCCGCGCCACCCTGGTCGGGCACGTGAAGAGCCGGTACGTCTACGTGGACGGCCTCGCCGTCGGTGACGTCAGCGAGTCGCTGCTCACCGAGCGGCGGATCCTCGGCGACGGCGGCTTCATCGCCACCACCGTCGTCGTGGACTCGGTCACCGGCAAGGTGGTCGCCGGCCCGACGTTGTCCGCGAAGGGCTTCTCCGAGGACCCGGAGGCGTTCAACCCGGTGGTCCCGCTGGTCACCGAGGCGCTCAACCGGGCCGCGGCGGACGGCATCACCGACCCGCACCAGCTCCAGCAGATCGTCCGCCGGACCGTGGGGCGGTGGGTCAACGACAAGTACCGTCGTCGCCCGATGATCGTGCCCACCGTCGTCGAGGTCTGAGCCTGTTCCGCTGACGCCGGTCCACTCCGTTCGGAGTGGGCCGGCGTCGCCGCGCCCGGGGTATCAGGGCAGCGCGGTGACCGCCTCGGCGTAGGCGACGCCGGTGGTGATGGCGGCGTCCACCAGCACCGTGAGCTGCGCCGGGGCCACCCCGTGGGTCAGATCGGTGGCCACGTCGCCGGCCAGCACCAACTCGCCGCCGAGGTCGTGCGCGTACGCCTTGGGCAGCAGCCGATCGTGGTTCCAGGCGTTACAGAAGGCGTACGCCTCGGAGCGGCGGGTCGCCGGCAGCCGGCGGGTGGCCATGGCCCGGGCGTGCAGCACCTCACCGCGCTCGCCGGCCCGGCGGAACTGGATCACCACTCCCTCCCACAGTCCCACCACCCGCTCGCCCTCCTCCACGACGTAGCGGTCCCCGCGGCGGTCCAGGGCGGCCGTGATCAGGTCGACGGTGAGCGTCACCAGTTCCCGCTCGTCGTCGGAGTCACGCTCTGCGCCGTCCGGCGAAGCATCGCCGGGCGAAGCGTCGCCGGATCCGACGTCGCTCGATCCCTCGTCGCCGGATCCGGCGTCGGTGGGCTCGTCGTCGGCGGGCAGGGGCACCGCGGCCGCCAGCGGGCGCTCGGCGAGCCAGGCGGCCATCCGTCCCGAGTGGTGGCCGGTGCCGTTGCGGGCGTCGAAGCTGCCGGCCAGCTCGTTGACCATCGCGAGCAGCAACGCGCCGAGGGTGGCCACGTCCAGGTCGGTGGCCGGTCGCCCGCCGTACGCCGGGCGGGGCACCGTGCGCAGACCGAGCCCGGCCTCGACGGCCAGCGCGCAGACCAGCGCACCGGCAGCGGCGAACTCCATCGCGGCGAGGTCGTCGGTGGGCCGGTCCAGCCGGGGCAGTTGCTCGGCCAGGATGCTCAGCCCACGGTCCAGGTGCCCGCCGAGAGCGCAGAACCGCAGGTGTGCGGCGAGGTGGGGAAAGGCCGCGCGCTCGCGCCGGTGCCGCCGGTACGCCCGCACGTGCGCCGCCACGGCCCGTTCGGCCTCGCCGACGCGCAGTTCGGGTAGCAGACCGGCCACCAGCGCCCGCTCGGGCTGGTCGGTGCAACTCTCCGCGTCGCCGGTGGGCTCCCGCAGCTCGGTCAGCGCGGCGCGCCATTCCCCCCACCCGGCGAGCAGCTCAGCGCGGCGGGCCGGGGCGCAACCGGGGCAGCCACCGGACGGGGTGCCGACCGTGCCCGCCCACCGCTGGTACCAGTGGCGGGCGGTGGGCTCGTCGCCGAGGTGGTCGGCGATCCGGCAGCGCAGCTCCGCGACGGTCGGCGCCTCCGGGCCGTCCGCCCCGATCCGGTGGGCCAGGTCGTCCAGGAGGGACCGGGTCTGGTCCAGGCCCACCCGAGGTGTGCCGAGCAGCGCCTCCACGGCGTACCGCTGCAGGCGCAGCAGCAGGGGAGCCTCGTCCTCGGTGAGCAGCTCGGGCCGGTAGTCGGCGGCGGCCCGGCACCTGCGTACCGGCTCGACCAGCCGCCACCGCTCGCCGTGCAACAGGTACGCGTCGATCAGCGCGAACCGGGCGTCCAGGGCGGACCGGAGGTCCCCGGACGCGTCGGCCCGCTCGGCGAGCCGTTCGAGGGCCAGCAGCCGGGCCGGTCCGTCGGGCAGGTCCCGTGCGTCGACGAGCGCGCTCACCAGTACCGGGTCACGCTGCACGGGCGGCCGTCGGGTGAGGTCCGGATCGCCGGCCTCGCCCGCCCGGTCGAGGCGACTGCCGGTGAACTCGTCCCGGCCGGTCACGACGGCACCGCGCCAGGCAGTCGACGGACCGCCACGGCGAGCTGGCAGCCGGTGGAGATGCCGCAGTCGAGCAGTTGGTCGAGTTGGTGCGGGGTCACCCCGCGTTCCAGGTCGGTGACCACCTCGCCGTAGACCCGGGCCCGACCGTCGTCGTCGACGTGCACGAACGCCTTGGGCCAGAGCCGGTCGTGGTTCCACGAGTTGCAGAAGGCGTACAGGGCGGGCACCTGCTCGATTCCGAAGGTGGGGGTGACCATCGTGCGGACCTGGAGCAGCTCGCCGTCCCCGCCGAGGCGCAGGAACCAGATCATGTTGTCGTCGAAGCGACCCACCAACTCGCCGCCCTCGGTCAGGCCGACGGACCGGCCACGGGCAGCGAGCACCGCGGCGACCAGTTCGCCGCTCAGCGGGCGTAGCGCGCCCGGGTGCCCGGCCAGCGGATCGTCCGGATCGCCCTCGAATTCCGGCGACGCCATGGGGCATCCCTTCTGAGGCGGATATCACGACCGGCGGCGGGGTTCGTGTTTCGACGCGCGGACACGACCCGGAAAAGCGGGGATCTGACCGGCCCCACCGTTACCGTGACTCTATGGCGGGCCGTACCTCTCAGGCGAGCCGGCGGCGCGGCGCGTCGCCGCGCGGTGGCACCAACAGTCGTGCCCGTCAACCGGCGAAGAAGACGCGGGCGCCGGTCCGGCGTCGTACGGCGCCGGCCCGGCCCGGCGCGGCTGTCTACCTGGGCCGCGCGGTGGGCGCACTGTGGATGGGCGTGGCGCACGGGATGGGCTGGGCGGTGCGGGCGGCCGGTCGGCAGGCCGCCTCCGCCCGCGACCTCGACCCGGAGCACCGCCGCGACGGCGCCGGGCTGCTGCTGTTCGGGTTCGCCCTGCTCACCGCCGTGGCGCTCTGGCTCTCCGGAGCGGGTCCGGTGGGTGCCCAACTGGCCGACACGATCCGGTTGTTCCTGGGCGCGATCTCCGTGGTCGTACCGGTGCTGTTGATGATCGGGGCCTGGCGGTTGATGCGTCAGCCGGCCGATCCGGAGCACCGGGGCCGCGGGTTGATCGGCTGGGGTTCGCTGCTCGTCTCGACAGCCGCGCTGCTCCACGTCGGTCAGGCCCCGGCCAATCCGCTAGAGCGGGACTTCGCGGGCGGGTTGGTCGGCGCGGGCATCGGCGGGCTGCTGGAGCGCGCGGTCACCCCCTGGGTGGCGGTGCCGCTGCTGATCCTGCTGCTGCTCTTCGGTCTGCTCGTGGTGACGGCGACACCGATCAACAAGATTCCGGAGCGGCTGGGCCTTGTGGCCGGCGAGCAGGTCGCCGCGCCGGAGGCCGCCGAGGTAGCCGACGAGCCGGCCGCCCAGCGGGCGCGGAAGCGGCCGGCGAAGCGGATGCCTTCGCCGGTGGACCCGGACGACTTCGAGGACCTGGACGGCGTGGACCTCCAGGAGACCGTGGTGCTGCCGCGCAAGTCTCCGGCGAAGGTGCCGGCGAGCCGCCGGGCGCCGGTCGAGCCGCCGGAGCACTCGCCCGCCCCCACCCGGGCCGAGCAGCTCGCGTTGACCGGCCTGGCCGGGGACTACAAGCTGCCGCCGCCCACCATGCTCAGCGCCGGGGCCGCCGCGAAGACCCGCAGCAAGGCCAACGACGAGGTGATCGCCGCGCTGACCGGCGTGTTCGACCAGTTCGACGTGGACGCGGCGGTCACCGGTTTCACCCGTGGCCCGACGGTCACCCGCTACGAGGTGGAGCTGGGCCACGGCGTCAAGGTCGAACGGATCACCCAGTTGTCCCGCAACATCGCGTACGCGGTGAAGTCGCCGGACGTCCGGATCCTCAGCCCGATCCCGGGCAAGAGCGCGGTCGGTGTGGAGATTCCGAACACCGATCCGGAGAACGTCGCCCTCGGTGACGTGCTGCGCTCACGGGCGGCGACAAGTGACCACCATCCGATGGTGGTGGCGCTCGGTAAGGACATCGAGGGTGGCTACGTGGTGGCCAACCTCGCGAAAATGCCTCACATTTTGATTGCCGGCGCCACCGGTGCCGGGAAGAGTTCGTGCCTGAACACCCTGCTGGTGTCCGTCCTCACCCGGGCCACCCCGGACGAGGTACGGCTGCTGCTGATCGACCCGAAGCGGGTCGAGATGACCGGCTACGAGGGCATCCCGCACCTGGTCACCCCGATCGTGACGAACGCCAAGAAGGCGGCCGACTCGCTGGACTGGGTGGTCCGCGAGATGGACATGCGCTACGACGACCTCGCCGCCAACGGGGTCCGCCACATCGACGACTTCAACCGCAAGGTCCGCAACGGCGAGATCAAGGCCCCGCCGGGCAGCGAACGGGAGATGCGCCCGTACCCGTACCTGCTGGTGATCGTGGACGAGCTGGCCGACCTGATGATGGTCGCGCCGCGCGACGTGGAGGACTCCGTCGTCCGGATCACCCAGCTGGCCCGCGCGGCCGGCATCCACCTGGTCCTGGCCACCCAACGGCCCTCGGTCGACGTGGTGACCGGTCTGATCAAGGCGAACGTGCCGTCCCGGCTGGCGTTCGCCACCTCCTCGCTCGCGGACTCCCGGGTCATCCTCGACCAGCCGGGCGCGGAGAAGCTGCTCGGCCGCGGTGACGGCCTCTTCCTGCCGATGGGCGCCTCCAAGCCGGTCCGAATCCAGGGCGCCTGGGTCACCGAGCGGGAGATCGCCGACGTCGTGAAGTTCTGCAAGGACCAGCGCGAGCCGGAGTTCCGCAAGGACGTGCTGGCCCCCGCGCAGGAGAGCAAGAAGAAGATCGACGAGGACATCGGCGATGATCTCGACCTGCTGGTGCAGGCGGTGGAGCTGGTGGTGACCTCGCAGTTCGGCTCGACCTCGATGCTCCAGCGCAAGCTACGTGTCGGTTTCGCCAAGGCGGGTCGCCTGATGGACCTGATGGAGACCCGGGGAGTGGTCGGGCCGTCGGAGGGGTCGAAGGCGCGCGACGTGCTGGTCAAGCCGGACGAGCTGGAGGACGTCCTGGCCGGCCTGCGCGGCGACGTGGACTGACCGGAGGGCGCCCCGCGCCGTGGCTGCTCAGTGGAAGACCTTCAGGCCGATCACGCCGGCGACCACCAGCAGCAGGCACAGGACCCGGGGCAGGCTCGCCGACTCACCGAGCGCCAGCATCCCGATCAGCGCGGTGCCGACCGCGCCGATGCCGACCCAGACCGCGTAACCGGTGCCGACCGGGATCTCGCGCAGCGCGTACGCCAGGCCGCCCATGCTCAGGACCAGCGTCACCGCGAACACCACGGACGGGACCAGCCGGCTGAAGCCGGCGCTGCGGTCCAGGGCGACCGCCCAGGCCGTCTCCAACAGTCCGGAGATCACCAACACCAGCCAGGCCATCGTTCACCTCACGCGGGAGTGCCCGGGCCGCGGGGGGCCGGGACGAGTCGGGTCTGCACGTCGCGGGGCGTCTTGGCCTGACCGGGTACGCCCACCACTCGTCCGGGGTGGCCACGGGCCACCGAAGCCGACGCTAGCACCGGTCCGCCGTCGGGGCGGATGGATGGGGTCGGCGCCGGAGTGACTCCCGCCACCCCTCCTTGACCTGTACTTGACTCTAACTTGCAGGATGTCCACCATGACGCTGATCTATGCCGACTCCGAGGTCGCCGCCGCGCTGGACGCCGCCACCACCGTCGACGTCATGCGGGCCGCCCTTCTGGCCGCGTACGAGGGACGCCTCGTGGCCCCGCCCCGGGCCGCCGCCCCGCTCGGCGGTGGGCGGCTGGTGCTCACCGCCGGGCACCTGGTCGGCGAGTGGTACGGCTACCGCTCCTACGACACCTTCGGCCACGCGCAGAGCGACCAGTTGGTGGTGCTGCACGACGCGGGCACCGGGGCGATCCGGGCGGTGGCGGTGGGCGAGGAGCTGGGTTCCCGTCGTACGGGAGGGTTGGGTGCCCTGGCGGTCGACGCCCTGGCCCGTCCGGACGCGGCCACCCTCGGCGTGATCGGCTCCGGCCGGCAGGCGTGGACCCAGGTCTGGGCCGCCGCCGCGGTCCGCCCGCTGCGCGAGGTCGTGGTGCACAGCCGCTCCGCGGCCCGGCGGGACGCCCTCGCCGCGCGGGTCCGCGCCGAGCTGGGCGTGCCCACCCGAACGGTGGCCGACCCGGGCGCGGCCGTCGCCGGGCGGGACATCGTGGTGCTCGCGACGACCAGCCCGACCCCGGTGCTGCGTGCCGCCGACCTCAGCCCCGGCACGCACGTCAACGCGGTCGGCTTCAAGCAGCGGGACCGCAGCGAGTTCGGCACCGACCTGCTGGACGCCGCCGACCTGCTGGTCACCGATTCGCCAGCCCAGGCGGCGGACTACCAGCCGCCGATGCTCGCGGCCACGCCCCCGTACGCCGGGCGGTTGCGCGACCTGGGCGCCATCCTGGCCGGCGCGGTCCCCGGCCGGACCACCGCGGACCAGATCTCGGTCTTCTGCTCCACCGGCCTGGCCGGCACCGAGGTCTTTCTGCTCGACGCGTTGACCCGCATCGGCGCCGTGGCGCGCTGAGCGCCGGTGGGGACCGGGTGACCGATTCGGTGCCGAGCCGTGCGTCCGGCCGTCGCCGCAGCCCCGTGTGCGTGGGCTTCCCCGGACGGCCCGGTACCCTCGGATGGTGTCTGCCACCTCTCCCGCCCCCTCTGACAACGCCGAGGGCCGTCGCGTAGCCCTGCTCACCCTGGGCTGCGCCCGTAACGAGGTCGACTCGGAGGAGCTGGCCGCGCGGCTGCACGCCGATGGCTGGCAGGTGACCACCGACGGCGAGGGCGCCGACGTGGTGGTCGTCAACACCTGCGGCTTCGTGGAGAAGGCCAAGCAGGATTCCATCCAGACCCTGCTCGCCGCCGCCGGGACCGGCGCCAAGGTGGTCGCCGCGGGCTGCATGGCCGAGCGGTACGGCCGGGAGCTGGCCGACAGCCTGCCCGAGGCGCAGGCGGTGCTGAGCTTCGACGACTACCCGGACATCGCCGCCCGGCTGAACGCCGTCGTCGCCGGTGAGCAGGTCGTCGCGCACACCCCCCGGGACCGGCGTGAGCTGCTGCCGCTCACCCCGGTGAAGCGGCGCGACAGTGCCGTGTCGCTGCCCGGCCACGGCACCGTGAGCCGCACCGCCGTCGACACCGACGAGCACACCCCCGCGCACCTGCGGCAGATCCTGCGCCGTCGACTGGACACCGGCCCGGTGGCCTCGCTGAAGCTGGCCAGTGGCTGCGACCGGCGCTGCGCGTTCTGTGCCATTCCCGCCTTCCGGGGGGCGTTCGTCTCGCGTACGCCCGACGAGCTGCTCGCCGAGGCGGAGTGGTTGGCCAAGACCGGCGTACGGGAGCTGGTGCTGGTCAGTGAGAACTCCACCTCGTACGGCAAGGACCTCGGCGACCCCCGCGCGCTGGAGAAGCTGCTGCCGCAGCTCGCCGCGGTGACCGGCATCGTCCGGGTGCGGGCGAGCTACCTCCAGCCGGCGGAGACCCGTCCCGGGCTGGTCGAGGCGATCGCCAACACCCCGGGCGTGGCCGCGTACTTCGACCTGTCGTTCCAGCACTCCAGCGAGCCGGTGCTGCGCCGGATGCGGCGTTTCGGCTCCACCGACCGTTTCCTGGAGCTGCTCGCGGGTGCCCGGGCGTTGGCCCCGGACGCGGGCGCCCGGAGCAACTTCATCGTCGGTTTCCCCGGCGAGACCCGCGCCGACGTCGACGAGCTGGTCCGGTTCCTGACCGAGGCCCGGCTGGACGCGATCGGGATGTTCGACTACAGCGACGAGGACGGCACCGAGGCCGCCGGCCTGCCCGGCAAGGTCTCCGCCGCGACGATCAAGCGGCGCTACGACCGGCTGAGCGCGCTCGCCGACGAGTTGTGCTCACAGCGGGCCGAGGACCGTCTCGGCTCGACCGTCGAGGTGCTCGTCGACTCGATCTCGGATGGCCTGGTGGAGGGTCGGGCGGCGCATCAGGCGCCGGAGGTGGACGGTTCCACCACCCTGGTCGCCCCGGCCGAGGGTGGGGTCGACCTCGCCGCGCTGCGACCGGGTGACCTGGTACGCGCGACGGTGACCGGCACCGAAGGGGTGGACCTGCTGGCGGTGCCGGATGAGATGATCTCGGCGGCGCCCGGCGCGGCACGGTGACGGTGGGCCCAGGCGGAGCGGGGGAGCCCAGTGGTGCGGTGCCGGAAACGCCACGGAGTGCGGCGGTGACGGGGGCGGCGGAGTCGACGCCGGCCCGGGTGGTCGCCGTGGTGCCCGTCGTCAACGCGGCCAACGCGCTGACCGCCCTGCGGCTCGCGCTGGTGCCGGTCTTCGCCGCCTCGGTGATCATGTCCGGGATGACCCACTCCGGCTGGCGGATGGCAGCCTGCCTGATCTTCGCGGTGGCGTCGGCGACGGATCTCGTGGACGGCTGGATCGCCCGCCGGTTCGGGCTTGTCACGTCGGTCGGCAAGGTGGCCGACCCGATCGCCGACAAGGCGCTCACGGGTGCCGCCCTGGTGCTGCTGTCCTGGTACGACCAGTTGCCCTGGTGGGTGACCACGCTGATCCTCGTCCGCGAGCTGGGCATCACCGGGCTGCGGTTCTGGGTGATCCGGCACGGCGTGATCGCGGCCAGCCGAGGCGGCAAGGTCAAGACCGCGCTGCAGATCCTGGCCATCGCCTGGTACCTCTGGCCGATGCCCGCCGCCCTCGCGGCCGTCGGTCCGTGGATCATGGCCGCCGCCGTCCTGGTCACGGTCGCCACCGGCTTCGACTACATAGCCCAGGCCCTCCGCCTCCGCCGCCCCCGCTGACCCCACTCCCTGGCTGCCCCGGCGAGCCCCGGTGATCATGAGGTTGTCGGCGCCCGGGGCGGCGTGTCGCGACGCCAACCTCATGATCGACGCGATCGGGCCGGCAGGGTTGGGGGTCGGTGGGCGGGGAAGGGTGTTGGTGGGGGTGTGGCGGGGAGGGCGGGGTTGATGCGGCGGGACACGGGTCTTGAACGGCCGGCGGACGGTGCGGCGGACGACGCCGAGGTGGGCAGTGCGGCAGCCGGGGTCGTGCACCGACTGGCCCAGCGGCACGAGACCCTGGCCACCGTCGAATCACTCACCGGTGGGCTGCTGGCCGCCTCGATCGTGGACATCGCCGGGGTCAGCGGGATCTACCGGGGCGGCCTTGTGGTCTACGCCACCGAGTTGAAGGGCACCCTGGCCGGCGTCCCCGCCGACCTGCTGTCCGAGCGGGGGCCGGTGGACCCGGACGTGGCGGCGGCGCTCGCCGCGGGCGGCCGCCAGCGCTGCGGCGCGGACTGGGGAGTGGCCACCACCGGCGTCGCCGGCCCCGAACCGCAGGACGGCAAGCCCGTCGGCCTGGTCTACGTCGCGGTCGCCGGCCCGAACGGCGCCGAGGTCCGACAGCTCGACCTGGACGGCGGGCGGGACCACGTCCGCTCCGCGGCGGTGGTCGAGGCGCTGCGGCTGCTCGCCGAGCAGATCCACGCCGCCGACACCGCGGATGCCCCGCTGCCCGCGAGTTGACCGGGGAGCATCCGGGGCAGGTGGGAACGGTCGGTGCCACCCGACGTGAGTCCGTCTCGACGAACCGGCGGGCGGGGCGGGATGTCGGCGGGCCTCGCAACGGGTACGGTTGCGGGAAGGCTCCGACGTTCGGGGTCGGCGCGGTCCGCCGCGGCCGGCCGCCCAGCGCCGGGCGCGAGGTATCCCTCAGGGGGAGGTGCGATGATCCTGCTACGCCGGGTGATCGGTGACGCACTGCGGGCGCGCCGGCAGGGGCAGCAGCGCACGCTGCGTGAGGTCTCCACCGCCGCCAACGTCAGCCTCGGCTACCTCTCCGAGATTGAGCGGGGGCACAAGGAGCCGTCCAGCGAGCTGCTCGCCGCGATCTGTGACGCCCTCGGTGCCCGCCTGTCCGAGCTTCTCCGTGAGGTGAGCGACACCGTGGCGCTCGCCGAGCAGATGCCCGAGGTGCTCGTCTCGATGCAGGACGAGCCGGCCGACGCCGGGGCTGTGTCCAAGAGCACCAGCCGGGGCGTCCGGCAGGTCACCTCGGATGGCAAGGTCTCCGTCTCCGTCCGCCAGGACTCGCCGCTCAAGGCCACGCTGCGCAGCGCGCGCGTCCGCCCGACCGAGCGCGACCGGGACGTGGTCTGCGCCGCCTGAGCCGGTCGCTCGGTTGACCGTGGGAGGGCTGGCTCCGGCCGCGTAGGGTGGCCCACAGGAGCTGCCGGTGCGGTCGACCGACCCGTACGGATGCCTCGTTGGCATCCGGCTGGGACGATGGAGATCGGCCGGTGGTGGCCAGTCGGTCCATCCGGCCCGGCCGGCCGTGGTGGAGCGACGCTACTGAGGGGATACGGCGGAGATGGCGAACCCGTTCGTCAAGGGTTGGAACTACCTGATGGCGCTCTTCGGTTCGAAGATCGACGAGCATGCCGATCCGAAGGTGCAGATCCAGCAGGCCATCGAGGATGCCCAGCGGCAGCACCAGGCGCTGGTGCAGCAGGCTGCCGCAGTGATCGGCAACCAGCGTCAGCTGGAGATGAAGCTGTCCCGGCAGATGTCCGAGGTCGAGCGGTTGCAGGGCAACGCCCGGCAGGCCCTGGTGCTGTCCGACCAGGCCCGGGCCAAGGGTGACGAGGCCGAGGCCACGCGGTTCGAGCAGTCGGCGCAGACCCTGGCCACCCAGCTGGTCTCCGCCGAACAGGCCACCGAAGACCTCAAGACCCTGCACGACCAGGCGCTGGGTGCCGCCGCCCAGGCCCGCCGAGCGGTCGAGAACAACTCGATGATCCTCCAGCAGAAGCTCGCCGAGCGCACCAAGCTGCTCAGCCAACTGGAGCAGGCCAAGATGCAGGAGTCGGTGGCCCGCTCACTGGAGTCGATGTCGTCGCTGACCGCGCCCACCAACACCCCGTCCCTGGACGAGGTGCGCGACCGCATCGAGCGGCGGTACGCGAACGCGATGGGCCGCGCCGAGCTGGCCGGCAACTCCGTCGAGGGCCGGATGTTGGAGATCCAGAAGGCGACTATCGACTCGGCCGGTTCGGCCCGGCTGGAGCAGATCCGGTCCAGCATGGCAGGGGAGCAGCTCGGCGGCGCGGCGCAACGGCCGGCCGAGAAGGCTGGCCCGGCCACCGACCCGACGGCCGCTGCCCGACTCGACGAGTTGCGTGCCAGCATGGCCCGCGAACGGGGCACCGGCGACCCGACCGCCGCCGGCTGAACGACCGGACCGAGGAGGTCAGGGTGGCAGACGAGCGCACACGGTACTTCCGCAGACTGGGTCGGCTCCGCCGGTCCGCCCGCCGGTGGAGCGTCCTGGCCGGTGGGCTCGGCGGCGCGGCCGCGGTGCTGACGCCGTACGCCGGCCTTGGTCTGCCCGACGCGGCCTGGGCCGGCGCCGCGGGCAGTGCGGTGGCGCTCGCCGCCTGGCGCTGGATCGACGTGCGTGCCCTCGCCGCCCAGCCCGCACCGCCCGCCCTCGACCCCGCGGAGGCGGCGGCCCGGTCGCGGGCCCGCCTGATCGCCGCCGTCGAGCGGCTGCCGGTCGGCCCGGGAGTGCTGGCCGAGGTCCGCCGGGTCCGTTCCCGGATCGCCCTGCGCGGCACCAGCGCGGGCGAGCAGTGGGCCCGACTGGACCGGGCGGCGCTCACCCTGGCCGGCATGGCCCCCCGGCTCACCGGGCTGGCCGAGCCGGCGGTGCTGGAGGCCGCCGCCGCCGACCGTTCGCTGCGCGACCTGGCCGCACGCGTGGCAAGCGTCGAACGTGCGCTGCGGCTGGCCCCGGCCGACGCCCGTCCGCCGCTGGCCGAGGCACACGCCATGCTGACCGCCCAGTTGGAGGGTGGGGTCGCGGCCTACGAACGGCTGGTGGTGGCCGCCGCCGGTTACCTGGCCGAGGACGCCCGACCGGAGCCCACCCACCCGGCCGCCGACCGGCTCACCGAGGCGACCGACCTGCTGCACGGGGTGGCCGGGGCGCTGGCCGAGCTGCGCGCCGTCGGCACCCCGTCGCGCGCGCCGACCCGCTGAGCGACCCGCACCGCGCCCACCGGCCGGTCACGGCGGCGTCGTGACCCGGATCGGGACGGTGTACGGCGAACTGCCCACGACGTTGAACGACCGGATCCGGTAGTGGTAGGTGACGCCCCGGGTCAGTCCCGTGTTACTGAAGCCGCGACCGGTCACCGTGAAGGTGGCCACCTCCCGGTCGAACACGGGGTCCAGCGCCCGCTGCACGATGAACCCGGACCCCGGGCCGGCGGGGGTGCTCGCCGCCCAGGCCAGGACCACCGTCGCGGTGTCCGGCCCGGGTGCGCTCGCCGTGGCGCTCACCCCGTTCGGGGTGCCCGGCGTGGGCGGGGAGGTCACCGCGGCGATCGTCGACCAGGCCGAGGCGGCACCCAGATAGGTGGTCCGCACCCGGTAGTAGTACGTCGTGTCCGGTGCGATCGCGACATCCAGGTGACTGTCGCCGGCACCGATCGCCGTGGTGCCCGGCCCGCTGGTGAACGTCGGGTTGGTGGCCCGCTGCACGTCGATGCCGGTGGCGAACGAGCGGTTCACCCAGCGCAGGGCCACCCGCAGCGGCGCGGCGGGCGGCAGCGCCGCGACCAGGCCACTCGGCGCGGCCAGGTGCACCGAGGCCGGCACCCCGTTGGACCAGGACGAGTAGCTGACCGCGTTCTCCGCCCGGATCCGGTAGTGGTAGGTCACCCCGGGAGTGACGGACGCGTCCGTGTACCGGGTGGCGGCCGCCGCGACGGTGATCGTGGTGATCTCGCCGTCGAAGGTCGCGTCGGTGGCCCGGTGCAGCAGGTGACTGGTGGCCGGTGGCCGGCCGCCGTTGCTGGTCCAGGCGAGCGCGATCGCGGGTAGCGCGGTGGCCGAGCCGGGCACCGGTGTGGCGGTCAGCCCGGTCGGTGCCTTCGGCGTCACCCGGAGCACCAGTGGTCGGGTCATCCCACCGTCGCGGTGGCCGGCGAGTTGACTGTGCCAGCGGTATTCCCAGCCCAGGTTGACCAGGTGGTTGACCACGGTGGCGGGTCGCCCGTCCGCCGGGCTGACCGGGGTCGACCCGGTCCGAGCACCGGCCGGGCGGCACGGGTCGAGCAGCCGGACGCTGTCGCCCAGCTTGAACGGCAACGTCGGGGCGACCGGGCGCAGCGCCACCACCACGTCCTCCCGGGGGTTGACCCGGACGATCTGCTTCCAGCCCAACTCGGTGGGGTGCGGGAGCCGCAGCGTGCCGTCCCAACCGACCCGGTTGACCACCTGCACGTCGCAGCCGCCGATGTGCAGCGGTTCGGTCTGCCGGACGTTGCCGCTGATCCGCCAGAGCTGGGTGCCGTCGTTCGTGGTGCCCAGCGGCACGGCGGGGTCGGTGGCGAAGAGCACCTCGGTGACCGGGTCGGTCGGACCGAGGGGCAGGGTCGTCGGGTTGAGCGGCCCGACGTGCGGGTGTCCGACGCCGAGTCGGCCGACCAGCCGGCCGTGGTCGGGCTCGAAGACCTGCTGCACGGCCTTGACCGCGATCGGTAGCGTCACCGCGTCCGCGCCGGCCGTTGGTGTGATCGTCACCGAGGTGGCGTGCACCGGCACCGTCGTCGTCGACGCGGTCTGGGTGCCGAACGCCGGGTCGTACGCCGGCTGCGGCACGATCGGTGGGCGTTGGCTGGCCGCGTACGCCACGGGTAGCCGTTCGCGCAGTCGGCCCAGGTCGTACGGCGGCGCCGGAACCCCCGCGACCCGGAACTGGAGCAGGGTGCGGGTGTTCGGGCCGTACCCCGGTTCGGTGCCGGGCGGCCCACCCTCGGCCGTCCGGTCCGGTGCGTCGGTGTGCTGGTCGTAGCGTGGGTCGAAGCCGGGCAGCGGCGCCGGGGCGTCGTTGTACAGGATCAGCGTGCTGCCCGGCGGCACGGTGGAGAAGTCGACGAGCACGTCGGCCCGCTCACCCGGCGCGAGCAGCAGGGTGTGCCCGTCGACGTTCAGCACGGTGGGGTCGAGCCGGTCGTAGCGGTAGCCGACCGGCCGGTTCGGCAGCACCACCGGGGCGGGCAGCAGCCCGGCCTCGTTGCCGATCTGGATGAACTCCGGCCCGGCGGCGCGCGGATCCGGCACACCGCCGTCGCGCCCGTCGGTCGGCCACCCGGTCGGTCGGTCCGCCGCCCGCACCGCGGGCACCATCGGCACCTCCCCGGCTTCGGCGTCGGCCAGCGCACCGTCGGCCGTCCACATCGGGGCGTCGGAGCAGGCCCGGTAGAGCTGGAGGTTGAGGCTGCGGTCCAGGCAGGCGTTGAGGATCCGGAACCGGTACGCGCGCGGCGCCACCTCCAGGTACGGGTAGGCGACGCCGTTGACGAGCGGGGTGTCGCCGTACGCCTCGGGCACCGCGGACGGGTGCGGCACGCCGGGGCGCAGCGGTGGTTCGTCAGGTGCGTCGACCGGGTCGTGATGCGGGTTGGCGACGCAGCCGTCGGCGCGGGTGCGGTCCGGGGCGGGATCACGCGACCAGGGGCCGTAGTCCCACCGGCCGGTGGGGTTGCGCCCGCCGGACCGGTACGGGTTCTGCCGTGGCTGGTAGACGTGCGGGTGCCAGAGGCTGCCCCGGGCGCCCCAGCGGTCCCGGTCCCAGGTCGGGTCCTCGGCGGCGAGTTGGGCGTCGTCCGGCACGAACGTCTTGTCCTCGATCACCAGCGGCAGTTGGTCGGCCGGCAGCACGGCGTCGGCGACGAGTTGCTCCTCGGCCGGGTCGGTGAGCAGGTAGAGCGCGAGTTGCCCGCCGTAGACGGTGAGCCGGGCCAGGCCGAGGGTGTTGTCGTGCAACCACAGCAGCCGGCCGCTCTGCTCGTTCGGGTAGTACAGGGTGGTGGCCCCGGCGCCCGGCGGTGGCATGTCCGGCACGTGGGTCACGCCCACCCCGTTCGGGTACGGGGTGATCTCCCCGGCCGGAGTGATCCACTGCCCCGGGTTGCCGGCGCTGTTCCAGCCGGTCTGCGCCCCGGCCAGGTGCAGCACCGCGCGGTTCTGCGGAAACGGGGCGGGTCCGTCCAGCGGGCCGATCCCGGCCCCCTCGATGGTGTCGTCGACCGGCAGGAACAGCTCACCGGCCCGGCCGGTCGGGAGGTGGTTGATGAACTTCACCCGGACCGGGCGGCCCCGCCGGGCGAGGATCATCGGGCCGAGGTGCCAGGGCCGCTCCGGGGGTGCCACCGTGTTGTGGCCCGCCGGGTCGGTGCCCAGGTTGAGCTGCCGGTAGCCGCGCAGCCGGGTGGCTGGCAGGTCCCGGTGCAGCCGTTGCGCGTACTCCTGCACGACGATCTCGTAGTAGTCGCAGCCCGGATAGCTGATCGTGTCCGGCGTTGCCACCGGCAGTTGACCGCCGAGGCCGGTGCCGGTGCGCTGGCCCGGGACGGGCAGCGGGTCGACGAACTTGCGCAGCCCGGTCCCGGGCACCACCTGCCCGCCGGTGTCGCGGGTCGGGCGAGGGCTGTGGGCGAAGTTCGGTACCGGACCGAAGCAGCGGGGCACCACGGTCGGGTCCAGGCTCGGCGCGGGGGCGGTCTGCTCGGCGGTACGCGCGGCCGGCACGGACGCCGTCGCGCCGTCGACGGAGCCGTCGGTGTGGCGGGTGGCCCGGACGAAGAAGGTGGAGCGGAGCCTGCGGAACAACGCCATGACTCTCCCCGGGTCGGGGCGCGAGGGTCGCCACCCCGGCGTGGCTGCCTCGGCGCTCTGTTGACGATCGGTGAGCACTCAACCGCAGCATGCGACTCCGACGCCCGGATAGGAATTACCCAATCGTCCGTATCTGGGATGGCCTTGGTCGAGGGACGGCCCTGGTCAGTCGGATTCCGGGGTGCCCGGGTGTGCGGGCTGGCAGACCGGGCACCAGTAGGTGACCCTCTCGCCCAGCTCCTCCTTGCGGATCGCGGTGCCGCAGCGGCGGCACGGCTGGGCGCGGCGACCGTACACGTAGCTGGTCTCGCCCCGGCGCAGGGAACCGGTGCTGCTCTGCGTCCACCGGCCACGGTTGGCGGCGAGCAGCCGCTGCGAGAGGGCCACCAGGCCGGGCAGGTCGGGCACCGCGCCGACCGGCGTCCACGGGGACACACCGCGCAGGAACAGCACCTCGCACTTGTAGAGATTGCCCACCCCGGCCAGGTTGCGCTGGTCGAGCAGCGCCTCGCCGACCGTCTGCTCCGGGTGACCGCCGAGTCGGCGGACCGCCTCGGCCGGGTCCCAGTCCGGCCCGAGCAGGTCGGGACCGAGGTGGCCGACCAGGTCGTCCTCCTCTGCGGTCGGCACGAGGGTCAGCTCGTGCAGGTGATAGCCGACCGCGACGGCGCCCGGGCTGCGCAGCACCACTCGGATCAGGTGGGCGGGCCGGCCGGTCCAGCGTTCCCCGGGGGCGTACGCCCGCCAGGCGCCGTCCATCCGCAGGTGCGAGTGCAGGGTCCAGTGCGCCTCGTTCGGGGCGCTGAGGCGCAGCAGCAGGTGCTTGCCCCGGCTGGCCGACTCGCGGACGGTCCAACCGGTGAGATCGGTGGTGGCGAGCTGGGGCACCCGGAAGTCACTGTCGGTGATACGCGCGCCGGCGAGCGCGCGATGCAGCACACGCGCGGTGTTCCAGACGGTGTCGCCTTCGGGCACCCTGTCATCCTCCCTCATTTGAGCTGAATTCGCATGTGTCGCTATTTGTACACAGGTTCCTCCTGATCTCCCGACATGCGAGGGTCAAGGAGTTCTGAGGAGAATGCCTATGTCAAGGCTGCGTTGTCGTACTCGGTCCCTCGTCCTCGTCGTCCCCCTCACCCTCGCCCTCACCGCCTCCCTCCTACCCGCCACCGGCCAGGTTCCCGCCGCCGGAAGCCCGCTCACCGTTATGGCCGCCGCACCTGGCGGCGAACTGTGGAACGCCGACCTGTCCGTCGTCGACCGGGACGACGTCAACGTCCGGCGTACCGCCGCCGGGCTGCGCCTGCGCGAGGCCCGGTCCGCCGGACGCAGCCCGCGCAGCGCTGTCGCCGAGGGGATGCTGCTGAGCGCTCCCCGGACCCTCAGTCGGCCGGCCACCCGGGTCCGTGCCCAGGTCAGCGCCCATACACCGGCGGGCGCCACCGTCGAGGCCCAGGTCCGAGGTTGGCGGGTCAGTGGCTGGACCGAGTGGCGGACCGCCACCGCCGGCGCCGTCTTCGACAGCCCGGTGAGCCGGGTGCAGAGCAGGGTCGTGCTCACCGCCACCGCCCGCGGCGCCACCGCGACGGTACGCGGCGTCCAGCTGACCGCCGACACGACCGCCGCCGTCTCCGCGACCACACCGGGCATCACCTACCGGGTTTTCGCCACCCGGATCGGCCTGGTCGGCGAGCTGACCGCCAACGGTCGCACCGTGCAGCCCCGGGACCACTTCGTGGCGCTACCGTCGCGGCGCAGCCTGGCCCCGCTCAACACCGGCGACTACACCGTGCGGGTCTGCACCACCAGCGGCTCCCGCTGCGAGTACGCCCCGGTCTGGGACGTCGGGCCGTGGAACACCCGCGACGACTACTGGAACCCGTCGGCGGTGCGGGAGAACTGGAAGGACCTGGGGCAGGGTCGGCCCGAGGCGCAGGCGGCCTATCAGTCCGGCTACAACGGCGGTCGGGACCAGTTCGGCCGGACCGTGCTCAACCCGGCCGCCATCGACCTGGCCGACGGCACCTTCTGGGACGGTCTCCAGTTGACCACCAACGCGTGGGTGGACGTCGCCTACCTGTGGACCGGTGGCGGGCTGCGCGGCGTGGTCGGTGACGGGCCGCTCACCATCCGCACCGGGGCCAGCACGTCGTACCCGAGCCGTGGCCTCGCTGCCCGGTTCGCCAACGTGCCGATCCAGTGCTACGTCACCGGCCAGTCCGTGACCGGGCCCTACCGCACCACGACCCGGTGGAACCGGCTGGCCACCGGCCAGTACGTCAGCCACGCGTACATCTCGGTCGTCTACGGAGGTGCTGTGCCGGTCTGCTGACCCGTGCTCGTCCCGGCGGGCGTCGATCAGGGGCGCTCGTCGGGGCGAGCCGGACGCACCATGTCCTGGTAGCGCGGGTGGCTGGCACCGTAGACGGCGTAGTTGAGCCGAGCGTGCGAGAGGCTCAGGTCGCCGTTGGGGCCGCCCCGGACCGCGTCGGCGTCGGCGTCGGTCTGGCCGTCGTCGGTCCAGAAACAGACCGGGCAGGTCCCCCCACCGGTCCGGGATGCACAGCAGGGACAGCCCACGGGAACCACTTGTTCACCCACCGGGGCAGCATTCCACAGTCGAATATCAGCGGGAAACCCGCAGGACGTCACCCGGGGCAACCCGGAGGAGGTCCACCGCCCGCCCACAGTTGACCGCGACCGCGACCAGTTCGGCCGAGTCGACGTACACCACCAGGCCATTCGCCGGGGCGTCGCCGAAGGTCCGTCCCCGGACGGCCGGCCGGGCCGGCTCCGCGCCGGGCGGCCCGACCCGCAGGGTCGCCGGAAGTCCGTCGAGCAGGTGCGCCGAGGCGGCCAACTGGACATTTCCGAAATGGTCCACTGTCAGCACCTCGGCGGTGAAGCCCTCGTCGTCGGAGGCCAGCGTCGGTGCCGGCAGCCGGACCAGGCCCGCCGGGTCGACCGGCGGCCCCGCCTCGGCCAGGGGCGCGCCGAGCGCCAGCCGGGCCGCCACCGGCGCGAAGACGTCGCGCCCGTGGAACGTGCCGGACACCCGGTCGGCCAGCCAACTCGGCTCGATCAGCCGCACCGCGGCGGTCACCCCGCCGAGAGCGGCGGCGGCGTCCGGCAGCAGCCCGTTGTCCGGACCGACCAGCAGCCCACCCGGGGTGGCCAACGCGATGCCCCGCCGGGCGGTACCCACCCCCGGGTCGACCACCGCCACGTGCACACCCACGGGCAGGTGCGGCACCGTCTGCGCCAGCACCGCGGCGCCCCGTCGTACGTCCGCCGGTGGCACCAGGTGGGTCACGTCGATGACCCGGACGGCCGGCGCGAGCCGGGCGATCACCCCGTGGCAGGCGGCCACGAAGCCGTCGGTGAGGCCGTAGTCGGTGGTCAGCGAGATCCAGGGCGTTGCGGACATGCCCGCAGGCTAACCCTCGGCGGCGGTGCGTCGTTCCAGGACCAGCTCGTCGTGCAGGGGTATGCCGTCCTCGCCAACCAGCGGGATCTCCGGCTTGAGCTGGCGGGCGCGGTCCACCGCTCCCCGGTCGACGTGGACCAGCCGCATGCCGCGCCGCTGGTAGAACCGCAATGCCCGCAGGTTGTCGTTCGAGGTGATCAGCCACACCCGGGCCAGCCCGGTCTCGGCCGCGATCGACGTCGCCGCCGACAGCAGGGCCGTGCCGACGCCCCGGCCGGGCACGGCCGCGACGAGGGTGACCACCTCCAGGGCGTCCTCGTCGACGCGGTAGGTCAGCGCGCCGAGCACCGCCGCGCTGTCGACAGCCACAAGCGTCGGCAGAGTACGCACGTCGTGCCGGGTGTCGTGGGCGACCACGTACGGGCCACCCCACTCGCGTTCGTGCAGCGCGTCGATCGCGGCCCGCTCGGCAGGTCGCGCCGTCCGCACCTCGAACCCGTCCATGTTCCACCTCCGCCCTTCGTCGCGTCCGCTCGTCGGCCCCGGAGCGTACCGGCCGACGGGTGGCCGACGTGGGTGGCGGATATGGGACAGCGCGGTGGCCGACCGGCCACTCCCGCGCTCGGGTGGTGCCGGGGGAGACTGCCCTGGTGACACATCGGAGCCTGCCTGCCGTCGCGGTGCTGCTGGTGGCCGTCGCCCTCACCGCCGGCTGCGGCGGCGGCGACGCCGACCCGTCGAGCGCGCGCCCCACCGCCTCGCCCGCGTCGTCCGGCTCGTCCGCCTCGGGTTCGACGGCGGCCGTTCCGTCGAGCGCGCCGACGCCCTCGGTGGCCCCGTCCCGCACCGGCGGTGCGCCACCCCCGCCGACCCCGCCCTCCGCTGCCCCGCAGGGGCCCACGCAGCGCCGGCCGGCCAGTCCACCGCCGGTGGTGCTGCCCGAACGCCCGGTCGGGGCGCCCGGGGCGAAGCAGATCGTCGAAGCGTTCCGGGTCGCCGGCCTGCCGGTGCCGCGCCCGTTGGACCGATCGGTCGACTGTGGACCGGACGGGCTCGGCCTGGGTTGTTCCGAGCTGATCGCCACCGGCGCCGTCACCGTGTACGTCTTCCCTGACGAGACCAGCGCCGGCGACATCGCGGAGACGTGGGGCGGCCAGTCGTACCGCCGTGGCACGGTGGTGCTCAACTACCTCGAGGCGAAGACGCCGGTGGCCGAGCGCCCGCGCTACGAGAAGGTACTCAACGGTCTGCGCTGAGCACCGCGCCGTGGCTAGACCCGGGGCGGGTCAGCCGCGCAGGCGCAGGCCGCGGGGGGTGGCCCGGAAGCCGGCGGCGGTGAGCGCGTCGCGCAGCGGCGAGGAGTGCACCGCCTCGCCGTCGGCCCGCTCCACCGACAGCGCGCCCAGCGCGCCGGAGTGCACGGCGTCGGCGAGCGCCTTGCCGGCCACCGCGAGCGTGTCGGTGTCGTCGCTGAAGGACAGCAGCGTCCGACCGCCGCGCTCCACGTACAGCACCAGGTCGCCGCCGACCTGCACCACCAGCGCACCGGCCTTGCGGCCGGCCCGGTGCCCGGTCGCCGGGGCCGCCCCGTCGCCGGAGTCGACCACGCGTTCCGGCCAGGGCAGCGCCCCGCCGTACGGGTTGGCCGGATCGGTGGCGGCGAGGACGGTGGCCGGTGCGCCCCGCCCCCGGCTGGCGTCCATCGGCTCGGCCAGTGCGCGCAACCGGTCCACCGCGCCGGGCACCGCGAACTGCGCCGCACCCAGCCCTTCGACGAAGTAACCCCGGCGGGCCGCGCCGCGCTCCTCCAGTGCCGACAGCACCGGGTAGACCGCCGAGAACCCGCCGACCACCTGCTCGGCCATCACCGCGCCGCGGGTGACCACCCCGTGCCGTTCCAACAGGACGTCGGCGAGGGCGGCGGCGCGCCGGGTCGGGTCGACGTCCCGTTCCGGGAGGCGCGACCAGCGGCCGGCGACCGTCGGCGGGCCACCCCGGGTGGGCAGCGCCACCCGGCCGGGCCGCCGGTACCGGGTACGCGGCGCGGACGGCCGGGAGCGGTGCGCGCCGCCCGCGCCGAGCACCGCGCGCAGCGGGGCGAGGGTGTCGTTGGTGAGGTGCCCGGCCCAGACCAGATCCCAGATCACGGTGGTCAGGGCGGCGTCGTCGGTCGCGCCGACGCGGTCGGCCAGCGGCCGGAAGAAGAGCGCCTGCCCGTCGCCGAGCGCGTCGAGCACCGCGTCGTGCAGCGGGGTACGCGTCAGCGCCTCGTCGGGCGGCGGGAGCAGCAACGGTGCGGCGTCCGCGTACGCCAGGGTGACCCAACCGTCGCCCCCGGAGATCGCGCCCGACCCGGCCCAGAGCACCTCCCCGCTGGCGCACAGCTCGTCGAGCTGGGCGGGGGAGTAGTCGGCGACCCGTGCGGGCAGCACCAACCGTTCCAGCGCGGATGCCGGCACCGCCGCGCCCTGCAACTGCTCCACCGTCGCGGCGAGCGCCTCCACCCCTCGGGCGGACGAGCCGACCTGCTGCCAGCGGGGCAGGAACGTGGCGAGCGCCCGGGGCGGCACCGGCTCGATCTCCCGGCGCAGCGCCGCGAGCGAGCGGCGGCGCAGCATCCGCAGCACCTCGGCGTCGCACCACTGGGCGCCGGCCGAATCCGGCGTGAACTCCCCGGAGACCACCCGCCCGGTGGCACCGAGCCGGCGCAGCGCCTGCTCGACGACGAACACACCCAGCCCGAAGCGGGCCGCGCAGCTGGCCGCGGCGAACGGCCCGTGGGTACGGGCGTAGCGGGCCACCAGGTCACCGAGCGGATCGGCCACCGGGGCGAGGTACGCCTCGGCCACCCCGACCGGCAACGCCACGCCGAGGGCGTCGCGCAACCGGGCGGCGTCCTCGACACCCACCCAGCGCTGTTCGCCGGCGATCCGGACCCGCAGCACCCGGCGGGTCGCCTCCAGCTCGGTCAGCCAGGTCTCCGGCACGCCCCGCTCGGTCAGCTCGGCGTCGCTCAGGTCACCGAGCACCCGCAGCAGCTCGACCACGTCCTCCGCGTCGCGGGGGCGGCGCTGCTCGGTCAGCCACCGCAGCTGCCGGTCGGTCTCGGCGAGCACGGCGGGGTCGAGCAACTCGCGCAGGTCGACCCGGCCGAGCAGCTCACCGAGCAGGGTGGAGTCCAGGGCGAGCGCGGCGGCGCGACGCTCGGCGAGGGGGGCGTCGCCCTCGTAGAGGAACGCGCCGACGTAGCCGAAGAGCAGCGACCGGGCGAACGGCGACGGCGCGCTGGTCTCGACCTCGACCAGCCGCACCTTGCGGGTGGCCAGGTCGCGCATCAGCCCGGCCAGCGCCGGCTGGTCGAACACGTCCTGGAGGCACTCCCGGGCGGCCTCCAGGGTGACCGGGAAGTCCGCGTACTCGCGGGCGACGTCGAGCAGTTGCGCGGCGCGCTGGCGCTGCTGCCACAGCGGTTGGCGGCGACGCGGGTCGCGGCGGGGCAGCAGCAGCGACCGGGCGGCGCACTCGCGGAAGCGGGCGGCGAAGAGCGCGGAGGTGCCGACCGACTCCTCCACGAGCTGGGTGATCTCGTCCGGCTCGAAGACCACCACGTCGGCGCCGGGCGGCTCGTCGGCGGTGTCCGGAAGTCGCACCACGATGCCGTCGTCGGAGGGCATCACCTGGGCGTCCACCCCGTACCGTTCGGCCAGCCGGCGGCCCACCGCGAGGGCCCACGGCCCGTTGACCCGCGCGCCGAGGACGCTGTGCACGGCGAGCCGCCAGTCGCCCAACTCGTCGCGGAACCGCTCGACCACGACCGTGCGGTCGTCGGGCAGCGAGCGGGTGGCCTCCCGCTGCTCGCGCAGGTAGGCCATCAGGTTGCCGGCGGCCCAGTCGTCCAGCCCGCCGTCCCGCAACGCGGCAAGTGCCGCCTCGTCGGTCTGGCGCAGCAGGGTGCGCACCCGGGCGCCGATGGCCCGGCCCAGCTCCACCGGGCGGCCGAGCTGGTCGCCCTTCCAGAACGGCATCCGCGCGGCCTGCCCCGGAGCGGGCGAGACCAGCACCCGGTCGGGGGTGATCTCCTCGATGCGCCAGGAGGACGAGCCGAGCAGGAAGACATCGCCGACCCGGGACTCGTAGACCATTTCCTCGTCCAGCTCGCCGACCCGGGCGGCCCGTTCGGCGCCGGCCAGGAAGACCCCGAACAATCCTCGGTCCGGGATGGTGCCGCCGCTGGTCACCGCCAGTCGTTGCGCGCCGGGCCGGCCGGTGAGCAGGTCGGTGGCCCGGTCCCAGACCAGTCGGGGGCGTAGCTCGGCGAACGCGGTGGACGGGTAGCGGCCGGAGAGCATGTCGAGCACGGCGTGCAGCGCGGAGTCGGGCAGCTCGGCGAAGGGCGCGGCCCGGCGGACCAGCACGGCCAGGTCGCCGAGCGGCCACGGCTCCAGTGCCACCATCGCGACGATCTGCTGGGCCAGCACGTCCAGCGGGTTGCGGGGGTAGTGCAGCTCCTCGATCGCGCCGGCGGTCATCCGTTCGGCGACCACCGCGCAGGAGAGCAGGTCGCCCCGGTGCTTGGGGAAGACCACACCCCGGGAGACCGCGCCCACCTGGTGCCCGGCCCGGCCGACCCGTTGCAGCCCGGCGGCCACGCTCGGTGGCGCCTCGATCTGCACCACCAGGTCGACCGCACCCATGTCGATGCCCAGCTCGAGGCTGGAGGTGGCCACCACCGCCGGGAGCTGGCCGGACTTGAGCGCCTCCTCGATGTGCTTGCGCTCCTCCCGGGAGACGCTGCCGTGGTGGGCGCGGGCGATCACCGGCGCCGCGCCGGTCGCCGCGCCGGACTGGGCCATCACCTCGGCCGGCGGCCGGTTGCGCAGCGGGCCGGCGGGGCCACCCCACCGTTCCGCGCCGGGCACCGGGCCGCCGTCGCCCTCCGGGCCGTCGCCCGCCGACAACCCCTCGGGTACGACGATCGCGCCCTCTGTCCACGCGGAGGCCGTTGCGTCGGAGGCCGCCGCTGCCGAGGTCAGCGCTTGGGACGCCGTTGCTTCGGCGGCCACCGCCTCGGCGGCCAGTTCGTTGAGGCGGGCGCAGAGGCGCTCGGCGCTGCGGCGGGAGTTGGTGAAGACGATCGTGGAGCGGTGCTGCCCGATGAGGGTGAAGACCCGCTCCTCCACGGCCGGCCAGATCGAGGCGCGGCGTGGCCCGGGGCCGCCCAGGTCGTCCTCCGGTGGCTGCTCCTGCTCGTCCAGGCGGGTCATGTCCTCCACCGGGACCTGGACGCTGACCTCGATGGTCTTCGGTGTGGCCGGCTGCACGACGTCGACCGGGCGGGCGCCGCCGAGGAACTGCGCGCAGGCGTCGATCGGCCGGACGGTGGCCGAGAGGCCGATGCGCTGCGCCGGGGCGGGCAGCAGCTCGTCGAGGCGTTCGAGGGAGAGGGCGAGGTGGGCGCCGCGTTTGCTGCCGGCCACCGCGTGCACCTCGTCGACGATCACCGTCTGCACGCCGCGCAGCGAGTCGCGAGCCGCAGACGTGAGCAGCAGGAACAGCGACTCGGGCGTGGTGATGAGGATGTCCGGTGGGGTGCGGGCGAAGGCACGTCGCTCGTCGGCCGGGGTGTCGCCGGTGCGCATGCCGACGGTGATGTCCGGTGGTGCGACGCCCAACCGGGTGGCCGCCTGCCGGATGCCGGCCAGTGGGGCGCGCAGGTTGCGTTCCACGTCGACGGCGAGGGCCTTGAGCGGGCTGACGTAGAGCACCCGGCACCGTTGCCGCGCCTCGGTCGGTGCGGGCTCGCGAGCCAGCCGGTCCAGTGACCAGAGGAAGGCCGCGAGCGTCTTGCCGGAACCGGTGGGTGCGACCACGAGGGCGTTACGGCCGGCGGCGACCGACCGCCAGGCGCCGGTCTGTGCGGCGGTGGGGGCGGCGAAGGCGGCCTCGAACCAGGCGCGGGTGGCCGGGCCGAAGCCGGCCAGCACCGCGCCGGCGTCTGCGTCTGCCCCGGTCACCGGTCCATCCTGCCCCGCCGGTACGACAACGACGACCGACCGGCGGCGGAATGCGCCCGACAAAAGCAAAAAGCATGGAACGTGCGCTTAATGCGTTAAGTCTCACTTAACTGCTTGCTTCTGAGGAGCAACATAAAGTAACTTCACTGCCAACGCGAACCGGGGTGAGGGGAATTGATGACCGGCGAGCAGCACACCGTCGAACCGGGCACCGACGTGCTGATTCGCAAGGTCGACAGCCACCTCGCAGCCCTCCGTGGCGGCCTGCACGGCCCCGAGTTCGAGCTCGCCGAACGCCTCGCCCGCTGCCTCCGGGAGTTGGTCCTGTGCACCGCCCAGGCCAGCGCCGCCGATCGTGGCCAGGTCCGCGCCGCCGTCCACTACTTCGTGCTCCGCCGGGAGAGCCGCGGTCGGTTGCTCTCGGTGCGGTCACTGGCCGCCGCGGAACGGGTGGTCGACCGGGTGGCCCGCCAACTCGGCCGCGCCGATCTGCTGACCGAACTGCGCCAGGACCGCCCCCTGCCGGGCCGGCTGGGCTAGGGCGCATCGTCGAAGCCCCTGCCAGGCCGGCTGGGCTGGCGGGGGAATTCCGGCAAAACCGCCCGGCGAACGACAAACTGGCGTCTGATCGCTGCTAGGGGCCGCCGCTGCACGAGCGCCGGCCACCTGGATCGGGAGCGCAGGTGCTGGTACTTCTCGTCCTCCACCTCGTGGCGGCCCTCGTCGCGCCCCTGCTCGTCCGGTGGTGGGGATCCCGCGCGTGCTACCCGCTGGCGCTGGTGCCGGCTGCCGCCTTCTGCTGGGCGCTGGCCCGTACCCCGGCCGTCGGCGACGGCGGGGCGGTGGTCGAGACGTACCGGTGGATCCCGCAGTTGGGCCTCGACATCGCGTTCCGGCTCACCACGCTCTCCTGGCTGATGACGCTGCTGATCGGGGGCGTCGGCGCGCTGGTGCTGGTCTACAGCGCCCGCTACTTCAACGCCGGATCGAGCGGGTTGGCGCGGTATGTCGGGGTCCTGGTCGCCTTCGCCGGCGCGATGCTCGTCCTGGTGTTTGCCGACGACCTGCTGCTGCTCTACGTCGGCTGGGAACTCACCACGATCTTCTCGTACCTGCTGATCGGGCACAGTACCGAGCGGCGGTCCAGCCGGTGGGCGGCGGCGCAGGCGTTGACGGTCACCACGCTGGGCGGGCTCGCCATGCTTGTCGGGTTCATCATGCTGGGCGTGCACGCCGGCACCTACCGGTGGTCGGAGATCGCCGCCCAGCCACCACCCGGCGGTGGGTACCTGGTGGTCGCCGTGTTGCTGATCCTGGCCGGCGCGCTGTCCAAGTCGGCGGTGCTGCCGTTCAGCTCCTGGCTACCCGTGGCGATGGCGGCGCCCACACCGGTCAGCGCGTACCTGCACGCCGCCGCCATGGTCAAGGCCGGCGTCTACCTGGTCGGGCTGCTCGCGCCGGTGCTCGCCACCGTCGGGCCGTGGCGGCCGGTGGTGCAGATCGCCGGCGTGGCCACCATGCTGCTCGGCGGTTGGGCCGCGCTGCGGCAGACCGACCTGAAGCTGTTGCTGGCGTACGGGACGGTCAGCCAACTCGGTCTGCTGGTCGCGGTGACCGGCTCGGGCACCCCGGACGCCGCCCTGGCCGGCACCGCGATGCTGCTGGCGCACGCGCTGTTCAAGGCGGCGCTGTTCCTGGTCGTCGGCATCATCGACCACGGTGCCGGCACCCGCGACCTGCGGGAGCTGTCCGGGCTGCGGCGCTGGTCCCGGCCGCTGTTCGTGGTCGCGGTGCTGGCCGCGGCGTCGATGGCCGGTGTGCCGCCGTTCGTCGGCTTCGTCGCGAAGGAGGCGGTGTTCGGGGCGTTCACCGACCAACCCGTGCTCCTCACCGGCCTGGTCGCCGGGACGGTGCTCACCGTCGCGTACAGCGCCCGGTTCCTCTGGGGCGCCTTCGCCGACCGCCCGGGAGTGGCACCGGCCCGGCCGGGCCCGATCGCCGCGTCGCTGCTGCTTCCGCCAGCGGTGCTCGCCGGGGTCGGGCTGCTCGCCGGCCCGGCCGCGAGCGTGGTGGACGACGTGCTGCGCCCGTACGCCGATCTGCTTGGTGGGGTCGACGCGCACCTGGCGCTCTGGTCCGGGCCGACCCCCGCTCTCGGCCTGTCCGTGCTGGCGCTCGCCGGCGGTGGCCTGCTCTTCGCCGTGCGGGCGCCGTTCGCCCCGGTGCTGGCCCGGCTTCGTTCGCCGGTGGGCGGCAACCAGGGGTACGAGTGGGTCGTGGGCCGGTTCGACCGGTTGGCCATCGAGGTCACCGGCGCGACCCAGCGCGGCTCGCTGCCGCAGTATCTCGGCATCATCCTGGTCACGCTGGTGCTGGTGCCCGGTGCGGCGATGCTCTCCGCCGGCCCGTGGCGGGCCCGGATCCCGCTCTGGGACAACCTGCTCCAACCGGTGGTCGTGGTGGTGATCGCGGTCGCCGCGGTGCTGGCGGTCGGCGCCCGCCGTCGCCTGACCGCGATGCTGCTGGTGGGGATGACCGGCTACGGCACCGCGATGCTCTTCGTCCTGCACGGCGCACCCGACCTGGCGCTCACCCAGTTCCTGGTGGAGACCGCGACGATCGCGGTCTTCGTGCTGGTGCTGCGTCGCCTGCCGCAGCGGTTCTCGGCCCGCCCGCTGCGGCGTACCCGCTGGGTCCGTCGGGCGATCGGGGTGGCGGTGGGTGTGGTGGCCGCCGGGCTGGCCCTCACCGCCGCCGGGGCCCGCCGGGCCCCGGACATCTCCGCCGCCTTCCCGGATCTGGCGGTGGCCGAGGGGTACGGCCGCAACGTGGTGAACGTGACACTTGTCGACATCCGGGCCTGGGACACCATGGGCGAGCTGGCGGTGCTGGTGGTGGCCGCGACCGGGGTGGCCAGCCTGATCTTCGAGCGGTCCCGGACCGGGCCGCGACCGCGCCGGCCGGACTCGGACCAGCGGACCGACGAGCCCGGCCGACCGGTGTGGCTGCGGGGCGGTCCCACCCTCTACGAGGAGCGCCGCTCGATCGTGTTGGAGGTGGTCATCCGGCTGATCTTCCACACCGTGGTGCTGTTCTCCCTGTTCCTGCTCTTCTCCGGGCACAACGCGCCGGGCGGCGGCTTCGCTGGCGGTCTGGTGGCGGGTCTCGCCCTGGTGGTCCGCTATCTGGCCGGGGGTCGGTACGAGTTGACCGAGGCCGCCCCGATCGGGGCCGGTGCGATCCTCGGCGCCGGACTGGCGATGTCGGTGGGCAGCGGTGTGGTGGCGCTGCTGGTCGGCGGATCGGTGCTGGAGAGCGCCAAGGTCGACGGGTCGCTGCCGTTGATCGGTGACGCCCACCTGGTCACGTCGCTCTTCTTCGACATCGGTGTGTACCTGGTCGTGATCGGGCTGGTGCTGGACGTCCTGCGCAGCCTCGGCGCCGAGGTGGACCGGCACATCGAGGCCACCGGAACGGCCACCGGCGGTCTGGCCGTCGACAAGGGTGAGCGGGCATGACGGCGAGCGAAGCGGGACCGACGTTGGTGTTGGTGCTGGCGGTCGCGGTGCTCGTCGGCTGCGGGGTGATCCTGCTGCTGGAGCGCACCCTGACCCGGATCCTGCTCGGGGTGATCCTGCTCGGCAACGGGGTGAATCTGTTGATCCTGCTGGGTGGGCGTCCGGGTGGGGCGCCGATCGTCGGCACCGGTGCGGATGAGCGGATGAGTGATCCGCTGCCACAGGCGATGGTGTTGACCGCCATCGTGATCACCTTCGGGTTCACCGCGTTCCTGCTCGCGGTGGCGTACCGCAGTTGGTATCTGACCGGCGACGACGAGGTGCCCGACGACCTGGAGGACCGGCAGATCATCCGTCGGGCGGTGCGAAACGAGGTCGGCGCCGTCGACCACGGCGGGGAGGGCCCGGACGACGACCCGGAGCAGGTCGATCCCGAACCGGCCCGCCGCCGGCTCCGCCGCGGGCACGAGTCGTGATGAGCGCGCTGGTGCCGCTGCCGGTGGTGGTGCCGCTGCTCGGTGCGGCACTGACGCTGCTGCTGGCCGGTAAGCCCCGACTCCAGCGCTCGATAAGCGTGTCCTGTCTGGGTGGCACGCTCGTCGTGGCGCTGCTGCTGCTCGTGCAGGCGTACCGGCACGGGCCGGTGGTGGTGGCGGTCGGCGGGTGGCCGGCGCCGGTCGGCATCGTGCTGGTCGCCGACCAACTCGCCGCGCTGATGGTGGTGGTCTCGTCGGCGGTGACCCTCTGCGTGCTGCTGTACTCGATCGGCCAGGGTCGCAGCGAGAGCAGCGAGTCCAGCCCGGTGGAGATCTTCCACCCGACGTACCTGGTGCTCACCGCGGGCGTCACCAACGCGTTCCTGGCCGGTGACCTGTTCAACCTCTTCGTCGGCTTCGAGATCCTGTTGGCCGCGAGTTTCGTGCTGATCACCCTGGGGGGCAGCGAGACCCGGATTCGGACCGGGTCGACGTACGTGGTGGTCAGCATTCTCTCCTCGATGATCTTCCTGACCGGTGTGGGTCTGGTGTACGCGGCCACCGGCACGCTCAACCTGGCCCAACTCGCCCAGCGCCTCGACGACCTGCCCGACGGCGTACGACTGGCCCTGGAGCTGATGTTGCTCCTGGCCTTTGCGATCAAGGCGGCGGTCTTCCCGTTGTCGGCGTGGCTGCCGGACAGCTATCCCACCGCGCCGGCCCCGGTCACCGCCGTCTTCGCGGGTCTGCTCACCAAGGTGGGTGTCTACGCGATCATCCGCACCGAGACGTTGCTGTTCCCCGGTGGGCACGCCGACGTGCTCCTGATGGTCGTCGCCGGGCTGACCATGGTGATCGGCATCCTCGGCGCGGTGGCCCAGTCCGATCTGAAGCGGCTGTTCTCGTTCACCCTGGTCAGCCACATCGGCTACATGATCTTCGGGGTGGCGTTGAGCACCGCCGCCGGGCTCTCCGGCGCGATCTTCTACGTGGTGCACCACATCACCATCCAGACCACGCTGTTCCTCGTCGCCGGGTTGGTCGAGGAACGCGCCGGCAGCACCGACCTGCGCCGCATCGGCGGGTTGGCCCGGGTGGCGCCGCTGCTCGGGGTGCTGTTCTTCGTCCCGGCCATGAACCTCGCCGGGGTACCCCCGTTCTCCGGCTTCCTCGGCAAGCTCGGCCTGCTCCAGGCCGGGGTGGCGGCCGGCGGTCCGCTGCCCTGGGTGCTGGTCGCGGCGGGCACGCTGACCAGCCTGCTCACCCTCTACGTGGCGTCCCGCGTGTGGAACATCGCCTTCTGGCGCTCGCCCCGACTGGCCACCAGCGAGCCGGCCGTCCGGTTGCCGAAGCTGATGGTCGGTGCCACCGTCGCCCTGGTCGCCCTCGGATTGGCGCTGACCGTGCTGGCCGGACCGCTGTTCGACGTCACCACGGACGCAGCCGCCGACCTGCGGCTGCGTACGCCGTACGTGGATGCCGTGTTGCCGGGCGGCGTGCCGTGACCGGCCCCCCTGAGTCGGCTCCCGATGCTGCCGCAAACCCCGTGGCGGGGCGCGGCCGGCTCGGGCGTTGGCGCGACCAGGTGGTGGCGCTCGGGTGGCTGGTGGTGGTCTGGAACCTGCTCTGGGGGGACGTCAACTGGGCCAACGTGCTGGGCGGCCTGCTGGTGGGCGGCGCGGTGCTGGTCTTCTACCCGCTGCCGGCGGTCAGCTTCGGCGGCCGGCTGCGGCCCGGGGCACTGCTGGTGTTCGCCGGCCGGTTCGTCGTCGAGCTGGTCAGCGCGAGCCTGCACGTCGCCCGGATCGCCGTGCAGCCCGGCTACCGGCCGCGTGGGGCGATCGTCGCGGTCCGGCTGCGGGTGACCACCGACCTCAATCTGGCGCTCACCGCCGAGGCGGTCTCGTTGGTGCCGGGCACGCTGATCCTCGAGGTGGACCGGGACTCCGGGACGCTCTACCTGCACGTGCTCGACACCCACGGACCGGCGGACCTCGACGTGGCCCGCGAACGCACCCGCACCGTCGAACGGCGCATCGTCCGCGCGGTGGGCTCCGCCGCCGAACTGCGCCGCGTCGAGACCGACCGATCCGAGAGGGGAACCAGTCCGTGACCACGTTTCTGGCCGTCGTCCTCACCACCCTGCTGTCGGTGACCGCGCTGCTCGCGCTGGCCCGCCTGTACCGTGGCCCGTCGCTGGTGGACCGGGTGATCGCCGCGGACATGCTGCTCGCCACCATGGTCGGCGCGGTGGGCGCCGAGGCGGCGGTCAACCGGCATGCCACCACGCTGCCCGTGCTGGTGGTGCTCTCCCTGCTCGGCTTCGTGGGCTCGGTGTCACTTGTCCGCTTCGCGGTCCGGGAGCAGCAGTGATCGCGACGGTCGCGGACTGGCTCGGCGGCGGTTGTCTGGTGGCCGGTGCCCTGCTCGGCCTGGCCGCCGCGATCGGGGTGCTGCGTTTCCCGGACGCGCTGAGCCGGATGCACGCGGCCACGAAGCCGCAGGTGCTCGGGGTGCTCCTGCTGCTGGTGGGCATCGCGTTGCGCCTGCGGTCTCCGGCGGACCTGGGCATGGTCGCGCTGGTGGCGGTCTTCCAGTTGGCGACCGCGCCGGTCGCGGCCCAGATGATCGGGCGGGCCGCGTACCGGTCGGGGCGGCTGGACCGGAGCCTGCTCGACGCCGATGAGCTGGCCGAACGTGGACCAGGCAGCGGGTCGGCGGGGCCGGCGTGACGGCTGTCGAACCGGACGTTCCGCTCCTTCGGCCCACCCCCAGCGGGGTCCCAGCCAGCGCCGATAAAATAGCGGCATGATCGACTCTTCTGCCCAGGAGGGCAGCAGTAGCCAGCCGGGTCGTGCCCGGCATATCCCCGTACCGACGACCCCGGGAGCCCTGAGCGACCCGTGTTGATCGTCGTTGGTCTCCTTCTGATAATTCTTCTCACTGCCGCCACCGGATACTTCGTGGCGCAGGAGTTCGGCTATGTCGCCGTGGACCGGGGCAAGCTTCGCCAGCTCGCCGATGACGGCGATCAGGCCGCGGCCCGGGCGCTGACCGTCACCGGCCGGCTCTCCTTCATGCTCTCCGGCGCGCAACTCGGCATCACCGTCACCGCCCTGCTGGTCGGCTACGTCGCCGAGCCGTACCTGGGCGGTGGCCTCGCCGACCTGCTCGGCGTGGCCGGCGTCAGCGAGGCGGTCAGCCTCCCGCTGTCGGTGGCGTTGGCCCTGGTCATCGCCACCGTCGTGCAGATGGTGCTCGGTGAGCTGGCCCCGAAGAACCTGGCCATCGCCCGAGCCGTGCAACTGGCTCGGGCGCTGAGCCGATCCACCCTGATCTACCTGGCCGTCGCCGGGCCGCTGATCCGGCTCTTCGACCGGGCCTCGGTACGCCTGCTGCGCCGGATCGGCATCGAGCCGATCGAGGAGCTGCCCAGCGGCGCCACCCCGGCCGACCTGGAACAGATCATCGCCGAGTCCCGCGAGGAGGGCAGCCTCGACGCCGAGATGTCCACGCTGCTCGACCGAGGTCTGGACTTCCGTGAGTTGACCGCCGGGGAGGCCATGGTGCCCCGGGTCGACGTGCACACCGTACGGGCACACGAGCCGGTCAGCCGGGTGGTCGAGCTGCTGGACACCGGCCACTCCCGCTTCCCCGTACGCGGCACGGAGGGCGTCGACGACCTGCTCGGTGTCGTCGGCATCGCCGACGTGCTCGGCGTACCCCCGGGGGAGCGGGCCACCACCCCGGTGAGCGCGGTGGCCGGGCCGCCGCTGCTCGTACCGGAGACGTTGCCCCTGCCCACGGTGCTCGACCGGTTGCGGTCCGGGCATCGGCAGATGGCCTGCGTGGTCGACGAGTACGGCGGCTTCGCCGGAGTGATCACGCTGGAGGACATCGCCGAGGAGCTGGTCGGCCCGATCCGGGACGAGGACGACCCGCCGGATCGGGCACCGGCACAGCAGGACGACGGGTCCTGGGTGGTGCCGGCGCGCTGGCGGATCGACGAGGTCGCCGACAGCACCGGCATCGCCCTGCCCGAGGCCCCGGAGTACGACACCCTGTCCGGACTGGTGATGCGGGAGCTGGGTCGGGTGCCGGAGGTCGGTGACCGGCTGGAGATCAGCCTGCTGCCCGAGGGCGCGGACGGCGAGGACAACGAGGCCGAGCCCCGGGCGCTGGTCGAGGTGCTGGCGGTGGACCGGCACGTGGCCGACTCGGTGCGGTTGCAGCTGACCAAGCCGGAGGTGACCGCGTGAGCGCGAGGAGTGAGCTTGCGAGCCCCGCAGTCGCGAACGAAGGACAGCGCCGATGAGCCCCGGGATCGCGCTGTTCAGTTCGGTGATCCTGCTGGCGTTGAACGGGTTCTTCGTGGCCGCCGAGTTCGCCCTGGTGGCCAGTAAGCGCTATCGCCTGGAGCAGGCGGCGGCGAACGGCGGTCGGGCGGCACGTGCCGCGCTGGACGGTGTCCGCGAGCTGTCGCTGATGCTGGCCGGCGCGCAGCTCGGCATCACGTTGTGCACCCTGGGTCTCGGCGCGTTGGCCGAGCCGGCGATCGAGCACCTGCTCAGCCCGCTGCTGCACGCGGTGGGCCTGCCGGACGCGGCCAGCCACCTCGTCGCCCTGGTCTTCGCCCTCGGGGTGGTCACCTTCCTGCACCTGGTGGTGGGGGAGATGGCGCCGAAGTCGTGGGCGATCACCGACGCGGAGCGTTCGGCGACGTTGCTGGCTCTGCCGTTCCGTGCCTTCGCCCGGGTGTCCCGGCCGGTGCTCTCCGCCCTCAACGCCCTGGCCAACGCGATCCTGCGGCTGGTCGGAGTGACCCAGCAGGATCAGCTCGCCCAGGTGCACGGCCCGGACGAGCTGCGGATCCTGTTGGAGCAGTCCCGTGAGCACGGGCTGCTCGGCGCGGAGCAGCACCAGTTGCTGACCAGCATGCTGGAGTTGCAGGGCACGTCCGTGGCGCAGGTGATGGAACCGTTCGCCACCATGGTCACCGTCCGTCGGGACGACCCGGCCGAGCGGATCGAACAGGTCAGCCGGGACAGCGGTCGGTCCCGACTGGCGGTGCTCGACGAGGCGGGCGACGTCTGCGGTCTGGTGCACGTCCGGGAGGCGGTACGGGTGGTCACCACCGGCCGCGTCGCCACCGCCGGGTCGCTGATGACGCCCGCGTTCACCCTGCCCGCCACCGCCTCGGTCACCGAGGCGGTGGCGGCGATGCGGGGCCGGCAGTCGCAGCTCGCGTTGGTGCGCAACGGCGGTGGCCCGGCCCGGCCGATCGGGTTCGTGGCGCTGGAGGACCTCCTGGAGGAGGTCATCGGTGAGTTCGACGACGAGACCGACACGGTGCCGCGCGGACGGCGGTTGCGCTGATTCGACCGACCCGGCCGCGTCCAAGCGACGCGGCCGGGTCGCTGCCCGGCGCGGGCGGATCGCGGTTCGACGCGGCCGGGTCGCTGCCCGGCGCGGGCGGATCGCGGTTCGACGCGGCCGGGTCGCGGTTCGGCGTGGGCGGGCTTGAGGTCACCTCGATCGGGTAGGCGCGCCGGTGTGGGGCCGGCGGGGTCCCGTCCCGGAAGGGGGCGTGCGGTGCGGCTGACCGGGGTGTCCCGGGAGTCCGGTCGGACCGGGCTCTCCGTGCAGACCACGCTGCCCAACCCGAGCACCCGGCCGGGTCTGCGCCTGCCGGGGCGGGTGACCCTCACCGCCGGGCCGGAGGACGTGCTGGTCCGACACGTCCGGCTCGGCCTGGTCACCACTGTCGAGCCGGACGACCCGGCCGCCGCCCGGCGGCTCATGCAGTTCCACCACCTGCCGATCGCCGGTCGGTTCGTCGTACCGGCCGGTCGGCGGCGGGCTGTCGACTTCGCGTTCCCCCTGCCGTGGGAGACCCCGGTGACCATCTTCGGCGGGGTGCCGCTGCTGAGCCTGCGGATGGGCCTGCGGACCGAGGTGTCGCTCGATCCCGACCGTGACCAGGGGGCCATGGTGCCGGTCTTCGTGCACCCGCTCCCCACCCAGCAGCACGTGCTGGCGGCGCTGGACACGTTGGGCTTCCTGATCCGCCAGTCCGGGTTGCAGGAGGGCGGGTTGCCCGGCGTCGAGCACACCCTGCCGCTGCACCAGCGCTGGGGCTACTGGGTGGGGCCGCTCTACGCCGGCCCGATCACCGAGCTGGAGGTGATCTTCGTGACCAACTCGGCGGGTCTGGAGGTGATCCTCTGGATGGATCGCCGGCTGGCGCTGGCCGGGATCACCCACCAGAGCATCAGCCGGTTCCGGATCTGGCACGAGGACGCCGACCGCCGGGACTGGGTCGCCACCGTCGACGGCTGGATCCGCCAGGCGATCAACAGGCATGCCGCCGCTGCCGCGGACGCCGACTGGTCGGCGCAGATCGCGGGATCGGCCCACGTCAGCCGCCATCCCGACGAGCCGGTCCGGTCCGGCTACGGCCTGGGCGGCACGGCAGGCAGCGGAGGCGTAGGAGGAGGCGGCTCCGGAGGCGACGGGATGATCCGGGCCGCGGGCTGGGACGAGGCCGACGCCGAGTGTGTCGAGCGGTCCAGCTTCTCGATGGAGGGTGCCCGGCACAACAGGCCGCCGTCGCTGCGGCCATCGCCGCCCTTGAGCCCGCCTCCGACGAGCCGGCGGCGCTGCGAGCGCTGCTCG
>NZ_JBEZGL010000025.1:0-111631 GCF_040649915.1 Micromonospora sp. NPDC048839
TCCGACGCCAGCACCAAGCCGAAGCCAAGATCAGCCACTACGCACGACAAGCCCTCACTGAGCCCTGAAACGGATCTCCTGCTGGAGTACTAGACCTGCGCACACTCCCCTGCCAGGCCACATAGAAGCTTGTCGACCGCTGTGCAGAACCGCAGAGCACTCCGCGGGAACAGGACGCCGGACCAACTCTGACCTGCGGCAACGTGGAGCCGCAGGCAGGGGTGGGTGCAGTTGAAGGCCGTTGGACGCCGTTGAGCGCAGTTGAATGCCGTTCAGAGCAGCCTGATGCTCCCCATCTGCTCCCCGATCCGGGCCCGGCAGCGCCCTTGTCGGGAATGAGCGCCGCCTCGTCCCAGTAAGGCTTCATCGACTTGCCGTAGTCACGCAGCACCGCCGGTGCCGCGCCCTATAGTCCCTCCGTGGACGCCAACACCAAAGAGTTGAGAGCCGCACACGACGTCCTCGCCGAGTTCTACGCCGAACGCCTGGCAGATGCTCTGGATCGCATGCCCGCGGAACGGGCCGTCCTCGACCTGTTCTGCGACCTGACGCTTGCCACGGACTTGGGCATCAACGTCGGCGACGTTGGCTGCGGGACGGGACGCCTCGCGCCCTACCTGGCGGCCAAGGGTCTGACACCGTGGGGAGTCGACCTCTCACCCGAGATGATCCGCGTGGCTCAGCGTGACCATGCCGCTTACCGATTCGACGTCGCCGACCTGCGCGAGCTGCCCTTCGAGGACGCGTCGCTAGTAGGCGTGCTTTGCTGGTACTCCCTCATCTTCCTGAAACCAGGCGATCGACAAGCGGCCTTTGGCGAGCTGTATCGCGTCATCAAGCCGGGCGGCTATCTGGTGACCGCGTTCAAGGCCGGCAGCAGTCAGGTCCGACGTGCGGGCCGCAGCGCCAATTTAGGTGTTGAGTTCGACCTTTACTGGCAGACCCCGCAGGAGATGGAACAAAACGTCACGGACGCTGGCTTCACCACCGTGTTCTGGGGCGGCGTCCCCGCCGATGGGCCGGGCAGCCCCGCGCAGGGGTATCTGCTCGCCCGGAAAGCTGTTGCTGATCCACCACGTTGACGCGCATACCCTCAACTAGGCGTGACCGGACGGCTTCGGCGTCACAGCCGGATACTCACCGCGACGCCCCGTCGGACATGATCGGATGTGTCGGCGCATCCAGTACCGTCCGGGCTGTGGCAGCCAGAGCAGCGGGAGCGTTTCGTCGGACGCCCATCGAGCGATCAGACCAACGGGTCGCATGGGACCGGACAGACCAGGCCTTCTTCGCTGCCGGAGCCTGTCACATCCTCGCCTGGGCTTGCCGGGACTTCTATCCAGACAGGTCCATCGACATAACCGCGATGCGCCTCCCAGGCCAGCTGCACGTCATCCACACCTACGCGGCCTGGGACGCTTGGGCGTTCGACCACTCAGGCTGGAATCCCGAGCCCCAACTGCTGGCGGTCAACACGAACTTCGAAGGCCAACCGCTCACGCGCATCAAGATCACGGAAGGTCTCGCTGAGTTCTGCCAGAAGCACCACCACCGCATGCCGAACCAGTACTGGCATGACCCGCGACCCCGCGCCCGCGACTACATCGGCCGACACCTCCCGCCCTGGACATAGCCGTACCGGGCACTCGCACCGGCAACGCACATTTACCGAGCGGGCACCGGCCGTCTACACGCCCGAGCGGATGGCAGGGATCGTGGTGCAACGACCACGAGTAAACTGCCCGGGTTGGCTGAGCACGCCGGAGGACGCCATGAGTTGGGACGTTCTTATCTTCGACGCCCCGGCCGACGCCAGGTCGGTTGACCAGCTTCCGCAGGACTTCAATCCGCCGCCGTTGGGAACTGGGCCGGATGTCAGGCGGTGGCTACGTGAAACCCTTCAGGACCTCGACCTCTCGGATCCTGAGTGGGGGCGCTTGGTCGGTCCGACTTGGCACATCGAGCTCAACATCGGGTCGCACGACCCCGTTGATTCGATCATGTTGTACGTGCGTGGAGGCGGCGACGACGTTCTGGCCGTTATCGCGCGGATCGTCGCCTCGGTTGGTGGTCGCGCTCTCGACATCTCGACCGGCGAGTTCCTAACCGGCGAGCCCACTCAGACGGCTGGATGGCACGGCTTCCAGCAGTACCGGGACCAGATTCTTCGCGGCAGCTGACGCCTGCAAGTCCGGGGAAACGCAATCGTCACCAATAAGTGGCCCGTCCGCCGCTGCGATGCGCGAGCGACCCGTAACCAGCGCACGCCAGTCCCGCGGAGCAGGCAGCTCCGGGCGTGCCACCGCGGACAGCATCAGACTGTGGAGCTGAAGTTGTTTCTGCAACTGGCGCTGAGCGACTACCGTCAGCGCGTGCTCGATCCCACGATCGTCTTCGACACCTCCGGTCCGCTGGAAAGCCCGCTCACAGACGAGGTTCTGCGGGAGGTGGAGGCGCAACTCGGACGCAACGTACCCGCTGCGTACATCGATCTGGCCCAGCGACACAACGGCGGGGTGTTGGCCCGTGACGCCCACCCCTCGCCCAGCCGAACCTCCTGGTCCGCAAACTACGTGGCTGTGTACACACTCGCGGCGATCGGTCGGACTGCTCACTTCAGCCTGTGCGGAGAACTCGGAAACGCGTTCTGGATAGACGAGTGGGGCTACCCCGACATCGGCATCTACATCGCCGACTGCCCCTCGGCGGGCCACGACATGATCGCCCTCGACTACCGATCCCCCGGCGAGCCGACAGTCGTACACGTCGACCAGGAGTGGAACTACCAGATCACGGTCATCGCCCGTGACTTCGAGACGTTCCTAGGCGGCCTCGTCGACGAAACCGAGTTTGATGGAGACGATTGATCGCCCGCTCGGCACCCGCGCAGCGACCCTGAGTGCAGAGTGCGCGCCCGCCACTGGCGCCTTCGGGTTCGCCGAAGAGGTCTCCAGTCTGAAGGTCCTGGTCAGGGCACTGCCTGTGGGATCGGTGTCTCGAATGACGGAACGACGGCGGACTCCAGCAAGCTCACCCGCAACGCCAAAGCTCCAGCAAGCTGTTTGAGGCGACCGCCGCAGGTTCACCCACCACGACGGTCACCGCCAACCCCGATGGCCTGGTCGAATTGACCCAGAGCGCCGTGCCGACTCGCAAACGTGTCGACGGCCAGTGGAAGGACCTTGGTCAGCCCTTAACGGAGGGCCGAGGCGCTAACGGATGGTGAAGGTCAGCGGGTTCGAGATGCCGAGGCCGCCGTGGGAATCGTGGACCCGCACGGTGAAAGTGGACGACGTGCCGGCCGACAGGGCAGCCTGGAACTGGTAGCGCTGTCCGCTGTTGGTCGGCGTCACGGCCAACCGGGTCGCGCCGAGGTAAAGCTCCACCCGGCTGACGAGGTCCCCGGGATCGGTATCGGCGACGTCGGCGACCAGCGTGACGGTCGTCGGTTCGAGGAAGTAGGTCTGCCCGCCGGGGGTGCTCAGCGCCGCCGCCGGCGGGTGGTTGGTGCCGGTGGACGCCGGCGTCACCACCGTGACCAGCAGCGGCGGCGCAGCGCCGGGCAGCGATTGGTCGGTGCCGGCCGAGACGTACAGCACGAAGGTGGTGCTGGTGCCGGGCTCCCCGATCGGTGGTGTCCACAGCGCCTCGTACCGGTCACCGGTCGTCCTCACCCCCCGAGCCACCGTGACGCCGTCCACCCGGAACGACACCGAGGTGATGCTGTGTCCGCCTCCCACGGTCGCGGTCGCCGCCAGCGGGACGGTTCCCGGCGTGGTGTACACCGCGCCGGCGGTCGGGCTGAGCCAGGTGACGATCGCCGGGTAGTCAGCGACCGGCGGTGTGGCCGTCCGGGTCGGCGTCACGCTGGGCAGGACGCCGCCGGTGCACGTGACGCCGTTGAGCGTGAACGACGCCGGTATGGGGTTGCTGCCTGACCAGGCGCCAACGAAACCGATGTTCGCGGAGCCATTGGTGCCCAGGGTCGCGTTCCAGCCCAGATTGGTCGCGCTGACCTGCTGGCCCGCCTGGGCCCAGGTGGCGCTCCAGGTTTGCGTGAGCCGCTGGTCGACCGCAGGGAACGCGAACCGCAGCGTCCACCCGTTGACTAGGTCACCCAAGTTGGTGACCGCGATGTCGGCGTGGAAGCCACCGGTCCACTGGCTGGTGACGACGTAGTTCACCCGACACCCGGCCGCCGCGTTCGCCGCACTGGCGTGTGAGATCGCGGCCATCATCGCGACCATGGCAACAGCGATGGCGGCCACAGCAGTCAGCGACTTCCGCATGGCACACCTCGCCGTAGATAGCTGCACGTCAATGAATAGGTCGACTGTCCTGCTGCTCCGCCTTCCTGTCAAGGCACGCACGGCAGTCCTGCCGCCGGCAGGACAACTGACAGCCCGCCCATGGCTGATCGGTAGCGGCCACAGCGCCGAGCAGGCAGAAGAGTGGATAGCGCAGCTTCCCGCCTGGACCGCGACCGACCGCCAGGTCCTGCACGACTTCCCGTCAAAGAACGCAACGAAGTGGCGGCGAAGTCCCGGCAGAAAACCGAGCGCCAGGTACGACCTCGCAGTGTGGACCGGCGGGTGGGCAGATCACCAGACCGACGGCCATCAGTCAGCCCCGAGCCACAGCGCGGGGCACCCTCGTGATGTGGGCGCCGGTGCCACTGTCCCGCCACGGTGGACGACCTGACACCCAGCGATTGGCGTGAGCAACCAAGGCCGCCGCATGGGTCGAACTCGCGCTGCTCCTCCAGTGGCTGATCGGCAGCGGCCACAGCGCGGAACAGGCAGAAGAGTGGCTAACCCAGCTTCCCGCATGGACGGCGACCGACCGGCAGGTCCTGGACCACTTCGCGTCGAAGAACGCAACAAAGTGGGCCGTCCAGTCCCGGCAGAGCGCCGAGCTCTGGGTACACGACCTCGCAATGTGGACCGGCGAATGGGCCAACCATCGGACCCACGGCCGCCAGCCAACCCATGAGCCATAACCGGGGCCACCCTCTCGCCACGCGGCACCGGCAGCGGCCGGCCCAACTCCTCAACTAGCCAGCAGGCCCGCTCGGGCCGCACATCAGGTCACTCAACCAGACAGGTCCACGGCGGCCCTAAGATAGACCAGCCGCGCTGCTCCCAATCTGCTCCTAATGTAAGCAGCACATACGGCGAAGCCCGTTACCGACTGATCCGGCAACGGGCCTCTGACCTGCAAAACTAAGGGTGGGCGATGCTGGTATCGAACCAGCGACCTCTTCGGTGTGAACGAAGCGCTCTCCCACTGAGCTAATCGCCCTCAGCGCCACTGACTCTACCCGATCGTGGAACGAGACCGGAAATCCGGGGTCAGTGCGTCGCGAGGTACTGCATCACCTTGGCGACCAGGTCGATGCCGAGGCTGAACTTGAGCGACAGCCAGACCACGGTGGCCACGAAGACCAGGCCGACGGACCCGAGCACGATTCGCACTGCTAGTGACTGTCGGGTCACCCACTGTGTCCAGCCGTGGACGTGTCGGCGGGTGAAGCCGAGCAGCCGGCGCGCCCAGTGGTATTCGACGGCCCAGATGCCCAATCCGGCGATCACCAGCAGCCAGCCGGGGCCGGGCAGGGGGATGAGAGCGATGCCGATGGTCACCACGATCGCTCCCGCGATCGCAATGAAGATCTTGAGGGCGATCCGCCCGGTGGGGTTGGCCCGGATGAGGTCGAGTGTCAGCGAGATCCGCTCCCGCCAGCGGGGGCGGCGCGGCGGGTCCCCGACGACGAGGACACCGCCGGGACGATCGGCGTCGGACGTTGGCCGATCGGCGCGTTCGGGCTGCTCCATCGTTGTTCCGTACCCCCGCTTTTCGGCTGCTCGGACCGCGACCTTCGGTGGGCTGGGCGCCGCGGGCCGATCCACTGAGGATTTCTTCGCCACCATTTCACCCCCCAGTGTCGCTCAGGCCCGTCACTGCAACGGCCGACTGGACGTTACCGGAGTAAGTCGACGACTGAACCACCCGATGCCGGGCGGGATCACGCACTGGGCAGAACCGGAAATCCTACATGAATGTTCACATTCACGCGGCCTTTCCGTCCCCCTTCCCACCACTGGGTGAAGTCAGCGTATGGCGGAGCGTAGCCAGGAGTAGCACCTGAGTATGGGAAAAGCGGGACACGCGCGTTCCGCAGCGGTGCCGGGGGGAGAACGTCCATGAGTGTCATCCGACCGACGACCGTAGAGGTCGAGACGTCGCTAAGGCTCGTCGCACCTGACGCCACCGCCTTGCCGGTGCGTGCCAGTCTGCGTTACGACCCTGCTGACCCGTATGCGGTCCATGTCCTGTTCCATGCCGAATCGGCAGGGGGCGAGGCGGTGAGTTGGTCGTTCGCTCGCGAACTTCTGGTCACCGGCCTGGACGAGCCGGCCGGCATCGGTGATGTTCGGGTCTGGCCCTGGGCCACACCGCGCGGCGACTTCGTCGCGCTGGCCCTCTCGTCACCGGACGGCAACGCCCTCTTCGAGGTGCCGCGCAGCGTTCTGGTGCGTTTCCTTCGACGGACGTACGTCGTCGTCCCGCGCGGCCGCGAAGCCGAGCACCTGGACGTCGACACAGCGGTGAACCGGCTGCTCGCCGGTCGCTGAGCACCGCCTGAACGGGCAACACCGGCCATACCGGGGCCGCGCGGATCTGCCGAGTCCGCGCGGCCCTGGCACACCCGGGGGTACGCGGGCAGCCCGACCCGGGCTGGCCGATGCTCAGCCGTGGGTGGTGATGCCCCCGTCGACGGGGATGACCGCCCCGGTGAGGTAGGCGCCCGCCCGCGACGACAGGTAGATGGCCGTGCCGGCCATGTCCTCGGGGCGTCCGATGCGGCCCAGCGGCACCTGCTGCTCGATGGCGGCCCGGCTGGCGGGGTCCTCCAGCGCGAAGGCCATCATCTTGCTCTCGAACGGGCCGGGCGCGATCGCGTTGACGGTGATCTGTTCGGCGGCGAGTTGGTGGGCCAGGCTGCGGGTGAGCATGTGCACGGCTGCCTTGGTGGCCGAGTACGCGTACACCTCCATCATCGGGACCCGGATGCCGTCGATCGACCCGATGTTGATCACGCGGGCCGGGTCGTCGGCGCTGGCCGCCGCGCGCAGCGCCGGCAACAGCGCGGTGGTGAGCCGGAAGACGGCCTTGACGTTGACGGCCCAGAGCTTGTCGAACGCGGCCTCCGGGTAGTTTTCCAGCGGTGCGCCCCAGGTCGCGCCGGCGTTGTTGACGAGCACGTCGAGGCGGTCGAAGCGCTCACGTACGGCGGCGGCCAGCGCCTCGGCGCCGGTGTCGTCGCCGAGGTCGGCGGGGATGGCCTCGCACCGACCCTCGGCGGAGAGTTCCTTGGCGACCGCCTCGCAGACGTCGGCCTTCCGAGACGAGATGATCACGTGTGCGCCGGCCCGCACGAAGCCCTGGGCGATCATCAGACCGATCCCCCGCGACCCGCCGGTGACCAGGACCGTCTTACCTTCGACCGAGAACAGCTGCGTCATGCCCATCCCATCGCGAGTCGGCGGGGCCGCCGACCGGTCGGGCGGCCGACGGAGCGCCGGGCGGACCGCGGACCGGACGGCACTACCGCCGGGTAACGTAGCCCGGTCGCCGGGACGGCGACAAGCCCCGCGGGCGGCGCCGATTCCGCGACCCGCGTCGATTGGGATGCGGTGACCTGCGGTTCGGGCTACCGTCGCAGGCGATGGTCTTCACCGGTCCCTCCCCCGCGCCACCGATCGGTTCGGCTCCACCCGTACCCGACGAGATCGCCACGTTCGCGCTGGCCGCCCTTGCCGGTGCCCCGGGCTGGCGTCGGCCGGTGATCGTCGAGCAGGAGTTGCTGATCCTCACCACCCGTGGGCACGGCGATGCGGAACTCGACTTCCACCTGCTGCCGTGCCGGCCCGGCACACTGCTGCGGGTCCGCGCCGGCCAGGCGCTGCGCTGCGCCGGCCCGCAGTTCGACGCCACGGTGGTCTCCTGGGACCCCGAGGCGCTGCGCGGCTTCGACGTCGACCCGGACGCGCCCGTCACCTGGCGGCAACTGGCCGGCGAGGACGAGGACGCGGTGATCACCGAGGTGAGCCAGTTGGCGGTGGACTGCCAGCGGCACCCCGACGACCGCACCGCCCGCGCGCTGCTCCGCCACCAACTGGCCGTGCTGCTGCTGCGACTCACCCTGGCCGGTGCCGACCGCCCGACCTCCCGCCCCGAGGATGAGACGTTCCACCGGTTCCGCCAGGAGGTCGAGCACCGCTACCCGCACACCCGACGGGTGGAGGACTATGCCGCCGATCTCCGCTGCTCGGTGCGTACCCTGACCCGGGCGTGCCTGGCCGTCACCGGCCGCAGCGCCAAGCAGGTCATCGACGAGCGGGTCGCCTTGCAGGCCGGTCGGCTGCTCGCCGCGACCGATCAACCGATCGCCCAGATCGGCCGGCAGCTCGGCTTCTCCGAGCCGACGAACTTCGGCCGCTTCTTCACCCGGGAGGTCGGGGTCAGCCCCGGCGCGTTCCGGGCCGCCCGCGACCACCGCGCGACCGGCCGGGTGGTCCGACCTCGACCGCCCGTCGAGCCGACGGCCGGCGGCGGCGGCAGATTCCGCGCCGGCGCGCTCGGCGAACCGGCAAACGGCGGCCACGCCGGGCCGTCCGGGTCGCCCACCGGACCGGCCCGCGGCACCGGCCGGGCATGATGACGGGGTGCAGATCTCCGCGCGCGGCGACTACGCGGTACGGGCGGCACTGAGCCTCGCCACCGCGTACCCCTCGCTGCTGTCCACCCAGGCCATCGCCGGGGAGCAGGACATGCCCCGCAAGTTCCTGGAGGCGGTCCTGGCGGATCTGCGCCGGGCCGGCATCGTCCGCGCCCAGCGCGGCGCCGAGGGCGGCTACACACTGGCCCGTCCGCCGCGCGAGGTGACCGTCGGCGCGGTGCTGCGGGCGGTGGACGGCCCGCTGGCCGGGGTGCGCGGCCTGCGCCCCGAGGAGACCCGGTACGAGGGTGCGGCGGAGAACCTGCCCGGCCTGTGGGTGGCGGTGCGGGCGGCAGTGCGACGCGTGGTCGACGAGGTGAGCCTCGCCGAGATCGTCAGTGGTCGACTGCCCGCCCACGTGCGCAAGCTCACCGCGCTGCCCGACGCGTGGGAGCCACGCTGATCCACTCTCGCGCGGGAGCCACGCTGATCCACCCGCGCGTCAGAGCGTCCGGACCACGTCCTCGGTGCTCAGCCGGGGCAGCCGATCCTGCCAGGAGCCCGGGCCGGGACGGCCCACGTTCATGACCAGCAGCGCCTCGTGCCGCCCGTCGGGAAAGAACTCCCGGGTCACGCCCGCCGTGTCGAACCCGGCCATCGGACCGGCGGCGAGCCCCGCCGCGCGGACGCCCACCAGCAGGTAGCCGATCTGCAGGGTCGCACTGAACCGGGCCTGTTCGACCCGGGTCACCCGATCGGTGAGCCAGTCGCGGGCCTGTGGGCGGTGCGGGTACAGCTCGGGCAGTCGCTCGTGGAAGTCCACGTCGGCGGCGAGCACCGCCACCAGCGGGGCGCTGGCGGTCTTCGCCCGGTTGCTCGACGACAGGTGGGGCAGCAGTCGCGCCCGGGCCGCCGCGCTGCGCAGCAGCAGCACCCGCAGCGGTTGGCCGTTGTACGCGGTCGGCCCGTACCGGATCAGGTCGTGGATCGCCGCGACCTCGGCGTCGGTGACCGGCTCGTCGGTGAACGTGTTGGCCGTGCGGGCCGCCCGGAACAGCAGGTCCTGGGCGGCCCGGTCCAGCGCGAGCAGGTCCGGTGAGGTCGCTGCCGTCACCGGGGCACCGGCACGGTGTAGCCGCCGCGGTGGTGCACCAGTGGCGTGCCGTCGCCGCCGTCGCCGAGCGCCAGCGGCTCGGCGATCACGAGCGTGTGGTCACCGGCGGGCACCCGGTGCACCACCCGGCAGAACAGTCGGGCCAGCACGCCGGTCAGCAGCGGCACCCCGAATGGTCCAGGCGACCAGTCCGGGTACGCGGCGAACCGGTCGATGCCACTGGTGGCGAAGATCGTCGCGGCGTCCCGCTGCCCCGCGGTCAGCAGGTGCACCGCGACGTGCTCGGCGCGGGCCAGCACCGGCCAGCTCGACGACGCCGTGCCGAGGCAGAACGAGACGAGCGGAGGATCAAGCGACACCGACGTGAACGAGGTGGCGGTGAAACCGGCCCGGATCGGCGCGCCGATCCCACCCCGGTAGGCGGGGTCGGTGGCGCGGGCGACCGCGGTGACCACTGTGACGCTGGTGGCCTGTCGACGCAGCAGGGCACGGAACAGGTCCGAACTCACCGGTCGCAGCTCGGCCGCGTCCACCGGTGGACGCTCCACGGTGGTCATGCCGACACCGGAGCCGGCGTCGGGTGTGTACGGGGCCGGCTGGAGCGGCTCCGCGGGCCGGTGCCGCGGCAGCGGGCCGCGGCGGTGATCGGGGCGTCGGCAAAACGGGGTGGGGACATGCGCAGTCTCCTGATCTGTCCACGGTGGGAGGCGGGGACGCTCGGAGGGGGTGGGGAGGCACGCTGCTCCGCGTTGAGCGGGCCGGCGGTGTGAGTGTGACGCTGGAGCCGAGCCGGATGAACCGGTCAGCTCAACAGAGCGCGCTCGCGTGCCGGACCAGGTCGACGTGCACACGAGCGGTGAGGTGAAGCTCATCCCGCTGCGACATGACCTCATGTTGCCGGGACGGGATCGGCCGGTCAACGGTCTTCCAGAAGGTGAGAATTGCACCGTCGCCGATGCAATGAAGCACCACTAGCAGTGCCTACCGTCGCAGAACACCTATCTGTTGAATAGAGATTGACGGTGCGCGACCGACACTGTCCAGGACGGACGGCGAGAGGGTTTCAAAAGTCGTCGGTTCGGGCATGTTCGATCTCGACACGGCAGGGAACGGTGACGAGGGGAGACCTCCGATGGGCCTCATGTTTCGCAAGCGCAAGAAGTACGGTCCGATCATCCTGAACTTCACCGAGAACGGCTTCTCCTCGTGGAGCATCAAGATCGGGCGCTGGTCCTGGAACTCCAAGGCCCGCGCGCACCGGGTCGACCTGCCGGGTCCACTGTCCTGGAAGCAGGACAAGTCCCGGTCGTAGCCTCCCGGGAGTCGAGCGGGGTGCCGGTGATTCACCGGCACCCCGCTCGGCGTCTGCGGGTTCTCAACTCCCGGCCCGGGGCGGGGAGGGGCCTCAGCTCGGCGTGATCAGCTCGTCGCCGGCGAGCTTGCCGGCCTCGCGGTCGCGCCGCACGTCGCCCGCGTCGAGCAGGTCGGCCAGCGCCCGGTTGGCGTCGGCGGCACGGTAGACCGTCGCGGTGAGGGTGTGCCGACGCAGCTCGGTGACCGGCCGTGGACCGCCGCGACGCAGCTCGGCCAGCAGTGCCTGGGCCAGCGGTTCGAGGTCGGGATCGCCGGCCACGTCGACAGTCGCGCCGGCCGGGTCGCGGTAGCGCACGCCGAGGTCCGCGCCGACCGCCCAGAGCGCGTCGCGGACCGCCTCCAGGCTCCGGTCCGAACGACTGCCGAACGCGATCACGCCGGCGGCCTCGTCATCCGTCAGCACCGGTGCCAGCTCGGCGACCAGGGGAAAGCCGACCGCGACGAGCGCGTGACGGGCACTGCCGCCCGCGTGCAGCAGCACCTCGCCGGTACGGCCGTTGGCGGCGGCGGTGAGCAGTTCCCGGCTCACCTCGCCGGGCACGTCCACGAACGAGAACAGCGGCGATCCGGCCGCGCCGGCCGCCTTCACGGCGACCGGCAGCCGGTCCGGGGCGCCGGGCAGCAGGTGCACGGTGACCTCGGCGGGCAGCTCCGCCTCGACCGGGCCGAGGCGGGCCGGCAGGTCGGGTGCGCCGTCGGCCAGCACCAGCACCGTCACCTGCCGCCCGCGCAGCTGGTCGGCGTGCGCGGCGACCAGCTGCAGCGCGGCCACCGCGCCGCCCGCGTCGGTGCCGGCGAGCGCCACGGTGGCCCGCCGGGCGCGGTGCAGGGCGGTGGGCAGCCAGGTGGTCAGCTGGCGGACCAGCAGCGCGCGGAGGAAATCGGTGGTCCGGTCGGTCGGCATCGGTCCGTTCTACCGTACGACCTGGTCAGGCCGGCACGGAGATCCCCACCCCGCCCCGGGTCTGCCCGCCGTAGCGCTGCCGTTCGGCGTCCAGGTCGAGCCGGCCGATCTGCTTGCGGGCGGTCAGCGCGGCGTCGTCGAGCAGGTTGGCGGGGACCAGCCAGACGATTTCGAACTCCAGGCCGTCCGGGTCCTGCCCGTAGAGGCTCTTGGTCGTGCCGTGGTCGGAGGTGCCGACAAGTGCCCCGGCGGCGGCGAGCCGCTCGGCGGTGACGGCCAACTCGTCGAGGGTGTCCACCTCCCAGGCGAGGTGGTAGAGGCCGACGGTGGCTCGGCCGGCGGTCGACCGCCCGGCTCCGGCGCCGATCTCGAACAAGCCGAGGTCGTGGTCGTTCGTGGAGTCGGGGGCCTGGAGGAAGGTGGCGCCCCGGAAACCGTCCGGGGTCATCGCCACCGCACGGAAGCCCAGCACGTCCCGGTAGAACGCGACGCTGCGGGCGAGGTCACTGACGTAGAGGACCGCGTGGTTGAGCCGGTGGATACCCATGCCCCCAGGCTAGCGCGCTTTGGTTGAACGTTCAACTATCTGCGTTATGATGGCCGTCATGACCCGCTGGCTGGACCCCGACGAACAGCGCACGTGGCGCGCGTACCTCGCCGCGTCCCGGATGCTGATGGACACCCTCGACCGCGAGCTGCAGCGCGAGGCGGGCATGCCGCACGCGTACTACGAGATCCTGGTCCGGCTCTCCGAGGCCCCCGGCCGCCAACTACGGATGAGCGACCTGGCCGAGGCCGCGGGGTCGTCGCGCAGCCGGCTCTCGCACGCGGTGGCCCGGCTGGAGGCGGCCGGATGGGTGCGCCGCGAGGACTGCCCCACCGACCGCCGTGGGCAGGTCGCGCTGCTCACCGACGAGGGTTTCGCGACCCTCGCGGCCGCCGCGCCCGGCCACGTCGAGGGGGTACGCCGACATCTGTTCGACGCGTTGAGCCCCGCTCAGGTCGACCAGTTACGCCGAATCAGCGAAACCCTGGCCGACCACCTGAGGAGATCCTGACCAATCGACACCGGCGCGGGTCTTGTACTTACCGTCGTCGAATGAGCACGATGGGGCGTGTCTTCCGGCTTCGGCGAACTGACTGACCAGGCGCACCACCTCGTGTCGGCCGGCGATCTGGCCGGCGCGCAGCAACTGCTCGCCGACGCGCTCACCGACGCCGATCCCCGCCCGGCCAATGCCACCGGAGAGTTGGCCGAGGCGGCCAGCCTCCAGGCGAGGGTGTTGGTCGCCCTCGGTGAGCCGCACTCGGCCCGAGGATGGGCCGCCTTCGCGTACGCGGCCACCACCAGGCTGCACGGCCGTTCCGACCCGCGCACGGTGGCCGCCGCGGCGACCCTGGCCGCGGTGTTGCACCGGGTCGGCAGTCACTCCCGGGCCGCGCGGCTCTACCAGGAAGTGATCATCGAGCTGACCGCGCAGGACGGCCCCGAGTCGCTGCGGGTGCTCGCCGCACACGCCGACCTGGCCACCGTCGAGTACGCCCGAGGCCAGTGCACGCTCGCCCGGGACCGCCTCCAGGACGCCTGGGAGCTGCACCGCGAGATCTACGGCGACGGGCACCCCAGCGGCATCAAGATGCTGGCGCGGCTCGGGGCGATGCAGCGCGACTGCGGGCAGTTCACCGAGGCGCACGACAACCTGGCGCTGGCCCGCGAGCTGTGCCGGCAGCACCTGCCCGCCGACGATCCGCTGGCCGCACAGGTGGCGGCCCTGGCTCGGGCGGCGGCCAATCCCGACCACGCCTGCGCCGACAACCCGCCCACCGCCCGGGACACGCCTGTGGTGCCGGCCGCCCGCGTCCCACCGCACGACGACGACCCGATCGAGGCCGACCACCAGCCACCGGCCCCCCACCAGGCCGGGTCGACGGCCGGCGGCACCGTTCCGAATCCGCGAACACCCGCCGACGAGCCGGTCGGGTCGACGGGCACCAGGTGGCCACCCGAGACGGCGGACGAACCCTCGTCCCACCACGCCGACCCACCGGTGCCCCCGTCGGTGATCGGGCTGGCCGGCGGCACCGAGGAGCAGCCCGGGGTGTACCGGCTGCACCGCCCCGCCACGCCATCCGACCCCTACCCGTACACCGCGTCCGACCCGTACCCGGCGGCCGACCCGTACACGCCGCCTGACCCGTACGCGCCGGTTGAGCCCTACACGCCGTCTCGTCTGCTGCCGGTGCCCGTGCACCGGGCACCTCCGGCACAGCGCAACCGGCTGGTGCCCGTGCTGGTGGCCGGCGTGGTCGTGGTGCTGCTCGGCGCAGCCGCCGTGATCGCCGGGGTGGCCGGGGTCGACGGCGACGACGAGCCGACTCCGCCGCCGGCGAGCGGCTCCCCCACCGCCAGCGCGCCCGCCGCCCCCGCGCCCAGCTCGGGCAGTGCCGAGCCCACGCCGGCTGTCACCGGGGCGCCGCCCGGCAGTCCGCCCGGCGCGGTGAGCCTGCGTGACACCCGGGACAGCATCGCGCTGAACTGGACCTACCCGGCCGGCAGCGAGGGTCCGGTGGTCATCGCGGGTGGTCGTACCGGTCAGGACCGCAACGTCTTCGCGACCCTGCCCGCCGGCACCACCAGCTACGTCATCTACGCACTCAACCGCACCAACGACTACTGCTTCACCGTCGCCGTGGTCTGGTCCACCGACACCGTCGCCAACTCCGAGCAGGTCTGCACCCGCCGCCGCTGACCTGACAGATTGACGGACCGTGACCGCTGGCCGGGCGATTCACATGTGACAGCGCGTCACAGAAGGCTGGGCCGACGGCATGCCTCATACAGCCTTTGCTCTGCTTCACTCCACGCACCAGCGTGTGACCAGCACAAATGTCGCCTTGGTCGGTGCCACTGAAGCCGGCGTTGATCACGGGGCGTGACTGTTGCGTCGGTTGAAGCAGAGCAAAGGGTCCGAGGTGGGTGAGCGGGGGCACCAGCGCCATCACGGTGCGTCAACCAAGTGCCCTGGAGACTCCCCCGCCGGCGCAGCCGGCAGCAGCAGACACACCCGGAGCCCGTGCTGCTCCGGGGCGTCGGTGAGGGTGATGCTGCCGCCGGCGCGTCGTACCAACTCCCGGACGATGGCCAGCCCCAGGCCGGCGCCGCCGTCGTCGCGGGCCCGGCCGTCGTCCAGGCGGGTGAACCGATCGAACACCCGCTCCCGGTCGGCCGTCGGGATCCCCGGGCCGTCGTCCGTCACCGTCACCAGGTGGTACGCCCCGGCGCCGGACCCGACCGTCGGCCGCGCCGCCGGCGCCGCCTCGGCGGCGAGCACCACCTCGCCGGACGCGTGCCGTACCGCGTTGTCGACCAGGTTGGCCAGTACGCGCCGCAGCTCGTCGGCGTTGCCGGTCGTCCACAGCGGCCCCGGCGGCGTGGTCACCCGCACCGGCGACGCCGGGTAGCGGGCGGCGACCTCGGTCAACAGCCCGCCCAACTCCACCGCGCCGGTCCCCCGCGCCGGCGGAGCCTCGTCCAGGCGGGCCAGCAGCAGGAGGTCGTCGACCAGCCGGCTCAGCCGGTCGGTGTCGGCCAGCAGGTTGGCGGTCACCGCCGTCCAGTCCGTGCGGTCGGCGAGTCGCTGCGCCACCTCCAGTTCGGTCCGGATGTTTGTCAACGGGCTGCGCAGCTCGTGCGCGGCGTCGGAGACGAACGCCCGTTGACGTGCTCGGCCGGACTCCAGCCGGTCCAGCATGCCGTTGAGGGTGACCGCCAGTCGGTGGATCTCGTCGGCCGACGCGGGCACCGGCAACCGGCCGGTACCGGCCCGCCCGGTGATCTCCTCGGCTCCCCGACGTAACGCCTCGACCGGCCGCAGAGTCGCGCCCACCACCCGCCACGCCACGCCGGCCAGCACGGCCACCAGTAGCGGGAAGGCCACCAGGAGGATGACCCGGACCACGTGGGTGCTCTGCCGCACGTCGGCCATCGAGCGGGCGACCAGCACGGTGAGCGGGTCGTCCGCCGTGCCGGCCGGCACGGTGACCACCAGGACCGGACCGGCGAGCCCGACCCGCTCCGCCGGCACGTCCAACTGCTGCCGACGGTCCCGGTGCAGCCGTTCCGGGCGGACCATCGGGACGAGGCGATCGGCATCGATCGAGGCAGCCCTGATCCGTCCCTGCTCGTCGACGACCTGGACGCGGACCTGCCCACCGGCCACCGGCAGCGGGTCGGGCAACACGTCCTCGGCGGCGAGCAGGGCGACCGCGTCGGCGGTTCGGAAGGCCTCGGTGTCGACCGTGCGCTGGAGCACGAAACCGAGCGCGCCGAGCAGCACCACCCCACCCAGGGCCAGCCCGATGGTGAGACCGACCACGCCGATCGCCATGAGCCGCCCCCGCAGCCCCAGCACCGGCAGCCAGCCGGCCCACGCACGACGGGCCGGCACCGGGCGGCCCGCGGTCACATCGCCAGCCGGTAACCGACGCCCCGGACCGTCTCCAGCCGGTCCCGGCCGAGCTTGCGGCGCAGGTAGCCGACGTACACCTCGACGATGTTCGGCGCGGTCTCCAGGCTCGCGTTCCAGACGTGGTCCAGCAGCTCGATCTTGGAGATCACCTGACCGGGCCGGCGCATCAGGTAGTTCAGCAGCGCGAACTCCCGTGCGGTGAGCGTCACCTCGGCGTCGGCCCGGGTCACCCGTCGGCGGGCCGGGTCCAGTCGCAGGTCACCGACCGCCAGCACCGCCGGGCGTTCCGGCGCGCCCCGGCGCAGCAGCGCCCGCAGCCGGGCCAGCAGCACCACGTACGAGAAGGGTTTGGTCAGGTAGTCGTCCGCGCCGCAGTCGAGGCCGTCGGCCTGGTCGTACTCGCCGTCCTTGGCGGAGAGCATCAACACCGGCAACCAGTGCTGCTCCGCTCGCAGTGTCCGGACCAGTTCGTAGCCGGAGAGGCCGGGCAGCATCACGTCGAGGATCATCGCGTCGTACCCGCCGTGCCGGGCCGCGTCCAGGCCGGCCGGACCGGTGCGCGCCACGTCCACCGCGAAACCCTCGGCCCGCAGCCCCCGTTGCAGGGCGGCCGCCAACCGGGCCTCGTCCTCCACCACCAGCAATCGCACGGGTCAAGGGTGCCACCCCGGGTCCAACCGGTGCCGGCTCGGCGTCCTCAGCACGTTCTCAGGCCCGAGGGGGGAGGATGGCAGCAGGAGGTGCCACCATGTCCGTCCTGAGAAGCCGTCCCGTCCTTCGTTGGCTGGTCCCGGCCACCGCAGCCGTCGCCGTCATCGGCGGTGGAGCGGCGATCGGCACGTTCGCCGCCGAGGCTGAGCCGAGCCTTCCGCCGCGTACCGCCGCCCAACTCCTGGTCGACCTGCAGACCTCCCGACTGGAGGGGGTCTCCGGGACCGTCGTGCAGCGCGCCGACCTCGGCCTGCCGCCACTCGTCGGGCTGATTCCCGGCAACGACCTGACCAGCGTGTTGACCGGCACGCACACCCTGCGGGTCTGGTATTCCGGCCCGGATCGGCAGCGGGTCGCGCTGCTGGACACCCTCGGTGAGCAGGACGTGATCCGCAACGGCCGGGACGTGTGGACCTGGGAGAGCCGGACCAACACCGCCCGCCACCGCACACTGGGCGACGCCGAGACCGGACGGGCGGCGCCCGAGGCGCGCCCGAGCCTGCCGGCCACCCCGCAGCAGGCCGCCGACCTGGCGTTGGCCGCGATCGACCCGAGCACCCAGGTGAGCGTCGGCCGCTCGGCGACCGTCGCCGGCCAGGACGCGTACGAGCTGGTGCTCCAGCCGCGCGACGAGGGCTCCCTGGTGCACCAGCTGCGGATCGCGATCGACGCCAAGCAGCACGTGCCGCTGCGCTTCGAGGTGCTCGCGAAGGGCAGCGACCAGCCGGCGTTCGAGATGGCCTTCACCCAGATCGACTACCGCCGGCCCGAAGCGGACCAGTTCACCTTCAACCCACCGCCCGGCGTGACCGTCACCGAGGAGAAGGCTGAGCGGCCGGCCGCGGGCAGGCCCGGCCACGTCGAGCCGGCCGGTGATCCACAGGTACGCGCGGTGGGCACCGGCTGGACGACAGTGCTGGTCGCCCGCCTCGACGAGGCCGTGGGCGGTAAGCCGGTCGCGGCGAAGCCGGCCGTGCCACCGGCCGGCGCCGCACCCGACATGGACCTGTCGAAGCTGCTGGGCGGGCTCGCGGCGGTCAAGGGCGACTGGGGTAGCGGTCGTCTGCTCACCAGCAAGCTGTTCAGTGTGCTGCTCACCGACGACGGCCGGGTCCTCGCCGGCGCGGTCACTCCCGAGCGGCTCTACCAGGCTGCTCGCGGCTGATCCTCCGGTGTCCGCGCCGGGTCGACCCTCGTGGTTGGCCCGGCGGCATCGTGTCCGACCCCTGCCGCGCGCGGGCGGCAGCCACCGGTGTCGGCGGGCGCCGAGTCAGCCGGCGCCGAGGGCGCTGAGGTAGGCGTCGGCGAGGACCGCGTGGCCGGGCAGGTACGGGTGCACGCGGTCGTCGGCCCAGCGCGTCGACGGGCTGACCGCGAGCACCCGGTCGAACGCCGCCTGGTTGGGCACGTGCACCGCGTCGAACTCGGCCGCCAGCCCCGCCACCACCGCCGCGTACCGGTCGGTGTCGGCGCGTTGCGGGACACCACGGTCGGCCTCGATGAGGAACGGGTCACCGAGGATCAGCCGGCAGCCGGTGGCGGCAACCGCCCGACGCAGCAGGTCGCGCAGTGTGCGCTCGTACTCCTCGATCCCGACGGCCTCCTCCGGCCGGTCGCCGTAGTGCCGCCAGACGTCGTTGACGCCGATCAGCACCGCGAGCCAGTCGGGGCGCTCGGCGATGGCGTCGTCGTCCCAGCGAGCGGCCAGGTCCCGTACGGTGTCGCCGCCCACACCCCGGTTGACCCAGGTCAGCTCCAGCTCCGGGTGCCGGGCGTCGACAAACGCGCGGACGAGGCTCATATAACCGGAGCCGTAGGGCGCGGCGACGTCGCGCCGACCACAATCGGTGATGCTGTCGCCAATGAAGACGACGCGTTGCCCGGCCCGCAGGATCATCCGACGCCACCTCGCGATCACCGGCGCCGACCCGCCGGGCTTGGTGAGAACCGGCGGAACGCGCTATCTTCAACAGTTCGGGGACACAAAAAAGAACGGCTGAAAGCCGTTCCTGCAAAGGATTCTAATCTTTAGGGAGACGGCTTGTCAAGGCACTCCGGCGGTTCCGGCGAATTGCCGCTCGACGACGAGATCGGTCGCGAGCAGGAGTACGTCTCGATGCTCTACGACCGGCTGGACGGGCTGCGTGAGCAGGCCGCCCACCGGCTCACCGCCGAACTGCGCAACACCGGCGGCACCCTCCAGGACCGCTCGCAGCGCGACAGCTCGGTAGCGATGTACGCCGATCAGGTCGAGCAGTTCTCCGCCGTGGAGAACGGGCTCTGCTTCGGCCGTCTCGACGGTGACGACGACTCCCGCCACTACATCGGCCGGATCGGCATCTTCGACACCACAGGTGACTACGATCCGCTGCTGATGGACTGGCGGGCCCCCGCCGCCCGCGCCTTCTACCTCGCCACCGCCGCCAACCCGCAGGGCGTACGCCGACGCCGGCACCTGCGTACCCGGCAGCGCAAGGTGACCGGGCTCAACGACGAGGTCCTCGACATCGACAGCGCCTCTCCCGGCGGCCACGAGGAGCTGACCGGCGAGGCGTCCCTGCTCGCCGCGCTCAACGCGGGCCGGACCGGCCGGATGCGCGACATCGTCGAGACCATCCAGGCCGAACAGGACGAGATCATCCGGGCGGAACTGCCGGGCGTCATGGTGGTGCAGGGCGGCCCCGGCACCGGCAAGACCGCCGTCGCGCTGCACCGCGCGGCGTACCTGCTCTACACCCACCGCCGCGAACTCTCCAGCCGCGGCGTGCTGCTGGTCGGCCCGAACGCGACATTCCTGCGCTACATCTCCCAGGTGTTGCCGACGCTGGCCGAGACGGGCGTGCTGCTACGTACCCAGGGTGATCTTTTTCCCGGGGTGAGCGCCCAACGGACCGAACCGGCCGAGACCGAGGCGCTCAAGGGCCGTGCCGTGTTGGCGGAGGTTTTGGCGTTGGCCGTACGGGACCGGCAGTGGGTGCCGGACGAGCCGCTGGAGATCGAGGTCGAGCGGGAGGCGCTGAGCCTCGACCCGGAAACGGTGCGCACCGCCCGGGACCGGGTCCGGCGCGTCGACCGGCCGCACAACCTGGCCCGCACGCTGTTCGCGACGGAGATCGTGCACGCGCTCGCCGACCAGGTGGCCGAACGGATCGGCGCCGACCCCCTGGGCGGGGACAACCTGCTCGACGAGGCCGACCGGGCCGAGATCCGCCGCGAGCTGCGCGAGGAGTCGGAGGTCCAGGCCGTCCTCGACCGGCTGTGGCCGGTGCTCACCCCGCAACGCCTGCTCGCCGACCTGTACGCCGAGCCGGACCGGATCGCCGCCGCCGCGCCGATGCTCACCGACGACGAGCGGGCGCTGCTGCACCGCGAGCCGGGTGGCTGGACGCCTGCCGACGTACCGCTGCTGGACGAGGCCGCCGAACTGCTCGGCGAGGACGAGCGTGCCGCTGCCGCCCGTCGGGACCGGATCCGGATGATGGAACGGGAGTACGCCGAGGGCGTGCTGGAGATCGCCCGGGGCTCCCGCTCGATCGACGTCGAGGACGAGGCCGAGGGCGGTGAGATCCTCGGCGTGACCGACCTGATCGACGCGGACCGGCTGCTGGAACGGCAGGAGGAGGCCGACCGGCTGACCACCGCTCAGCGGGCCGCCGCCGACCGGACCTGGGCGTTCGGCCACGTGATCGTGGACGAGGCGCAGGAGTTGTCCCCGATGGCGTGGCGGCTGCTGATGCGCCGCTGCCCGAGCCGGTCGATGACGATCGTCGGGGACGTGGCACAGACCGGCGCGCTCAGCGGCACACCCTCGTGGGCGGACGCCCTCGCCCCGTACGTGGCGCAGCGGTGGCGGCTGACCGAGTTGACGGTCAGCTACCGCACCCCGGCCGAGATCATGGCGGTCGCCGCGAACGTCCTGGCGGAGATCGACCCGACGCTGCGTCCGCCGCGCTCGGTGCGGGAGGGCGGCGTACCCCCGTGGGACCGGACGGTGCCCGCCGAGCGGTTGGCGGCGGAACTGGTCGCGGAGGCCACCCGGGAGGCGACCGCGCTGACCGAGGGTCGGCTCGGCGTGCTCGTGCCGGCCGGCCGGGTGGGCGAGCTGGGCTCCGCGGTGACCGCCGCGCTACCGGAGGCCGCCGTCGGCGAGCATCCGGAGTTGGAGAGCCGGGTGGTGGTGCTGACCGTCGCGCAGGCCAAGGGGTTGGAGTTCGACTCGGTGCTGGTCGTCGACCCGGACCGGATGGTGGCCGAGTCCCCCCGCGGCCGCAGCGACCTGTACGTGGCCCTGACCCGGGCCACCCAACGCCTGGGAGTCCTCCGCCCCACCCCCACCCGCTGAGTCGATCATGAGGTTGACGTGGACGGTGAACTCTCACCGCCACGTCAACCTCATGATCACGCCGCCATGGGGGCGGTCAGTCGGTGGTGGACCGGTCTCGGACCGACTTGGCTGGTTCTGGGGCGGACGTGGACTGGTCGCTGGTGTTGCCGCTCAGCGGCGTGCTCAGGCCGCCGGTGGTGGCGTCGCCGGTCGTCGTCGGGGCGACCTTGCCCCGGTGCCGCTCCGGCTGGCGGGCCACCCGTCGCACGCTCGCCGGACCGGCGGTGCCACCGGTGGTGGTCACCGCGCCCTGCCCGCCGACGGGGCCGCCGTCGCGCAGCACCTGCGGGTCGATCCGTTCCTTCGCCGGATCGAACGGGTCGTCGCGCTGGATCTGACTCTGCACATCGGTACGGGGAAGTGTCACCTCGTCGACGGCACCCTTGCCGTACACGCCTCCGGCGATCCGATCCTCGGCCTGGCGGGCGGCGTCCTGCCGCATGTCGTCCTCACGCACGATCATCACCTCGCAGAAGCTGTGGAACTGACTGCGTGCCCGACCACCGGCCGACCAAACCCGGGGTGACCGGGAGGTCGTCCACGGTGGTTCACCGCCGCGCCGCCCGCTGGCCGCCTGCCCGCCGCCCGAGATGTCCATGCTGTCCGGCGACCGGCGGGAGATGCCCACCGGCAGAGGGGATGACAGCGTGCGCACAGTACGCCGTACCGCCGTCGCGGCCCTGGTGGCCGCGACGGTGACGACCGGGCTCGCGGTGCCCGCCCAGGCGAAGCCGCGACCGGACCGGACATTCGACGTGCAGGCCCACCGGGGCGGCCTCGGGTTGCGGGTGGAGAACACCCTCGCGTCCTTCGGCAACGCCCTCCAACTCGGGGTGACCACCCTCGAACTGGACGTGCAGATCACCGAGGACGCTCAGGCCGTCGTCACCCACGACCGCAAGATCAGTGGCACGAAGTGCGTCGACACCACCCCGGTGACGGCCGGGGACCCGGAGTTCCCGTACGTCGGGAAGTACGTCAACACGCTCACCCTGGCCCAGGTGCGCACGCTCGACTGTGGCTCGAAGACGCTGGCGGACAAGCCCGGTCAGCTCGCCGTCCCGGGCGCCCGGATGCCGATGCTGCGTGAGGTCTTCGCCCTGGTGAACCGTTACCGGGCGAAGGACGTGACGCTCAACGTCGAGACCAAGGTGGAGGCCGGAGCGCCGACCGAGACCGCGCCCCGCGACCAGTTCGTCCGGGTGACCGCGGCGGAGATCCGCGCCGCCGGGCTGCTCAAGCAGGTCACCATCCAGAGTTTCGACTGGGGAGCGCTGATGCGCATGCGCCAGGTCGAGCCGAAGTTGCCGCTTGTCGCCCTGACGAACTACGACTTCCTGCAGACCGGACAGCCGGGCGCGTCGCCGTGGCTGGGCGGACTGGACATCGACGACTTCGGCGGCGACCCGATCAGGGCGATCCGCAGCTTCGGCGCAAGCGCCTTCTCACCGGTGCACGGCATGCCGCAGAACGGCACGGTCACCGACCCCGGCTACCAGCCGTACGTCACCAAGGAGATGGTCGCCGAGGCGCACCGCTACGGGATCAAGGTGATCCCGTGGACCGTCGACGACGTGCCGACCATGGCCAAGCTGATCGACGACGGTGTGGACGGCATGATCACCGACTACCCGGACCGGCTACGGGGTCTGCTGGCGCAGCGCGGTTACCGGCTGCCGAAGGCGTACGTGGCGCCGTTCGACATCCAGGCGCACCGCGGCGGCCGGGCCACCCGGCCGGAGAACACCCTGCCGGCCTTCTCCAACGCGCTGTCCAACCGGTCCATCTCCACGCTGGAGCTGGACACCGGCGTGAGCGCCGACGGCAAGCTCGTGGTGCTGCACGACCGCACGGTCAACGGGTCGCACTGCGTCGACACCAAGCCGGTGCGCCGCGGTGACCCGAAGTTCCCGTACGTGGGCAAGCCGGTGCACGAGCTGACCCTCGCGCAGCTCAAGACCGTCGACTGCGGTACGAAGACGCTGCCCGAGCTGCCCGCGCAGGTGCCCGCGCCGGGTGCCCGGATCCCGACCCTGGACGAGGTCTTCGCCCTGGTGAAGGCCAGTGGCCGCAGCGACATCGGGATGAACATCGAGACGAAGATCAGCCCGGTGGTGAACGACACCGAGCCGTACCGCAGCTTCACCCGCAAGCTGGTCGACGCCATCCAGCGCGCCGGCTTCACCAACCGGGCCACCATCCAGTCGTTCGACTGGCGCACCATCACCTACGCACGGCAGCTCGACCGGCGCATCGGCACGGTCGCTCTGGTCTGGCAGTACGGCCCGGCCGAGTGCGCGACCCTCGCCGACGAGTGCTCGTTGCAGGCGGCGTACGGGAACCCGTCGGTGAAGAGCCCGTGGACCGGTGGGCTGGACTGGTGGAAGTACCAGGACCTCGGCAAGCTGACCCGGGCCGCCGGTGCCGGCACCGTGTCGGCCAACTGGCAGGTGCACGACCCGAAGCAGGGCACGGTCGCCTCGGACGACTGGTACCTGCGGGAGAACCCGGCATACTTCCACGGACCGGACGTACGCACGCTTCAGGCGCGCGACGGACTGAAGGTGATCCCGTACACCGTCGATGACGCGACGGTGATGCAGCGGGTCATCGACCTCGGCGTCGACGGCATGATCACCGACGACCCGGACCTTCTGGTGAGCGTGGCCAGGCGCAACGGCCTGCGCTGACTCAGGCGTCCACCCGATCGCCGGCCGGATTTTCCGGCCGGCGATCGGTGTTACCTGCTCCCGGGCCTCGGGTAGTCGGGGGTTGTCCCCGCCACGAATGCGAACCGTGCCGTGGCCGAAACGCGGTAGCGGGGCGAGGGAATGCAGGTACGACTCATCGCATCCTGAGGAGGACCAGATGAGCACGCAGGCTGCTTCCACCCGGCCGATGAACCGGCCCATGAACGACCCGCAGAATCCCGCGTCGATGCGGGACATGCCGACCCAGCAGATGCCGTCCATGCGGGACGGGCATCGAGACCCGATGCCGTCGCCGGGCACGGAGACCAAGCAGGCGTTCCTGACGACGGAATTCTGGGTCTACGCCGCCGCGGTCGCGCTCGTGGTGATCGCCGCGTTCTGGAAGGGCACCACCGCCAACGGGCTGAACATCAACAACCCGAACCAGGCGTGGCTGTTCCTCACCATCCTGACCGGTGGATACCTGGTCAGCCGTGGTTTGTCGAAGGCCGGCTCCGCACGCCGATCCGGCCGGGAGCGCAACAAGCACTGACGACTCACGCGTGAAGCAGTGGCCTCCGGGAGCATCTCCCGGAGGCCACTGTCGTCGTGTGGTGACCGGCTACTCGTCGCCGCCGAAGTCGCCACCGAAGTCGCCCTCGAACGCGTCCTCGATCATCTCGCCGGCGACCATGCCGCCGGCGACGCCCAGCGCGGCGCCGGCCACCATGCCGCCCATGCCGTGCCCGCGGCTGTGACCGTGACCGCGGCTCGGGCCGTACTGGGACCGCAGGCTGCCGTAGCGGGACGTGGTCTCGCGCAACCAGCCGTCGACGACCTGCGCCCAGTCCACCCGGTCGACGTCGGTGTGCGACACCTGGAAGCGGCCGAACGCGTCGTGCCCGGCGCTGAGGAAGCCGCCGCGCTTGTCGCACTCCAGGATGACCTCGACGCCGCGCTGGCTGGTCACGAAGGTCAGCTCGACCTCATTGATCGTGCTCGCGTACTGCGGCGCGGCAAAGAACTCGATCTCCTGGTAGAACGGCAGCGTCTGCTGCACGCCCCGGATGTGACCGCGCTCCAGGTCGGCGTGCTTGAACCGGAAGCCGAGCCGCTGGAACGCCTCCAGGATCCGCTCGTGCACCGGCAGCGGGTGCACCGCCACCTGGTCCAGGTCGCTCTTGTCGACCGCGCGGGCGATCGCCAACTCGGTACGCAGACCCATCGTCATGCCGTGCAGGCGCTGGCCGTACACGTCGGTGATCGGGGTCTCCCACGGCACGGGGAGCTGGAACGGGATCGAGAGCTGCTGCTTCGGGGCGAGCAGGAACGCGCCGCTGACCGCCATCCGGTGAAACTCGAGGGTGCCGGAGTATTCGGCGTCGTGCCCCTCGACCTCCACCCGGGTCACCAGACCGATCACCACCTGCTCGATGGCCGCCTCAGCGTCGCCGCCGACGAGGTTGACCTGCCCGTCGAGGGTCAGGCCGGGCCGGGTGTTGGGGTTGGTCAGCACAGTGTCCACACTGGGACCGCCCACACCGAACGCGCTCAACATCTTCTTGAAGACCATCGGAACTCCTGTGCGACGCCGACCGCTCCTGGTTGGAGTCGGACGTTGACTCGAACGGCACCCTATCCAGCACCCCTGTGAGGTGGCTGTGAAGCGCCCGCCGCTTGATCGACTCGGTTTCCTGAAAGTCGGGGCATCACCACGACCGGGACACCCCGGTTTTCAGGAAGCCGAGTCGATCAAGGTTGAGCACGCGCGGCGTCGGGCCGTCAGGCGGGCTCGACGATCACCAGCTCGCCCACCTGCTCGCCGATCGTGGTGCGCGCCTCGGGTGGCAGCCCGACGTCGGTGATCAGCACGTCGGCGGCCTCCAGCGGCGCGATCGTGGCGATGCCGATGGTCTCCCACTTGGTGTGGTCGGCGAGCACCACGAGCCGGCGGGCGGCACCGATCAGGCACCTGTTGACCCCGGCCTCCAGCAGGTTGGGCGTGGTGAATCCGGTGCGCGGGCTGAGTCCGTGCACGCCGAGGAAGAGCAGGTCGACGTTGAGCGCGCTGATCGCCGCCTCGGCCACCGGACCGGTCAACGCGTCCGACGGGGTGCGGATGCCGCCGGTCAACACGACCGTCTGGTCGGCGCGCGGGTCCTGGTAGAGCGCGTCGGCCACCGGGATCGAGTTGGTGACCACGGTCAGCCCTCGCACGTCGGAGAGCAGGGTGGCCAGCGCGGCGGTGGTGGTGCCGGCGGAGAGCGCGATCGCCATCCCCGGCTCCACCATCGTCGCCGCCCGCTCGGCGATGGCGCGCTTCTCCGCCTGCTGGCGGATCGACTTAGCGGCGAAGCCGGGCTCCTCGGCCGAACCCGGCCCGGCGAGTGTCGCGCCGCCGTGCACCTTGTCCACCAGGCCGCGCTCGGCCAGCGCCTCCAGGTCGCGGCGGATCGTCATGTCGGACACGCCGAACCGGCTGACCAGGTGGCTCACCCGTACGCCGCCACGTTGGCGGATCAGATCGAGGATGGCGGTCTGCCGCTGCTGGGCGAGCATGGGGAAGGCTCCTTCGCGCCGTGAACTGTCGTCAGAGTCAGGTCCGATCCTCACGGACGACCGCCACCGCACCGGCCGGCAGCGTCAGCTCACCGGAGCACCGTTCGCCGGTCAACAGCTCGACGCCGGTCGCCGGGAGCCGGGTCTCCGCCTCGGTGTGGTTGAGGACGAACAGCCACGTGCGTTCCCCGTCGCGCCGGCGTACCACCTCCACCCCGGGCGGCGCCGTCGCCGCCGGGCGCACGCCGGCCTCGTCGACGAGCCGGGCGACCAGCCGGTCGGTGGCCGCGTCGTCCAACCGGGTGCCGACGTACCAGGCAGCGCCGTCGCCGACCCGGTGCCGGGTCAGCGCCGGCACACCCGGCAAGGGCCCATCGGTGTACGAGGCGAGCACCTCCGCGCCGTCCGGGTGCAGCCACTCGGTCCACACGTCGGCGGTGCTGCCGTCGTCGAGGCGGACCTGCTCGCCCTCGCGCAGCGGAAAGAACTCCTCGGTCCGTACGCCGAGCAGCTCCCGGAACGCGCCGGGGTAGCCGCCGAGGCGGATGTGGTCGTTCTCGTCGACGATGCCGCTGAAGTAGGTGACCGCCGCCGTGCCGCCGTCCTCGACAAAGCGGTGCAGTGCCGCGACGTCGGCGTCCCGGACCAGGTAGAGGGTGGGCACCAGCACCAGCCGGTAGCCGCTGAGGTCGGCCGAGGGGTGGATGATGTCGGCGGTCACGCCGGCCCGCCAGAGGGACCGGTAGAGGGCGGTCAGTCGGTCGTCGTAGGTGACGTCGGCGCTGGGGTGGGAATCCAGCTCGACTCCCCACCAGGCCTCCCAGTCGAACAGGATGGCGACGTCGGCGTCCACCCGACTTCCGCGTACCTCGGCGAGGGCCTTGAGGTCGGCGCCGAGTTGGCAGACCTCGCGGAACACCTTGGTGTCGGGGCCGGCGTGCGGCACCAGCGCGGAGTGGAACTTCTCGGCGCCGGCCCGGGACGCGCGCCACTGGAAGAACAGCACGCCGTCGGCACCGCGGGCGACGTGCGCCAGACTGTTGCGGCGTAGTTGACCGGGCAGCTTGGCCACGTTGCGCGGCTGCCATTGGACGGCGCTCGTGGAGTGCTCCATCAGCAGCCACGGGTCACCGCCGGCGACGCCCCGGGTGTGGTCGGCGGCGAGCGACAGACCGAGGTGCGCCTGCGGGTCGGCGGCGGTCAGGTAGTGGTCGTTGGACACCAGGTCCACATCGTCGGCCCAGGACTGGTAGTCCATGTGCTTGACGCCCATGCCGATCATGAAGTTGGTGGTGATCGGCTGGCGGACCAGGGTCTTGAGCACCTCGCGTTCGGCGCGTAGTTGGGCGCGCAGTTCGTCGGAGGAGAAGCGCAGGAAGTCCAGCTGCTGGGTGGGGTTGGCGAAGGCAGTCACCGTGCGCGGCGGGTTGATCTCGGCCCAGTCGCCGTAGTGCTGACTCCAGAACGCGGTGCCCCACGCGTCGTTGAGCCGCGCCAGGTCGCCGTAGCGCTCCCGCAGCCAGCCACGGAACGCCTCCGCGCTGACGTCGCAGTAGCAGTGCGCGTTGTGGCAGCCCAGCTCGTTGGAGACGTGCCACATCACCACGGCGGGGTGCTCGGCGTACCGGCCGGCGACCGCCCGCACCAACTCCAGTGATCGTTCGCGGAAGGTGGGCGAGCTGGGGCAGTACGCCTGCCGGCCGCCCGGCCAGAGGATCGTGCCGTCGTCGCGGCGGGGCAACGTCTCCGGGTACGCCCTGGCCAGCCACGGTGGCGGGCTGGCGGTGGCGGTGGCCAGGTCCACCTGGATCCCGCCACTGTGCAGGAGGTCCAGCGCCCGGTCCAGCCAACCGAACTCGTAGCGGCCCGGAGTGGGCTCCAGCAGTGCCCAGGAGAAGATGCCGACGGAGACCAGGTTGACCCCGGCTCGGCGCATCAACTCGACGTCCTCGGACCAGGTCTCCTCGGGCCACTGCTCGGGGTTGTAGTCGCCGCCGAAAGAGATGCCGTTCTCGTGCCATTGCCGCATGGGAGCTGAGGGTGCACCCCGCACGGCGCGGAAGTCAACAGGTTCCAACATCGATTCACTTTCCAACGTTTACCGCGTTACGGCCATATCACAACTGGGTTATCGAAGGTGAACTGCCCTCTTGACAGCGCCTGACTGAGGGGTAACTTGAGGCCCCAATGGCCGTTCGTGTTGACCAATGTGGATTCTCGGTGGATCCCGATGGGCGAACGTGTCGCCGCTCCTCTACCCCACCTCTGACGGCCCACCTCATCGCACCTCTTCACCGCAGGAGGCACAGATGTCCCGTCCCCGCTCCCACGCCGAGTACCTCGCTCGGCTCGTACCGCCCTCCGTCGCCGGCATCAACCGACGCTCCCTGCTGGCCGGCGCGGCCGGCACGGGTGCACTGCTCGGCACCGGCCTCCTCGCCGGCTGCGGCGACGACTCCGGCTCCGGCGGATCCAGCAAGGACGTGTCGCTCGGCTCCAACCAGTCCGACCCGAAGCCGAAAGAGGTCCTCGTCAAGGTCACCGACGGGTTCAAGACCGCGTCCGGCGTCCAGGTCGCGGTGAACACCGTCGACCACAACACGTTCCAGGAGAACATCAACAACTACCTGCAGGGCAAGCCGGACGACGTCTTCACCTGGTTCGCCGGCTACCGGATGCGCTTCTTCGCCCAGAAGGGCCTGGCCGGCGACGTCAGCGACGTGTGGGGCAAGATCTCCGGCTACTCCGACGCCTTCAAGAAGGCGTCCACCGGCGACGACGGCAAGCAGTACTTCGTGCCCGCGTCCTACTACCCCTGGGCGGTGTTCTACCGCAAGTCGGTCTGGCAGCAGCACGGCTACCAGGTGCCCACCACCCTGGACCAGTTCACCGCGCTCGGCGAGCAGATGAAGAAGGACGGCCTGACCCCCATCGCCTTCGCCGACAAGGACGGCTGGCCCGCGATGGGCACCTTCGACATCCTCAACCTGCGCATCAACGGCTACCAGTTCCACGTCGACCTGATGGCCGGCAAGGAGGCCTGGACCTCCGACAAGGTCAAGAAGGTGTTCGACACCTGGGCCGGCCTGCTCCCCCTGCACCAGCCGGACAGCCTCGGCCGCACCTGGCAGGAGGCCGCACAGTCGTTGCAGCAGAAGAAGAGCGGCATGTACCTGCTCGGTCTCTTCGTCGGCCAGCAGTTCAGCAACGAGGAGCAGAGCGACCTCGACTTCTTCACCTTCCCCGAGATCGACCCGTCGATCGGCGCCAAGGCCCTCGACGCGCCCATCGACGGCTACATGATGGCCCGCAGGCCCAAGAACGAGGACAACGCCCGCAAGCTGATGGAGTACTTCGGCGGCAAGACCGCCGGGGACATCACAGTCAAGAGCGACCCGACCACCCTGGTCGCCAACACCAGTGCGGACACCAGCGGCTACACGGCGTTGCAGAAGAAGGCCGCCGAACTGGTCGGGTCGGCCACCGAGATCGCGCAGTTCCTGGATCGGGACACCCGACCGGACTTCGCGTCCACCGTGATGATCCCGGCGATCCAGCAGTTCATCAAGAACCCCAGGGACATTGGCGGGCTCACCTCGTCCATCGAGAACCAGAAGAAGTCGATCTTCACTGACTGACGGCGGAAGGGGAAGGACATCGTGTCCGACCTGCCCCTGATCCAAGCGGATCGCGCCGTGCCGCCGCCGGCCTCGACCACCTCCACGGGTGGTCGTCGCCGGCGGCTACGGCTCCTGTCCCGCACCGACCGCGTGGTCATCACGCTGATGGTGCTCGTCCCCCTGCTGCTCGTCACCGGGTTGGTCTGGTTACCGGCCGCGGCCACCGTGCTGCTGTCCGGCACCAACTGGGACGGCATCGGCCCACTGAACGAGATCGAGTTCGTCGGCGCGCGCAACTACAGCGACGTGGTGAACATCTACCCGCCGTTCGTGCCGGCGATCCAGCACAACCTGCTCTGGCTGGCCGCCCTGTTCGTGGTCGCCACCCCGTTCGGCATGTTCCTGGCCGTCCTGCTGGACAAGGAGCTGCGCGGCAGCCGCTTCTACCAGACCGCGCTCTACCTGCCGGTGGTGCTCTCGCTGGCGCTCATCGGCTTCGTCTGGCAGCTGCTCTACTCCCGCGACCAGGGCCTGATCAACGCGGTCTTCGGCAGCAGCATCGACTGGTACGGCGACTCGAGCGTCAACATCTGGGCGGTGATGATCGCCTCCGGGTGGCGGCACGTCGGCTACATCATGCTGCTCTACCTGGCCGGCCTGAAGGGCGTCGATCCCTCGTTGCGGGAGGCGGCGGCCGTCGACGGGGCCTCGGAGAGCCGGGCGTTCTTCCGGGTCGTGTTCCCGGTCATGCGGCCCATCAACATCATCGTGCTGGTGGTGACGGTGATCGAGTCGCTGCGCGCGTTCGACCTGGTCTGGGTGGTCAACAAGGGCCGCAACGGGCTGGAGCTGATCTCCGCGCTGGTCACCCAGAACGTGGTGGGTGAGGCGAGCCGGATCGGGTTCGGCTCGGCACTGGCCACGATCATGCTGGTCGTCTCGCTCGTCTTCATCACCATCTACCTGGCGACCGTGATGAGGGAGAACCGGGAATGAGCGTGGACACTCCGGTTCGTCGGCGCAAGCTGACCCCGCTGCGGCTGCTGCTGCACGGCTTCCTCATCGCCGTCTCGCTGGCCTGGCTCTTTCCGATCGCCTGGGCGGTGCTGACGTCGCTACGCTCGTACGACTACACCGCCGCCAACGGTTACGTGTCGTTCGGCGGCTGGACCCTCGACAACTACGTCACCGCCTGGCGGACGGCGGAGTTCGGTCAGCACTTCCTCAACTCGGTGTACATCACCGTGCCGGCGGTGCTGCTCACCCTCTTCCTCGCCTCCTGCGTGGCGTTCGTCATCGCCCGGTTCAGCTGGAAGCTCAACCTCGTCCTGCTGGGGATCTTCACCGCGGCCAACCTGCTGCCCCAGCAGGCGCTGCTCATCCCGCTGTTCCGGCTGTTCACCGAGGTGCCACTACCGGAGTTCATGAGCGACTCGGAGCTGCTCTACGACAGTTACTGGGGCCTGATCCTGATCAACGTCGCCTTCCAGTGTGGATTCTGCGTCTTCGTGCTCAGCAACTACATGAAGGCGCTGCCCCGCGACCTGTACGAGGCGGCGATGGTCGACGGGGCCAGCATCTGGCGGCAGTACTGGCAGGTCACCATGCCACTGTGCCGGCCGGCACTGGCGGCGCTGGCGACCCTGGAGGTGACCTGGATCTACAACGAGTTCTTCTGGGCCACCGTCCTCATGCGTACCGGTGACAAGTTTCCCGTCACCAGCTCGCTCAACAATCTGCGCGGCGAGTTCTTCACCGACAACAACCTGGTCTCGGCGGGCAGCGTGCTCGTCGCGATCCCCACCCTGGTGATCTTCTTCATGCTCCAGCGGCACTTCGTCCGGGGCCTGACCTTGGGGGCCTCCAAAGGATGACCATCCTGCACCTGCGCCGCGCGCGGACCAGCCTGGTGCTCGACGCGCGCGGTCCGGGACTGCCCCGGATCGTGCACTGGGGCGGCGACGTCGGCGACCTCGACGACGACGCCCTGCGCCACCTCGCCGAGGCGACGGTGCCGCCGGTGGTGCCGAGCAGCTTCGACGAGCCGCCCGTGCTGTCGCTGCTGCCGGAGGCGAGCGCGGGGTGGGGTGGGCGGCCGGGGCTGGCCGGGCACCGCGACGGACGAGACTGGTCCACCTCCTTCCGCCTCGACGGGTGGGACGTGCGGGACATCGGCACCGACCCCGGCCACCCGGCTGCGGGCGGCGAGGCGGTGGGCGTACTCCCGGGCGACGGTGGGCGCGGCGGGCCCGGCGCGGCGCTGTTGACCGTGCGGGCGTCGGACCCGACCGCGGGGCTGACCCTGACCAGCGAGATCACCCTGGACCCGCACGGCCTGCTGACCGTTCGCCATCGGCTGCGCAACGACGGCGACACGGCGTACGAGCTGCGCGAGCTGACGCCGGTGCTGCCGGTGCCGGCGGTCGCCACCGAGTTGCTCGACCTGACCGGCCGGTGGTGCCGGGAACGGTCGCCGCAGCGGCACCCGTGGCCGCACGGCGCCTGGGTCCGCGAGGGTCGGCACGGACGGACCGGGCACGACGCCACGCTGCTGCTGGTGGCGGGCACCGCCGGGTTCGGCTTCGGCCACGGCGAGGTGTGGGCGGTGCACACCGCGTGGAGCGGCGACCACGTCACCGTCGCCGAACGCCGACCCACCGGCGAGTCGACCCTCGGCGGCGGTGAGCTGCTGGCCCCCGGCGAGATCCGGCTCGGCCCCGGCGAGTCGTACGACACTCCCCTGCTCTACGCGGTCTGGTCCGATGTCGGGCTGGACGGGCTCAGCGACGTACTCCACTCGCACCTGCGGGCCCGGCCCGGACACCCGCGCTCCCCCCGACCGGTGACCCTCAACGTCTGGGAGGCGGTCTACTTCGACCACGACCTGGACCGGCTGCGGGCGCTCGCCGACCGGGCCGCGCAGATCGGCGTGGAGCGGTTCGTGCTCGACGACGGTTGGTTCCGCGGCCGGCGCGACGACACCGCCGGCCTCGGTGACTGGTACGTCGACGAGGGCGTCTGGCCCGACGGCCTGCAACCGTTGATCGACCACGTGACCGGCCGGGGCCTTCAGTTCGGTCTGTGGGTCGAGCCGGAGATGGTCAACCCGGACTCCGACCTGTTCCGCGCGCACCCGGACTGGCTGCTGGCCGTGCCGGGCCGGCTCCCACCGGCGTGGCGCAACCAGCAGGCGCTCGACCTGGGCCGCCCGGAGACCTACGCCTACCTGCTGGAACGCCTCGACACGCTACTCGCCGACCATCCCGGCATCAGCTACCTCAAGTGGGACCAGAACCGGGACCTCACCGAGGCCGGGCACCACGGCCGCCCCGGCGTGCACGGGCAGACCCTGGCGGTCTACCGGCTGCTCGACGAGGTGCGCCGCCGGCATCCCGGCGTGGAGATCGAGAGCTGCTCGTCCGGCGGGGCACGGGTGGACCTGGCCATCCTGGCCCGCACCGACCGGGTCTGGGCCAGCGACTGCAACGACTCCCTGGAACGGCTCAGCATCCAGCGCTGGACCGGGTTGCTGCTGCCACCGGAGCTGATCGGCACGCACATCGGCCCGCACCGCTCGCACACCACCAACCGCGTCCACGACCTGGGTTTCCGGGCGGCGACCGCGCTGTTCGGCCACCACGGCATCGAGTGGGACATCGCCTCGATCAGCGCCGCCGAACAGACCGAACTGGCCGCCTGGGTGGCGCTGCACAAGCGGCTGCGCCCGCTGCTGCACGCCGGGCGGGTGGTCCGGGTCGACCACCCGGACCCGGCCGTCTGGGCACACGGCGTGGTCGCTCACGACAACACCCGGGCGGTGTACGCGGTGGCGCGCCTGAGCACCTCGGTGACGCAGACTCCGGGCGCGGTCCGACTGCCCGGCCTGGACCCGGGGCGGCGTTACCGGGTGCGGCAGGTGGCGGGCGTGCCGACCCCGGCGACCATCGAGCGGACCGCGCCGGCCTGGCTGGCGAGCGGTGTCACCCTCAGCGGGGCGGCACTGGCCCGGGTGGGGGTGCAACTGCCGGCCCTGCACCCGGAGCAGAGCCTGGTGCTGGAGGTGGACGCGGTCGGCTAGAAATTTCTCCGTCGGAGTGTCGATAACGGTGGTGCCTGCTTCTACCCCAGGGTGAGAGCACCGACGACGGTGCCCAGGCGTGAGGAGCCAACAATGAAGTACATGCTGCTGATGCAGTTCAGCGCCGCGGGGACCGACTTCCCGGGCATCGACACCTGGACGCAGGACGAGGTCCGGGCGCACATCGCGTTCATGGGCGAGGTCAACAGCAAACTCACCGCCGCCGGGGAGTGGGTGGACGCGCAGGGCCTCGGCGGGCCGCAGCAGGCCCGGATCGTGCGCGCCGGCGACGGCGGAGCACCGGTGGTCACCGAGGGGCCGTTCGCCGAGACGAAGGAGTTCCTCGCCGGCTACTGGATCGTCGACTGCGACAGCCCGGAACGGGCGGTGGAACTGGCCGCGCACATCTCCACCGCACCCGGCCCCGGCGGCCAGCCGCTGAACATGCCGATCGAGGTGCACCCGGTGATGTCCGCCCCACCTCAGGAGCTGTGACGGCTGATCACCGATGCCCGCACCGAGGACCTGCTGCGCGAGTTGGCGCCGCAGGTCCTCGGCGTGCTCGCCCGCCGTTTCGGTGACTTCGCCACCGCCGAGGACGCGGTGCAGGAGGCGTTGCTGGCCGCCGCCACCCAGTGGCCGACCGAGGGGTTGCCGGCGAACCCGCGCGGCTGGCTGATCCAGGTCGGCTATCGCCGGATGATCGAGCTGGTCCGCGGTGAGCAGGCCCGACGCCGCCGGGAGGACCTGGTCGCTCGCCGCGACCCGGACGACCGGCAGTACGCACCGGCCGCGGACGAGGAGTTGACCGCCGAGCGCGACGACACCCTGGTCCTGCTGATGCTCTGCTGCCATCCGGCGCTCGCCCCGACATCGGCCGTGGCGCTGACCCTGCGCGCCGTCGGCGGGCTGAGCACCGCCGAGATCGCCCGCGCGTTCCTGGTGCCCGAGGCGACGATGGCGCAACGGATCAGCCGGGCCAAGCAGCGCATCCGCGCGTCCGGGCTGCCGTTCCGGATGCCGGACGAGGCGGAGCGCGCCGACCGGCTCACCAGCGTCCGGCAGGTGCTCTACCTGGTCTTCACCGAGGGACACACCAGCACCACCGGCCCGGACCTGCGCCGGGTCGACCTCGCGGTGGAGGCGATCCGGCTGACCCGCGCACTGCACACGCTGCTGCCCGACGACAGCGAGTCGACCGGGCTGCTGGCGTTGATGCTGCTCACCGAGGCACGCGGTCCGGCGCGGACCGGACCCTCCGGTGAGCTGATCTCACTGGCCGACCAGGACCGGAGCCGCTGGGACGCGGCGGCGATCGCCGAGGGCGTCGCCCTGGTCACCCATGCGCTACCGCGTGGGCCGGTCGGCCCGTACCAGGTGCAGGCCGCCATCGCCGCCCTGCACGACGAGGCGCCGAGCACGTCGCAGACCGACTGGCCGCAGATCCTGGCGCTCTATGAGGTGCTGGAACGGCTCGTCGGCAGCCCGGTGGTGGCGCTCAACCGGGCCGTGGCGACCGCCATGGTGCACGGACCGGCGGCCGGACTGGCCGCTCTCGACGCGCTGGCCGACGACCCCCGACTGACCGGGCACCACCGGCTGCCCGCCGCCCTCGCCCACCTGCACGAGATGGCCGGCGACCGGGAGCGGGCGATGGCGGGCTACCGCGCCGCCGCCGCGCGCACGAGCAGCCTGCCCGAACAGCGCTATCTGCAGATGCGGGCAGCCCGACTAGCCGCCGAGCCCGTCGATCTCCCGTGACCCGGCGCGTCCACCAAGCCCGACGCGGCGCCGTCCACCAAGCCCGAGTTGGCTAGATCTTGGACACTTTCCGTTAGCGCGGAACGGAAAGTGTCCAAGATCTAGCCGGCCAGCCCTCACCGGGCGGCCGTCTTGCCGGTTGGTCGGCTGGTCGGGGACACCGCCGGCACTAACCTCAGCAGCGGCGCGTTCATCGAGCATCAGCAGCGACGCGTTCATCGAGCATCGAACACCAGGGAGCCGTATGGCGTACGTGCTGCTGGGGATCGCCATCCTCGCCGAGGTTCTGGCGACCAGCCTGATCAAGAGCACCGCCGGGTTCAGCCGCCTCTGGCCGACGCTTGGTTGCCTCACCGGGTACGCGCTGGCGTTCCTCCTGCTGGCCCAGGCCGTGAAGGAGATACCGGTCGGCGTCGCGTACGCCCTCTGGTCGGGTCTGGGCACCGCGGCGATCGTGGCGATCGGCGCGGTGTTCCTGGGCGAGTCGGTCGGGCTGGTCAAGCTCGCCGGCATCGCTCTGATCATCGCGGGGGTGGTCATCGTGAACCTGACCGGGGAGCACTGACCGCAGCCCGGCGCGGTGGCCGGGCGCGGTGCGGACCCGGCCGCGGTGGCCGGGCGCGGTGCGGGCCCGGCCACCTGGCTTCGGTCAGCCTGCCGTGCAGCTCACCTCCGGCGTGGGGTTGCTGCCGGTCCAACTGCCGAGGAAGCCGAAGCTGGCGCTGGCACCGGCAGTCAGCCGGCCGTTGTAGTCCGTGTTGCGCGCGGTCACCGTGGATCCGCTGCTGGTCACCGTCGCGTTCCAGGACTGGGTGACGCTCTGGCCGTTGGCGTACGTCCACCGGGTGGTCCAGCCCGTGACCCCGCCGGTGCCGGCGGTCACCCGCACCTCGGCCTGGAAGCCGCCCTGCCACTGGTTGGTCACCGTGTACGTTGCCGTGCAACCACCGACCGGCGGGGGCGTGGTGGGTGGCGGCGTCGTCGGCGGAGGCGTCGTCGGCGGGGGCGTCGTCGGCGGGGGCGTGGTCGGCGGCGGGGTGCCGCCGAAGACGCTTGCCTCCCGGGCGGTCTGCCGGATGCCGTTGGGGCCGTTGAAGAGCCGCTGACCCCAGGTGGTCAGGCTGGCCGGGTTGAAGTTGGTGGCGAGGTCGAGATATTCCACCCCACCGCCGTTGCCACTCCACGACCAGCCCAACCAGCCGATCCCGTTGGCCTGGCTGTACGCGAGGATGGTGTCCTCGTCCGGGTCCCCGTCGGAGTGGTTGAAACCGAACTCACCGACCACGATCGGCAGGCCGGCGGCACGGAACCGACCCAGATAGTCGCTGATCTCCGCGGCGGTGTCGAAGACCCCGTACATGTGGATGGAGAAGACGGTGTTGCGGGCCGGGTCGGCGGCGAACACCGACGCGGCGTTGTCCCGCATGGTGAAGGACCAGTCCTGACCCCAGTTCGGCGCGTCCACCATGATCGTGTGGGTCAGTCCGCCGGTCCGCAGGCGCTTGATCGCGTTGGCGTTGTCGGTGGTCCAGGAGCCGTAGTTCTGGTTGCCGTACGGCTCGTTGCCGATGTTGACGATGACGTATCTTTCCTGGCCGACGAGGACGTCGGCGAGGCTGAGCCAGTAGTCGACGGCCCGGTCCAGGGTGATTGCCCCGCTCTGCTCGCCGTACCCGGTGGTGTCGTGCACCTCGAGCACGCAGATCAGCCGGTTGGCCTTGCACGTCGAGATGACGTTGGCGACGTCGGCGTTGGTGTTGCGGGTCCACCGGTCCCCGTTGGAGAGCACGACCCGCACGGTGTTCGCGCCGAGCGCCTTGACGTCGGCGAAGGAGTTGGTCTGCTGCGGATACCAGGTGTGCGCGTGGTTGACACCCCGCATGACGAATTCGGTGCCGTTGGCGTCGTACAACCTGCCGTTCGCGACGGAGAAACCGGCCGCGGCGTGCGCCGGCTGGCCGAACGCCAGCACGGCGACGAGCAACGCGAGCAGGGCCGCGCCGGCGGCGGTGAGTCGAGTCTTCATGGTCTTCCTCAGGGAGGACCCCCGGTGCCCGACAGGGGTGGGACGTGACAGGGGGAAGGCGGCTGCAGCCCGGCAGCCGCGCCCGACGCCCGGCGCGCACGGATCAGCGTATGGCGATGGATTGACCCTCGCAACCGGTTCAGTTGAGCGGCCCGCTCCCCGGACAGCCGCAACGGCCCACGCGAGCGCGGGCCGTCGCGGGGCGATCATCCCCACCACAGGATGTGCGCCACCTCCGGCTCTTAACCGGTTAAGAGCGACGGTAGGCAGGTCACCCGTCATCCGTCAAGCACTGCCATCTGAGAACCGGACGGGAGGGTTGACGGCGGCCGACCGGGGTATCCCGGGAACGATCAGCCAGTGAGAGGGGATACCAGGATGGTCAGCGTCGGCTACACCCTGATGGGCGAACAGGCCGGTCCCAAGCAGTTGGTCGACCACGCGGTCCGGGCCGAGGCGGCCGGCTTCGACCAGTTGGTGATGTCCGACCACTACTACCCCTGGCTGGACTCCCAGGGCCACTCTCCGTACGCCTGGTCGGTGCTCGGCGCGGTCGCCCACGCCACCTCCCGCGCCCAGCTGATGTCGTTCGTGACCTGCCCGATCCGCCGCTACCACCCGGCCGTGGTCGCGCAGAAGGCCAGCACGATCGGGGCACTCTCGGACGGCCGGTTCACCCTCGGCCTGGGCGCCGGAGAGAACCTGAACGAGCACGTGGTCGGTGGCTGGCCGCACGTGCAGCAGCGGCACGAGATGTTCGAGGAGGCGTTGCAGATCATCCGGCCGCTGCTCAACGGAGAGACGTTGACCTTCTCCGGCAACCACTTCGACGTGCCCGACGCCTACGTCTGGGACCGCCCGGAACGACCGGTGCCGATGGCCGTCGCCGCGTCCGGCCGGCAGTCCGCGACGTTGGCCGCGGAGTACGGCAACGGCATCATCTCCACCGAACCCGACCGGCACATCATCGAGATGTACGACGACGCCGGCGGCGCCGGCCAGCCCCGGTACGGGCAGGTGGCCATCTGCTACGGCCCCGACGAGGCCGAGTGCCGCAAGATCGTGCACGACCAGTTCCGCTGGTTCGGGATGGGTTGGAAGGTCAACGCCGACCTGCCCGGCCCGGAGTCCTTCGCCGCCGCCACCCAGTTCGTCCGGGAGGAGGACGTCGCCGAGGGCGTCCCCTGCGGGCCGAACATCGACGCGCACGTCGAGGCGTTCCGCAAGTTCATCGACGCCGGCTTCACCCACGTGGCGATCATCCAGGTCGGCGGAGAGACCCAGCCGATGTTCCTGGACTGGGCGCAGGAGCAGCTCCTGCCCCGGCTGCGGGAGTTGTGACGCCGGTGGGTGGCGGCCACTTCGGTCCGACCGAGCTGCGGCTCGCCATGGCCGCGCCCCGGTCGGCCGCCGGGTTGACGAGCGAGTGGCGGCTCGTCGACGGCCTGCGCACCCACACCCGGCGCAGTACGGACCCGGGGACCGGGACGCCGCGGGTCTTCGCGACCGTGTCGCACTCGGTGCGCAACCCGATCGAGCGGGACCTCGTCCGCGTCACCGCGCCGACCCTGGTCGTGACCGGTGATCGCGACCCGGTCGTACCGGCGCCCTGGCGCGACGAGGCGACCCGGCTCGTGCCGGACGCGAACCTGCTGGTGGTCCCCGGCGCCGCGCACAACGTGGTCACGACCGCCCCGACGCAGGTCGCGGACGGGATTCGCCGCCTGCTCGCCCCGCAACCCGCACTCTCGGACAGGTGACCCCATGCGCTTCGGCAACACGGAGATCCGCCCGCTCGGCGGTGGCCTCGGCTGCCTCCTGATGATCCTCTTCTCGATCGTCGCCTCGGTGGTGCTCACCGTCCTGCTCAACCTGGTGCTGTGAGGACGACCGCGACCGCGATCCGCCCACTCGGCGGTGGCCCGGTCAGCGGCGTAGGCCCAGGGCGCTGAGCACCTCGCGGGAGGCCAGCCGGGCCGGGTCGAGCACCGACCGGCGGGTCCACCGGGCCGCCGGCGCGACGGTCGCCCGCCAGGCCGCCCGGACCCCGTGCGCCACCGGCACGACCGTCACCGACCAGGCCCACCGGGCTCCCCGCAGCAACGGGCGCACGCCGTGCCGCCACATCCAGCGCAGCCCATGCCCGAGCGGGCGCAGCAGCAGGCGGTAGAACTGCCGCAGCACCCAGCCGGCCGCCCACCACGCACCGACCACCACGGCGACGAGTAGACGGCCGAACCCCAGGACAGCCCACCAGACCCCTCGGACCAACCCGACGAGCGCGGCGCGCATCGCCCCGGCGAGGGCGGCGACGCCCCGCCACAGCAGCCGTCCGGCGGGGGTGAGCGCAGCGCCCAGCCAGCGCAGCGGCCGCCGGACCAGATGCTCGGCGAGCCACACCAGCACGCGCCCCAGAGCGACGAGAGGCGGACGCAGCCCTCGGCGGGCAAACCAGACCAGCGGCGTCCAGAGCAGCGTGCGGACCAGCCAGGCGATGCCGTACGCCAGCCAGACCAGCGGCTGCCAGAGCACCGTGCGGACGGCCCAGGCGATGCCGTACGCCAGCCAGACCAGCGGCTGCCAGAGCAGCGTGCGGGCCACCCACGTGAGGCCCCGCCCCAACCAGACCAGCGGGAGCCAGACGAGGACCCGAGCCGCCCAGCGCGCCGGAACCCAGAGCAGGTTACGGGCGCACCAGACCAGCGGCAGCCAGAGAAGTCGGTGCAGCGCCCAGGACAGTGGAGACAACAACCAGCGGCCCAGGAACCGCCCGACGGGGGTGAGCAGACTCCGGTACGCCAGCCGGCCGGCAGCCGCGATCAGCTCCCAGAGCAGGCGTACCGGAAGCACCACGACCAACGCCACACCTCGCGCGACGGCCGCGACGAGCGGGAGCGCGACGGCGGCCGGTGCTGCCGGGTCCACGGCGGACGGTGCCGGACGCGCCGCCGTCGGTGCGGCGGGGTGCCCACTCGGCGGGTCGGACAGCGGCGAGCGGGCCGGCAGGGGGTCGGTCACGCTGGGCACGGTAACCGGCCCGCGCCACGCCTCAGCCGGCGGTTTCGGCCGGATCGAGGTCGAGTGTGGTGAGCAGCGGATAGTGGTCCGAGGCGGTGTCCGCCGTCCCGCCCCGGACGACCCGGCACTCCCGCGTCCGCTGCGCCACCTCGTGGGTGCCGAGCAGGTAGTCCAGTCGCATCCCGGCGAACTCGGCCCCACCGAAGCGGGTGGGGACGGTCCGGCCCTCGGCCTCGGCCGTTCCGGCGTTGACCGACGGCCAGAGGTCGACCAGGTCGGCGGCGAGCAACCCGGCGATTGCGCGGGTGTCGACGTCGCCACCGCGCCGGCGCAGGTGCCGCCGCCGGTAGAGGGTCGGCATCCCGGCCAGTCGCTCGGTGTGGTCCACGCTCGGGTCGAGCGCGTTGAGGTCACCGGTGACGAGCGTCAACGGACCCGGGGCACGTCGCACCGCCCGGACCAGCCAGTCGGCCTCCATCCGCCGCCGTCCCCCGGAGTACGGGTAGAGGTGGGCGCCGAGCACGGTGAGCGGGCCGGCGGCGGTCGCCACCACGACACGGGCGGCGGCGTGGTGGAACGGCCGGCGCACTGCCCCCGCGTCGACGGTCCGGTACGGGGGCCGGACCAGCACCGCCACCGGCTGCCCGAGACAGGACCGGGCCAGGTACGGCGTCATGCCCACCCGACCCGCCACGGTGGCCATCAGCCCGTCGCGGTCGAAGCCGCGCAGCTCCTGCAGGGCCAGCACGTCCGGTGCCTGCTCGTCGATGACCTGGACCACCTGATCCAGCCGGTCGGCGCCGCCGCGATCCCGGCCGCCGGTGCGGATGTTCCAGGTCATCAACCGCAGCACGGTGGCGTCAGTCGGCTCTGCCGGCGCGCGCCAGCTCGTCGTCGAGAGTGTCCACGTCCTCCGACTCGATGCTCGGTTGGTTGCCTTCCTTCAGGTCGGCGTTCGGGCGGATGACGAGGTAGAGCAGCCCGATCCAGAGCGCGGAGAGCAGGATCGCGCCCATGAAGTCGGTCGGGTGGTGCATGCCCCGGTACATCCGGGAGGTGGCGACCCCGACCGGCATGATCACGGCCAGCGCCACCAAGATCCAACGCCACCACCTGTCGGTACGCGGGAACACGATGACCGTGATGGCCAGCCAGACGCAGATGGTGGCCGCGATGTGCCCCGACGGGAACGACGAGGTGGGCATCTGCCCGTCGAGGTTCTCCACCGCCGGGCGCGGCCGGTCGACGGCGCGGGCCGAGGCGAGGAACAGGGTCAGCTCACCCACCATGGCCAGCGCCAGGAAGAGCACCGGACGCCAGCGCCGCCAGACCGCCAGGATCAGCGGGCAGAACACCAGCGAGATGATCAGGATCGCGTGGGTGTCGCCGAACTTGCTCCACCACCAACTCACGTCGGTCAACACGTCGGTGTGCCGCTCGGCGAACCACCGCGGCACGTCGGTGTCGAGGGTGTCGAAGAGGGTGCCCTTGGCGTGGTAGCTGACGTACGTGCCGAAGCTGTAGAGCGCCCCGAACACGAGCACCCAGCCCACCAGCAGCTCGGCCACCGCCGAGCGGGGGTGCGCCAGCACGTGCTCCTCCGCCGGGGCGGGAGCGATGTCGTGCCCGGCCTCGGGCTCCAGGCCCTCGCTCAGCGGCGGTACCGGCCGCCCGCGCTCGCGCCGCCACAGCCGGAAGGCGTACGCGGTGACGCCCAGCCAGGCCGCGCCGAGCAGCCAGCCGGCCAGCACGTCGGAGACGTAGTGCACGCCCAACGCGATCCGGGTCAGGCCGATCACCGCCACCAGCAGGCTGAAGCCGACGATCGCGGGCTTGCGCCAGCGCGGCGCCATGGCCGGCAGGAACACCAGCAGCAGAGCCCCGTACGCGACGATCGAGCCCAGCGCGTGCCCGCTCGGGAAGCTGTTGCCCGGCGCGCTGGCGATCGGCACGTCCACCACGGGGCGGAGCCGACCGACAAGCGTCTTCAGCGACGGGTCGAGGATCAGGCCACCGATGCCGGTGACGATCAGGTAGACGGCCAGCCGTGGCTGTTTGCGAATGAGGAGCCCCACCACCGCGACGCTGACCAACCAGATGTAGATCGGTCGGCCACCCAGGTCGGTCACCGCCTGCAGGACGGTGACCAGGGCGTGGTGCGGGGCGACGAGCCCGTTGAACCACTCGGCGACGGCGTGGTCGCCGTCCTGCAACGGGCTCCACCGCACCCGGACGAGCAGCAACAGCAGCCCGAAGGCCACCCCGGCGCCGGTGACGGCCGCCAGACCCGCGATGCTCCGCTCGGCGAAGTGACCGATCGGACGTCGCGCCATCTCTCTGACCGCGGTCACCCCGCACCTCCTTGTTCGGCTCTGGCGGGGCCGCTTTACCCGATCCGCGTTCGTCGTACACGCCGGTGGTGCTAGAGCGCCGTCATGTCCCCGGTGTCGAGCAGCTCGGCACGGTCGGTGTCGGGTTCCCAGAGGTCGGGTTGGGCCGGCTCTCGCGCACCGATGCGCAGCGCCTCCAGTTGGGCGGCGAAGGCCAGCCCGCCGAAGAGCGCCATCCCGGTCAGGTTGGCCCAGAGCAGCAGCGCCATCATGCCGGTCAACGCGCCGTAGGTCTGCCCGAAGCCGTCACTGAACCGCACGTACGCGGCGAGCAGCAGGCTGGCCAGCCACCACAGGACCGTGGCGATGCCGGCACCGAAGAACAGCCAGGACAGGCCCGGCTGGTTGCGTCGTGGCGCGTGCCGGAACAGCACGGCGACGGCGAGGACCGTCAGGGCGAGGCTCAGGGGGAAGCGGACCACGTCCCAGATGCCGTGCGCGACCTCACCCCACTCGTAGTGCTTGCGCACCGAGTCGCCCATCGCGCCGCCACCGACCAGGATCAGGAAACCGGCGAGCGCGGGCAGGCCGGCGGTGACGGCAAGCACCGCGGCGCGGAGGTACTTCCGCAGTGCGGGGCGGTCCCGTTCGACGCCGTAGATCCGGTTGGCCCCGCGTTCGATCTGGGCCATCGTGGTGGTCAGCGCGAACAGACCGGTGAGCAGACCGAGGGTGAGTGCGAGCTCTCCCGCGTCCTCGACGCGTTCGCCCTCGCCCAGCAGCTCGGCGACCATCTGGGCGCTCTGGCCCGGGGTCAGCGCCAGGACGGTGTCGGCCACCACCTGACCGCCCTCCTCGACGCCCAGCTCGCTGATCAGGCCGGTGAGGGCGATCAGGAACGGCACCACGGCGAGGCAGAGTTGCAGTGCGAAGGCCCGCGAGTGGCTGAACCCGTCGCCGTAGCGGAACCGGATGAAGGCGTCTCGCAGGAGGTGCCACCCGCCCTGCCGGCTCAGCGTGTGCCAGGCGTCGTCGGCGGACAGCTCCTCGTCGGCCATCAGCCGGGTCTCCGGCACGATCCGGGTGCTACTCACGGCGCGCTTCCTCGATCAGCTGCTCGCCCCGCTCTCCGGCGCCCTGCGCGTCGACGGCCAGGTCGGGGGCGTCCTGGGGTTGGGGGACGCAGAGCCAGAGCGCCTCGGGCCGAACTTCCGCCTGTAGCCGCCGGCCCGGGGAGATGAGGTCGCCGTCCAGTTCCCTGGGCTGGGCCCGGTTGCTGCTGACCACCACGCGTTTGCCCCGGAACACCTCCATCCGCGGCACCTGGCCGCTGCGGCGAACCACCGCCCAGCCGAGCGCCAGCCAGTGCCGCAGGCTGCGCGGGGTGAGCACGGCGACGTCGAGCCAGCCGTCGTCCGGCTCGGCCTCGGTGAGCAGGGTCACCCCGCCCTGGAGGCGGCCGACGTTGGCGATCAGGACCGAGCGGGCCCGGCGGCGCACCGGCGGGCGGTCGTCGATGCGGATCTGCACCCGCATCGGCCGGTCCCGCAGGTGGCGGGCGGCGCCCATGACGTACGCCGGCCAGCCGATGCGGGCCTTGGTGGTCTCGTTGGTGGCCTCGAGCATCTGGGCGTCGAAGCCCATGCCGGCCATCACGGTGAAGTATTTGTCCTCGACGGCGCCGACGTCGAGCAGTCGGCGGCCCCGCTCGACGGCGACCTGCAACCCGGCGGCCAGGTCGGTGGAGAGACCGAGGTTGGCGGCGAGCAGGTTGCCGGTGCCCTGCGGCAGCACGGCGAGGGCCACGTCGGTGCCGACGAGCGCGCTGACGCAGGACATCACGGTGCCGTCGCCACCGCAGGCGAAGACCAGGTCGACGCCGGCCTTGACGGCCTGCTCGGCCTGACCGCGGCCGGGGTCGTCGACGGTGGTTTCGTACCACTGCGGCTCGGGCCAGCCCGCCGCCTTGAGCGCGTCGTTCACGGTACGGCGCAGCTCGTCGAGATCGTCGACCTTCACCGGGTTGACCACCACGGCGGAGCGCAGCCCGCCGTCGCCCCCCGAGGGCCGCCTGTCCTGTCCAGCATCCACGGGCGCCAGTGTGCAGCACCGGGGCACCTTCAGCGACCCAGCGGGGGGCTCGCGTCGAAAGTGCCACAGACACGTTTCAACGCGAGCACGCCCGTCAGGCCGCCGCCCGGAGCGCGCTCTCCACCCGGCGGCGCAGATCGTCGAGGTCGATGCCGGACTCGGTGAGCACCAGCGCGCCCAGCCCGTGCCCCTCCCGGAGCACCCCGAGCAGGATGTGCTCGGTGCCGATGTGCTTGTGGCGCAGGCGCAGCGCCTCGCGCAGGGACAACTCCAGCGCTTTCTTGGACCGGGCCGAGAACGGCCCACCGAGGTAGCGCCTGCGCCCCCACCGGCGGCGCGGCGCCGGCACGGCCTCGCGCAGCGCGTCCGGGCCGAAGGACTGCTCGATGCGGGCCACGATCGCGGCCAGGTCGATGCCGATCTCCCGCAGGGCCGCCGCGTCCGCGTCGCCGAGGCCGGTGCCCCCGCTGACGGTGTGTCGGCGGACGCGCTCGCGCAGGTCGTCGGCGCGTACGCCGGCGTCGGCGAGCACCCGGCTGGCCAGGCCGGCGTCGTCGGCGAGCAGGGCGAGCAGCAGGTGCTCGGTGCCGACCGGCCGTTGGCCCTCGGCCCGCGCCTCCTCCAGCGCCCGATGCACCACGCCGCGCGCCCGGTCGGTGAACCGTTCGAACATCACGCCTCCCAGGATGAGTTGACCGCCGGTCGCCCGGCGTGCTTCTTGTGCACCGCCTGCCGGCTGACCTCGAGCGCGTCGGCGATCTCCTGCCAGGACCAGCCCTGTCGACGGGCGTTGTCCACCTGGACCACCTCGAGCCGCTCGAGCAGCCGGCGCAGCGCGCGGACAGCGCGCAGCCCGACCCGGGGGTCGGTGCTGCCGGCTGCCGCCGCGAGTTCTGTCGCCTGACTCATACCGTCAACATACGTTGACACCGCACCTCGTGTCAACCCTGGTTGACGCGCCCCTGATCAGTCATAGTCGTTGATCGGCTCGCGGGCCTGGACCGGGCGCGTGAAAACCGGGATCCCTGGCTGGTGCCGGCGAACCACTCGACCCTCGACGGTTCGGCCGGAGGAGGAACGGGACGCACGCCGCTCCGACGAGACCCATCGCGATTGCGGTGTTGGCCATCCACAGCATGGATTCATCGGCGTTGGAGAAGCCGACGAGTATCCCGATGTTGACGCCCCAGTGCAGGACGGTGGACACGAGGACGCGTGCCCACCACGGGCGTCCGGTCGTGACGGCCGCCGCGGCGACGGACAGCCCGATGGCCGATACGACGAAGACGGAGTAGACCGCGAGCCCGGCGCCTGCCACGGGGAAATGGCCGAGCCCGAACAACAGGCCGGTGATGGCGGCGGCCGACAGCGTCGCCATGCGTGTTTCGAGGATGGGTTGCACGAAGCCCCGCCAGCCGACTTCCTCGCCGGCCGCGCCGAGGAACTGCGCGAACAGGATCAGTGCCAGTGGCGCGGGAAGCATCGAGGTGTGCGGCGACTGCCAGCGGTGCGGTTCGGCGATCGCCAGAAGCCAGAGGACCAGGGTGACCATCAGCGCCAGCCCGGCGGCGGCACAGAGTGGGGCGACAACGCCTCGCCTGGTCGTACGCGGGTAGGGCAGGCGGCCTCGCCAGACGGCGTACGCGACGAGGGCGCCGACGGCGGTGGAGAACTGGGCGAGCACCAGTATGGTCGGATCGAGCCCAGTTGCCCCCTGCACCAGCGCGAGTACCGGCGAGGCTGCGGCCGACACCGCGAGGAACGCGACGACAACCGTCGTCACGCGGGCCCCACCCGCTCCGGTCGGAGGAGAAGTCTTCGTCATGTGTCCAGCCTCGGACAGGCGGCGGCTGCGAACACTGGAGCTGGACCTCCGACTGGGGTGCAGCTTCCTCCACCAAGCAGGCTCAGCGTTCGTTGAGATACGCGAGTACCGCCAGGACCCGCCGGTTGTCGTCGAGACTCGGGTGCAGACCGAGCTTCGCGAACACGTTCGAGATGTGTTTGGTCGTCGCGCTCTCGCTGATGTGCATCTCGTAGCCGATCGCCGTGTTCGAGCGGCCCTGCGCCATGAGGTCGAGGACCTGCCGCTCGCGTTCCGTGAGTGTGCCGACGGGCCCGCCTCGTTCGACCCGGTTGATGAGCGCGCTGATGACCGTGGGGTCGAGTACGGTGCCGCCGACGGCGACCTGGTCGAGGGCGTCCATGAACTGGCGAGGATGGGACACCCGGTCCTTCAACAGGTAGCCGATCGCACCGGCTTGGTCGGCGAGGAGTTCACGCACGTACAACTGCTCGACGTACTGCGAGAACAGCAGGACCGGCAGCGCCGGTTGGACCCGTCGCGCCGCCAGCACGGCGCGCAGCCCCTCGTCGGTGTGCGACGGGGGCAGGCGGATGTCGACGATCGCGACGTCGGCGCGCCAGTCGCCGAGCACCCGACTCAGCTCGGGTCCGGTACCCACCTGCTCGACCACCTCATGACCGACGGCCTCGAGCAGGCTGACCAGGCCCACACGCAGCATTGTCTGGTCTTCTGCGACGACTACGCGCACGGCACCTCCAGTGCGATCTCCGTCGGGCCGCCCACCGGGCTCCGGATGGTGAGAGTGCCGTCGAAGGCGGCCAGGCGTCGGCGCGTACCGTCGAGCCCGCTGCCGGGGACGACCACCGCGCCCCCCTTGCCGTCATCCCGCACCTCGATGCGGAGGCGATCCTCACCGATGTCCGCCGTCACCACGAGGTGAGCCGCGCCGGAGTGCTTCGCGGCGTTGGTCAGCAGTTCGCGGGTGGCGAAGTACGCCGCAGCCTCGAGCGACGAGTCCAGCCGTACGGGTAGCCGTATCCGCGTGGTCACCGGCAGTGCCGACTCGATGGCCATCGCCTCGATCGCCGCGCCCAGGCCGCGGTCGGCGAGGACGGGCGGGTGGATCCCGCGCATGAGGTCGCGCAGCTCACCGAGGGCGTTCGAGGAGTCGTCGCGCGCCTGCGCGATGAGGGCGAGCGCGGCGTCGGTGTCGCTGGCCATGAGGGTCTCGGCAAAGCCCAGCTTCATGCCGATCGCCACGAGTTGGGCCTGAGCACCGTCGTGCACGTCCCGTTCGAGGCGGCGAAGTTGCGCGGCCGCGTCGTCGCGGACCTCTTCGCGGCTGGCCGAGAGGACGGAGACCCGCGCTTGCAGATCGACCAGGTGGCTGCCGATCAGCACGGACGACCAGCGGGCCTGCACCCGCAACCACCAGGATCCGCTGAGCAGGCCGATGACGACCAGGGCGCAGCCGAGGACGGCGGCGTACGGCACCGTGCTGGCCGTCGTGACTGGGATGAACACGTACCATTCGGTTGGTTCCAGCCGGAGGCCGAGGTAGAGGATCGGCATGGCCACGCACCCGTACAGACCCCAGCCGACGAGCCCGAGTGGTGCGATCAGCACGAGCACAGTGCTGGTGAACGGGTCGACAACCGCCCACCGCGTCAGACGCCAGAAGGCGCGGTCGTTGACGAGTCGCCAGCATTGACGCGCCTGGGCAACGAATCCGGACGCGGCGGGGTCCGGCAGGCTCGGCACCGCGACGTCGATGCCGGCGAGACGCTGATCCGTCCGGCGCAGCCGCTCGGCCTGACGGTGCAGGACGCGTACGCAGCCGGGAAAGATCAATACACCGACACCCAGCGGGATGAGGCAGAAGGCCGTGACGGCGACGACCGTCATCGCCAGCACCGCGATCAGTTGGCCGGCGAGGACCAGTGACCCACGCAGCGCCGTCCACCGACCGGTGGGCCGGCCCTCCACTCCGTCTGACATTGTCTCGCCCCAATGATCAGCCTGCATCTCAGATCATGTCTGACTCGCCCCGGCACGCCGCATCCACTGAATGGCCATGCCGACGTGCACTTTCCCCCACCGCCGCCAGGCTGGCGTCGTCGAGAACCCACAACCGCCCCGCAACCGTGACCATCCGACTACCCTCGGCTAGAGACAGCGTGGTCGTGCCGGGCGCGACGCCCGGGAGGTGATATCGATGGCCGCACCCGCCGACGCAGCGGTGCTGGTCGCCATCGGCTCGGATCTCGACCTCCCGGTCGTCGAACAGGCCGCGCAGGAAGCCGCCGGACACGGCCGTGCCCTGCACGTGCTGCACACCTTCGACTGGCACGCGGCCTTCGCCGCGGACAGCGTCGCCGCACCCCGCGACCGGGCCGAGGAGCTGCTCACCCGGGCCGCACAACTCGCCCACCAGACCGAGCCCGGACTGACCGTGGGCAGCGAGATCGTCGAGAGCGCCCTGCTGGCCACCCTCATCCGCCGGTCGGAGACGGCCTTCCTGCTGGCGGTCGGCGACAGCGGGATGGCCGGCAGCGGCCAGTGCGTCCCGGCCGAGACGCCCGCCGTGCAGTTGGCCGCACGGGCCGGTTGCCCGCTGCTGGTGGCCCGCCGCGAACCGCCACCGCAGGGCCCGGTGCTGGTCGGGGTGGACGGCTCACCCAGCTCGCACCTCGCGCTGCAGTGGGCGGTGGAGTGCGCGTCCCGCCGGGACGCCCGGCTGCTCGCGCTGCGGGTGGCCGAGCAGGACGAGGACACCGACGCGGTCGCCGAGCAGCTCAACGAGGCGGTGGCCCGGCATACCGGCCGCAACGGTCCGGTGCCCACCGAGTGCCGTGTCGTCCGCGGCGATCCCGGTCAGGTGCTGATCGACACCTCCCGCACGTCGCAGCTGGCGGTGGTCGCCGCCCGCGGCGACGAACCGGGACGAGCGATGTTGGGCGCGGTCGCCCAGTCCCTGCTCTACCACTCCCCCGCACCGGTGGTCGTCGTCCGTGGTCTCAGCGAGACGCCGCTGACCGGTCCGGACGCCCGGCCGGCCCGCAACCAACGGCCCTGACCCGGGGCGTGCGCGGCGGCGAAGCCGACGCCCCACTCCTACCCGCGAGAGGCAGCCTGATGGACACCGCTCTCGACGTGCGAAGCGCCCTCACCGACGACGAACTGCGCCGGCTGGACGCCTACTGGCGCGCCGCGAACTACCTCACCGTCGGGCAGATCTACCTGCTGGGCAACCCGCTGCTGCGGGAGCCGCTCACCCCCGACGACATCAAGCCACGGCTGCTCGGGCACTGGGGCACCAGCCCCGGGCTCAACCTCATCTACGCCCATCTCAACCGGGTGATCGTGGCGCGTGACCTCGACGCCATGCTGGTCACCGGCCCCGGGCACGGTGGCCCGGCCATCGTGGCCAACACCTGGCTGGAGGGCACCTGGTCGGAGCGCTACCACGATGTGGCGCGCGACGAGGTCGGGATGGCCAAGCTGTTCCGCCAGTTCTCCTTCCCCGGCGGCATCCCCAGCCACGTCGCGGCGGACGTGCCGGGCTCCATCCACGAGGGCGGCGAGCTGGGGTACGCGCTCAGCCACGCCTACGGCGCGGCGTTCGACCACCCGGACCTGGTGGTGGCCTGCGTGATCGGCGACGGCGAGGCGGAGACCGGGCCACTGGCCGGCAGTTGGCTCTCCGACGTGTTCCTCAACCCGGCGCGCGACGGCGCGGTGCTGCCCATCCTGCACCTCAACGGCTACAAGATCGCCAACCCGACCGTGTTGGCCCGGATCCCCGAGGCCGATCTGCTCGACCTGATGCGCGGGTCGGGCTACCAGCCGTACGTGGTGGCCGGCGACGACCCGGTCGTGGTGCACCGCACGCTCGCCGCGACGATGGACCGGGTGCTGGACGAGATCGCCGAGATCCGGCGGCGGGCCCGTTCCGGCGGCGTCGTCGAGCGTCCCCGCTGGCCGATGATCATTCTGCGGACGCCGAAGGGTTGGACCGGCCCGCAGGAGGTGGACGGCGTCCAGGTGGAGGGCACGTACCGCGCCCACCAGGTGCCGCTGTCGGGGGTCCGCGACAACCCGGCCCACCTGGCCGAGTTGGAGCGGTGGCTGCGCGGCTACCGCCCCGAGGAGCTGTTCGACGCCACCGGCGCGCCGGTGGAGGAGCTGCGGACGCTGCCGCCGCGCGGGGACCGGCGGATGAGCGCCAACCCGGTCACCAACGGTGGCGTGGTGCTGCGCGACCTGGCCCTGCCCGACTTCCGCGACTACGGCGTGGACGTTCCCGAGCCGGGCCAGCCGATGGCCGGTGCGACGGGGGTGCTCGGCCCGTGGATCCGGGACGTCATCAGCGCCAACCCGGAGACGTTCCGACTGTTCGGCCCGGACGAGGTCGCCTCCAACCGGCTGGGCGCGGCGTTCGAGGTGACCGGACGGGCGTGGGTCGCCGCCACCGTTCCCGGCGACGACCACCTCTCCCCCGACGGCCGGGTCATGGAGGTGCTCTCCGAGCACCTCTGCCAGGGCTGGCTGGAGGGTTACCTCCTGACCGGCCGTCATGGTGTCTTCACCAGCTACGAGGCGTTCATCCACATCGTCGACTCGATGCTCAACCAGCACGCCAAGTGGCTGAAGGTGACCCGGGCCATCCCCTGGCGGCAGCCGATCGCCTCGCTGAACTACCTGCTGTCCAGCCACGTCTGGCGTCAGGACCACAACGGCTTCTCCCACCAGGACCCCGGCTTCATCGACCACGTGGTCAACAAGAAGGCCGAGGTGGTCCGGATCTACCTGCCGCCGGACGCCAACACCCTGCTCGCCACGATGGACCACTGTCTGCGCAGCCGGCACTACATAAACGTGGTGGTGGCCGGCAAGCAGCCGGCGCCGAACTGGCTGACGATGACCGAGGCGATCCAGCACACCCGACGCGGCCTGGGGATCTGGGAGTGGGCCAGCAACGACGGAGGCATCGAACCGGACGTGGTGCTGGCCTGCTGCGGGGACGTGCCCACCCTGGAGACGCTGGCCGCCGTCGAGCTGCTCCGCCAGCACCTCCCCGACCTACGGGTGAGACTGGTGAACGTGGTCGACCTGATGCGACTCCAGACGGACACCGAGCATCCGCACGGCCTGACCGACAACGAGTTCGACACCATCTTCACCCAGGACCGGCCGATCATCTTCGCGTACCACGGTTATCCCTGGTTGATCCACCGGCTGACCTACCGCCGCAACAACCACGAGAACCTGCACGTACGCGGCTACAAGGAGGAGGGCACCACCACCACCCCGTTCGACATGGTGATGCTCAACGACCTGGACCGCTTCCACCTGGTCATCGACGTCATCGACCGGGTACCCGGGCTGGCCGCCCGCGCCGCGCACCTGCGCCAGCGGATGGTCGACGCCCGGCAGGCCGCCCGCGACTACACCCGCCGCTACGGCGAGGACGACCCCGAGGTCGCCGAGTGGCGCTGGGTCCGCGAAACCGACCCGACGAACCCCTGAGGAGAACGACGTGCGCGACGCGGAGATCCTGGTCGGCTACGACGGCTCCACCGACGCCTCGGTGGCGCTGCGGTGGGCGCTGGAGGAGGCTCGGCACAGCGGCCAACCGGTGCGGCTGGCGTACGTCTTCGAGTGGCTGACCGTGGCCGGCTGGGTCGGCCCGGGTGTGACGCCCGGGGTCTGGCCGGACGAGACCGCCCGCCGGCAGGTCGAGGACCTGGTCGGCAAGGCCGCGGCGGACGCCGCCGCCACCCACCCCGGGCTGACGATCACCGGCGACGTGTACGACGGACCACCTGCCCTGGTGTTGCAGGAACGCTCGGTCGAGGCCGGCATGCTGGTGCTCGGCAGCCGGGGTCACGGCGGATTCGGTGGCCTGCTGGCCGGGTCCACGGCCGTGTCGGTGGCCGCCCACGCCCACTGCCCGGTGGTGGTGGTCCGCGACGGGACGGGCGGTCAACCGGACGGCCCGGTGGCGGTCGGGGTGGACGGTTCGGGGCCGTCGCTGGTGGCGCTCGGTTTCGCGGCGGAACGGGCGGCCCGCCGGCAGATGCCGTTGCGCGTACTGCACGCCTGGACTCCGGGACCCGGCGGGGCGGCCGGGGTGCCCGACGAGCGGGCCGCGGTGGAGCAGGCGCTGGAGCCGTGGCGGCGAACCTTCCCGCAGCTGAACGTGACCGTCGACCTGATCTCGGGCAGCCCGGCGGCGATGCTGATCGAGGCGAGCCGGTCCGCGCAGTCGGTGGTGGTCGGCAGCCGGGGCCGGGGTGGGCTGGCCGGGATGCTGCTCGGCTCGGTCAGCCAGCAGGTGATCCAGCACGCCAACTGTCCGGTCGCGGTGGTCCGGGAACGCTGACCGCCCGGCGACCAGCAGCCGTCGGGCGTCAGGTGAGCAGCCGATCCAGTGGTCGAGGGACGGCGCCCGGGTCGAGGGCGTGGACGAGCGCGCGGGCGTAGCGCGCCTTGCGGCCGCTCATCGTGCCCATGAAGCGGCGCAGTTGCCGCTCGACCGTCCGTCCGCGCTGCGCGGGCTGGTTCTGGAAGACCCGGAACTTCGCCAGATCCCGCTCGGCGTCGATGACCCACTCGACACCGTCGCTGCCGAGCGCGCGGATCAGCTCGTCCTCCAGGTCGGTCACGCAGACCTGGAAGCCGAGCGCCTCCAGGTCCGAGCGGGTCAGGTCGCCACCGAAGCCGGCCTGTTCCAGCCCTCGCCGGAAGAAGCCCTCCTCGGCCTCGTCGCAGAGCCCTCGTACGGTCAGTGCCAGCCCCTGCTCGCCGAAGAGCCGCAGGTAGCGGGCAACACTCATCGCGCCACCGATCGGCAGGACGCACACGCCCTCGCCGGCCAGGTCGCGGCCCCGCCGCTCGGCCAGTGCCTCCACCGCGCACTGGTCGCTGAAGCCCTCGACGAGCACGACCGTGCTCAGGTCGCGGGCCTGGGCACGGGCCACCGTGGCGGCTGCCGTGGCGCCCGCGCCGCCGGCCGCCCAGACCTGCACGGCATCTCGGAAGCGGTCCGGTTCTCGCACAGGTCGGAGTCTCGCAAGCTCCGGTGAGGACCGCTATCGGTTTGTGTACGGGAACGGCTCGCCACCGGGGTTGCGATGACGAGAAGTTTTCTGCGGTGGGCGATACTGGCGTGCCGCAGCCTCTCGAGGCCATCCGAGGCTGGCTCGACGTCGGCACGACCCGGACGGAGAAGGCAATGTCCAGCACACCGCTGTCCCTGCCGCAGCCATCCGCGCGGGCACCCGAGTTCGGCCAGGACGCGCTCATCGTCTGCGAGAACCTGGTGCGGATCTACCAGACCGGTTCGATCGAGGTGCAGGCGCTCCAGGGACTGGACCTGGCCGTGGAGAGCGGTGAGCTGATCGCCGTCGTCGGCGCCTCCGGGTCGGGCAAGTCGACGCTGCTCTCCATCCTGGCCGGCATCGACGCCCCCACCGCCGGGCGGGTCCGGGTCGACAGGTGGAACCTGCTGGCGATGTCCCGCGCGGACCGGGTGGACTACCGACGGCGCACCGTCGGGTTCGTCCGGCAGCAGACGGCGAGCAACCTGATCCCGTACCTGACCGCACGGGAGATGGTGGACCTGCCGATGACGGCGGCCCGTACCCCGAAGGAGGAGCGCCGGGAGCGCGCGGCCGAGCTGCTGGACAGCCTCGGTGTCGCCGACTGCGCCGATCGGCGACCCGGGCAACTCTCCGGTGGGCAGCAGATGCGGGTCGCGATCGCGGTGGCGCTGGCCAACCAGCCGCGGGTCCTGCTCGCCGACGAGCCGACCGGCGAACTGGACGCCGCCACGTCCGCGGAGGTCTTCGGCGTGCTGCGGGACGTCAACCGGCGGTACGGCGTCACCGTCGTCGTGGTGACCCACGATCCGGAGGTCAGCGGCCAGGTCGAACGGACCGTCGCGATCCGGGACGGGCGCACCAGCAGCGAGGTGCTGCGCCGCACCACCACCGACGCGGAGGGTGACACGCAGATGATCGCCGAGGAGTACGCCGTGATGGACCGGGCCGGGCGGGTCCAGGTGCCCCGCGAGTTCCGCCAGGCGCTGGAGCTGACCCGACGGGTCCGGCTGGCACTGGAACCCGACCACATCACGATCCGCCCCGACTCGGGAAGCGGCGAATGAGCGGCGAGCCGCTGCTTCGCGTGCGCGGCGTACACCGGCGCTTCCGCACCGGGCCGAGCGTCGTACACGCCCTGCGCGACGTGTCGTTCGACGTGGCCGCCGGTTCGATGGTGGCGCTCGTCGGCCGGTCCGGCTCGGGCAAGACCACCCTGCTCAACGTCATCGGCGGCCTGGACCGCCCGGACGCCGGCACCGTGCACGTCGGCAGCACCGACGTCACCGCGCTCGACGAGGACGGGCTGTCCCGGCTGCGGCGCGAGAAGGTGTCGTACGTCTTCCAGAACTTCGGGTTGATCCCGGTGCTGTCGGCCGCGGAGAACGTCGCGGCCCCACTGCGGATGGCCCGCGTCGACCCCACCGAGCGTGAGCGACGGGTCGAGTTGCTGCTGGAGCTGATCGGCCTGGCCGACCACGCCCGGCAGCGGCCGGCCGAGCTGTCCGGCGGTCAGCAGCAGCGGGTGGCGATCGCCCGCGCGCTGGCCGCCTCGCCCCAGCTGGTGCTCGCCGACGAACCCACCGGGCAACTGGACGCCGAGACCGGCCTGTCGGTGATGGCCCTGCTGCGCGGGATCGTGGAATCCGAGGGCGTCACCGTGGTGGTGTCGACGCACGACGCGGTGATGATGGCCCTGGCCGACCGGGTGATCCACATCCACGACGGGCACCTCGACGAACAGGACGCCGGGTGACGCGATGATGAGGCTGGTCAGCCGGCGCGCCCGCGCGCAGTGGCCGTTGCTGGCAGCCCTCCTCGGGGTCGTCACGATCGGCGCGACCCTGCTGGGCACCTGCACCCTGCTGGTCACCCGCACCGCCGACCGGGCGCTGGAGGTCGCCATGGCCCGCGCCGCCCCCGCCGCCGTCGACGTGACCGTCTACACCGGCACCGTCGAGGGCCCGGACACGTCGTCGGTCGCCGCCGACACCCGTGCCGTGGTGGCCTCCACGCTCGCGCCGTACCCGGTGACGACGACCGCGCGGGCGTCGACAGTGCTGCGGGCGCTGCCGCCCACGCTCGCCGAGGGCACCACCGTCGGAGCCCAGGCATACCTGTCAGGGCTCGACGACCTGCCGGCCCGAGCCGAGCTGGTCACCGGCCGCTGGCCGCAGGACCCTGGCGACACGGTGCTGCTGGAGTCCACCGCCCGGCTGCTCGGCCTCGCCCCCGGTCGCCGGGTGCGCCTCGGCGCCGAACTGGCCCACGCGCCCGTCCCGGCCATCGACGTGCTCGTCGTCGGTGTGGTACGCCCGCTGCCGGAGCGCGGCTGGGACCGCGATCCGCTGTCCGCCGAAGGCACCCGCACCGGCTACCGGGACGGCCGCTTCCTGCAGCCGGTCAACGCCTACGGCCCGTTCCTCGTCGACCTCGACGACCTGCTCACCACCGGTGCCACCATCGACCGGATGGAGCTCACCGCCCATCCGGACCTGTCCCACCCCAACCGCCACGACCTGGAGACCGTGGCCGGGGCCGTCCGTGCTGCCGACAGCCGGCTGGCGGGCACCCTCGGCGACCGCGTCCAGCTCGCCCGTGTCTCCTCCGAACTGCCGCTGACCCTGCGGGCCGCCGACGACCAACGGCACGTCACCGCCGCCGTCGTGCTCGCCATCGCCGTCCTCGGCGGCGTCCTGGCCGCGGTTGCACTCGTCCTCGCCGGCCGGCTGACCACGGGCATCCGCGCCGAGGAGACCGCCCTACGGTCCGCCCTGGGTACCAGTCGTCGCCAACTCGCCGCCACCGCGACACTCGAGGCCGGACTCGTCGCCGCCGTCGCCGCCGCGCTCGCGATACCGGCCTCGTCGGCCCTGCACGCCGGCCTGACCCACCTGCCGCCGCTGGACGGCGCGGGCCTGACCGTCCGGCCGGCCATCGCCGGCGCCCAGGTCCTCGCGGTCACCGGCGGCGCGCTGGTGCTCGCCGCCGTCCTCACCATCCTGGCGATCCGGCCCGTCCCGGCAGCCGGCGAGCAGCGCACCCGCGGCGAACTGCTGGCCCGATCCGGCGCCGACGTGATGCTCGCGGTGTTCGCCGCCGTCGGGTGGTGGCAGCTGTACGCGCAGCCCACCGCCGCCAGCCCACGCGTCGACGCGGTCCGGGTGCTCGCACCCGCGCTGCTGCTCACCGCAGGCGCCGCCCTGGCCCTCCGGGTGGTACTGCCCGCGCTTCGCGCCGCCGACCGGCTGGCGTACCGCGCCCGCGGGTTGGCCCTTCCGCTGGCGGTCGCGGAGGCCGCCCGCCGGCCACAGGCGGTCGCCGCCGGGCTGCTCGTCGGGCTGGCCTGCGCGGCCGGCACCTTCGGCCTCGCCTTCGACGAGACGTGGCACCAGTCGCAGCGCGACCAGGCGGCGCTCTCCGTCGGCACCGACCTGGCACTCACCCTCAGCACGGCGCCGGTGGCCGGCGACGGCGCGGCCGTCAGCGCGGCCACCACGGGGGTGGTGAGTCCGGCCCTCAACCGTGGTGTCACCGTCGGTCAGTGGCTCGGCAGCGCCGGCATCCCGCCACACCTGGTCGCCGTCGACACCACCCGCGCCGACGCGCTGCTGCGCGGGCGGCTGGACAGCGACCGCGAATGGGCGGACGTGGGCACCACGCTGGCACCACGCACCCGGGTCGCCGGCCTCCCCGTCCCGACCGGCGCCCCGCTCGTCCTGAGCGGGACCGCCGCCGGCGACACTCCGCTCACCGTGACGCCCCGGCTGCTGCTGCAGGACGCCACCGGCCTCCGCACGTCCTGCGGGGGTCCCGCCCTCCCCCTCGACGGCCAGGAGCTTCGGCTGCCCAACTGCGCGACGACTGACGGGCTACGCCTCGTCGCGGTCGCCCTGCCGATCACCACCGACATGGTCGGGGGACCCGTCGCCATAGCCGTCACACTCACCATCCCGCCCGCCGGATCGGCGGAGAGGCCCACCGACGGATCGGACTGGACCGCCACGTCCGCGCCGCCGATCCCCGGCAAGCTGACCGACCCGACCGTCACGCTGTCCGCCACGCCGACGGGAACCGCGCTGCGGATGGCCGCGACCGTCAAGCTCGACGGCGGCGCCGAGGACGCCGCCCGGACCCTCGTCGCCACCGCCTTCCCCGACCCCGGCCCGGTGCCCGTCGCCGTCTCCGCCGCCTTCGCCAGCGAGGTCGACGCCGACAACGGCAGTCAGCTCAGCATCACGGTCGGCAGCACGCCCGTCCCGATCGTCATCACGGGGGTCGTGCCGACCGTACCGTCGGCCCCCGGCGCAGTCGCCGTCCTGGCCGACCTGGACACGCTGTCGCGCGCACGCGCCGTCCGAGGCGACCTGACGTTCCCGGTCGACGCCTGGTGGGTCGGCCACCCAGCCGGTCCCGCCGCCGCCGAGCGGGCCGACGCCCTGCACCTGGGCACCGTCGCGACCCGCGAGGCGGAGACCGCCCGCCTCACCGGCGGCCCGCTGCGCGTCGGACTGCCGGCCGCGCTCCAACTCACCGTCCCGGCCGCGGCCCTGCTGCTGCTCGCCGGCGTCGTCCTGCACGTGACCTGTGACCTACAGCTCCGCGCCGTCGAGGTGGCGCGGCTGCGCGGCCTGGGGATGTCCCGGCGCGGCATCCGGGCCGTCCTGCTCGGCCAGCACGCCGGCGTCCTGCTGCCCCTGCTCGTGGCGGGTGCGGGCATCGGCGCGCTCGCCACCCGCGTCGTCGCTCCCCTGCTCGTGCGCTCCGACACCGGTGCCGCGCCCGTCCCGGCCGCCCAACCACACTGGCCGTGGCCAGCCGAGGCCGCACTGCTCGCCGTCCTGCTGGCCGGATGCCTGCTGGCGGTCGCCGTCGTGGTCACCGTCCAGGTCCGCCGGGCCGACGCCGCGCACCTGCGGGTGGCCCCGTGAAGCGGTGGCTGACCCGCCGGTGGCCGGCGCCGCACTGGCCCAGCATCCGCGGCCGTGGCCGTACCGACGCCGGACCGCTGCTGCTCACCGCCGCCGTCATCGCGGCCGTCACGCTGCTCGCCGGGGCCGTGCCGACGCTGCTCCGCGCCGCCGCCGACGACGCCATCCAGGACGCGGTACGCCGCTCCGGCCAGGACTCGAACGTCCTCGTACTCGCCCACTGGGAACGCGACGACGGGTCGGCCGGCGGACGGGTCCGGGTGCCCCGCCTCGCCGAGGACATCGACGGCTTCCGCACGCGGGCGACGTACGCGCTCGGACCCGAACTGGACGCCGCGCTGCTCCCGCCCGTCGTCGTCGTCAACGGCCCGGTCCTCAACATCACCGACGGCAGCGCGCCGCGTACCTTCCAGTTCACCTACCTGGACGGTGAGTCGGGCCCCCCGGACGTGACCTGGATCGCCGGCACCGCGCCCGGCGGCGCCGTCTCCGACCAGTACGTCGAGATCCCCTACGACGCCCCACCCTGGCCGGTGCAGGTCGGCCTCTCCGAGGAGGCCGCCGCCGCACTCGACCTCCGCCCCGGCGACCGAATCTCGACCTCGGACGGCCGGGAACATGACACAGACGTCCGGATCAGCGGGATCTACCGACCCGCGGACAGCGCCGACCCCACCTGGCGACTCGCCCCGGCGCTCCTGCGTCCCGTGCCCGGCGCCGACGGCGTGGGGACCACCCGGTTCGGTGGCCTGCTGTCCCGAGCGTCGTTACCGGACGCCCGACTCGCCGTGCAAGAGGACCAACTGCGGCGCACCGTCCACTTCGCCCCCGACCCCGCCGACCTCACCTGGGACGCCACCGCGGCCCTCGCCAGGCAGGTGGTCAAGCTGAAGGCGACCTCCGGCTCGTCGAGCGACCGCGACAGGTCCCTGAAGTGGGAATCGCGGCTCGACACCACCCTGCGCGACGCCAGTGCCCGCAACAGCGTCGCCGCCGCACAGGCCGCCGTCCTGCTCGCCGGGGTGCTGACCGCCACGGTACTGGTCCTGCTGCTCGCCGCCGACCTGCTGGTCCGCCGCCGCACCCCGGCGCTGAGCGCCGCCCGTCAGCGTGGCGCGGCGCTACCCGACCTCGCTACGGAACTGGTCATCGAGTCCACAGTGCTGTCCCTGGCGGCCGCCGCCGTCGGGCTCGCGCTCGCCCGCGCGGCCGCTCCGGGCGTCTCCTGGACCTGGGCCGTTCCCCTGGTCCTGGCCGGCGCCGTCGCCGGGCCGGCGTTCGGCACCCTCGCCGCCGCCCGCGCCAGCCGCGACCGGCGCCAACCCGCCAACCGGGCCGCCCGGCGCTGGATCCAGGCCACCGGTCAGCTGCGCCGCGCCGCCGTGGAGGCCGCTGTCCTGATCGCCGCGGTCGCCGCCTTCGTGGCCCTGCACCAGCGCGGGCTGCTGCCCGTCGGCCCCGACGGCGACGCCGGTGGGCTGACCGGAGACCTGGTCCTGCCGATCAGCGCCCTGACCCTGGGCGCGCTCGTCGGCGCGCTCGTCCTGCTCCGGCTGCTGCCCCTCGGGGCGCGGTTCGCGCTCCGACAGGCCCTGCGCTCGCGCCGCCCGCTGGCCGTGTTCGGTGCCGCCCAGGCGGCCACGACGGCCGGGCGCGCGCTGCCAGTGCTGGTTGTGGTCAGCACCACGGCGCTCGCGTCGTTCGCGCTCATCCTCGGCCCCACCGTCACCCGGGGTCTCAGCGACGGCGCGTGGAGCACCGTCGGCGCCGACGCCCGGCTCAACGTCGACACCGACGCCGCGACCGCCACACCCGCACTCGCCGAACGCATCGCCGCCGCACCCGGGGTGGAGCAGGTCGTCGTCGCGCAGGTGACCGCCTCGGCGCCCGTCTTCACCGAATCGACACTGCTCACCCCACTCCTGGTCGTCGTGGACGCCGACGCGTTCCAGCGCCTGCTGGCCACCACCCCGCTGCCCGACGCGCCGGCGCTGGCCCGGCTCACGGCACCCGGCCCCGGGGACGTCCCCGCGCTGGTCCGATCGAGCGACGGCGGGCTGCGGACCGGCATGCGGCTGAAGCTTCCCCGGGACGACGCCCCGGCGATCCCTCTTGCCGCGGTCGGTACCGCTCCCTCCGTCGGCGGCACCAACGACGTCGTCATCGTGGACGCCACTGCCCTCGCCGCCGCCGGGCTGCCAACCGCTCCGAACACCGTCTGGGTGACCGGTCCCGGCGCGGCACGGGCCGTGTCGAACACCGGCGTCGCCTCCGAGGTCGTGCTGCGCGCGGACGTCCTGCGGGCGCAGCGGGTGGCTCCGCTGACCGCAGGGCTGCTACGGCTGGCGTGGACGGCCGCCGCGGTGCTGGTGGCGCTGGGGTTGCTCGGCCTCACGCTCGCCGCGGCCGCCGGTGCGTCGGCGCGGTGGCAGACCCTGACCCGGCTGCGGACCCTCGGCCTGCGACCACGCGACGCCCGCTGGGTCGCCGCCGGAGAGCTGCTGCCGCCGGTCGCGGTCGCCGCGGTGTGTGGCCCGCTCCTCGGGGCACTGCTCGCACGTCTGACGCTCGGCCCACTCGACCTGCGGCTGCTCACCGGCCAAACCGCCGACCCGGTGACGGTCCTGCCCTGGTGGCTGCTGGGCCTGGTGAGCGTGGCGCTGATCGCGACGGCCGCCACGGTCGTACCTGTCGAGTCGGCGCTGCGGCGACGCGACCGGCTGAGCGAGGTCCTCCGCGCCGGCGAGTAACCAGGCGGTGCCCGGCGTGACGCTCGGCTGAATCGTCTCGGACGCCGTCAAGCCGGGCAGGAACGGCGACCCGCGGCCCGGGTCAACGGACCAGCTGATCTGCCGGTATGGATGGTGGGCGATACTGGGTTTGAACCAGTGACCTCTTCCGTGTCAAGGAAGCGCGCTCCCACTGCGCCAATCGCCCGTGGTGACCGCCGGAACCGGCAGTCAGCCCCCGTCGGGGCGAATCACGAGCGGACGACGGGATTCGAACCCGCGACCCTCACCTTGGCAAGGTGATGCGCTACCAGCTGCGCTACGTCCGCACGTCCCCGACAACCGCCGGCGACAGGTGAACTCTACCCGATGCCAAGATCGCTTGGCACGGCACCCTGGACGGTGACGGTTGCGCTGGTCCGCGCCGGGGTACTGAGGGGCTCGACAGCACACCACATCCCCCTAAGGAGGCTGTCATGGGTATCGGCACCAGCATCTTTCTGATCGCGCTCGGCGCGATCCTCACCTTCGCGCTCGACGCGAGCGTCGGCGGCATCAACCTCGACGTGGTCGGCTGGATCCTGATGGGCGCCGGCGTCCTCGGCCTGATCATGACCGCGCTGATCCTGGGTCGCCGCCGTCAGGTGGTCACCACCACCGAGCAGCCGGTGGAGTACGCGCGGGTCGAGGAGCGTCGGGACATCGCCCCGCCGATGTGACCCGACCCGCTCCACCACCGACGGAGCCAACAGATCGACGTCACACCGGGTCGGCCGCCGCACCGAAGGCAGCCGACCCGTCGCACCCGTGAACCCCGCAGCAGACGCCGGGTCGGCGGAGCGGCCGGTGACTGGACCAGCCTGCTCCGGTAGTGCCGTCGGCGGAGTCAGAACTCGATGACCAACCGGCCGCGTACCCCTCCGGCCTCCAGGAGCTGATGCGCGCGGGCCGCCTCCTCCGGCGGAAACCGCCCGGCGACCCGCAGGGTCAGCGCACCCTCCTCGGCGAGCCGCCGAAGCAGGTCGAGCTTGTCGCGGCGCCCGTCGTACTCGTGCACGTACGCGGAAACCAGGTCGATCCTCCGCTGGTCGGCCTGCGCCCGCAGCGCTGGATCGGGCCCGCCCCGCAACAGCGCCACGGCACCGCCCGCGCGCACTGCCGGCAGCAGCGCGCCACCGAGCAACGCGGCGTCGACAGCGGCGTCCACCCCGTCCGGGGCGTACTCCCGGAAGCGGTCGGCAACCCCCGGACCTCGGGTCACCGTCACGTCGGCGCCGAGCGCGGCGACCAGTTCGGCGTCGTCGGGCGCCGCGTCGGCCAACACCCGGTGACCGGCGGCCTTGGCGAGCTGTACCGCGTATCCGCCGACGGCTCCGGGCGCGCCGGTCACCGCCAGGGTGCTGCCGGGCGGCAGCCGCAGCTGGTCCAGGGCGTGCAGGGCGGTCAACCCGTTCAACGGCAGAGTTGCCGCCTCGGCGGGTGACACGCCCGCCGGGGCGGGCACCACCCAGGCCTCCGGGAGCACGACCCACTCGGCATACCCACCGCCAGCCGCCCGGGTCGGATTGACCATGGCCATCACCGGGTCACCCGGGGCGAGTGCGCCACTGGTGCCGGAGCCCACCTCGTCGATGGTGCCGGCGATGTCCTGGCCGGGCAGCAGCGGGTCGCCGCCGCGCAGTCGCACCGGCGTCATACCGGCCCGGATCAGGGTGTCGGCGGGATTGACCGCCGCCGCCCGTACCCGGATGCGGACCTCACCAGGGCCGGCGTGCGGCGTCGGAAGCTCAACCACCCGCAGCACCTCGGGCCCGCCGTAGCGCAGCAGTCCGACCGCTCTCATGCCTGACTCCTCATCAGTTCGGGTCGGGTCAGGGGCTGGGTCACGCCGATGGCGGCGGCCCGCTCGATCGCGTCGATGAGCCGGTGCCGACCGAGGGCGTGCGCGAAGTCGGGGACGGTCCGGGTGCCGTCCGCCAACTCCCGGGCGAACTGCCGGTAGAGCCGCGTCACACCTCCCGCCACGGAACGACTCAGCTCGGCCGGCACGCCGTCCAGGTAGGACGTCGGCACCTCCAGTGGTCGGACAGCGCTGTCCGTGCCCCGGCCGCCCGCGAGGGTGAGTTCGGCGACCTGCATGTTGCCCCAGTCGGCCGTCAGTACCAGGTCGCCCTCGCTGCCGTTGATCTCCCACCGGAAGTTGTCCCCGCGGGACAACCCGCCCCGGTAGAAGATGGACGCCGCCGCGCCGCCGTCGAGGGTGCCGATCACCGAGACCTGGTCCGGCACGGTGACCGGGATGGTGCTGCCGTCCGTCGCGAGCGTCGCCTGTTTGCGGCCGACGACGAGGTTCGCGGCCACCGAGTCGAACTCACCGAGGACGAAGTGGAGCGGATCGAGGGCGTGCAGGGTGGCCGAGGTGAGCGGGGATGCGCCGTTGGCGTTGTCGAACCAGTACGCCTGGCTGGGGTCGACGACCTCACCACCCCAGACCATCCCCGAGCCCACCATCGTCGTGCCGAGCACCTTGCCGACGTACCCGTCGCGGATCAGCTCCCGGGCGTACCGGACCTCGGGGGCGTACCGCCCCTGGAGCCCGACCACCGTGCGGACGTCCGCCTTCGCCGCCCGGTCCGCGAGCTGCCGGGCCTCGGCCAGGCCATTGCCCAGCGGCCACTCGCTGTAGACCATCTTGCCCGCGTCCAGGGTCGCGGAGATGAGCGTGAAGTGCTCGGGGACCTTCACCGCCACGACGACGAGGTCGACGCCCGGATGGCGGATCAGGTCGCGATGGTCGTGGTAGGCGGGGACGCCGTACTTGGCCGCTGCGGCCTCGGCGCTGCTGGGACGGGACGTGCTCACCGCGCGGAGCGTGAACTCGGGTGTCGCGGCGATGGCGGGCACGTGCGCGATGGAGGCCCATCCGCTGGTGCTCGCGCCGATGATGCCGACGCCGATCGTGGACATGGCTATATCTCCTCATACGATGAGAAATCGGATCACTGATCGATGGCTTGGCCGACGGGTCGGCCAGCGCGCAGGGCCGTCAGTCCAGGCAGGTGAGCGCGACCTCGGCGTACCGGGTCAGCAACGCCCGGTCCGGGTTGATGGCACCCATCACCCGCAGGCCCTGAAGGCTGGTCACCAGGAAGCCGGCCAGGTCGCTGGCGCTTCGATCAGGCTTGATCTGGCCCCGCGCCTGCGCCTCGGCGAGCAGGTCGTGGAGCGCCAACTCCAGGGACTGGGTGGTGGAGCGGAGCCGCTCGGCGACCCGCAGGTCCTGCTGCGCCCGTTCCATCGACGCCCCGACGATGAGGCAGGCGAGATGCCGGCCGTCACCGGTGATGTCGTCCACCGCGCCGACGAACACCTCGCGGATGACCTCCCGCGCGTCGCTGCCGGAGCGCAGCAGATCGACGATCGGTGCGGCGTAACGCTGCCGGTACAGGTCGAGCACCGCCAGGTAGAGGCCGTCCTTGCTGCCGAAGGCGGCGTAGATCGAGCCGCTGCCCAAACCGGTCGCCTCGGAGAGGTCGCGCATGGAGGTGCCCTCGTAGCCCTTCCTCCGGAAGGCGTCCATGGCCGCGGTGACCGCGGCGTCGACGTCGAACTCACGGGTACGGGCCATGCCGCGAACGCTACCGGCTATCTGGAACGATCGACAAAGTATCGCCGGTCACAGCCATTGAATTCACCCATTTTCCCAGGTGAAGGCGTTAAGAGGGGCGCGCTAACATCCGGATCATGGAGTCTCTCGACACGGTGCTGGCCGCGCACCGCGCGTACCTGCTCGGCTGGAACATCGGCGTGGCCGGTGGGCCGGACCTCCCGACGTACCGCAGCGAGGTGCCGCACGCGACCCTCAACGGCGTGCTGCGCGTGGCCGGACGTACACCACGGGACGCGCTCGTCGAGGCCCGGCAGCGACTGCACGGCGTACCTCGGGTCTGGTGGGTCGGCCCGGACAGCGACGCCGGAACCGCCGACGGTCTGCTCGCCCTCGGCGCGGCCGAGATGGCCCGCCTGCCGATCATGACGGTGGCGATCGACGTGGCGGCCGAGGTCGCGACACCCGCCGGCCTGCACATCACCGAGACCATCGACCTGGACACGTTCGTCCCGGCGTACGCCCGGGTGTCCGGGATTCCGGCGGGTGGGGTGGCCGCGACGATCGAACGGGAGAAGGCGTTCACCGGCGACGGCACGGTGCTCCGGCTGGCCGGCCGTCTGGACGACGGCCAGGTGGTCGGAACGGCAGTCGCCTGGCTCAGCCATGGTCTGGTCACGCTCTACTTCGTGGGTACGCAGCCCGAGCACCGCCGCCGGGGCATCGGCGCGGCCCTGACCCGGGCAGCGCTCGACCTGGCCAGCGAACACGGCGCCCGAGCCGCCGCCCTCACCTCGTCACCGATCGGCGAGCCGGTCTACCGTCGCCTCGGCTTCCGGCCCGTGGGCGAGTTCCGCATCCTCACCTTCTAGGAACTCAGCGCGCCCGGCCGGGCCAGTTCGGGCTAGGGCGACGGCTCCGCCGCCATCGGGTTCTTCCGGGGCGGGGCGGCGGCGGTGTAGGCCGGGTGGGTTCGGTGCAACGCCCGGAACGGCAGGTAGCAGAGCATGATCAGCCGGCTGGTCAGCCAGGCCCGCCAGTAACTGGCGCTACCACCCCGCCCCGAGTGGCTGGCGTAGGAGGCGTCGATCATCCGCAGGTACGCCCAGAAGTCAGCCGGGTCGTTCCGGAAACGGCGCGCTGAGGTGCCGGCCCGGAGCCCGGCGGCGAAGACCACCCGATGACCGGCCCGCCGCAGGTGGATGCCGAGGTCGAGGTCTTCGTGGTAGCGGCGATCGTCGCAGAGGTCGGGCCGGATGGCGTGCCAGGCCCGAGCCCGGACCGCCATGTTCGCACCGAACAGCCAGTCGAGCCGCTGCCGGCTCGGCAGTGTCCACGCCCGGCGCAGCGTCCGGTCCACCGCGTTGAGGGCCGCCGGAAAGCGGATGTCGTAGTAGGTCACCGGACCGGTCACCGCCGCGACGGTGCCGTCCGCGAAGACCCGGCGGACCGCCTCCACCCAGTACGGCGGCAGCCTGGTGTCCGCGTCGATCCGCCCGATGACGTCGCCGGTGGCCGCCGTCAGGCCGCGGTTGCGGGCGGCCAGTACGCCCAGCCGCGGTTCGGCGAGTACCACGACCCGATCGGTGTACCCGGCCAGCCGGGCCCGGGTCGCGTCCGTGGAGGCGTTGTCCACCACGATGATCTCGTCTGCCGGCGTCGTCTGCCGGAGAACCGCGTCGAGGCACGGCCCGATGGTCTCCTCCTCGTTGTGCACCGGCACAACGATCGAGACTCTCGGTGCGCGGGCCGGACCCGCTTCGGCACTGTCGGATGGTCCAGCCGCCCCGGTCATGGTCCGCCCCCGCCATTGCGATTCGATGGATCGTCGCGCTGGAAGCGTGCCATGCGAAGCCGCACCGGCGCTGTCCCGGAGGCGTAAACAGCAGCAGGCTCGGCACCGGAATCCGGTGCCGAGCCTGCTGATCTGCTGGTGGGCGATACTGGGTTTGAACCAGTGACCTCTTCCGTGTCAAGGAAGCGCGCTCCCACTGCGCCAATCGCCCGTGCTTGTTGCCGAGGTGGGGACGGGATTTGAACCCGCGTACACGGCTTTGCAGGCCGTTGCCTCGCCTCTCGGCCACCCCACCGAGGTTGCCCCCGTCATGCGTGGCGGCAGCTCCGAGCGGACGACGGGATTCGAACCCGCGACCCTCACCTTGGCAAGGTGATGCGCTACCAGCTGCGCTACGTCCGCACGCCCCCGGACGTTCCCGGGTGACGGATGAGAACTTTAGCCGAGCCGGTGAGAGACTGCCAACTCGGGGTCACCTCGGCGCGTCCCAACCCTGTCGGGCGGGGACGGGGACCACCACCTGCGGGCTTCCTAGGGGGCTGGCCTGGTGCCGAGGACCGCCACCGACCGTCACGCTCGGGCACCAGCGGACGATGATGGCCATCGTTGCGCCGCACGCCGCCCACCAGGCACTTCGTGCATCATCCACTCGCGGCGGACCTCGGTGAACGCTCGCACAGGAACGACTGACGGCACCCCGAGGAAGTGTCCGGCTTCCGACTGTCGCATCGCGGATCCGGCCGTAGCGGTAACTGTTCGTGTTCAGTCGGATGGGCTACGGTAACGGTCGTGACGAGACGTGCGGCCGAGATCCGCCTGGATGCCCTGCTGCGCACCGCCTGTGACGTGATCGTGGAGCGCGGTCTGGCCAACACCCGGACGGCCGACGTGGCACAGGCCGCCGGCGTGAGTCAGGCACTTGTGTTCTACCACTTCGCCACCAAGGAACGCTTGCTCGCGCAGGCCTTCGCGTACGCGGTCGAACAGGATCTGGCCCGACTGGACACGGTGACCCGCTCCTCGGCTCCCCCGCTGACCAAGCTCCGCCGGATCCTCAAGCTCTACACGCCGGCCGGCCGGGCAACCTCCTGGTCCATGTGGATCGACGGCTGGTCCGAGTCGCTGCGCACCCCGGAGTTGGAGAAGGTGTCCCGCCGGCTCGACCTGCGCTGGCGCCAGGACCTGGCCGCGGTGATCTCCGCCGGGGTGGCCGACGGCACCTTCCAGTGCGCCGACCCGGACGGGGCCGCCTGGCGGATCAGCGCGGTGATGGACGGCCTCGCCGTCCAACTCGCCGTGCACGACCGGGTGATCTCCCGTCGGCAGTTCGGCGAGTGGGTCCGGCTGGTCACCGCCCGGGAGCTCGGCCTGGACCTCACCGACCTGGACTGAGCCGGACAGCCGGCGCAATCGCCCCCACCAGGCCCGGCAAAACGGCTCGGCCCGCCCCGCCGACCGGAACAATCGGCAGCATGGATCTGCTGGAGGCGTACCGCCGGAGCCTGGCCGAATTCGTCGACCGGGTGGACCAGGTCGGACCCGGCCAGTGGTCCGACCCGACACCCTGCTCCGACTGGGACGTACGCACGCTTGTCAACCACGTGGTGAGTGAGGACCGATGGAGCGTCCCGCTGCTCGCCGGCCGGACCATCGACGAGGTCGGCGACCGACTCGACGGCGACCAACTCGGCGACGACCCGATCTCGGTGGCGCGGGAGGCAGCCGCGCAGGCCGAGATCGCCGCCACCCATCCGGGCACGCTCGACCGCGCCGTGCACCTCTCCGGTGGTGAGACCCCGGCCGTGGAATACCTTCAGCAGCTCCTCGCCGAGCATCTCGTCCACGGCTGGGACGTGGCCGTGGCGATCGGCGCGCAGCCTCGGCTCGACCCGGCAGCGGTGCACGTGGCCGCCCGGTGGTTCGCCGGCCAGATCGACGACTACCGCCGCGACAACCTGGTCCAGACCGGGGTGCGGGTCCCCGACGACGCCGACGAGCAGGACCACCTCCTGGCCGCCTTCGGCCGCAACCCCGACTGGGCGCCGGGCGACTGACCGCCCCGAGGCTGTTTCGATCAGTTGGCCCGTCGGGCCCCCGGGACCTTGCCGCGATCTCGATCGACTGATATCCACAGATGCGCATGCGTCACCGCGCATCGACGGTCGGCGACCGCTGGCCCTTCCGCTCCCACGAGGAGGTCCCGTGCCACTACCCGAATGGTCACCCCCGATGAGCCGGCGTCGACGCCGGCTCATCGCCGTCCTGGCGACGACGGCCACGGTCGCCGCGCTGCTCCCCACCGGCGTGAGCACCGCGGCCCCCACCGGCGGCGCGGCGTCCGCCGAGCGCCGGTCCGGACCGTTCAGCGAGGGGCACGAGCCCGCCGACGCCGACAACCGCACCGGTACGGCGGCACCCGACGCCCGCCAACGCGGCCTGGCCCGCGCCGCCGACCCCGACGTCCGGTGGAACCGACTCGGCACCCCGCAGGCCCTCGGCCCCGGCCACGCACCGCTCGCCACCGGCCTGCCCGCCGACCCGGAGGCCGCCGCCCGCGCCTACCTGGGGGCCAACCGCGACCTGTTCGGCCTGGACCCCGCAGCGGTTGCCAGCATGGAACGGGTGCTGGTCCGGCCGATCGGCAGCGGCGCCGTGGTCACCCTCCGGCAACGCTTCGGCGACCTGCCCGCCGGGCCGGACGGTCTCGTCACCCTCGCGGTCGCCAAGGGCACGGTGCTCTCGGTCAGTTCCTCGCTGGCCCGGCACACCGGTACGCCCGCGCCGGCCACCCGCACCGCCGAGCAGGCGTACGCCGCCGCGCTCGCCGACGCCGGGCTGACCGCCGCCGCGGTGGCCAGCCACACCATCCGGCCGGTGGCCGTACCCACCCCGCTCGACGGGCCACGGGCCGCCTACGAGGTGACCATGATCGGCGCGGACGCCGACGACCCGGTCGCGTTCACCAGCTACGTGGACGGTGGCACCGGGCAGGTCCTGGTCCGTGAGGACCTCGTCGACTTCGACTCCGACAACCCGAGCTGGGCGGTCTTCCCGGCCACCCCGCCCCGCGACCTCGACCCCGGGCAGGACCCGCGGGTGCGCTGGTGCGGCGACCCCGCACCCGGCTGCCAGGCCGCCTTCCGCGACCCGGCCACCGGCCAACCGTGGGACCTCGACGCGGCCACCGGCACACCCACCTTCACCTCGCGCGGCAACTCGGCCAACACGGTGCTCTCCTGGGGGGCGGGCACCCCGATCGTCCCGGCCACCACCAGCCCGCACAACCGGATGCACGACTGGTCGTACCAGTTGGGCTTCACCGAGTCGGCGTGGAACCTCCAGGCGGTCAACCTCACCCCGGCCGGGCTGGGCGGTGACGCCGAGCAGGGCCGCGCCCAGCAGGGCGCGCTGACCGGCAACCGGAACAACGCCAACCAGGGCACCGGGCGCGACGGGCAGCCGCCGACCACGAACATGTACCTGTGGCAGCCGCAGGCCGGTGGCCCGTACCCGCCGTGTGTGGACGGCGACTACGACATGACGGTGATCGGCCACGAGTACACCCACGCGATCACCAACCGGATGATCGCCGGCCCGGACAGCGGGATCGGCGGCCACCAGGGCGGCGCGATGGGCGAGTCGTGGGGCGACCTGCTCGCCGCCGAGTACCTCTTCCAGAACGGACTGCGCGCACCCGGGGAGACGCCCTTCGTCACCGGCGGCTACGTCACCGGCAACCTGGTCAGCGGCATCCGCAACTACGACCTCAGCCGCAGCCCGCTCAACTACTCCGACATCGGCTACAACACCGGCGGTCCCGCCGTGCACGCCGACGGGGAGATCTGGGGCGCCACCAACTTCCGGGTCCGCGCCGCGCTGGTCAAGCGGTACGGCCTCGGTACCCCGCAGCGGCAGCTCGACTGCGCACAGGGGAAGGTCGCCGCCGACAAGTGCCCCGGCAACCGGCGCTGGTCGCAGTTGGTCTTCGACTCGTTCCTGCTCCAGGCCGCCAGCCAGGTCAGCATGCTCGACATGCGCGACAACATGCTCACCGCCGACCTGCTCCGCTTCGGCGGCGCCAACCAGGACCTGATCTGGGCCGAGTTCGCCCGCTCCGGGATGGGCCGGGACGCCGCCACCTTCGGCGCCGGCGACACCGACCCGACGCCGAGCTTCGCCTCGCCGAGCGGCGGCAACGCGACGCTCACCCTGCGCCCGCGCGGGGACAGCGCCGACGCGCCGATCCGGGTGTACGTCGGGGCGTACGAGGCACGGGCCACGCCGATCGCCGACACCGACCCGGCGACGCCGATCCCGGACACCGTGGAGATGGTGGCCGGCACGTACGACCTGCTCGCCGTGGCCCCCGGCTTCGGGCACCAGCGGCTCAGCGTGGTCGCCAAGGCCAACCAGGACGGGTTCGTGGACCTGCGGATGAGCCGCAACCTGGCGTCCACCGCGTCCGGGGCGACGATCACCGGCGACGGGGTCAACCTGGACCGGGTCACCGACGACACCGAGGCGACGAACTGGGCCTCCCTGGACGGGGTGGCCGGCCGGCAGCTCACCGTGGCGTTGCCCGGCGGCGCCCCGCAGACGGTCAAGCGGGTGAACGTCAGCGCGATGCTGCGCCCGGCGATCACCGGCGACGCCGACACCGGCAGTCAGAACGCGCTCAGCGCGCTGCGCTCGTTCGCGGTGTCCGCCTGCAACGCGACGACCACCGACTGCGCGGACCCGACGCGCTGGCAGCGGATCTACACCAGCGCGGGCGACGCGTTCCCCGGCGGGGCGTACCGGTCGTACAGCCGGGACATCAACCTCCGCACGTTCGCGGTGCCCAGCACCCTCGCCACCCACCTGCGACTGGAGGTGCTGGCGAGCCAGTGCACCGGCGGCCCCCGGTACGCGGGTGAGCAGGACGACGACCCGGTCACGACGACGGACTGCGCGACCGCCAGCCCGGCCCGGACGCAGGTCCGGATCGCCGAGTTCCAGGCGTTCTCGGGGTGACACCGCGGGGGTCGGCGGACCACCGCCGGCCCCCACGTCCCTCGATCAGCGGCGGGCCGGCCGCCAGCGGTCGGCGGGAACCGGCCGCTCCCAGCGCCGGTCCACCGGCGGGTCCTCGGCCTCGTCGGGCGTGGCCCGGGTCAGGTGCCGCAGCCGCAGCAGCAGACCCATCCCGAGGAAGAGCAGCAGCCCGCCGAGCAGGAACGCCGCGTGGACCACGCCGAACCCGCCGGACTGCGAGGCTGGGCGGCCGGCCGGTGGGGCCGCGTCAGCCGGATAGTCGCCCGCCGGCTCCACCCCGGACGTGTCGTCCACCTCGGCCGGCGCACTCGCCGGCTCGCTGGGCCGCGTCGGGGTGGCGCTCGGCTTCGGCGTACCGGTCGGGGTGGCGCCCGCGCCCCGCACCGAGCGGGTGGCCGTCTGCCGGGCCAGCAGGCGCGCGTTGGCGTCGTACGCCTCGGCAGCGAGGGTGACCCGCCCCTGGGTGACGTCCTCGGCGAAGGCCACCCGGTAGCGTGCCGTGACCGTGCGGCCCGGGCAGAGCGTGCCCGGGTCGAGCTGCCGGTCGGTCAGCCGGGCCACGTCACCCTCGGTCCGCACCTCCAGCGGGAAGTCGCCGGTCTCCTCCACCCGGTCCATCTTCACCTGGTCGAGTCGGATGCCCTGCACGCTGAGCACCATCGACCAGCGCACCTTCACGCATCCGCCGCGCCGGTCCGTCTGGGACACCACCGCGGAGATCGTCCGCACCTGATCCCCGGCGGTGAACCGGGCCGGCAGGCCGCTCAGCTCGGTGGCGAAGGCCGCCTGGGCCGGCGCCGCCAGGGTCAGCACCGCCCCGGTCACGCCGGCAACCATCGCCCCGACCCGCAGCGCGTACCGCCACACGATCACCACCACCTCGCCTCTTCTCGTCACTCCCGGGAAACGCTAGGAGGAAACGGGCGGGCCGGACAGAGGGGTGTCTTCGCATCGGACGCCAAGGACGGGTGGTGATTTCACCGACGGTGGTGAACCCCTCACCCGTACCGGTCCACCTCCCCGCGCCGCCCGGGATCGCCGGTGCGCGAGAATCGCCGGGTGTCCGAGCTCTCCAGCACGTTCGTCCGGCTGCACGCCCGGCTGGCCCCGGTCCCCTTCGTCCCCGAGGTGCGGTTGCACCAGGCCGACGAGCCGATCGGGCTGTGGGAGCTGACCGAGGGCGAGTTCTCCACCGACCGGCCGCCGCCGTTCTGGGCGTTCGCCTGGGCCGGCGGTCAGGCCCTCGCCCGCTACGTGACCGACCACCCGGAGCTGGTCGCCGGCCGCCGGGTGCTCGACCTCGCCTCCGGCTCCGGCCTGGTGGCCATCGCCGCCGCCCGCGCCGGGGCGGCGGCGGTGCGGGCCGTCGAGGTGGACGAGCTGGCGGTGGCGGCCGTCGCGCTCAACGCCGAGGCCAACGGGGTACGCGTCGACGCCGAGTTCGGCGACATCCTCGACTCCGACGCCGGGGACGCCGAGGTGGTGCTCGCCGGTGACGTCTTCTACAGCGACGCGATGGCCCGGCGGGTGTTGCGCTTCCTGCTGCGCGCCGCGCGTGCCGGCGCACCGGCGCTGGTCGGTGACCCCGGCCGGGCGTTCCTGCCCCGCGACCGCTTCGACGAGTTGGCCGCGTACGACGTGCCGGTGCCGGAGGCGTTGGAGAGCGTACGGGTGAAGCGCACCACCGTCTGGCAGTTGCGCGCCGGGCTGCCGGGAGCCGCCCGCTAGCGTGTCGACGTGCTGTTCTCCAGCTGGGGGTCCGCGGTCCAGGCACCCTGGCCGGACGTCGCCGAGGTGAGCGACCACGTCGGCGTACGCCACCTGGTCGTCACCCGGCACGCGCTGGTCCGTCAGGTGCTGGCCGACCCGGTCACCTACCGGCCGGACAACGCGCTGGACGCGGTGACCCCGATGCCGGTGACCGCGCTGCGGGTGCTCGCCGGGCACCGGTTCCGGCTGCCCCCGACGCTTGCCAACAACTCGGGTGCCAGCCATCCGGAGATCCGGGCGATCGTCGCGGCGGCGTTGCACCCCGAGCGGGTCGCCGCGCAGCGGCCCTGGCTCACCGTGCTGGTCCGGGACCGGGTCGCCCGGCTCGGCGCCCGGCTCGACACCGGCGCGCCTGTCGACCTGTACGCGGACCTCGCCGCCGACCTGCCGCTGCTGACGCTGGCCCGCCTGGTCGAGCTGCCGGACGCACCCGTCGGCGCGGTCAAGGAGTTCGCCCGCGCCGCGCTGGAATTGTTCTGGGCGCCGCTGGACACCGACCGGCAGCTGGCACTCGCTGCCGAGGTGGGCCAGTTCCACCGCGTACTGCGGGACTTCGCGGCCACCGGCGGCGGGTTGGCCGGCGAGCTGCGCGCGGCCGGGCACCCGCCGGACGTGGTGGTCGGCGCGCTCTTCTTCCTGCTGGTCGCCGGGCAGGAGACCACCTCGCAGTTCCTCACCCTGCTGCTGCACCGGCTGGCCGGCGAACCCGCGGTGCGCGCCGGCCTGCGCACCGGCGACGTCGCGGTGGCCGACGTGGTGGAGGAGGGGCTGCGACTGGAGCCGCCGATCGTCACCTGGCGGCGGGTGGCGGCGACGGACAGCACGCTCGGCGGTACGGCGGTCCCGGCGGGCAGCAGCCTCGTGCTCTGGCTGGCTCGCGCCGGCCGCGACCCGGCGGTGGTCGAGACGCCCGACGAGTTCCGGCCGGGCCAGCGTGGGTCCCGTCGCCACCTGTCGTTCGGTGCGGGCGCCCACCGCTGCGTCGGTGACGTGCTGGCCCGGATGGAGGCGGCCGTGGTGGTTGCCGAGGCAGCACCGCTGCTGGACGGGGTGACGGTGGTCCGCCCGCCCTGGTGCCCGGACAATCTCACCTTCCGGATGCCGGACGCCTTCGTCATCCGCCGCTCGGCGGGGGCACCGGCCTGACCGGATCCTGATCTCACTTCGGTAGGTTTCCGGGCGTGTCAGCGACCCCCGCACGTCGGATCCTCGCCGTCGTACCAGTTCTGGCCCTGCTGGCGCTGAGCGCCTGCACAGCCGGCCACACGGTGCACGCACGGCAGATCACCACGGGCCAGCCGGCCCGGTCCGCCTCGCCTGCCCCACCGTCGGCCTCGCCGTCCCCGACCGTGAAGCCCACACCGGGGAGTCTGGACTGGTACGTGTCCCAGGTGCCGACCTTCCCCGAGGCGCCGCCACCGCAACCGGTGCCGCTGCCCGCGACCGGTGCGGCCCAGTTCTGGCACCGCCTGCCGACCGACCAGAAGGTCGCCTTCATCACCATCGACGACGGTGGACTGGCCCGCCCGCCCGCGGTGCCCGACTTCATCGAGCGGGCGCACATCCCGGTCACGATGTTCCTCAACTCACCGGCGGCGCAGGAGCACACCGACTACTTCCGGCAGATCGTGGCGGCGGGCGGGGTCGTCGAGAACCACACCATCACGCACACCTCGCTGGCCGGTCGGTCGTACGACTACCAGAAGCGGGAGATCTGCGGGGCGGCGGACAGGTTGGAGACCCTCTTCGGCACGCGCGCGACCCTGTTCCGCCCGCCCTTCGGCAACCACGACGCCACCACGTTGCGGGCGGCGCACGACTGCGGCGCGAAGGCGGTCTTCCACTGGACCGAGACCGTGCACGAGGGGAAGGTGCGCTACCAGACCCCGGACAAGGTGGTACGGCCCGGCGACGTGCTGCTGATGCACTTCCGGCCGGCGCTGATGGACGACCTGCTCGCGGCGCTCAAGGCGATCCACCGGTCCGGGCTCACGCCGGCGCTGCTGGAGGACTACGTACGGACCGAGGCGCCGACGACCTGACGAAAGTCAGGGTCGGGTGCTGCCGTTCGGGCGCGGTGCGGCAACGGGCCGCACGCCTAGCGTCAGCGCATGATCACATTACGTGGGTTGACGAAACGGTTCGGGGCGACCGTCGCGGTCGACTCGTTGACCGTCGACGTCGCGCCCGGCCGGGTCACCGGCTTTCTCGGCCCCAACGGCGCCGGCAAGTCCACCACCATGCGGATGATCCTCGGGCTGGACCGTCCCACCGCCGGGCAGGCTCTGGTCGGTGGGCGCGCGTACCGGGAACTGCGCCGACCGCTGCACGAGGTGGGCGCGCTGCTCGACGCCCGCGCCATCCACCCGGCCCGCTCCGGCCGGGCACACCTGCTCGCCATGGCCCGCAGCAACGGCATCCCCGTCCGCCGGGTCGACGAGGTGCTGGACACCGTCGGGCTGGACGCGCGGGCCGCCGGCAAACCGGGGCGGACCCTCTCCCTCGGCATGGGCCAACGGCTCGGCATCGCCGGCGCGCTGCTCGGCGACCCGCCGGTGCTGATGTTCGACGAACCGGTGAACGGCCTCGACCCGGACGGGGTGCGCTGGGTCCGAAGGCTCACGCGTTCGCTGGCCGACCAGGGTCGGACCGTCTTCGTCTCCAGCCACCTGATGAGCGAGATGCAGCTCACCGCCGACCAACTCGTGGTGATCGGCCGGGGCCGGCTGCTCGCCGACGCGCCGATCGGCGACGTGCTCGCCGGCGGCACGGTCGCCGTCCGGGTGCGCAGCCCGCACCCGGACGGGCTGAGCGCCCTGGCCGCGCGCCTCACGGCCGCCGGGGCGAGCGTGGTGGCGGCCGACCGCGACGAGCTGACCGTCACCGGCACCACCGCGGACCGGGTCGGCGACCTGGCGCACGAGTTGGGGGTACGACTGCACGAGCTGACCGCGCAGGCCGCGACCCTGGAACAGGCGTTCATGGAACTGACCGCCGACAGCGTCGAGTACGCCGGCGGTCCGACCGAGGGTGGGCAACGATGAGCACGCGGACCGACACGGGCACCCACCCCGCCAGCACGCCGGCCGCCGGTGCGCCGGCCAGTTTCCGGGGAGCGGTGGCCGCCGAGTGGACCAAGCTCTCCTCGGTGCGCAGCAGCTGGTGGACGGCGCTGGCCGGGCTGCTGGTGATGGCCGCGAGCGCCGGCCAACTGGCCATCTACGTCGCGAACGGCAACACCAACGACGACCCGGCCGACGATGCGGGGATCGTCACCGTCGGCAGCGTGGTGATCGACTCGGTCGAGCTGACCCAGTACGTGGTGCTGGCGCTCGGCCTGCTGGCCATCACCGCCGAGTTCACCAGCGGCACCATCCGGACCACGTTGCAGTGCACCCCGTCGCGCGGCCGGGTGCTGCTGGCCAAGGCCGTGGTCACCGGCGCGGTCACCTTCGCCCTCGGGTTGCTGCTCGGCGGCGTCGGCGCCCTGGCCGCCCGGCCGGTGCTCGGCGAGTGGGGCAGCGCCCCGGCCGCCGAGACGATCGGCGACATCGTGGCGGTGGCGGTCTACCTGGCGCTGATCGGCGTGCTCGCGCTGGGCCTCGGCGCCGCACTACGCAGCGCGGTGCTCACGATCGTCGTGCTCCTCGCCACCCTGATGATCGTGCCGCTGTCCCTGCAGAACCCGGACATCGAGGTGTTGAACCGGATCGCCGACGCGCTCCCCGGCGTGGCCGGCGGGCACTTCCTGGCCGGCGACACCGAGCCCTACCCGAGCCTGGTCGGGCTGCTCCTGCTCGCCGGCTGGGCCGGTGCCGCACTGCTGCTGGGCCGGGTCGCACTGCGCCGCCGCGACGCCTGACGACCTGAGCGGGGGCTGCCCGGCCCCCGCTCAGCCGTCGACCAGCCCCGCCTCGTACGCGAGGATCGCCGCCTGCACCCGGTTACGCACGTCCAGCCGGGTGAAGATGCTGGTCAGGTAACTCTTCACGGTGCCCTCCACCAGGTGCAGCCGGCGGGCGATCTCGGCGTTGGACAGCCCCGCCCCGACCAGGGCCAGCACCTCCCGTTCCCGCTCGGTCAGCCCGGCCGTCCGGTCCCGCGCGGCGGGCCGGCGGGCCAACCGGTCGGCGCCCAGCTCGATCACCCGGCGAGCCACCCGCGGCGACAGGTACGCCCCGCCGTCGGCGACGGCGTGCACACCGGCGATCAGCTCACGCGGGTCACCGGCCTTGAGCAGGAACCCGTTGGCACCGTGCCCGAGCGCGCGGGCCACATGGTCGTCCTCGCCGAACGTGGTCAACATGATCGTCGCGGTCTCCGGCACGAGCCGGCGGATCTCGGCGGCGGCGGCCAACCCGTCCAGCCGCGGCATCCGGATGTCCAGCAACGCGACCCGAGGTCGGTGCGCGCGGACCAGCTCCACCGCGGCGCGTCCGTCACCTGCCTCGGCGACCACCTCGATACCGGGGTCGGTGGCGAGGATGGCCCGGACACCGGCCCGGATCATCGCCTCGTCGTCGGCCAGCACCACCCGCACCGGCGCTGCCCCGGCCCTGTCGGCGTCCACTACGCGATCCACTCCTTGCTGGCCAACCGGCCGTCGGTGAAGCAGAGCCGCCACGTCGGCTCGGCGAGGGGGAAGTTGCCGTCGGTGTAGTACTCGCAGCCGGCCCGGTCGACGCCGACGGGGCTGTCCACCTGCCGCCGGGGCAGACCCTCCAACTCCGAGCGGGCCACGCCGACGCGCATCCGGTCGAAGGTGGCCCGGTCCAGCACCGTCCCGGCGGTCGCCACCGGGTAGTAGACGAGCGAGAGCACCAGGGCAAAACCGGCAGGTGCCAGGAGCGCCACCAGCAGACTGCGCCGGACGCGCCGGCGGGCGTCGTGCAGCCGCCGCTCCGCGTCCACCGGCCGCTCCACCGGGCCGGGCCAGCCGCCGGACGGCGCCAGGTCGCTCTCGATCGCCTCCACCGGTGGCACGGTCGCCGGCAACGCCGCCACCACGGCGAACCCACCGTCGGTACGGGGCCCGGCGTCGAGCGTCCCACCGGCGAGGCGGACCCGCTCGGCGAGGGCGAGCAACCCGCTGCCCTGCGACGGCGGGGCGGGCAGCGGCTCGCTCGGGGGAGCAGCGTTGACCACGCTCACCTCGACCCGTTCACCGTCGCGGATGAGGCGCACCTGGACCGGGGCGCCCGGCGCGTACCGGGCCGCGTTCGTCAGCGCCTCACGGACCACCCGGTGGGCCGCGTGGCCGGTCATCGCCGGCAGCTCCGCGACCGCCGAGGCGGCCTCCAGCCGGACCGCCAGGCCGGCCTCCCGGGCATTGTCGACCAGGTCGGCGACGCTCTCCCCACTCGGACGCACCGACGCGCCACCGTCCTCGCGGAGCACCCCGATGATCTCGTGCAGTCGCTCGGTGGCGGCGGAGACGCTGGCCCGCAACTCCCCCGCCGCGGCCCGGTGCCGGTCGTCGAGGTCGGCGGCGACCTCCAGGGCGGCGGCGCGCAACGCGATCAGGCTGAGGTCGTGACCGAGCGAGTCGTGCATCTCCCCAGCGATCCGGGCCCGTTCCCGAAGCCGGATCCGCTCGGCGACGCCGCGCTTCTCCCGGCTCAGCGCCTCCACGTGACGATGACCGGCGGCGGCCAACTCCTGCTGCTGCCGCCGGTACCGGCCCACCAACCAGGGGAACACCGCGGCGAAGAGCAACACCGAGGCCAGCAGGAACCAGGTGGCCTCGCCGGTGCCGAGCAGACCCAGGTTGAGCGCCGTACCGCCGGCCGCGATCAGCACGAAGACCCCGGCCACCGGACGCGCGGAGACGCTGCGCCGCCCGGTGAGATAGCTGAAGATCGGAACGGCGAAGACGAAATTGCCATCGACGACCGACCCGAGCACCACCAGCACCAGGGCGACCAACGGTCGGCGTCGACTCTCCACCACCGCCGCGCCGAGCAGCAGCAACTTGCCGACCAGCAGCGGCAGCGCGTACCGCGGGTAGGGCGGGCTGATCCCGGCGTAGCCGACCGGGGCCGCGACCACCGCCCAGAGCAACGCGTCCGCCAGCAGGCGACGCCGCCGATCCAGCGGACCTGGCAGCGAGAAGTCGAGGATCCGCACGGCGGTCAGGCTACCCACGCCCGACCTGCGCGGACACCGACGAAAGTCAGGTGCTCAGCCGCTCTCCTCGGCCCAGACCCGCCAGTCGTCGAGCACACCGTGCAGGGCCGGCGTGAGCCAGCCCGGCGCGGAACGCCGGAACACCCCCGGGTCCATCGCGCCGGCGCCGTCGGGCAACGCGCCGAGCAGATTCGGCACCAGGTCGGTGAGGTTCGTCCAGTGCACCAACTCCGGCCGGCTCGGCCAGGCCCCGATCACCACACCGGCCGGCACCGCCCGCCGGTCGAGCGCCTCCAGGGTCAGCGCGGTGTGGTTGAGCGTGCCCAACCCGGCACGGGCCACCACCACGGCCGGCGCGCCGAGCGACACCGCCAGGTCAGCCATCGTCCACAGCTCCCCCGACGGACGCAACCCCATCGGCACCAGCAACCCACCAGCGCCCTCGATCAACACCAGGTCGTGTTTGTCCGCCTCCGCGCGGACGGCGTCCACCGCCTCGTACAACTCCAACGGCGGCAGGTCGGCCACCCGGGCGGCCGCCAACGGGGCGAGCGGATCGGGAAAACTGGCCAGAGTGCGGCCGGTCAGCGGGGCGGCCAGCCGGTTCACCACGTCCACGTCGCCCGGTTCACCGCCGGCCGTACCCGTCTGGCCCGGTTTGACCACCGCCACCCGCAGCCCGGCGGCCTGCGCCGCCGCCGCGATCGCCGCGGTCGCCACCGTCTTACCGACCTCGGTGTCGGTCCCGGTCACCAGGACCGGCCCCTCCCACCCACTCACGGGGCCACCTCTGCTCGCGACTGCGGGGCTCGCAACCCCGGCTCACTCCTCGCGCTCACGGGGCACAGTCCACGATGACCTCCAGGGCCCGCTCGAAATCCACCCGGGGCACCCCGGCGCTGACCGTGAGGCGCAGGCGGGAACGGCTGTCCGGGGTGGACGGGGGTCGGAAACAGCCCACCGCGACACCCCGATCCCGGCAGTCCGCGGCCCAGGCGGTCGCCGCCTCCGGCCCGGGGGCGGTCACCGAGATCACCGCCGCGTCCGGCGCGGAGACCGACAGCCCGGCGGCACCCAGTCGACCGACCGCCAGTCGCACCCGGTCGGACAGCTCCGCGCGCAGCTCGTCACCGACCCGGGCCAGCCGCAGCGCGGCATGCACCCCGGCGGCGACCGCCGGTGGCAGTGCCGTGTCGAAGATGAACGTGCGCCCGGTCTCGACCAGATGCCGGACGAACTCGGCCGGGCCGGCGACCACACCACCGGCACCACCGAGCGCCTTGGACAGGGTGGCGGTCACCAGCACGTCCGGTTCGCCGGCCAGCCCGGCGGCGGCCACCGCGCCGGCGCCGGCCGGACCTGTCACGCCGAGCGCGTGCGCGTCGTCGACAAGCAGCAGCGCACCGTGCCGGCGGGCCACCGCGTGCAGTCGGGCCAGCGGGGCGAGGTCACCGTCGACCGAGAAGACCGACTCGGTCACCACCACCGCCGGGCGGCCCGGAGCGGCCGCGAGCGCGGCAGCCACGGCGTCCACGTCGGCGTGCGGGGTGACCACCGTCTCCGCCCCGGAGATCCGGCAGCCGTCGATCAGGGACGCGTGGTTGTGGGCGTCGGAGACGAGCAGCGTCCGAGGTTGGACGAGCGCCCGCAGCGCACCGAGGTTGGCCAGGTAGCCGGAGGAGAAGACCAGTGCACGATCGGTGCCCAACCACTGCGCCAGGTCGTCCTCCAGCGCCTGGTGGGCGTCGGTGGACCCACGGACCAGGCGTGACCCGGTGGCCCCCAGCCCGTACGCCGACAGCGCCGCCATGGCCGCCGCGGTGACCTCCGGGTGCGTGGCCAGGCCGAGGTAGTCGTTGCCGGCCAGATCGGTCACCCCGTCGCCAGCGGGACGCGGGTGCAGCCGCCGGGTCAGCCCAGCCTTCGCCCGCAACTGCGCGCGGCGGTCGAGCGCCGCCAGCCAGTCCGCCACCGTCACCCCTTCGTCGCCGTCCGCGCCGGTCAGCCCGACACCCGCCGGGCGAAATTACCACCCGCCCCCGTCAGCCCGACGGATCCACTCGGTGCGGGCGGCCGGCGGGCTGCCGGCCATTCCGGCTGATCGGGGGGCGTGGACGCCGGCCTAGTAGGGTACGAGCCATGCCAGAGATCCTCGACCAGGCCCGGACCCAGGTGCTGGGTGACGGTGTCGGCCTCGACCAGGCCGGCATCCTCGCGGTGCTGAACCTGCCCGACGAGCACCTGCCCGCCGCCCTGCAACTCGCCCACGACGTGCGGATGCGGTGGTGCGGCCCGGAGGTCGAGGTCGAGGGCATCGTCTCGCTGAAGACCGGCGGCTGCCCGGAGGACTGCCACTTCTGCTCGCAGTCGGGCCTGTTCACCTCTCCGGTGCGGTCGGTCTGGCTGGACATCCCGTCGCTTGTCGAGGCCGCGAAGCAGACGGCGAAGACCGGGGCGACCGAGTTCTGCATCGTGGCCGCGGTGCGTGGCCCGGACGCCCGGCTCATGAAGCAGATGCGCGAGGGCGTCGCCGCCATCCGGGCGGCTGTGGACATCCAGGTCGCCGCGTCGCTGGGCATGCTCACCCAGGAGCAGGTCGACGAGCTGGTCGACATGGGCGTGCACCGCTACAACCACAACCTGGAGACCTGCCGGTCGTACTTCCCCAACGTGGTCACCACGCACTCCTGGGAGGAGCGCTGGGAGACGCTGCGGATGGTGCGCGACTCCGGCATGGAGGTGTGCTGTGGTGGCATCCTCGGCCTCGGCGAGACCGTCGAGCAGCGGGCCGAGTTCGCCGCGCAGCTCGCCGAGTTGAACCCGCACGAGGTGCCCCTCAACTTCCTCAACCCCCGGCCGGGCACGCCGCTCGGCGACCGTCCGGTGGTGGAGGGCAAGGACGCGCTGCGGGCCATCGCCGCGTTCCGGCTGGCCATGCCCCGCACCATCCTCCGGTACGCGGGTGGTCGCGAGATCACTCTCGGTGACCTGGGCACCCGGGACGGTCTGCTCGGCGGCATCAACGCGGTGATCGTCGGCAACTACCTGACCACGCTGGGTCGGCCGGCGACCGCCGACCTGGACCTGCTGGACGAGCTGAAGATGCCGGTCAAGGCGCTCTCCGCCACGCTGTGACGACGATGACGACGACCGAGGTGTGGTGCGACAGGTGCGGTGAGTCGGCGACGACCGCCGCCCATCCGGGTTGCGCCTCGGCCCGCCAGTTGGAGCCGCCCCGGTTCTGCCACCGGTGCCGCCGCCGGATGAAGGTGCAGGTGCTGCCGGTCGGCTGGTCGGCGGCCTGCGTCGAGCACGGCGAGATCCGAGGCTGAGCCGGTGCTGCGTGGACGGGCGGTGACCCTGCGACCGGCGACGGTCGAGGACGTGCCGGCCCTCGCGGCGATCCGGGCCACGCCGGAGGTGCGCCGCTGGTGGCGCGGCGACGACGACCTCGCCGCGGCGGTCCGCGACGACCTCGCCGACGACGACCTGACCCTGTACGCCATCGAGCACGACGGCCGGGTGATCGGCGCGATCCAGTGGCACTCCGAACCGGACCCGGACTACCGGCACGCCAGCATGGACATCTTCCTCGACCCGGCGGTACGCGGCGCCGGGCTCGGCGTCGACGCGATCCGCACCCTGGCCCGGCACCTGATCGACGAGTACGGCCACCACCGCTTCACCATCGACCCGGCCGCGGCGAACAGCGCCGCGATCCGCGCGTACGCGAAGGTGGGTTTCCGCCCGGTGGGGGTGCTGCGCCGCTACGAGCGTGGCGACGACGGGCGCTGGCACGACGGCCTGCTGATGGACCTGCTCGCCGACGATCTCGTGGAGTGACTCAGCCGTCCCAGCACAGCTGCCCGTTCGGGAGGCGCCGGGCACCCTCGGCGGGCTGGTGGGTGCTGAGCCGCCCGTCCGGCGTGAGGTGCGCCACCGGTGTTGCCCGACCGAGGGTCGCGACGTCGGCGATCAGTCGGCGGTGACAGCGCCACCAGAGGCTCTCGCTGCACATCACGGCAGTGCTCTGTCGGGCAGCGTCGGCGAGCACGCCGGTCAGCGCCGCGTCGAATGCCGGCGTGCGGGTGTACGCGGCGTACGCCCGGAACGCGGCGACCTTCCACCAGGTGTCCGGCTCCGGCTCGCCGGCCGGGACGTGCCGGCGTCCGCCCAGGTCCGGCTCCCAGCGGTAGTCGATCCCGTACTCGGGCAGCCACCGTTCGAGCTCCTCGCGGTGGACGTCCGGGTTGGTGCGGCTGGCCGGGTACCGCCGCACGTCCACCAGCAGGGCCACCCCGGCGCCGGTCAGCAGCTCTCCCAGCCGCACCCGGTCGGCTGTGCCGTGCCCGACGGTCAGCAACTCCCCCACGCGGCTGACTTGCCCGGAATCCCGGCCGGTTATCCCCGGCCCGAGCGAGATCTTGGACAGTTACCGTCTCGGCGTGACGACAAACTGTCCAAGATCTCGTCGGAACTCAGCTCAGGCGATGGTGCAGGTGACGTTGTTGACGGTGAAGGCCGTGGGCTTCGGGTTGGTGCCGGTGTGGGCGCCGTTGAAGCCGAAGTTGACCGAGGCGCCCGGTGCGATCGTGCCGTTGTAGGACAGGCCCGTGGCGGTGACCGCGGCTCCGGTCTGGCTGACCGTCGCCGACCAGCCCTGGCTGACGGTCTGCCCGCCGGGGAAGCTGAACCGCAACGTCCAGCCGTTTATCGCGCTGGTGCCGGTGTTGGTGATCGTCACGCTGGCGGTGAAGCCGGGGCTCCAGTCGGTGACGGCGTACCCCACCGCGCAGGCCCCGCCGACCGGCGCGGTCGCGGTGGTCACCGCGACCGGCGCGGACGCCGCGGAGGTGTTGCCCGCCGCGTCCACGGCCACCACGTAGAACTGGTACGCCGTCGACGCGGTCAGCCCGGACACCGCCACGGTGGTGCCGGTCGGCGAGCCGACAAGCGCGTCGGTGGCGCCGGCCTCGCGGTAGACCCGGTAACCGGTGACGCCGACGTTGTCGGTCGACGGGGTCCAGGCCAGGGTGAGCCCGGTGGCGGTGACCGCCGACGCGACCGGGGTGCCGGGCGTGCTCGGCACCGTCGTGTCGGCCGAGCCGGTCGGCGGTGTGGTCACGGTGAGCACCGGTGAGGCCGCCGACCTGTTGCCCGCGCCGTCGCGGGCGATGACCGCGAACTCGTACGTGTGCTCCGGCAGCAGCGTCGAGATGGTGAGCGTGGTGCCGGTGACGGGCCGGTTCAGCACCGTGTCGCCACCGACCTGGATCTCGCGGACGTCGTAGCCGGCCAGGCCGCTGCCGCCAGTGTCGGTGGAGGCTGGCCAGGTCAGGGTGACCGAGCGGGGCGCGAGGCCGGACGCGACGGGCTTACCCGGCGTGGTCGGGGCGGTGGTGTCCGGCACGACCGGCCCCGGCTCCTCGCCCCAGACGCGGGTGGTGCCGGAGTAGAGCGGCACCTTCCGGTTGGGACCGGCGGTGGCCTGGTACGACGGGTCGTTGGTCGGGTCCCAGGTGCCGCCCTCCGGCACGCCGATCTTGAACTGGACCTCCATCCGGTGCGCCGACTGGCCGGCCGGGGCGATGGTGTAGCCGGTGCAGTCGACCTCCACGTACCAGATGTCGCCGCTGAACTGCTTGGCCGTGGTCGGGGACGGGCAGCCCTGGGTGTAGCCGGCGGTGACCTGCACCGGGCCGGTGCCGTCGGGCCGGAAGTAGTACCGGAACCTCCCGTCGGTCAACGCGCGCGCCGGGAACGCCGACTTGTTGTAGACCATCACCTTGAGCCCGGTGGCCCGCGGCTCGGCCTGCGCCACTGTGGTTTCCACTGTCAACTCGTCGATGTCCGGCGTCTCGGCGACCGGGAAGTTCGCCAGCGGCGTGCCGCCGTACTCGGAGGTCAGCCGGACCAGCGCGGACGTGAAGCCGGCGTTGTAGTCGGTGGCCACCTCGTTCATCACGTAGTCCGAGCGGCTGTCGCTGTACGCGTCGTTGGCCGAGGACGGGCCACCGACGAGCGCGCCGTAGAGGGTGTGCCGGGTTTCCACGGGCACCGTCTGGCTGTCCCACCAGGAGCCGTGCGCGGTGCGGTGGTGCGGGTTCTTCGGCGAGTTGGCGCCGAACCCGATGACGTAGCTGGAGTTGCGCGGGTTGTCGCCGAGCGCGTAGTTGATCTGCCGGACGGCGAAGTCGTGGTAGCGGGCCTTACGCGTGGTGTCGGTGGTCTTGTCGCTGTAGACGAGCGCGGCGAACGAGGTGTTCGCGGCGTAGCGCAGCGCCCCCCAGGAGTCGAGCACCGCCATCCCGCCCGGTGAGTACGGAACCCGTTGCCCGTTCACCCCGACGGTCCAGTAGTCGAGCCACCGGTTGGCGTCGTCGACGTACTTCTGCTTGCCGGTCAGGTTGGCCAGCAGCACGTACGCGCCGAACTGCTTGTTGTCCCAGGCGATCGTCCACTTGTAGGAGCGGGTGGTGGTCTGGTTCTCGGTGTTGAGCTTGTCGTACTCACTCTCGGCCTTGGCCAGGTAACTCGCCTCGCCGGTGGCCCGGTGCAGCCAGATGGCGGCCCAGACCAGCTCGTCCTGCCAGCCGCTCCACGACTTGTAGAACGACGCCGCGTCGGTGATGCACTCGCTGTAGGACTTCCGCACCGTGTCGGCGAAGGTGTAGAGCTGCCGGGCGTGGCCCAGCAGCTTGTCCGCGTAGGCCGCGTCGGTGGGCCGGAACACCATCGAGGACGCGGCCATCGCGGCCGCCGTCTCCCCCGCCAGGTCCGCGCCGCCACAGCTCGCATCGATCTTGTACGCGGGACGCGCCATCTGCATCACCTCGGCCGGACCCCACCACTTGTGGTCGTCGTCGCCCTTGCCGACCTGGCCGTAGAGGACGTTCGCCGACGGGTGCGCCTTGATGAAGTAGTCGTTGACGAAGCGCAGGTTGTTGAGCAGGTGCGGCAGTTGGCCGGAGGAGGTGTAGCCGCTGCGGTACTCCACCGCGCCCCAGGCGAGCATGGTGGTGCTGAACGCCATCGGGAACCCGAACTTCACGTGGTCGCCGGCGTCGTACCAGCCGCCGGTGAGGTCCAGCCCCGCGCCGGCGCCGTCGGTGAGCGCGCTGTCGCCGCGCCAGGAGACCCGGTTCCAGTCGGGCAGCTTGCCGGACTGCTGCGCCTCGTAGAAGAGCAACGACTTCTGCAGCGCCTCGGCGTAGTTGTAGGTCGCGGCCGGCGCAGCGGCGGCGGGACCGGACGGCGGTGCGGTCACCGCGAGGGACGCGCCGGTGAGCAGCGCGACGCCGACGGCCAGCAAGCGCCGGGGCCAAGGCTGGTCGGCGACCGGTGACCGACCGGGGTGGCCGCTGGACGGCCGGGTCAGGTGGCGCATGCGGGCTCCTGTCGGAGGTGCCGCCGGCGGTCGCACCGACGCGGGACGGCGTACGGGCGGCACGGCCACCGGCGACAGCGAGGTGGCGGTGTGACCACGAAAGCCGTGGAAGCGCTCCCATGGATAACCGACAATGTAATGCGCCTGTCATCGATTGGGAAGCCTCTCCGCCCCGGGACCGGCGGCTGCGGTCGGAGCGGCTCCGCTAGTTCGCTGCGCCCAGCGGTCGACTGGCGGCACTACCCGACGGACCCACTCCCGACCGAGCCGCCGTACGTGGTGCTCGCCGACCCGGAGGGCAACCGGTTCTGCGTCTCGGGCCGCCGCGAACCGCCCCGGCGGTGACCGGGACCCTCGCTACGCCCCAGGCGTCAGCACCGTGCCCGTCGTCTCCGCCGCAGCGCGGACGGCCAGCGGGACGGTGAGGGTGAGCAGCGCGCCGTCGCGCTCCACCGAGCTGGGCCGGTCCAGCCGGCGCAGCGTCCGCAGCATCGGGGTGTTCTCCGCCTGGACGTGCAGCACCAACGCCGCGTACCCGGCCGCGTCGGCGTGCCGGACCACACGGCGCAGCAGTGCCGAGCCGAGCCCCCGCCGCTGCCAGTCGTCGCGCACCAGCAGCGCAACCTCGGCCTCGTCGCCCTCGCCGAGCAGGTTGGCCATGGCGACCACCGACTCCGCCGCACCGTCGGCACCGGTGGTCGTGGCGACAAGCGTCAGCCCGCGCCCCGGCTCCAGCAGCCGGCGCAGTCGGGCCGGCTGCGGCAGCAGCGCCCCGCCCAGGTAACGCCGCTGCCGACTACGTGGTGAGCACGTCTCGTGCAGCTCGACGAGGCCGGACAGGTCGTGCGCGCAGCCCGGCCGGACGGCCACCTCGGCCCCGTCGGGCAGCACCAGGGTGACCTGCTCCGCGGCCCGACGCGCCACGGTGGCGGCCAACTCGACCAGGGCCTGCGCGCGGGCGTACTCCGCCGGGGTGAAGGCGGGCGCGGCCCGGCGCAGCGCGAACGAGCCGCCCGCCGGGTCGGCCAGCGTCATGGTGGCGCCGCTGATCCCCCGGTCGATGCCTGTCGACGCGGGTCGCCAGGTGACCGAGTCGGCGCCGAGCAGGGTCTGCAACGCCTCGCCCGTGGCGTCCGGGTCGCGCACCAGCCGGTTGGCGAGCCCGAGCACCCGGGTGGGCTGGTCGGCCAGGCCGCGCGCCTCGCTGCGCGCCACCCAGCAGTCCCGGCCCCGACCGCGCTCGACGGCGGCGATCAGCTGGGCCTCGTCGAGCGCGTCCGGCGCGTCGACCAGGAAGTCGTCCACCGCGCCCTGCTCGGTGGGTTGCACCTGCACGGTGAGGATGTTGACCCCACGCAGCGCGAGGCTCGCCGTGAGCACCGACAGGTAGCCCGGTCGGTCGTCCACCGTCGCTCGGATCCGCCACAACGTCATGGTTGGCTCCCTTCCTCACCGCTGAGCCTCGTCGCCGGCTGTTGCCGCCCGATTGCCCGGTGGTGTCGTGCCCGGGAACTCGTCGGCCGGTCAGGGGCCGGCGACCACCGGCGGCGCCCCGACCAGGTCCAGCCGGTCGCCGAGGATCACCGCGCTGGCCCGGACCAGCTGGGTGAGCCGGTCGACCTCGGTGCTGTGGAAGTTGGCGGCGCAGAGGGTGTCGCTGTATTCCCGGGCCACCACCAGCACCAGGCCCGCCCGGCCGAACGGCGCGATCGCGTGGTGGGTGCCGTCGGGCGTGGTCATCGACCGACCTCGCAGCGGCGTCACCTCCGGCAACCGCAGAGGCACCGGCGTACGCCAGCTCGCATGCCCCACCGTCGCCCCGCCGCCACCGGTCCGGGAGGCCCAGTCGACGGGCACCACGGCGGCGACGGCCCAGTCCGCCGCCAGCAGCCCGGGAACCGCGTCGACGAGGGTGGCCAGCCCGTCGGCCGGGTTGGCCGCGACCTGGGCCAACAACTCCGCGTCCTGGCCGGTGGTGGTGGGCGCGCCGATCGCCCGCCACACACCGTCCACCCGTACACCCGGAATCGCCGCGAGACCAGCCAGCAGCCGCTCCACCCGGGCGGCACCCGGCCAGACGACGGTGAAGTCGTCCACCGCGCGTCCGCCGAGTCGTTCGAGGACCACCACCTGGACGATGTCCGCGCCGGAGACGCCCAGCGTGCGGGCGACCTGGCCGAGCGTGCCCGGACGGTCCGGCAGGGTGACCCGAACTCGCAGCAACATGTCTGTCCCTCCGCTCGGCGGGCCGGCGACAAGCGTCCGGCAGGCTGTGTCAGAGCCTGCCGGTTGACCATTTCGTCCCTGTTGCAGAGGCATGTCCCGAGGGGAAATTCTGACCTTGACAACGTGAGCGAGCTGCCATCAACTAGTCGGATGAGTGATCCGGCCGTCAGTGCGTCGCGACCGGGCACCGTCCCCGCCTCCCCCGCCGGGCTCTCCCTGGACCGGCTCGCCGGCTACCTCGCCGAGCACCGACCCGAGCTGGCGGTCGGGCCGCTGCGGGCCGACCTGATCGCGGGCGGCAAGTCCAACCTCACCTACCTGCTGCGCGTCGGCGACCGGGAGATCGTGCTGCGCCGCCCTCCGCTCGGGCACGTGCTGGCGACCGCGCACGACATGGCCCGCGAGTTCCGGGTCATCTCGGCGCTGGCGCCGACCGAGGTGCCGGTCCCGGGCGCGCTGCTGCTCTGCACCGACCCCGAGGTGATCGGCGCGCCCTTCTACCTGATGGAGCGGATGCCCGGCGAGGTGTTCCGCACCCGCGCGCAGACCGACCCGCTCGGCGACGACCGACGCCGGGCTCTCGCCATGGCGATGATGGACACGCTCGCCGCGCTGCACAGCGTCGAGCCGGCCACGGTCGGGCTGAGCGACTTCGGCCGACCGGAGGGCTACCTGGCCCGGCAGGTCCGCCGCTGGGGCGGGCAACTCGACCGCTCGCGCAGCCGGGACCTGCCCGGCATCGACGAGCTGCGTGACCTGCTCGGGGCGACCGCCCCGGAGGGCGCGAACGCGGGCCGGATCGTGCACGGCGACTACCGGCTGGACAACCTCCTCGCCTCGGCCGACCCGGTGGCCGTGCACGCCGTCCTCGACTGGGAGATGGCCACCCTCGGTGACCCGCTCGCCGACCTGGGGCTGCTCCTGACGTACTGGGACGTGCTCGGTGGCAGCGACACGGCCGCGGGCAACCCGGTCGCCGACGGGCTCGGCCCGCGCGCCGGCTTCCCGACCGGCGGCGAGCTGATCGACAGGTACGCCGGGCGCAGCGACGTGGACGTCGGGCCGCTGCACTGGCACGTGGCGCTCGGCTGTTTCAAGCTCGCGGTGATCTGTGAGGGCATCCACTACCGCCACACGCTCGGGCAGACGCTCGGCGAGGGCTTCGACCGGATCGGCGAGATGGTGGCACCGCTGGTCGCGCACGGGCTGACCGCTGCCAGGGAGCGGTGATGGACTTCTCATACGACAGCCGGACCGAGGAGCTGCGCGACGAGCTGACCCGGTTCCTGACCGAGCACGTCTACCCGGCCGAGGCGGTGCACGCCGAGCAGGTGGCCGCCGGTGACCCGTGGTCGCGTACCCCGGTCCTGGCCGAGCTGAAGGCGGAGGCCCGCAGACGCGGCCTGTGGAACCTGTTCCTGCCCGACCCGCGCTACGGCGCCGGCCTGACCAACCTCCAGTACGCGCCGCTCGCCGAGTTGACCGGCCGCAGCCCGCACCTCGCGCCCGAGGCGGTCAACTGCGCGGCACCGGACACCGGCAACATGGAGCTGCTTGCCGAGTTCGGCTCGGAGGCGCAGCAGAAGCGGTGGCTGATGCCGCTGCTGGAGGGCGAGATCCGCTCCGCGTTCTGCATGACCGAACCGGAGGTCGCCTCCTCGGACGCCACAAACATCGCCACCTCGATCACCCGCGACGGCGACGAGTACGTCATCAACGGCCGCAAGTGGTGGTCGTCCGGCGCGATGGACCCGCGTTGCGAGATCTTCATCGTGATGGGCAAGACCGACCCCGACGCCGACCGGCACCGCCAGCAGAGCATGGTGCTGGTCCCCCGGGACACCCCCGGGGTGCACGTGCGCCGGGGCATGACCGTCTTCGGCTACACCGACGGCTCCCACGGCGGGCATGCCGAGATCGACTTCACCGACGTCCGGGTGCCGGCGGAAAATCTGATCGGTGCCGAGGGCACCGGCTTCGCCATCGCCCAGGCCCGACTCGGCCCGGGCCGGATCCACCACTGCATGCGATTGATCGGAATGGCTGAGCGGGCATTGGAGCTGCTCTGCAAGCGGGCGCTCGGGCGGGTCGCGTTCGGCCGGCCCCTCGCCGAGCAGGGCGTCGTCCGGGAGTGGATCGCGGAGTCGCGGGTGCGTATCGAGCAGGCCCGGCTGCTGGTGCTGAAGACGGCCTGGCTGATGGACACCGTCGGCAACAGGGGCGCGCACACCGAGATCCAGGCCATCAAGATCGGCACCCCGGCGATGGCGGAGTGGGTGATCGACAAGGCCATCCAGGGGTACGGCGGCGCCGGCGTCAGCCAGGACACTCCGCTGGCCGCCCTCTGGGCGCAGACCCGCACCCTACGCCTGGCCGACGGCCCCGACGAGGTCCACCGCAACTCCCTGGCCAAGCGCGAACTCCGCCGCTGGACCCCGTAACCCGCGCCGCCCCCGGGTGGGGGTCAGGCGCTGGCGCGGTGGATCAGGTGGGTGTCCAGGAGGAGGTGCGTGGCCGGGAGGTCCTCGCCGCGGATCCGGGCCACCAGCAGGCGGGCCATCTGTCGGCCCATCTCCTCCACCGGTTGGAAGACAGTGGTCAGCGGCGGGTCCGCCCGGAGGGCGATCGTCGCGTCGTCGAAGCCGATCACCGCGACGTCCTCCGGCACCCGCCGGCCGGCCTCCCGCAGCGTTCGCAGCGCGCCGAACGCCATCAGGTCGGACGCGACGAATACCGCGTCCAGGTCCGGGCAGACGTCCAGCAGCCGGCGCATGGCGGACGCGCCGCTGCCCTCGCTGAAGTCGCCGTACGCGATCAGGTCGGGGTTGACGCCGGCCCCGGTGGCCTTCACGGCCTCCGTGTAACCGGCCAGGCGGGCCAGGCCCACGCCCATGTCCTGGGTGCCGGCGATGGTGGCGATGCGACGTCGCCCCTGCCTCGCCAGGTACTCGACGGCCTGCCGGGCCCCGCCAACGTTGTCCACGTCGACGAACCAGGCCGGCTGGGCGCCCGGTTGCAGCATCCGGGCGGGCCGGCCGCCGAGCACCGCGGGCAGGCCGCGCTCCTCCAGCAGCGTCGGCAGCGGGTCGGAGTCGTGCAACGACAGCAGCAGTACGCCGTCGACGTGCTGGTTGGTCAGGTGGTGCTCGACCCGCTCCCGCTCCACCGGCGACTGCGCCATGGCCAGCCAGAGCTGCATCGGCGTCTCCAGCAGGCCGGAGCTGATCCCCCGGACGATCGCGGCGAAGAACGGCTCGGTGAAGACCCGCTCGCCGGACTCGGACACCACGAGCGCGACGGAGTCGGTCCGCTGGGTGACGAGCGCTCGGGCGGCTCGGTTCGGCACGTACCCCAGCTCGGCGATGGCCTGTTGGACCGCGGCCCGGGCCTCCGGACTGACCTGCGGCGAGCCGTTGACCACGCGGGAGACCGTGCCCCGACCGACACCGGCGCGCGCCGCGACCGCGTCGAGGGTCGGGCGCCCGAGCGACCGGGTGCGCTGCGTTGTCATCGTCTGCTCCTCCGACGGCGGGCGGACCCGGCGCCACCTGCGAGAGGTGGACGCCAGGGCCGTCCTGATGGCTGGCCCGAGCCTATTGTGCGGCCAGACCGTTGCGCCGGATCACCGAGGCGTACCACTTGGCGCTGGACTTGGGGGTGCGGACCTGGCTGTCGTAGTCGACGTGGATCATGCCGAACCGCTTGGTGTAACCCCAGGCCCATTCGAAATTATCCATCAACGACCAGGCGAAGTATCCCCGCAGGGGAACTCCGTCGTTGATCGCCTCGTGCGCGGCGCGCAGGTGGGCGTCGAAGAAGGCCAACCTGTCGACGTCGTCGACCTGCCCGTCGACCACCGAGTCGACGAACGCGGAACCGTTCTCGGTGACGTACAGCGGCAGGTCGGTGTAGTCGTGCACCCGGCGCAGCGTCTCGGCCAGGCCCGGGGCGTCGATCTCCCAGCCCATGTCGGTCACCGGTACGCCACGGCTGACGAACCGGACGTCCTCGCTGCCCGGCCAGCACGACGGGGCCGCGTCGGTCGCGGCGCCCTCGGTCGCCGCGGCGACCACGTGCCGGCTGTAGTAGTTGACCCCGACCAGGTCCAGCGGCGTGGCGATGGTCGCCAGGTCGCCGTCGTGCACGTGGCCGAAGTCGGTCACCGTGGCGAGGTCGGCCACCAGGTCCTCCGGGTACGACCCCCGCAGCAGCGGGTCGAGGAAGAACCGGTTGGCCAACCCGTCGATCCGGCGGGCGGCGTCCACGTCCGCCGGGGCGTCGCTGGCCGGGTCCACCGGGTAGAGGTTGACCGTCACGCCCACCTCGGCGGTCGGCCGGGCGGCCCGCAGCGCCTGCACGGACAGGCCGTGTCCGAGCATCAGGTGGTGCCCGGCGCGCACCGCGTCCGCACCGTCGGTGCGGCCGGGGGCGTGCACACCGGCACCGTAGCCGAGGAACGCCGAGCACCACGGCTCGTTCAGCGTGGTCCAGTAGCGCACCCGGTCGCCGAGCGCGTCGGCCACCAGTGTCGTGTAGTCGGCGAAGCGGGCCGCGGTGTCCCGGGCCGGCCAGCCGCCGGCGTCCTCCAGCGGTTGCGGCAGGTCCCAGTGGTAGAGGGTCAGCCACGGCTCGATGCCGTTGGCCAGCAGCTCGTCGACCAGCCGGCGGTAGAAGTCCAACCCCTGCGGGTTGGCCGCGCCGACGCCGCCGGGCTGCACCCGGGACCAGGAGACCGAGAAACGGTACGACTTGAGGCCCAGCTCGGCCATCAGCGCGACGTCGTCGCCGAGGCGGTGGTAGTGGTCGCACGCGACGTCGCCGGTGTGCCCGAGGAGGACTCGACCGTCGGTGTGGCTGAAGGTGTCCCAGATCGACGGGGTACGGCCGTCCTCGGCCGCCGCCCCCTCGATCTGGTATGCCGCTGTCGCGGCCCCCCACAGGAAACCGGGTGGGAAGGTCAGCCCGGGGCGCTCGTCGAGGACGTCGACGGCGTTGGGGCTGGCGGGGTTGCTCACGACTTGACGGCACCTTCCATGATCCCGCCGATGATCTGGCGGCCGAACACGAGAAAGACGATTACCAGGGGGATGGTGCCGATCGCCGTGGCGGCGAACACCTGGGAGTAGTCGGTGTAGTAGGCGTACGAGAGGAAGGAGAGCGAGACCTGGAGGGTCGGGTTCTCCGGGGTGAGGATGGCGTACGGCCAGATGAACGAGTTCCAGGTCTCCATGAAGGTCAGCAGACCGAGGACGCCGGCGGCGGGGCGCAGTGCGGGCAGCACGATGCTCCAGTAGATCCGGAACGTGCTCGCCCCGTCGACCCGACCGGCCTCGATCAGCTCGTCGGAGATCGCCTGGCTGGCGTACTGCCGCATCATGAACACGCCGAAGCCGGTGACCAGGAACGGCACGGTGACCGCGTAGAGGGTGTCGTACCACCCCAGGTCCTGCATCATGCTCCAGAGCGGGATGAGCCCCATCTGGGTCGGGATCATCATGGTGATGATGATCGTCAGCAGGAGGGCGTTGCTGCCCTTGAACCGCAGCTTGGCAAAGGCGAACCCGGCCAGCGAACCGGTGAGCACCACCGACAGGGTGACCACCGAGGAGACGATGACCGAGTTCATCATGCCGGTGAAGAAGTTGGCGGCGTCGTTGTCGAGCACCCGCCCGAAGTTGTCACCGAACGCGCCGGCGGGGGTAATCGGTGGCGGCACGTCGTTGATCTGGTCCAGGCTGCGAGTGGCGATCACCAACATGTAGTAGAACGGGTAGATCGACAGCAGCGCCGCCAGGACGAGCGCGACGTAGGTCAGCGGACTGGTGCGCCACAGGCGCTGGGAAGCCGAGATCATCGATCTCTCCTCACTTCGCCGAGCGGCGGACGAGTAGGAAGTTGAACAGCGACACCACGACGATGATCATGAAGATCGCCCAGGCGACCGCGGCTCCGTAGCCGGCGGTGCTCAGGTTCTCGATGCCCATCTCGTACATGTACATGGCCAGCGTCTGGAACTCCCGCTGGTTGCCGCCGAGAATGTTGCCGTTGGCGAAGAGCAGGGGCTCGGTGAAGAGCTGCATGCCGCCGATCGTGGAGAGGATGACCACGAAGATGAAGGTGGGCTTGAGCATCGGCAGGGTGATCTGCCAGAACTGCCGCCACTGGCTGGCGCCGTCGATCGCGGCGGCCTCGTAGAGGTCCTTCGGGATCGCCTGCATCCCGGCGAGCAGGATCAGGGTGTTGTAACCGGTCCACCGCCAGTTGACCATCGTGGAGATGGCGAACCAGGAGCTCCACCGCTGCCCGTCCCAGTCGACCGCGTCGACACCGACGAGGCTGAGCAGCCAGTTGAACAGGCCGAACTCCTTCTGGAACAGCATCCCGAAGACGATCGCGACCGCGGCCACCGACACCACGTTCGGCACGAAGATGGCCATCCGGAAGAAGGTCTTGGCGCGCAGGAAGGTCCGGTTGAGCAGGTTCGCCAGGAAGAGGGCGAGCAACAGCTGCGGGATGGTCGACAGGGCGAAGATGCCCAACGTGTTGACCAGCGCGTTCCAGAAGTACTCGTCGGACACGAGCCGGGTGTAGTTGTCAAAGCCGATGAACGAGTGGTCGCCGATCATGTCCCAGTCGTGCAGGGACATCCAGACGGTACGCAGCATCGGGTACAACCCGAACACGCCGAAGATCAGGAAGAACGGGGCGATGTAGAGGTACGGCGAGTACTTGACGTCGAGGCGGTTGAGTAACCTTGCCCGGCTACGTCGGGAAGAGACGTCGGGAGAAGGCGGTGCTGCTGGCGACGGCGGTGCCGTCGTGGCCGACAGGCTCATGCGAATTTCCTTTTCCGGCGAGGCCCGGGGGCCCTCGCGCAGGGCGCTACGCGGAGGGGACCGGCCGGTGGCGTCCGGGAAACCCCGAACGCCACCGGCAGGGGATCACTCAGAAGGCACCCTGAGTCTTGGCGTCCTTCGTGAACTGCTCCCAGGCCTTGGCCTTGTTGGCCTGCCCGCTCTCGAACGCCCGCAGGGCCGGCTCGAACGCGTTCTCCTTCACCGCCTGGTGCTTCGGACCCAGGTGGGTCGGCTGGATCTTGGCGACGCTCTCACCGAAGATCTTGCCGGTCGGCGCGTTGCTGAAGTACTCGTTGGTGTAGCTGAGGAACGCGTCGTTCTTCAGCGCCTCCAGGTTCGTGGGCAGCGGGCCCTTGAGCTTGAAGGCTTCCACCTGGCTCTTCGCGTTGGTCAGGTACTCGGCGAGCTTCGCCGCCTCCTTCGGGTACTTGCTCTGCTCCGGAACCGCGAGCCACGAGCCGCCCCAGTTGCCGCCGCCGCCCGGAACGGCCGCGACATCCCACTTGCCCTTGTTGGCCGCACCGGAGTTGTCCGACACGATGCCGAGCATCCAGGACGGGCAGAAGGTGACCGCGAAGGTGCCCTGCTTGAAGCCACCCGACCACTCCGGCGACCAGGTCTGCGCCTTGGCGGAGATGTCCGCCATCGAGGTGGCGGTGTCCCAGGCGTTCTTCACCGCGGGGCTGGTGTCCGCGATGATGTTGTTTTCCTTGTCGTAGAACAGGTCACCGTTGCCCTGGAACATGACACCGTTGGAGACGGCGGTGATCGAGTCGACGAACGCCTTGCCACCACTGCCCTGCTTGTACTTCAGGCCGGCGTCGTGGAAGCCCTTCCAGTCCGGCCAGAGCGCCGACACCTGGTCGCGCTCGGTGGGCAGACCGGCGGCCTGGAACAGGTCCTTGCGGTAGCAGACGGCGAGGCTGCCGACGTCGGTCGGCAGGCCGACCAGCCGACCGTCCTGCGCCTTGCCCAGCTCCCACTTCCAGGGCAGGTACTCCTTGGAGTGGTCGGCGATGTGCGGCGTGAGGTCAGCCCAGTTCTTCGGGTTGGTCTTGAACTCGTTGAGGATGCCCTCTTCCAGGGCGGTGACGTCCGCCGCGCCCTTGCCGGTGGCCAGGTAGCGGACCAGCTTCGGCCGGTACTCGCTGAGCTGCGCGGTCTTGCGCAGCTCGACCTTGATGCCGGTGTCCTTCTCGTACTGCTTGACGAGCTCGTCGTAGCCGAACTCGCTGAAGGTGTCGACGACCAGCTTGGCGGGCTTCTCGCCGGCCGCCGGCTTGTCGTCGTCGTTGCCGCAGGCTGCGAGACCGCTGACCGCGGTGATCGCGGCCAGGGCAGCGGCCGCCAGGCGGGTACGCCGCGTGGTGACACTCATTCGCTGACCCCTCTTTCCGGTGGTGAGGCTGATGTGTGTGGTGGGGGTGCTCATCGCGCCGCGCCAGGGTGTGTGTGAGTGACCCATGCCACCTCCGGGAGCGCTCCCATGAGATTGCCGACAGGTAACGGGGGTGTCAATAGGACGTTGGGAGCGTTCCCAGATCGTTACCGCTCCCCGGGCCTGGAACTCCGCCTCGACCTGCGTCGATTTCAGCAGAAGCGGCGCAGCAGGGTGGTGGCCCGGTCCGGGTCGAAGCGGGACGGGTCGAAGGTGGACCCCACCCAGTCGCGCAGCGTCGCGTGCCGGGGATCGATCGGCCCGACCGGGTCGTCCTCGTCGGCCAACGCGACCAGGAGCGCCTGGTACCCCGACGGCCCGCCGACACCCTCCGGCGGGCAGGCCCGCTCGCCGTTCAGGCAGACCGGGTACCGCTCGTCCGGGTCCGCGGTCAGCGCGTCCTCCACGACCAGGTCGTGCTCCCACCAGTCGCCGAAGTCGTAGGTGTAGGAGAACCGGCTGCCCTTGCCGAGCACCGAGTCCAACCGCGCGTCCAGCTCGTCGTGCAGCGCCAACTCCCCGTCCGGGTCGGGCTCGCCGTACTGCATGGCGTCGATCTCGAACGAGTGCAGGCGGCAGTCACGCCAACCCATCGCGTGCTGCACCACCCGGTGCAACCGGTCCAGCGTGTAGCCGGCCGGCACGAGCACCCGTCGCCACACCGGCGGGCGGACGCCGGCGAGGGACATCTTCAGCTGGAAGATCTGACGCGGCATGCTGTCCTGTCCTCCCGCGGCTTAGGCTGCGAGCATGATCTGCCGAGCGTGCCGGGCCCGGCGACACGACGACTGCCCGGGCCGGAACTGGTGCGACTGCCAGCACCGTACCGCCGAACCGACCCCTCCGGTCACCGGTCCGGCCAGCGAATGAGCGTCGGAATTCCGATCCGACGGCTCTGGCCCGAGCCGTCGACGCAGCAACTCGACGACGCCGCGCTGACCGCCCTGTACCGCCGCGCGGACGAGCCGCGACTGCGGGTCAACTTCGTCACCAGCCTGGATGGCGCGGTCACCGTGGACGACTACTCGGCCGGGCTCTCCGGGCAGCCGGACAAACGGGTGTTCGGGCTGCTGCGAATGCTCTGCGACGCGCTGGTGGTGGCCGCCGGCACGCTGCGCCACGAGGGATACCGTGCGGTCCGCCTCGACGAGCGCCGCCGCGCCTGGCGACGCGAGCACGGGCTGGCCGAGTACCCCACGCTCGTGGTCGTCTCCGGCTCGCTGGACCTGGATCCGAGGCAGGCCGCCTTCGCCGACGCCCCGACCCGGCCGATCGTGCTCACCCACGCCGACGCCGAGCCGCCGCCCGGCCTGACCGACGTCGCCGACCTGCTGCGCCGCGGCACCGAGCGGGTCGACCTGGCCGCCGGTCTCGCCGACCTGCACCGACGCGGGCTGACCCAACTGCTCTGCGAGGGCGGCCCGCACCTGTTCGGCGCGCTCGCCGATGCCGACCTGGTGGACGAACTGTGCCTCACCGTCGCGCCGCTGCTGGCGGGTCCCGGACCGGGCCGGATCAGCGCGGGAGACCCCGCGCCGCCGCGCCAACTCACCCTGCGGCACGTGCTGGCCGCCGAGGACGGTGTCCTCCTGCTGCGCCACGCCCGTCGGTGACCTGTCGGTTCTCCGGGGAATCAGTCGATCAGCACGGCGCCGGGCGCCCAGACGATCCGATAACGCCGGCCGTCCGCCATGGTGGCCCACACCTGCACGTCGTCGTACGGTTCGTCGGCGACCACCTCGGCCACCGCGCCGCGCGGCGCGGCACCGACCGGTTGCGGCACGCCGTTGACGACCACCTCGACGGTACGACCCTCGGGCGCCTGAGCCAGGACGAACAGCCGGCCGCCCGACCGGTGGGCGATCGCCAGTCCCAGCCCCCCGCCGGCGGACCGGATCTCCGCGCAGACCTGGTCACCCTCAAGGCAGGCCAGGTCGTACGAGAGGTAGTCCAGCGCCCGGCGCGGGTCGCCGCCCTCGGGCGCGATCCACACCTCGGCCGCCTGTCCTCCCCCGGACAGCTCCTGGGCCCGCGCGGTACGGCGCAGCACCACGAGCGTCTCCGCGCCGGCCCGACCCACCGCGACCACCCGGTCGGGCGTGACGGGTCCGCCGTCGGAGCCGACGATCCCGGCCGGGACCTCTAGTTCGGCGCTCGGCCCCGCGTCGCCGCTCCCCGCACCACCACCCGGCCCGGCCGGTCCATCCGGTGTCACCAGCGGGGATGCCAGCGCCACCACGACGACCAGCGCACCGCCGGAGAGCAGGAGACGTCGCCGGCGTCGGGTCCGGCTGCCGGCGACCACCCGGGCGGTGAAACCCGCGGGCAGTTCGACAGTCGCGACCGCGCGATCGAGCATCTCGGTGACCTCGTGATCACGCATGGTTCTCCTTCGTGACGTCGATCGGGAGCGCAGCGGCACCTTCCAGACCGGCGCGGAGTCGGTGCAGGCCACGGGACGCCTGGCTCTTCACCGACCCGGCCGAGCAGCCCAACTCGGCGGCCGTCTCCGCTTCGGAGCAGCCCAGCCAGTACCGCAGCACCACGACCGCCCGCATCCGGGGCGGGAGTTGACGCAGCGCGTCCAGCAGCAGTTCGCGGTCGTCCACCCGACCCACCTCGTCCGGCTGCGTGAGGTGGTCCGGCAACCCGGCGACGCGTCGGCGACTCCACGGCGAGCGCCAGCGACTGATCAGGCGGTTGGTCATGGCGCGGCGCAGGTAGGCCTCCGGCTGCCGTTCCCGCACCACCCGCCAGCGCGGGTACGCCTGCATCAGCACCTCCTGCAGCAGGTCCTCGGCGTCCGCGCGTTGACCGGTGATCAGAACGGCGAACCGCAGGAGTCGGGGACCACGTGTCGAGACGAAGGTCTCGAAGTCGTCATTCATGCGGGCTCCATGTCTGGGTAACGCGACCGCCGGCCGAGAGGTTGAGAGAGCGACGCACTGTTCTCGCCCAGGCACCCAGCGTCAGGAGCCGGACGGCGCAGGGTGTCGTCCGACGCGTCGCGTGGCGACCTGTCGTACTCCTCGGGCAGGATGCACCTCATGGTTCCCGACCGTGCTGACCGACCGACCCGAGTCGCCCGATGACCGACGCCGACCTCGACAGCCCTGGCGAGGCGGTCGGGCGGGTGCTGGGCACCGCCGACGCCACCCCGTTGCAGTTCTGGACGGCCGTGGCGCCCGGCAGCTATCTGCAGCTCGACGACGTGGTGGTCACCCGGCGGGAGCTGCCGGACCGGGAGCCGGTGACGATCGCCGGGGTGGTCACCCAGGTCCGCGCGCGCCACGAGGGCGCCCAGTTCGACTCCGACGTGTTCGCCATCGCGGACGGCACGCTTCCCGCGCAGGTGCAGGAGGCGGCCGAGGTCACCACGACACGTGTCGATCCGGAGCTGTACGTGCCGCCGACCCCGGGCGCGGTGGTGTTCCGGGCCGAGGGCGACGCCCGGGCGCGCGCGCTGCACTTCGACCGGATGGAGCGGCGCATCCCGATGGGGATGGGTCGCGACGGCGTCCCGGTCTATCTCAACGCCGACTTCCTCGACGGCAGCCGCGGCGCGCACGTCTCGATCTCCGGCATCTCCGGGGTGGCCACCAAGACCAGCTTCGCGACCTTCCTGCTCTACTCGGTCTTCCGCTCCGGTGTGCTGGGCGGCGACGCGGTCAACGCCAAGGCGCTGATCTTCAACGTCAAGGGTGAGGACCTGCTCTTCCTGGACCACCCCAACTCCCGCCTCGACGATCCCACCCGCGCGGCGTACGCGAAGCTCGGGCTGAGCGCCGGCGCCTTCCCCGACGTGCGGGTGTACGCCCCGCCCCGGGTCGGTGACGCGGCGGGCACACCTGATGTGAGCAGCCGGCTCACCGGGGTGGACTCGTTCTACTGGACGTTGAGCGAGTTCTGCGCCGACCGCCTGCTGCCGTACGTCTTCGCCGACGCCGACGACGAGCGCCAGCAGTACACGATGGTGGTCCACTCGGTGACCGCGCACCTGGCCCGTTACGCCCAGCCGGCCGACGGCGGGGTGAGCATCGACGGGGTGCGGCTCGGCTCCTACGGCGACCTGGTCGACCACATCGTCGACCAGCTCAACGACGACGAGACCCGCTCCGACTGGGCGGGCAGCGCGGTCGGTCTGGGCACCGTCAACGCGTTCGCCCGGCGGTTGATCGGCAGCAAGAAGGACCTCGCCCGGTTGATCCGCGGCGACCTGGCCACCCGCCGCCCGCACTCGATCAACACCAGCGAGTCGGCCCAGGTGACAGTGGTCGACCTGCACAACCTCCCGGACCGCGCGCAGCGGTTCGTGGTCGGTGTGACGCTGAAGAGCGAGTTCGAGCGCAAGGAGAAGTCCGGCACCGCCAAGCCGCTGCTCTTCGTCGTCCTCGACGAGCTCAACAAGTACGCCCCCCGGGAGGGCTCCTCGCCGATCAAGGAGGTCCTGCTCGACATCGCCGAGCGGGGCCGCTCGCTCGGGGTGATCCTGATCGGCGCGCAGCAGACGGCGAGTGAGGTGGAGCGGCGCATCGTCACCAACTCGGCGATCCGGGTGGTCGGCCGACTCGACCCGGCCGAGGCCTCCCGCCCGGAGTACGGCTTCCTCCCGCCCGCGCAGCGGCAGCGGGCGTTGCTGGCCAAGCCGGGCACGATGTTCGTCAACCAGCCGGACATTCCGGTGCCGCTGTGCCTGGAGTTCCCGTTCCCGGCCTGGGCGACCCGGGTCTCCGAGGCGGGCCGGGCACCATCGGAGACACTGCGCTCGATCACCCAGTCCGCCGACCCGTTCGCGGTGGTGGGTTCCGGGGGCGGCAGCTCCGACGACGACATCCCGTTCTAGGCAGGGGCCAGCACAGCCATGAAGATCCTGCACACCTCCGACTGGCACGTGGGAAAGGTGCTCAAGGGGCAGTCCCGGGCCGACGAGCACAAGGCCGTGCTGGCCGGCGTGATCGACATCGCCCGTGCCGAGCAGCCGGATCTGGTGATCGTCGCCGGTGACCTCTACGACACCGCCGCGCCCAGTTCGGAGGCGACCCGGCTGGTCACCCGGGCGTTGACCGCGTTGCGGCGTACCGGCGCGGACGTGGTCGCGATCGGCGGCAACCACGACAACGGCCCCGCGCTGGACGCGCTGCGCCCGTGGGCCGATGCCGCCGGCATCACGCTGCGCGGTGGGGTGCGGGAAGATCCCGACGAGCACGTGATCGACGGCACCACCGCCGGCGGCGAGCGGTGGCGGCTGGCCGCGCTGCCGTTCCTGTCCCAGCGGTACGCGGTGCGCGCTTTGGAGATGTACGACCTGACCGCCGCGGAGACCAACCAGACGTACGCCGACCACCTGGGCCGGGTGCTGGGACGACTGACCGAGAGTTTCACCGAACCGGACCGGGTGCACCTGGTCACCGCGCACCTCACGGTGACCGGCGCGGCCACCGGTGGCGGCGAACGCGACGCGCACACCGTGCTGGGCTACGCCGTTCCGGCCACGGTCTTCCCGGCCACCGCGCACTACGTGGCGCTGGGCCACCTGCACCGGGCGCAGCGGGTCGCGGGCCCCTGCCCGGTGCGGTACAGCGGCAGCCCGCTCGCTGTCGACTTCGGTGAGCAGGAAAACGTCCCCTCGGTGACGATTGTCGAGGTGACGGCCAGCACCGCCGCCCGGGTGCGGGAGGTGCCGGTGACGGCGGCGAGCGCGCTGCGCACGGTGCGGGGCACCCTGGCCCAGCTCGCCGAGATCGAGGCACCGGACGCCTGGCTGCGGGTGTACGTGCGGGAGCAGCCCCGCGCCGGCCTGCGCGAGGAGGTGCAGGAGCTGCTCCCCCGGGCCCTGGAGATCCGGATCGACCCGGAACTGTTGACCGCACCGGGCAGCGGCGCGCGCATCGCCCAGCGTTCCGGGCGTTCGCCGCGGGAGTTGTTCGCCGACTACCTGGACAGCCGGGGCCACGCCGACGAGGGTGTCCGGGAGCTCTTCGACGAGCTTTTCGAGGAGGTCGAGCACTGATGCGTCCGATGCGGTTGGACATGGCCGGCTTCACGGTCTTCCGGGACGAGACCACAGTCGACTTCACCGACGCCGACTTCTTCGCGCTGATCGGCCCGACCGGTTCGGGCAAGTCGACGGTGCTGGACGCGATCTGCTTCGCCCTCTACGGCATGGTGCCCCGCTGGGGTGGGGCACGGGGGTTGGCGAACGCGCTCGCGCCGTCGGCGACCGAGGCGCGGGTGCGGTTGGTCTTCGAGTCCGGCGGCGCCCGGTACGTGGCGACCCGGGTGGTCCGCCGGGACGGCCGGGGCAACGTGAAGACCGCGAACGCCGGGTTGCAGCTGATGCCGGCGGGCTTCGACGTGACCAAACTGGACACCGGGTTGAGCCCGGACGACCTCGGCGAGGTGGTGGCCGGCACCCCCGCCGAGATGGAGCAGGCGGTGCTGGAGGCGGTGGGGCTGCCGTACGAGCAGTTCACCAGCTGTGTGGTGCTGCCGCAGGGGCAGTTCGCGGACTTCCTGCACGCCAAACCGGCGACCCGGCAGCAGATCCTGGTCAACCTGCTCGGCCTCGGGGTCTACGAGGACGTGCAGAAGAAGGCGACGGCGCGCGCCGGGCAGGCGGAGGCCCGACTGGAGGCGGTCGACCAGGTGCTCGCCGGGCTGACCGGCGTGGACGACGAGGCGTTGGCCGAGGCCGACGCGCGGGTCGACCGGATGGTCGAGCTGGCCGGCAAGGTGGCCGCCGCCGTTCCGGAGCTGGCGGCGGGCCGCTCCGCCGCCCGGGAGGCGGCGGCGGCGCTGACCGCCCTCGACGACGAGCTGACCGTCCTGACCGGGGTGCGCGCGCCGCGCGGGGTGGCCGAGGTGGCCCGCGCGGTCACCTCGGCGCGGGCCGACGCGGAGGCGGCGGCGACCGCTGTGTCGTTGGCCGAGGAGCGGGAGGAGAAGCTGCGCGGCGAGTTGGCCGGTGCCGGCGACGAGAGCGCGGTGCGGCTGCTGCTGCGGGCATACGACGATCGGGACCGGCTCTCCGGCGAGGCCGACACGGTCCGCGCGGCGGTGCGCGCGGCGAACGACGAGCACGCCACGGCGGTGGCGGCCCTGGCCGCTGCCCGCGTGGTCGCCGAGCGGGCCGACGCCGAGTTGGAGGCGGCCTTCCGGGCGCACGAGGAGGCGAAGGCCACCGACCTGGCGGTCAGCCTGCGGGTGCACCTGCACGCCGGGGCGGCCTGTCCGGTCTGCGAGCAGCAGGTGGAGCTGGTGCCGGCGGTGCCTGCCGACTCGGCGGTGGCGGCGGCGACGGCGGCGGGCAAGGCGGCGCGGGCCGCGACCAAGGCCGCGCAGGCAACCGTGCAGGAGCGGGACGCGGCGGCGCGGGACCTGGAGCGGCTGCTGGTGCAGGCGCGGGCCCGGCAGGAGCAGGTGGACGCCCGACTGGCCGAGTTGGACGACCAGCTCGCCGGGGCGGCGGAGCCCGCGGTGTTGCGCCGGGAGTTGGCCGAGCACGCCCGGTTGCGGCGTGCGCTGGAGGAGGCGGCGACCGCGGTGCGGGCCGGCCGCGAGGCCGCGCGCCAGGCCCGGGCCGGGGTGGACGCCGCCGAGGAGCGGCTGCGGGCGGCGTGGCGGGCCTTCGACACGTCCCGCGACGGGTTGGCCCGGTTCGGCCCGCCGGTGACCGATCGGGACGACGTGGCTGTCGCGTGGGCGGCGCTCACCGGTTGGGCGGCGACCGAGGCGGACCGCCGCCGCGCCGATCGGGCGAGCCGGGCCGTGGCGGTCGCCGAGGCGGAGTCGGTGGCCGACGCGGTGCAGCGGCGCATCACCGGCATCTTCGCCGCCGCCGACGTGCCGGTCGGTGACGACCCGGTGCATGCGGCGACGGTGGCGGTCGAGCGGGCCGACGCCGAACGGCGGCGGCTGCACGAGCGTCGCGAGCAGGCCGGCACGTTGCGCGAGCAGCGGGCGGGGCACGAGCGGGAGGCGCAGGTGGCGCGCGCGCTCGCCGGGCACCTGCGGGCCAACAACTTCGAGCGGTGGTTGCTCGCCGAGGCGTTGGACCTGCTTGTCGACGGCGCGTCGGGGATCCTGCGGGAGTTGTCCTCCGGCCAGTACGAGCTGGTGCACGACAAGGGCGAGTTCGTGGTGGTCGACCACCACGACGCGGGTCTGCGCCGGGGGGTGCGGACCCTCTCCGGCGGTGAGACGTTCCAGGCGTCGCTGGCGTTGGCGTTGGCGCTCTCCGAGCAGCTGGCCGGGATGTCGACAACGGCGGCGAGCCTGGAGTCGATAGTCCTGGACGAGGGCTTCGGCACGCTCGACGCCGCGACCCTGGACACGGTCGCCGCCACGTTGGAGAACCTGGCCGCCCGGGGCGACCGGATGGTCGGCGTGGTCACCCACGTGCCGGCGCTGGCCGAACGCATCCCGGTCCGCTTCGAGGTGCGCAAGGATGCGCGTTCCGCGCGCGTGGAGCGGACGGGCCGGTGAGCGCGAGGAGTGCAGCGCAGCGGAGCCCCGCAGTCGCGAACGAAAGGTCGGGCCGGTGAGCGCGAGGAGTGCAGCGCGGATGGGACGGGCCGGCCGGTGAGTGACCCCGCGTTCTTCGTGGATTCGTGGGATCCGGCGTACGGGGCGTCGTTCGAGGCCTCGACCGCCGGGCCGGCCGCGCCGAGCAGCGCGCAGGTCGACGCGGACGTGGAGCTGCCCGCGGTGGACTGGCGGGCGATCGGGGTACGCCCCGGAGTGCGGGCGCCCGACGTGGTGCTGCTCGTCGACGGGGTCCGCCGGATCGACGCGAGCATCTGGACGGCGGAGGCCGACGGCCTGTCGTTCCCCGGTCTGGCCGCCTCGTACGCGGCCGGGGTGGTCCGGTGTGACCTGGGTCGGGGTGCCGCGCAGTTGGCCGGTACCCGGGTGGGTCGGGGCCTGTTCACGGCGAGCCCGTCGGCGCAGGATGTGGTGGCGGGCTCGATCCGTTACCCGGTGCACCGGGTGGGTGGCACGGGTGAGCTGGCGAAGTTACCGGCTGCCGTGCAGGGTCCGCTGACCGCGCTGGAGGTGGCGGTGTCCGACGCCGCCCGGGTCGACGGTGATCTGCTGGTGGTGGACGGCCCGTTGCGCAGTCGCCGGCAGTTGCCGCGCACGCTGGGCTACATCAAGACCCAGCACAGCCAGTATCTGGATGCCCGGCTGACGGCCGTGGTGACGGGTATGGCGTCGGGTGAGCGGTCCCCGGTGTTCCGGCTGGGCACCGCCTGGGGTGGCTGGTCGTGGTATTTGCGGTTGCCGGTGGCGATCGGCGCCCCGTGGGCGGGCATCGTCCGGGTGGAGTGTTCGGCCGACCTGCCCGTCGAGGCGGCGATCGAGTTGGCCGACCTGTCGCTTGTCACCCTGCCCCGCTTCGCCTCCACCCCGTACAAGGACCCGCGGGCCCCACAGAACCTGATCCCGATCGCCGGGCTGGAGCGCCGGCTGCGTGCCCTGCTCGGCGATTCCCGGTTGCTGCACCGCGCGTTGACCGCCGCGGCGCGCGCGGCCCGTTGACCGCGGATACTTGTCGGGATGGGACGTAAACGGGCGGCTGACCGGGTGGTCGAGCCTGTCGACACGGGGCAGGCCGAGCTCGTGCCGGACCTGGACCGGCCCGGCTCGTGGACGCTGCTGCTGGACGGCGCGCCGCAGTCGCACGTCGACCTGACCGACCCGACGCACCTGGAGTTCGAGTACGTGCGGCGGCTGGCGGCCGCGGTGGATCTGATCGCACCGGCGGGTGAGCCGCTGCGGGTGCTGCATCTGGGCGGCGGTGCCCTGACCCTGCCCCGCTACGTGTCGGTCACCCGGCCCGGCTCCACCCAGCGGGTGGCCGAGGTGGACGGCGCGCTGGTGGAGCTGGTCCGCAGGGTGCTGCCGTGGCCGTCCGACGCCCGGCTGCGGGTCCGTGTGGAGGATGCGCGGGCCGTGTTGACCGCCACCCGGGACGCCAGTTACGACGTGGTGGTCGCCGACGTGTTCGCCGGTGCCCGTACCCCGGCTCATCTCACCTCGGTGGAGTACGCGGCCGAGGTGGCCCGGGTGCTCCGCCCGGCGGGCTGGTATCTGGCGAACCTGGCCGACGGCCCGCCGTTGCGGCACGCACGGGGGCAGGTCGCCACGGTCCGCTCGGTGTTGCCGCAGGCCTGTCTGGTCGGGGACGCGGCGGTGTTGCGGGGCCGCCGGTACGGCAATCTGGTGCTGGTCGCGGGGCGGTCCACGCCCCCGGTGCCGGAGCTGACCCGGCGCGCCGCCGGCGACTGGTTCCCGGGCCGGGTGGTGGCCGGCGACGAGTTGGACCGCTTCGCCAGCGGGGCGCCTGTGGTCCGCGACGCCGACGCGACCGGCTCGGATCCGCCGCCACCGGGCCTGTTCTCCGTCCGCCGCTGACCGCCGGCTCAACGACGGCGGGAAAAAATTTCCGCCGTTTGTTGATCCGCTCGGGGCGCTGCTGCGTACCACCGGGCGGCCCGCTTCGTGGGCCGGCGATGGTTACGGACACCCCGGAGGTCTGCATGCACGCGGTGGCGGCCGGTTGGCATGGCGACGTGGTTGGCGCGGACTGGATGTCGGCGCGGTCCTCGTCACGGCCGACGTCGTCTGCCCGGGGGGTCGACGCGCACGCGCCGTCTCGCCAGAATGGTCCGGTGACGCCGCGACCGGCGCCCGGACGCCATCAGGCGACGACAACCGAGGCCAGCCATTCCGACCAGTTGATCCGTCAGCTCTACGCCGAGCACGCCGGTCCGTTGCTGATGTTCGTGATGCGTCTTACCGGGGGGGACCGGCAGCGTGCGGAGGACATCGTCCAGGAGACGCTGCTGCGGGCCTGGCGCAACGCGCACCGTCTGGGTACGCAGGGGCAGGGGTCGCTGCGGCCGTGGCTGGTCACGGTGGCCCGGCGGATCGCCATCGACGAGCACCGCAGCCAGGAGGCTCGGCCGCCGGAGACGTACGACCGGGATCTCACCGCGTTCGCCGAGGCGGACAGCACCGACCGGGTGCTGCGGACCATGACTGTCGCGGACGCGCTGCGTACGCTCAGTCAGTCGCACCGGGAGATCCTGATCTCGACGTACTTCCGGGGGCGGACGGTGCCGGAGGCCGCCGAGGAGTTGGGGCTACCGCTCGGCACCGCCAAGTCGAGGGTCTACTACGCGCTGCGCGCGCTGCGCACGGCTCTGCAGGAGCGGGGGGTGACAGAATGAGCCGGCCGGACCACATGGACGTCGCGGCGTACGCGCTCGGTGTGCTCGACGAGCAGGACACGGAGCGGTTCGAGGAGCACCTCGCGACCTGCTGGGCGTGCGCGGCCGAGTTGGAGACGATGGTGCCGGTGGTCGGGTTGCTCTCCGACATCGACGGCGAGACGATGATGGCGCTGGAGCAGACGGCCACCGACCCGGCGTTGCTGAACCGGACGCTGGGCGCGGTCCGGGCCGACCGGCGACGTACCCGGTTTCGTCAGATGCTCGCGACGGCCGCCGCCGTGGTGGTCTTCGGCGGTCTGAGCGGGTACGGCTTCGTCAACGTGACCGACAGCGGGTCGACTCCGGTCGCCGGTCCGACGCCGAGCGCGCCGATCGACCCGCAGACCAGCGGGCCGACGGCCCCGCCGAGCGGCCCGGGTGTCGGCGGCACCGAGGAGGAGGGCGACCAGGTCGAGGCCACCGACCCGACGACAGGTGTGCAGACCACCATGTTCCTGGTGAAGCGGGAGTACGGGACGCGGATCAATTTCGTTCTGCGGAAGCTGCCCGGCCCGCGCACCTGCCGGTTGGTGGTGGTGCGCAAGAACGCCAGCACCGAGGTCGTTTCGAGTTGGTCCGTACCGGATGGCGGTTACGGCACCAACACCCGACCGCAGGGTCTGGAGTTGAGTGCGTCGACGTCGGCTCCGGTGGAGGACATCAAGCAACTCCAGGTGCAGTCGGTGGACGCCAATGGTGTGGCGAGTCCGCTGGTCACGCTACCGATGTAGTCTCGCGTACGGATCGGCGCCGGCCTGGCAACAATGGCCGGCGCCGATCTGTCGTTGCCGGAGAAGTCTCGCATCAGGGGCGTACGCATTCGCGCTGGAATTGGTTCAATCAGGCCAAGTGAAATTGACCACTGTTATTACTTCAACCTTGACAGCCTGCCTCCCGTACCTATGGGTGAACTGCCAAGAATGAGGAGGGCACGTGGCAAAGATGAAGCGGACCGTCATCGTCGCGAGCGCGATGGTCGCACTAACGGCCTGCGCTCCCGCAGGTTACGACGGGGCGAACTCGAGCGCGGCCGAGCCGGTCGCCGTCGCCGCGGCCGAGCCCAGCGCGTCGGTTGAAGCCGAGGCGTCGGCGTCAGCGGAGGCGCCGGCAGCCGACGCGCCGCCCGCGAACGTCAACCTGACCGAGAAGCTGGTCGGCAAGAGCGTCGCCCGGATGGGCAAGGTGGTCACCGACCAGGACGGCTGGATCCTGTACCGCTTCGACAAGGACACCGCCGACCCGCCCTCGTCGAACTGTGTCGACAAGTGCGCCGAGGTGTGGCCGCCGGCGCTGACCGACGGCAACCCGCAGCTCAGCGGCGTGTCCGACGACAAGGTCAGCAGCGTGACCCGCCAGGACGGCACCCGTCAGCTCACCATCGCCGGCTGGCCGGTCTACCGCTACATCGGCGACAAGAAGCCCGGCCAGTGGAAGGGCCAGGCGGTTGGCGGCACCTGGTTCGTGGTCCAGCCGGACGGCAAGAAGAACCTCAGCTGCCTGCCCACCTCCACGCCGAAGCCGGTCGCGCCGCCCGCGGACAGCGGCACCAGCGACGCCGAGGGCTCGGGCTACTCGTACTGATCAGGGACACCGCGGGCACGACGGTGGCCGGTCGCAGCCGGGGAGGGCGCGACCGGCCTGCCGCGCTAGTCCGCGAGACGGACCAGCGGTGCGGGCTAGTCCGCCAGGCGGAC
>NZ_JBEZGL010000026.1:0-92273 GCF_040649915.1 Micromonospora sp. NPDC048839
GCCGCCTACCAGATCAGCGTCGAGCACCTCGCCGACTGGATCGCCACCCGCGGCTACGCCACCAGCTGACCCCCACACCACCACACCACACCGCAAGGCCGAAGGGCCGGACCCCACCACCGGGGTCCGGCCCTTCGGCCTGTCCGGGTCATCGTGCACGCACCCACGTCCGGCTCGAACGGAGTCGGGGATCATCCGAGGGGCCTCGGACGGGACAGGGGCTCAGCCGCCGGAGTCGTCCATCTCGGCGCCCTCGGGGACGGCGTCGTCGTCCCGGCTGGCCAGCCAACCATCCGGCAGGAAGACCTTGCCCGGCGAGTTGGTGCGTCCACGCGGCTGGCCCAGGGCGGTCACCGGGAACGGCTCCGTCGGGTCGAGTTTGCCCAGCAGGTCATCGAGCTGAGCCAGGCTTTCGATCATCGCCAGTGAGCGGCGGAGTTCGCCGCCGACCGGGAACCCCTTGAGGTACCAGGCGACGTGCTTGCGGAAATCGGCGCAGCCGTCCCGTTCACCCCGGGTCGGGTTGCGGGCGGCGGCCACGAACTGGTCGACCAGCAGCTCGGCGTGCCGACGCATGGTCACCGACACCTCCCCGAGGGTGGGCAGTCGCCGCTCGGACCGGCCGTCGAAGGCGGCCTCCAGGTCGGCGAACAGCCACGGGCGCCCCAGGCAGCCACGCCCGACGACCACGCCGTCGACCCCGGTGTGGGCGACCATCCGCAGCGCGTCGTCGGCCTCCCAGATGTCGCCGTTGCCGAGCACCGGCACGTCGAGAGCCTGTTTCAACGTGGCGATCGCGTCCCAGTCGGCGGTGCCCGAGTAGCGCTGCGCGGCCGTCCGCCCGTGCAGGGCCACCGCGGCCACGCCGGCCTCCTGGGCGGCGAGCCCGGCTTCGACGTACGTCAGGTGGTCGTCGTCGATGCCCTTGCGCATCTTGACCGTGACCGGCACCCCGGCCGGTGCCGCGGCGTCCACCGCGGCCCGTACCAGCCGGGCGAAGAGCCGGCGTCGCCACGGCAGCGCCGCGCCGCCACCACGCCGGGTGACCTTGGGGACGGGGCAGCCGAAGTTGAGGTCGATGTGGTCGGCCAGGTCGCGTTCCACGATGATCCGGACCGCGGCGGCGGTGATCTCCGGATCGGTGCCGTAGAGCTGGAGGCTGCGGGGCTTCTCGTCGTCGCCGAACGCGATCATGTGCAGGGTCTTCGGGTTCCGCTCGACAAGCGCCCGGGTGGTGATCATCTCGCAGACGTAGATGCCGCCGCCCTGCTCCCGGCAGAGCCGGCGGAAGCCGACGTTGGTGATCCCGGCCATCGGCGCGAGCACCACCGGCGGCCACACCTGGTAGCCACCGAGGGTTAACGGGCGTCCGGGCGCCACCGCGACATCACTCACCCCGCAAGTATACGGAGGGGTTCCTCCCCCTTTGCCTGCCGCAGGGCGGCGCTCGGGTCGACGCCGCCGGGCCGGCCGACCCGGCCTACCGGGGCAGCCGTCGAGCGGTGCTGAACCCCGTCCCGCTCCGCCCCGTGCAGGTCTGGAGCACGAGGTCGTATCTGCTCACCCAGTCCGGCATCGTGCCGCCCTTACGCGGCTGCCACCGGTGCCCGACCACCTGGTAGCTGCCCGCGCACGGCCCCGAGTCGACCCGCACCACCCTCCCGGCCGGGAGGTCGTCGAGCCACGCCCAACCCATGGTGTCGTGCCCCGCCAGGAGGCACGTCGGGGAGGTCGTCCACGTCACCAGCGCCCCGCTGTCGATCTTGGCCTGCGAGTGGATCGCCGTGACGGGGGCGAGACGTGTCACGGGGGCGCGCGGGGAGGCACGGCGCGCGGGACCGCCGCGGGACGGGGCCGGCGGCTCGATCCTCCACTGGGCGGCCTCGATCATCTCGGGGACGGGCGACACGGTGGCCGTGAGGTCCGCACCAGCCGACCCGCGCGACGCCGAGGACAGGTGCGGCGGCGGGGCCTGGGCGGCACCGTGGTGGGCCGTCGAGCCCGAGAGCGCCGGCAGTCCCACGACGATCGACGCCGCAGCGGTCACGCGGAGGACGGACAGTCGGTTCGCCATGTCATCCCACCTTCTCCCGATCGAGACCCAAGATATCGAAAGATGGCATTGAACTAATTTCATCGGCCCGCGAGTCGCCGACGGTTCGTTTCGCGTCCCGCCCCTGGTCAGACACCAGAAAGCCCCTCCCCGGCCGCGGTCGGGGAGGGGCTTTTCGGAGGACGTCAGCAGCCGGGGAGGCGCTCGATCAGGTAGCGCTCGACCTGGTCCAGCGAGACCCGCTCCTGGGCCATGGTGTCGCGGTTGCGCACCGTCACGGCGTTGTCGTCAAGCGTGTCGAAGTCGACGGTCACGCAGAACGGGGTGCCGATCTCGTCCTGCCGGCGGTAGCGGCGGCCGATCGCCTGCGAGTCGTCGAACTCGACCACCCAGCGCTTGCGCAGCAGCGCGGCGAGATCCTTCGCCTTGGGCGACAGCGCCTCGTTGCGCGACAGCGGCAGCACCGCCACCTTGACCGGCGCCAGCCGTGGGTCGAACCGCATCACCGTGCGCTTGTCCACGCCGCCCTTGGTGTTGGGAGCCTCGTCCTCGTCGTACGCCTCCAGCAGGAAGGCGAGCACCGCGCGGGTCAGACCCGCGGCCGGCTCGATGACGTACGGCATCCAGCGCTCACTCTTGGTCTGGTCGAAGTACGACAGGTCGACGCCGGAGTGCTTGCTGTGCGTGGAGAGGTCGAAGTCGGTGCGGTTGGCGACACCCTCCAGCTCGGCGAACTCGGTGCCGCCGAACTGGAAGCGGTACTCGATGTCCACGGTCCGCTTCGAGTAGTGCGAGAGCTTCTCGGCGGGGTGCTCGAAGAGACGCAGATTGTCTGCCGACAGGCCGAGGTCGATGTACCAGTTCCAGCGCTCCTGGAGCCAGTACTCGTGCCACTGCTCGTCGGTGCCCGGCTCGACGAAGAACTCCATCTCCATCTGCTCGAACTCGCGGGTCCGGAAGATGAAGTTGCCCGGGGTGATCTCGTTGCGGAACGACTTGCCGGTCTGGGCGATGCCGAACGGCGGCTTCTTGCGGGCGACCGTCTCCACGTTCTTGTAGTTGACGAAGATGCCCTGCGCGGTCTCCGGACGCAGGTAGTGCAGCCCCTCGTCGCTCTCCACCGGACCCAGGTAGGTCTTCATCAGGCCGTTGAACATCTTCGGCTCGGTGAAGGTGCCCTTGTTGCCGCAGTTGGGGCAGTTCAGCTCGGCGAGTGAGGTCAGCGGCTTGCCGTGCTTCTCCGCGTACGCCTCCTCCAGGTGGTCCGCCCGGAACCGCTTGTGGCAGAACTGGCACTCGGTGAGCGGGTCGACGAACTCGGCGATGTGGCCGGACGCCTCCCACACCTTGCGGGCCAGGATCACGGCGGAGTCGAGGCCGACCACGTCGTCCCGCTGCTGGACCATGGTCTTCCACCACTGCCGGCGGACGTTCTCCTTGAGCTCCACGCCGAGCGGGCCGTAGTCCCACGCCGATCGGGTGCCTCCGTAGATCTCACTGGAGGGGAAGACGAAGCCTCGGCGCTTGGCGAGGCTGACGACGGCGTCGATACGGTCGGCTGGCATGTTTCCTCCTACGCCGGCTGGCGGTCGGCGGGGGCGAGATGTGGATGGATCGGTCGGTTCGGGACAACGGTACGACCACCGTCGCCCTGAGCCCAGCAGAATACCGGTGACGGGTCAGCTGACCCCGCAGACCTCCACGCCGCCGGTCTGCCCGTCCCGGCCGAGGCTGACCTGCTGCTGTTCCCGGTCGCCGCCGGAGAGGCTCACATCCACCGGCACGGTCAGGTTGATGGTGTCGACCTCACCGAGCCGGAAGGCGGTGACCTGGGGTTCGGCGGCGGCTCGCCGTTCGAACTCGGGCCGGGACTCGCGCCGCTGCGCGTCGTCGCAGAGCTGCTCGTACGCCCGCCCGTAGTCCCGCTCGACAAGCGCCTGGTAGTAGGCGCCGGTCACGGTGCGGGCCTGTTCCCCGATCGCCTGCACGCCGGTGACGGCCAGGCCGATGACGGCGCTGCCGCCCCCGCCACAGCAGAGCAACACGGCGAGCGCGCCGACGCCGAGGCCGATCCAGAGCCGAGTCCGACGGCCCTCGGTGGGTGGCGCGGCGAACGGCGGAGCCACGCCGGGACCGGGTGGCGGGGCGGGTGCGGTCATAGGAGCAGCGTAGTGTCCGGCGGCTCAGCGGTAAGGACCCGCAGCCCGATCACTCTCGGCGACGACGACTGCCCCGCCGGGGGCGGCGGTGGCCAGCGCCTCGTACGCGGAGGGTTCGTCGACCGACTCGGCGAGCAGCGGCACGGCGCTGACCTTGACCTCGAAGGCGCCCAGTGCCCGGCGGTAGGTGCCGACCGACTCCCATTCGGTGACCAGCGACCAGTACCGGGGGTCGTCGAGCGCCCGGACCAGTTGACCGCGCAGGTAGCCGGGGCGGGCGGCCAGTGCGGTGAGGGCGGCGTGCGCCCGTTCGGTGAAGTCGTCGGCGACATCGACGTCGACCACGAACCGGTTGGTCACCAGCAACGGGTGTCCCTCCTCGTAGAGTCTGTGGGATGCAGCGTACGCAGCGCCCCCTGTTGGCCCGGTTGGCCGGGGCCAACCCGACGTCGGTGTTCCTGCTCACCCTGGTGGTGGTGCTGGTGGCGTTCTTCACGCCCGGGGTGATCGGCGGGCTGCTGACGCTCGCGCTCGCCGCTGTCCTGATCGCCCTGTTGGCGACGACCTGGGCGGTTCAGGCGCCGCAGACCCGGCTGCTTCGGCTGGTGATGCTCACCCTGCTGGTGACGGTGGGCCTGGCGAAGCTGCTCTGACATGAACCATGCGTTTTTGACAATCATTATCGTTGCCACGGACAGTTGACGACATGAGCAACCGCACCACGTCCCGTGTCCTGGCCGCCGCGACCGCCCTCCTCGCCCTGGGCGCCGGGGCCGGCTGCTCCACCGGAGGCGCTGACGCCGACCCCCAACGGGTCGACGTGGTGGCCGCGTTCTACCCCCTCCAGTTCGTCGCGGAGCGCGTCGGTGGCGACGCGGTCCGGGTGACCAACCTGGCCAAGCCGGGCGCCGAGCCGCACGACCTGGAACTCAACCCCAGCCAGGTCGGCCAGGTCAGCGAGGCCGAGCTGATCGTCTACCTGAAGGGCTTCCAGCCGGCGGTGGACGATGCCGTCGCGCAGAACGGTGGCGACCGGGCGTTCGACGTGACAAGCGTGCAGCCGCTGCTGGACGCGACCGCCGGCGGGCACGACCACGAGGGCGAGGAGGGGCACACCGAGGACAGCGGCGGCAAGGACCCGCACGTCTGGCTCGACCCGACCCGGTTGGCCGGCATCGGTGACCAGCTCGCCCAGCGGCTCGGCAAGGCCGACGCGGACCACGCCGCCGACTACACCGCCCGCGCCGCGGCGCTGCGCGCCGACCTGACGGCCCTGGACGGCGAGTTCCGGCACGGCCTGGCCACCTGCCAACGGCGGGAGATCGTGACCAGCCACGCCGCGTTCGGCTACCTCGCCGACCGCTACCAGCTCGACCAGGTCGGCATTACCGGGCTGAGCCCCGACGTCGAGCCCTCGCCGCAGCGGCTGGCGCACGTGATCGAGGAGGCGAAGGAGCACCAGGCCACCACGATCTTCTTCGAGACCCTGGTCAGCCCGAAGGTCGCCGAGACCATCGCCGGTCAGGTCGGCGCGAAGACCGCCGTGCTGGACCCGATCGAAGGGCTCGCCGCGGGCAGCGACGGGGACTACCTTTCGGTGATGCGCACCAACCTGCGGACCCTGCAGACGGCCTTGGGCTGCTCGTGACCACACCTGTCATCACCGTCGAGCACGGGGTGGTCGGCTACGACGGCCGCCCCGTGCTCCGGGACATCTCCCTCACCGTCACCGCCGGTGAGGTGGTCGCCGTGCTCGGGGCCAACGGCTCCGGCAAGTCCACCCTGATCCGCGCCGTGCTCGGGCTGGTGCCGGTCAGCGCCGGCTCGGTCACCCTCTTCGAGAGGCCGTTGCGCCGGTTCCGGCAGTGGGAGCGGATCGGGTACGTCCCGCAGCGGCTGGGCGCCGGCGGCGGGGTACCGGCCACCGTCCGTGAGGTGGTGGCCTCCGGGCGGCTGGCCCGCCGGGGGGTGCTCCGCCCGCCGGGTCGAGCCGACCGCGCCGCCGTCGACGCCGCGCTGCTCGCGGTCGGGCTCGCCGACCGGGCCGGCGACCCGGTGGCCACGCTCTCCGGCGGCCAGCAGCAGCGCACCCTGATCGCCCGCGCGCTGGCCGGCAAGCCGGAGCTGCTGGTCCTCGACGAGCCCACCGCGGGGGTGGACGCGGCCAGCCAGGAGGCGTTCGCCAGCGCGCTGCGCGACTTCGTCTCCGACGGCGGGACGGTGCTGCTCGTCGCCCACGAGTTGGGCCCACTGCGACCGGTGATCAGCCGGGCTGTGGTCGTCCACGAGGGTCGCATCGCCCACGACGGCGCGGTGCCGGACCCGGCCGGCCACCACGCGGAGCCCGACCACGACCACGTGCACCCGCACTGCTACGACGAGCCCGCCGGGCTGTGGAGCAACTGACCCATGGGACTCTTCCAGTACTCCTACATGCAGCATGCCCTGATCGGCGCGCTGGTGATCGGCCTGGCCGCGCCGGCGCTCGGCATCTACTTGGTGCAGCGCCGACTGGCGTTGATCGGCGACGGTGTCGGGCACGTCGCGCTGACCGGAGTCGGGGCCGGACTGCTGCTCAACCGCTCACCGGTGCTGGTCGCCGTGCTCGTCGCCACCGCGGGCGCGATCGCCATCGAGGTGGTCCGGGCCCGTGGGCGTACCTCCGGCGACCTGGCCCTGGCCCTGCTCTTCTACGGCGGCATCGCCGGCGGTGTACTGCTGGTTGGCCTCTCCGACGCGACGAGCGCGAACCTCAACGCCTACCTGTTCGGGTCACTGATCACCACCTCCCTCGCCGACGTGATCACCATCGCGGTGCTCGGCGCGGCGATCCTGGTCACGATGATCGCGCTGCGCCCGGCGCTCTTCGCGGTCAGCCACGACGAGGAGTACGCCCGGGTCTCCGGCCTGCCGGTGCGCACGCTGAACCTGCTGATCGCGGTCGCCACCGCGGTCACGGTGACCATTGCGATGCGGGCCGTCGGGGTGCTGCTGATCAGCGCGCTGATGGTGGTGCCGGTCGCTACCGCCCAGCAGGTCACTCGGGGTTTCCGCAGCACCATGACGGCCGCGATGGCACTCGGGCTCTTCGCCGCCGGCTCCGGTGTCTGGGTGGCGGCCACGGCGGACACCGCGCCGGGCGCCTCGGTGGTGCTGGTGGCGATCGCCTCCTTCCTGGTGGTCGCCGTCGCCGGTGGGGTCTGGCGGACGCTGCGGCGACGGTCGACGCCGGCCCCCGCGCCAACAGCGGAACCCCACGAGGTCGTACTGGGCCGATCCTGAGCGGGGCGTCGTCGGTGGTATTGGTTACCGTTGCGGGATGACCAGCGCGACGGGCTACGAGGGCTTCGACGGGGCCAGCGAGTTGCTCCGCGCCCTGTCGGCGCCGATCCGGTTGGCCATCGTCAGCGAGCTGGCCAGCGGTGAGCGGTGCGTGCACGAGCTGGTGGACAAACTCGGTGCCGCGCAACCACTGGTCTCCCAGCATCTGCGGGTGCTTCGCGGCGCGGGCGTGGTGCGGGGTTCCCGCCGAGGTCGGGAGATCGCCTACAGCCTGGTCGACGAGCACGTCGCGCACATCGTGGCGGACGCGGTCAGCCACGCCGGGGAGGGATCATGAGCGAGCAGGGCGCCGCGGTGCGCAACACCCGGCAGCGCTCGGCGGTGAGCGCGCTGCTGGCCGAGATGGAGGGCTTCCACAGCGCCCAGGACCTGCACGCGATGCTGCGGCAGCGCGGCGAGCGGGTCGGCCTGACCACCGTCTACCGCACCCTGCAGGGGCTGGCCGACGCCGGCGAGATCGACGTGATGCGGCCGCCCGGCGGCGAGCACCTCTACCGCCGGTGCAGCGAGGGGCACCACCACCACCTGGTCTGCCGGGTCTGCGGCAACACCGTGGAGGTCGCCGGCCCCGCGGTGGAGAGCTGGGCCGACCGGGTCGCCGCGCAGCACGGCTACGCCGACGTCAGCCACACCCTGGAGATCTTCGGCACCTGCCCCACCTGCGTCCGCTGAACTGTCATTCATCATCGCCGGCAAGGCAGCAAGACCTCGCTCGACATCCGGATCCGGGCGGCGCGAAGCTCGCCGGCCCAGGTCCAACCGCTCTCCCGCCGGCTGATCCGGCGGGTGCCGGTCCCGGCCCATTCGTGTCACGCTGTCCGGCGTGAAAATCTATGCCGATCGGTTCCCGACCGCCGCCCGTCAGTTGCTCACCGACCTGCTCGTCGTCGCCTGGGTGTACGCGGCGGTCCGCGGCGCGCTGTGGCTGCACGACCTGGTGCAGAAGCTCGCCGTACCGGGGCAGAAACTGGAGGGTGCCGGGAGTGGCCTCGCCGACAACCTCGCCGACGCCGGCGGCAAGGTCCGCCGGGTGCCGCTGGTCGGTGACGAGCTGACCGCGCCCTTCCAGCGGGCCGCCGACGCCGCCCGGGGGCTCGCCGACGCCGGCCGCGACCAGCAGCACCTGGTCGACCAGCTCGCCCTCGCCCTCACCATCGCGGTGCTGATCTTCCCGCTCGGCCTGGTGCTGTTCGGTTGGCTGCCGCTGCGGCTGCGCTGGATGCGTCGGGCTGGGTCGGCCGCGAAGCTGGCCGCCGGGCCGGCCGGCCGGGACCTGCTGGCCCTGCGTGCCCTGGCCACCCAGCCACTGGGCCGGCTGACCCGGGTCGGCCCCGACGTGGCCGAGGCGTGGCGGCGCGGCGACGACGCGACGGTCGATGCGCTGGCCGCGCTGGAGCTGCGCCACCTCGGCCTGCGCGGCCGGAGCCGCTGACGCCGATCCCGGGTGCCGGCGACCACCGCGCCGTCGCGGGCTGCCTGGCCTGGGACCGCTAAGGTCTTCGGGTGTTCTACTTCCTGGTCGTCATCGCCGTCCTGCTGCTCGGCTACGCCGCAGTCCTGGTCTCCTTCGTCCGCCGGGGCAAGAAGATCCCGTCCGCGGCGTACCTGGGTCTGGCGGCGCTCAACGGACTGATCCTGGCGGCGGTGCTGGCCTGGGCGATCGCCAGCTGACCCGCACCGCCACCACCGCACCGACCCGGCAGGACGCCGGACGGCGCGGCCACCGCCCGGCAGGACGCCGGACGGCGCGGCCACCGCCCGGCAGGACGCCGGGCGGCACGGTCACGGCTTCGGCGGGATGCGGCGGCGGACGTCCTCGGCGGTGGACGGGCCGGGCGACCAACCGGCCACCCAGGGCAGTTCGTCGGACGGGGTGAGCACGCCCTCCTCCAGGCCCGCGTAGCGGCCGGCGAGAATCCGCTTCGCGGCGGCGGTGTCGACCGAGTCGGTGTTGTCCCAGAGGGCCGAGAACAGGGCGTCCACCCGCACCCGCGCCTGCCGGCAGAACAGGTCGGCCAGCTCGACATTTTCCGGGCGGCTGGCCCGCTCGGACTGGGCCCGGACACAGACCGCGGACATCGCGAACAACTCGGCGCCGATGTCCACCACGCGGCCGAGGAACGCCTGCTTACGTTCCATCTTTCCCTGCCAGCGGGACATCGCGTAGAACGTCGACCGGGCCAGCTTGCGCGACGACCGCTCGACCTGCCGTAGGTGCGCGGCGAGCGGCCCGAACTCGGCGTACGCCGACGGGCTCTGCCCCCGGCCCACGGCGAGCGTGGGCAGCCACTTCGCGTAGAAGGCACCGGCTCGGGCGCCGGCGCGCGCCTTGCGGCCCAGGCCCGCGTCCGGGTCGATGATGTCGCCGGCCACCGACAGGTGGGCGTCGACCGCCTCCCGCGCGATCAGCAGGTGCATGATCTCGGTGGAGCCCTCGAAGATCCGGTTGATGCGCAGGTCGCGGAGCACCTGCTCGACGTTGGCCGGGCGTTCGCCGCGGGCGGCCAGCGAGTCGGCCGTCTCGTAGCCGCGCCCGCCCCGGATCTGGACCAGTTCGTCGGCGATCTTCCAGGCCATCTCGCTGGCGTACAGCTTGACCAGCGCGGCCTCGATCCGGATGTCGTTGCGGTCGTCGTCGGCGAGCAGGCAGCACAGGTCGAGCATGGTCTCCATGCCGTACGTGGTGGCGGCGATGAAGGAGAGCTTCTGCGCGACCGCCTCGTGCTCGCCCACCGGACGGCCCCACTGGACCCGGTCGGCGGCCCAGCCCCGGGCCACGTTAAGCGCCCACTTGCCGGCGCCCACGCACATCGCCGGGAGCGACAGGCGGCCGGTGTTCAGCGTGGTCAGGGCGATCTTCAGCCCCTTGCCCTCGCCGCCGATGACGTTCTCGGCGGGCACGAACACGTCGTGGAACCGGGTGAGGCTGTTTTCCAGGCCGCGCAGGCCGATGAACTCGTTACGCCGCTCGACGGTGATGCCGGCGCTGTCCCCGTCCACCACGAAGGCGGTGATCCCACCCCGCCGCCCCTCGGTGGCCGGCACCCGGGCCATCACCACCAGCAGGGTGGCCACGATGCCGTTGGTGGCCCAGAGCTTCACCCCGTTGAGCCGGTAGCCGGTGCCGTCCTCGGTCGGCTCGGCGATGGTGGCCAGCCGGGCCGGGTCGGAGCCGACGTCCGGTTCGGTGAGCAGGAACGCGGACACCTCGCCGGCGGCGAGCCGGGGCAGGAAGCGCTGCTTCTGCTCGGCGGTGCCGAACATCTTCACCGGCTGCGGCACCCCGATCGACTGGTGCGCGGAGAGCAGCGCGCCGATGGCCGGGCTGACCGAGCCGGCCAGCATCAGCGCCCGGCAGTAGTGCAGGTTGCTCAGCCCGAGCCCGCCGTACCTCCGGTCGATCTTCATGCCGAACGCGCCGAGGTCGGCCAGGCCGTGGAAGACCGAGTCCGGAATGGACGCGTCACGTTCGATGGCCGCCCCGTCCACCTCGGTGGTCAGGAAGGCGCGGAACCGACCGAGGAACTCTTCGGCGCGGGCCACGTCGTCCGGCTCGGACTGGGGCCATGGGTCGATCAGGTCGAGCCGGAAGCGGCCGAGGAACAACTCCTTGCCGAAGCTGGGCCGATCCCAGGAGGACTCGCGAGCGGCCTCGGCGACCCGCCGGGCCTCCTTCTCCGACACCTGCCCGGCCTCGGCGGGCAGCGGCGCGGCGGCTCCGGCGGTCTGCGCGGTGGTGTCGGAATCCGGGCCGTCCGGTGCTGGTCGACCGTCCTGTGTCGTGGTCACGGCTGCCCCCTCGAACCTCGTGCGGCTGCTCGACGTGTGTGACTACCGTCACGCTACCCCCGGGTGTTACCCAGGGGTAGCGCTCGGTGGAGAACTGCTCGATCAGCGGCCGGCGACCTCGTCCGGGTCGTCGTCCTCGTCGTCGACGTCGTCCTCACCCCAGTTGCGGCGGGCGAACGGCAGGGCGACCCAGAACGTCAGGAACCAGACCCCGGTCAGCGCGCTGAGCACGAAGGCGATCGGCCGGTCGAGCACGAAGTCGGTGATCAGCAGCACCGCGCTGACCATCGCGATCAGCATGAAGGCGAGGCCGCCGGTGGCCATCCGGTGCGCGAAGCGCACCAACTCCGGCTTGCGCCCCTGCCGGAACAGCGCCCGGTGGAACGCCACCGGCGAGATGATCATCGCGGTCGCGGCGGCCGCGGCGAGCAGCGCGACGATGTAGACGTCCCGCTGGAACTCCGTGGTCTCGGTGAACCCCGCGCTGAACGGCAGGGTGAGCAGGAAGGCGAAGAGGATCTGCACGCCCGTCTGTGCGACTCGCAACTCCTGCAACAGGTCGGCGAAATTCCGCTGCCAACGCTGCTTCTCGGTCTCCTTGGACACGCGCTACCTCCGGTGCGACGCTACTGCCGGCGGTCCCGGCCGCCGGCAGCAACGCCAATGCCCCACCCGGGTGAGCGCGAAACAGGTTCACGACATTCGCTGTTCACCTTCTGGACGCACGTCGGCTATCAGTACGGCCTCAGGACCCGCGTCGGATCCGACCGGCGTACCGGGCCTCCAGCTCGGTGTTGTGCGCGTCGCCGTCCGGGATGTTCGCCGACAGGTAGACCGGCGGCCGCTCCCCCGCCGCCAGCAGCCGGGCCACCACCTCCACGGTCACCTGCTGGGCGAGCAGCGCCGCGGTGATCGAGGAGACCGCGCCGACCGCGCCGCCGCCGGGCAGCGGCAGCGTCGCGTCACCGTACGGAGCGCCGTTGTCGAGCACGACGTCGGCGAGGTCGGCCAGCTTGCGCCCGGACGGGTGACGGGAGGTCATCCGGCCCGAGTGCTGCGCGGAGGTGATCGCCACCAGGCCGTGGCCGCGTTCCTTGACGAGCGTGGCGAACTCCACCATCGCGCCGTTGACCCCGGAGTTCGAGGCGAGCACGAAGATGTCGGTGGGCCGCACCGGGGCCAACTCGTAGAGCCGGTGCGCGACCGCCGGGTCCCGTTCCAGCAGCGGGCCGAGCCGCTCCGCCGGTTCGCCGCCGAGCAGCACCAGGTCGCGCAGCGCGATCCGGTTGGTCGGCACCAGACCGCCCGCCCGGCCGGCGATCTCCATGGCGAGGGCCTCGGAGTGCCCGGTGCCGAACGCGTGCACCACCCCGTCGGCGCGGACGGCGTCGGCGATCAGGTCGGCGGCCCGCCCCACCGCCACCCGCTGGCTGGCGGCCACCCGGCCGATCGTCTCGGTCACCACGGCCAGGTAGGCCTCGGCACTCACCGTCATGTTTCCTCCGTCGTCCGGTGTCGGTCCAGCCAGCGCACCGCGAAGTCGACAGCCGCCCGCTGGCTCATCAACCTGCCGGTCCCGGTGCCGACCGGTCCGGTGCGTACCGCCCCGGTGGCCTCCAGGTCCGTGCCCAGCGCGTCGAAGTCGTCCGCGTCGAGCCGTACGTCCTGCCACCACATCCACTCCCGACCGCCGTCGCCGGTCCGCACCGCGGCGCCGACCCGCTCGCGGGGCGAACCGGGGCGGCGGTACTCGGCCAGGTGCAGCGAGGTGCTCACGGAGTGGTCCACGCCGAGCAGCAGGACGTCGGCGTCCAGGTCGTAGAGCCGGGCGAGGGGAGAACCCTCGCCGAGCATGTCGGCCAGGCCGTGCCCGGCCACCACCTGCTCGGCGGCCGGCCCGAGCGCGGCGAACGACACGTGCGGATGCGAGCTGCGCAGGGCACCGGGCCAGCCGCGAACCGTCTCGGCGAGCACGCCCATGAACCGGCTCGGCGTGACCGCCGGGTCGAAGCCCGGCATCTCGGCGCGGATCAGCGGCCACCAGTCCGCCGGCACCGGTGGGTTGCGCCACCCCGCGGGGTCACTGTTGTCCGGCGTGTGGGTGGGCACCACGATCGTGCCGTCCGGGCCGAGCGCGTCGCGCAGGGCGAGCACCACCGCGTGCGGCCCGCCGCTGACGAACCCCAGCGGACGTAACGCGGCGTGCACCAGCAGCGTCGCCCCGGGGCGTACGCCCAGCAGGCGCAGTTGCGCGGCGATCGAGCGTCGGGTGCCCGGCCCGCTGGTGTTCGTGGTCACGGCGTCCCTCCCTGGCTGGCCCACCGGGCTCAGGCCGTTCCGCCGGCCCGAGCCAGGATCGCCTCGGCGAGCGGACCCGGCGCCGTGTCCGGAATCCAGTGACTCACATCTGGCAACCGCACGAAGCGGTACGTCCCGGTGACGTTCGCGGCGCACGCGTCGGCGGCGGTGTGGCCGATGGCGACGTCCCGGTCACTCCAGACGTAGGTGGTGGGCACCGCGACCGGGCCGACACCGGCCAGGTCGGCGCGGGACATCGCCCGGTACCAGTTCAGCGCGGCGGTCAGCGCCCCCGGCTCGCGCATCGGGGCAACGTAGCGGTCCACCCGGGGCGCGTCGCCCACTCCGCCGAGCATCTTGCGCAGCGCGGTCGCGTGCCACGCCAGCAGCACCTTCTCCGCCGTACCCGGCTTACGGAACAAGGTGATGTACGACGAGCGGGCCTTCTGCTGGCCGTCGTTGCTCAGGGCGTACGCCATGGCGGCCGGATGCGGCACGGACACCGCGGTCAGTGTGCGGACCCGGTCGGGGTGCCCGGCGGCGACCGCCCAGGCCACTATCGCGCCCCAGTCGTGGCCGACCACGTGCACGGCGTCCAATCCCAGGGCGTCGAGCACCGCCACCACGTCGGCGACGAGTTCGGGGATCCGGTAGTCGGCCACCGCCGTCGGCCGCGCACCGGGCGAGTAACCGCGCTGGTCCAGCGCGTACGTGCGTAGCCCGGCCGCGTGCAGCGCGGGCACCACGTCGTCCCACTCGCCGCTGTGCTGGGGGAAGCCGTGCAGCAGCAGGACGGGTTCGCCGTCCGACGGACCGCCGGCGGTTACCTCGAACGTGAGACCTCGCGCGTCGACCCGCATGATCGTCAGCCTACCCAGCCGCGGTACGGCCAGCTGAACGCCGAGATGGGCGGATGCCCTGCTGGGCCGGCACCCCTGGTCAGTGTTAGCGTCGACGAGACAACTTCACATCCGACAGGGGAGCGCACAGCGCTGAGAGTGCGGGCATGCCCGCAGACCCTCGAACCTGATCTGGGTAATGCCAGCGCAGGGAGTTCGGTCGACCTCCAGCCGCGCCGCCGTCCGGTGCCACCGGACGCGCGGCGTGCGTCTTCTCCTGGTTCGCACGCAGAACTGGGAGTACAACATGACATCCACCACCGACACCGCCCGTTGGCGGACCATCGACATCGTGGTCGCCTCGGTGATCGCGGTCGCCTTCGGCGTCATCTTCTGGGCCTGGGGCCTGGTCTGGAGCGCCACCGAGGGTGCGTTCGCGTTCTTCCCGCCGGCGCAGACGCTGCTCTACGGCGTGTGGCTGATGCCGGCCGTGATCGGCGGCCTGGTCATCCGCAAGCCCGGCGCCGCGCTCTACTGCGAGACGGTGGCCGCGGTCCTGTCCGCGCTGCTGGGCAGCCAGTGGGCCGGCACGGTGATCCCGCAGGGCATCGTGCAGGGCATCGGTGCCGAGTTGGCGTTCGCCGCCTTCCGGTACCGGTCGTTCCGGCTGCCGACCGCGATGCTGGCCGGCGCGCTGACCGGTCTCAGCGCCGCGCTGTTCGACTTCTTCGTCTGGAACGTCGACTACGAGCTGACCAACTACCGCATCCCGTACGCGCTGCTCACCATCGTCAGCGCCACCGTGATCGCCGGCGCCGGTGGCTGGCTGCTGACGAAGGCCCTGGCCAACACCGGCGTCCTGGACCGCTTCCCGGCGGGTCGGAACCGAGCCCTGGTCTGACCCCGCCCCACCCGCGTTGATCATGAGGTTGACGGGCGGATGGATCGTCAGAATGACCGTCAACCTCATGATCGACCGTGCAGGGTGGGGCCGGGGGCGCGCGGCCCGGAGGGGGGTGGCTTGGTGGGCGGGGTACTGCTGCGGGGGTTTGGGTGGCGGCACGCTGGACGGCGCGCCTGGGCTCTGCGCGGAGTTGATCTGCGGGTCGAGGCCGGGGAGCGGGTTCTGCTGCTCGGGCCCTCCGGGGCCGGTAAGAGCACCCTGCTCAGCGCGTTGGCGGGGCTGCTGCCGGAGGACTCCGGCGAGCAGGAGGGCACCGTCGAGATCGACGGGCTCGACCCGCGCAAGGGTCGGGAACGCGTCGGCATCGTCTTCCAGGATCCGGAAACCCAACTGGTGATGGCGCGCTGCGGCGACGACGTCGCGTTCGGGCTGGAGAACCGCGGCGTACCGACCGACGAGATCTGGCCCCGGGTGGACGAGGCGCTGCACCGCGTCGGCTTCCCGTACCCCCGGGACCGCCCCACCGCGGCGCTCTCCGGCGGCGAGCAGCAACGCCTCGCCCTGGCCGGCGCGCTGGCGCTGCGTCCCGAGCTGCTGCTGCTCGACGAGCCGACCGCCAACCTCGATCCGGCCGGGGCCGACCTGGTCCGCCAGGCGGTGGCCGGCGCGCTGCACGCCGACACCACCCTGATCCTGGTCGAGCACCGGGTCGCCGAGGCACTGCCGCTCGTCGACCGGGTGGTCGTCCTGGAACCGGGCGGCGGGGTCCGCGCGGACGGCACCCCCGAGGCCGTCTTCGCCGCCCACGGTGCCGCCCTGGCCGCCGAGGGGGTCTGGGTGCCCGGTCACCCCATCGCGCCCCGGCCGGCCACCGCCGCGCCGGGGGACCTGTTGCTCACCGCCGACCGGCTCGGCCTGCCGCCCCGGCTGGGCTCCACCGACCTCGCGGTACGCGCCGGCGAGGCACTCGCCGTACGCGGACCCAACGGCGCCGGCAAGTCCACCCTGGCCCTACTGCTCGGCGGGTTGCTCCGGCCGAGCGTCGGACGGGTCACCGCATCCGTCGAGTTGGCCGGCGCGGACCACCGCACTCCCCCACACCGGTGGCGGGCTCCCGCACTGGCCCGCCGGATCGGGTCGGTCTTCCAGGATCCGGAGCACCAGTTCGTCACCAGCACCGTCTTCGACGAGCTGGCGCTCGGTCCACGCCGGACCGGTCAGCCCGAGGCGGCCGTCAACGAGACCGTGAGCGGGCTGCTGGAACGGCTGCGACTGGTCCGGCTCGCCGCCGCCAACCCGTACACCCTCTCGGGTGGTGAGGCGCGGCGGCTGAGCGTGGCGACCGCCCTGGCCACCGCGCCCCGCCTGCTGATCTGCGACGAACCCACATTCGGTCAGGACCGGCGGACCTGGCGGGAACTGGTCGACCTCTTCGCCGACCTGCGCGACGCCGGGCACGGCGTGGTCGCGGTCACCCACGACGCGGACTTCGTGGCCGCGCTCGCCGACCGGACCATCACCCTGCGACGCTCCTCGGACGACGACCGATGATCAGCATCGAGTCGGTCGCCACGCCCGGTGCACCCCTGGCCCGCCGCAACCCGGTGGCGAAGGTCGCCGCCGCGCTGGTCTTCTCGTTCACCCTGCTGGCCACCCTGGACCCACTGGCCCCGGCGATCGCCATCGCGCTCGAACTCGCCGTGCTGCCGCTGTTCGGCATCGGCTACCGGGTGCTGGCCCGGCGGGCCTGGCCGCTGCTCCTCAGCGCCGCCGGCATCCTGGTCACTCTTGTGCTCTTCGCCGCCGACCGGTCCGGCCGCGTCCTGCTGGACGCGGGACCGGTGCTGGTGAGCACCGGCGTGCTGCTCACCGCGCTCGGGCTGGTGCTGCGCGTCTTCGCGGTGGCCCTTCCCGGTGTGATCGTCTTCGCGACCACCGACCCCACCGACCTGGCCGACGCGTTGATCCAGAACGCGAAGGCGCCGGCCCGGTTCGCCATCGGGGCACTTGCCGCGTTTCGCCTGGTTCCGCTACTCGGTCAGGAATGGCAGATGATCAGCATGGCCCGACGCGCGCGCGGCGTCGACGCAGGACGCAACCCGCTCGCGAAGCTACGACTGTTCGCCTCCACCGGGTTCGCGCTGCTGGTCGGGGCGATCCGCCGGGGCACCCGCCTCGCCGTCGCGATGGACGCCCGGGGCTTCGACGCCGGCACTCCCCGGACCGCGGCCCGCGACCAACGCTTCACCCGCGCCGACGCACTCCTCATCGCCGGGGCCGCCGTGCTGGCCGGCGCCGCCCTCACGACAAGCGTCCTGGTCGGCACCTTCCGCCCCCTGATCAGCTGAACCCGACCCAGGTCGCCCGCCCGCCGCGCCCGCGGGCCCGCCCCGCCCGCGGCCCGCCCCGCCCGCGGCCAAGATCTGCCCCGCCCGCGGCCCGGCCCGCCCCGCCCGCGGCCAAGATCTGCACAACATCAGGGATGTAGTGGCCTCGTTGGCGAAGGAGGCCACTACATCCCTGATGTTGCTGTCAGCACCCGGCGGGGGCGGATCGGTCAGCTACGGCGGAAGGCGTAGCGGCGGGTCTGGCCGGCCTGTTGGCTGCGTCCGCCGCCCGAGCGGCTGCCGCCACCCTGCGGCGGACCGGCCGTCGGTGCCGCCGGTCTCCCGGCCGCCGGTGGCAGGTCGTCCACCGCCGGAGCGTCGACCGCCGCTGGCACGTCGAACGTTGCCGGCACGTCGACCGGCGCCGGCACGTCGACCGGCAGCGTCAACGCGTCCGAGCCGGCCGCCGCCGGCAGCGCCGGCCCGACCAGCACCTCCGGCAGAGCCGGCCCGACCAGCACCGCCGGCAGAGCCGGCCCGACCAGCACCGCCGGCAGAGCCGGCCCGACCAGCACCGCCGGCAGAGCCGGCCCGACCAGCACCGCCGGCAGCGCCGGTTCGGTCGGTTCGACGGCGAGGTCGCGGCGGGTGGGTGGGAGCGGGCCGTGTTCGGCCGCCGGGTCGATGCCGAGCGGCGTCGCGCCGGGGGTACGGGACTTCTTCGGATTGCGCCTGGCAGGCATCCGGGCCTCCTTCGGTGCCGACCGGCTCGGCCGGTCCCGCGTTCCGGCGGTCGGTCGGATCGGCTGGTGACCGCCGCGGCGCGACGATCGAACGGGAGAGACTGCTCACCGGGGTCGGGCAGGGCCAGCGCCGCCGAAGTGCGGGTGGGATGCGGGACGCCCGGGAGCGCACGGACCGCGACGCGGGGCGGCGGGCCGGCTCGGAGAAGGGGCGTCAGTAGCGCATGCCGGCACACTATCGGCCGGTCGTCCGTCGGCGCAGCCGATTTTCCTGGCACCATCGACGGCATGCTTGTCGCGTTCTCGGTAACCCCGCTCGGAGTCGGTGAGTCTGTCGGTGACCTGGTCGCCGAGGCGGTACGGGTGGTCCGCGACTCGGGCCTGCCCAATCGCACCGACGCCATGTTCACCACGATCGAGGGTGAGTGGGACGAGGTGATGGCGGTCGTCAAGCGGGCCGTCGACGTGGTGGCCGCACAGGCGCCTCGGGTGAGCGTGGTGCTCAAGGCCGACGTCCGCCCGGGGGTGACGGACGCGCTCACCGCGAAGGTCGCGCATGTGGAGGATCGCCTGGCCCGGGAAAGCTGAGCATCATTTGCCGATAACCGGCTGTCGAGACGACTCGCCCGCGTTTCGCCGCACCGCGATACGGTCCTAGCACGCAAGTCCGACGGCGAGAGGTGGCGGCACGAATGGCTGAGCAGGCGACGGCGCAGATCGGTGTGACCGGGTTGGCGGTGATGGGCCGCAACGTGGCCCGCAACCTGGCCCGCAACGGCTTCACGGTGGCGGTGCACAACCGGTCGCCGGAACGCACCCGCAGCCTGGTTGCCGAGCACGGTGACGAGGGCACGTTCGTGCCCGGCGAGACGATGGCCGATTTCGTGGCGTCGCTGGAGCGGCCCCGCGCGGTGATCGTGATGGTCAAGGCGGGTGCGCCCACCGACGCGGTGATCGACGAGTTGGTGCCGCTGCTGGAGGAGGGCGACATCATCGTCGACTGTGGCAACGCCCACTTCGCCGACACCCGCCGCCGGGAGGAGGCGCTGCGCGCACAGGGGCTGCACTTCAGTGGCACCGGCGTCTCCGGTGGTGAGGAGGGCGCGTTGCTCGGGCCGAGCATCATGCCCGGCGGCTCCGCGGAGTCGTACGCCAAGCTCGGGCCGATGTTCGAGAAGATCGCCGCCCAGGTGGACGGCGTGTCGTGCTGCACCCATGTCGGGCCGGACGGCGCCGGGCACTTCGTCAAGATGGTGCACAACGGCATCGAGTACGCCGACATGCAGCTCATCGCCGAGGCGTACGACCTGCTTCGGGCCGGTCTGGGCGCGAAGCCGGCGGAGATCGCGGAGATCTTCCGCGACTGGAACGGCGGCGAGTTGGAGTCGTTCCTCATCGAGATCACCGCCGATGTGCTCGCGCACACCGACGCGGCGACGGGCCGCCCGTTCGTCGACATCGTGCAGGACCGGGCCGAGCAGAAGGGCACCGGCCGGTGGACCGTGCAGAGCGCCCTGGACCTGGGCATTCCGATCACCGGGATCGCCGAGGCGACCTTCGCCCGTTCGCTCTCCGGGCACGTCGACCAGCGGGAGGCGGCACGGCGGGCGTTCCCGGACGCGGGTGAGCAGTGGCAGGTCACCGACCGGGACGCGTTCGTCGAGGACGTCCGGCGGGCGCTGCTCGCCTCCAAGATCGTCGCGTACGCGCAGGGCTTCGACCACATCCGCGCCGGCAGCCAGGAGTTCAACTGGGACATCGACCTGGGCGGCACGGCCACGATCTGGCGAGGCGGCTGCATCATCCGGGCCCGCTTCCTGGACCGGATCCGCGAGGCGTACGACGAGAAGCCGGAGCTGCCGACGCTGCTGGTCGCGCCGTACTTCGCCGAGGCGGTCGCCGCTGGCGTGCCGAGTTGGCGGCGGGTGGTGGCCGACGCGGCCCGGGCCGGTGTGCCGACGCCCGCGTTCTCCTCGTCGTTGGCGTACTTCGACGCGCTGCGCGCCGAGCGCCTGCCCGCCGCGTTGATCCAGGGTCTGCGGGACAATTTCGGCGCGCACACCTACCAGCGGGTGGACCGCGAGGGCTCGTTCCACACCACGTGGGCGGGCGACCGCACCGAGTCCCCGGCGTAGTCGGGATCGCTCCGCACCCCGCAAGATCGCACTAGGGCGTAGTGGCCTTCCGACATCGGGAGGCCACTACGCCCATGTTCGGGCGAGATCACGGGGGCGAGGCGGCGCGCGATCACGGGGGCGAGGCGGCGCGCGCCTCCCGCCCGGCGACGGTCAGCTGATGGTGGCGTGCATCTCCCAGACGAGGATCTCGGCCGGTTCGTCGGCGGTGACCCGCCGGCCGCCGGTCCTGGTGAGCCGGGCCGCGTCGCCGGTGCCGAGCGGTCCGCTGCCCTCCAGGGTCACCGTGCCGTCGGGCACGTACAGGTGCACGTAGGGCGCGTCCGGGATGGTGACCTCGTCGCCGGGGGTGAGACGGGCCGCGTGCAGGGTCGCGTACCGGTTACGGATCCGGATCGCGGACGCACCGTCGTAGCGGTCCATTCCGGAGGCGATGGGCACCAGGCCGCCGCGCAGGAGTTCGTCCTCGATCTCCAGCTGCTCGTAGCCGGGGTCGACGCCCGCTTCGTCGGGGAGCACCCACATCTGCACGAAGTGGACCGGGTCGCTGTGCGGTGTCTGGTTGTCGAGTCGCCAGGCGTCGTTCTTCTCCGAGTGCAGGATGCCGGTGCCGGCGCTCATCCGCTGGGCCAGGCCCGGGTAGATCACCCCGGAGTGACCGGTGGAGTCCTGGTGCACCAGGGAGCCGCGCAGCACCCAGGTAATGATCTCCATGTCCTCGTGCGGGTGGGTCTCGAAGCCGGCCCCCGGGCGCACCACGTCGTCGTTGTTGACGAGCAGCAGACCGTGGTGGGTGTTGGCCGGGTCGTAGTGCCGGGAGAACGAGAACGAGTGCTTGGAGTCCAGCCAGGAGATCCGGGTGGCGAAGCGGTCGTCGGCGCGACGCACCTCGACCGACGGCGCGGGAGCGGTCACCAGGCACGCCGCGCGGTGTCGGGGGTCGTGTGCGCCCAGGTCAGGGCCGGCTCGCCGGTGGCCAGTTCGGCGATCTCACCGGTCAGCAGGTGCGGTGTGTGACCGAACTCGGCGCAGTGCTGCTCGGCGATCTCGGCACAGATGTCAGCCACCTGCGCACACATCGGCTCACCCAGATCCGCGGCGTTCAACGCCATGATCATTTTGTATCGGAGATCCCGCACAGCCACCCCCACCGCCGTCGACCCGCCACCTTGGGACCCTACCCGGGCCCCATTCCGCGGCACCCCGAAACGACCGACCCGATGGAGGTGGGACGGGGCGACGCCGCCCGCACCGGAGTGCGGGCGGCGTCGGGGACGGGCAGGGGTTGGTCAGAAGAAGCGACGCCGCCTGGCCTTCTGGGGACGCGCGAGGTCCGCGCCCCTGGTGAGCAACCGGGTCATCCCGGAGGGACCACGCCGGGCCTCCAGGGTGTGGCTGAGCCGGCGGGCACCGGCAGCTGCCAGGGGCACCGCTACCGCCATCACCGCCCACTGGGCAATGCGCTTCTGGATCATGTGGGTTCACCTCCGTCAGTGGCTTCTGACAACTGTGATACCCAGAGTGACGGGAGAGTAAGCGCGTCGGCTCAGATCACCGGGGCGACCGGGTTGGGCAGCGCCCCGCCGAAGCGGCGGTCCCGCTGCGCGTACAACTCGCACGCGTACCAGAGGTGGCGGCGGTCGAAGTCGGGCCAGAGCGTGTCCAGGAAGACCAACTCCGCGTACGCGGACTGCCAGAGCATGAAGTTGGAGATCCGCTCCTCCCCCGAGGGGCGCAGGAACAGATCCACCTCCGGGATCTCCGGGTGGTAGAGGTACTTCGCCACGGTCTTCTCGTTGACCTTGGCCGGATCCAGTCGCCCGGCCGCCACATCGCGGGCGATCGCGGCAGCGGCATCGCCGATCTCGGCCTGCCCGCCGTAGTTGACGCAGAACTGGAGGGTCAACGTCGAGTTGTCCCGGGACATCTCCTCGGCCGTCTGCAACTCGGAGATGACGCTCTTCCACAACCGGCCGGCCCGGCCCGACCAGACCACCCGGACGCCGAGGTCGACCAACTGGTCACGGCGACGACGGATCACGTCCCGGTTGAACCCCATCAGGAACCGGACCTCGTCGGGCGAGCGCCGCCAGTTCTCGGTGGAGAACGCGTACGCCGTCAGGTACGGGATGCCCATCTCGATCGCGCCCTCGATGGTGTCGAAGAGGCTGTGCTCCCCGGCCTCGTGGCCCTTGGTGCGGGCCAACCCCCGATCCTTGGCCCAGCGACCGTTGCCGTCCATGACCACCGCCACGTGCTTCGGCACCGCCTCGGTGGGCAGCGCCGGCGGTCGGGCGCCGGACGGGTGCGGTGTCGGCGGCGTCGGCTCGCGCCGGCCGGCCTTCTTCGATCGGATCACTCGGTCACTCCCTGTTCGTGCCGTCCGCCCCGGCCTCGACGTCGCCACGTGGCCGGAGCACCACGACCCCGGTGCCGTCCGGCGGCGAGGCCGTGCCGGTCGCCGAGGGACCCCGGTCGACCAGCGGCAGCGAGCGTAGCGCGCGCTCCAGGTGCCATTGCAGGTGAGCCGCGACCAGCCCACTGCACTCCCGCCGTACGCCGGAGTCGGTGGCGTCGGCGAGCACCCAGTCGCCAGTGGTCAGGGCGGACATCAGATCGATGGTGGCCGGCGCGGGGTGGGCCGCGCCGGGTGGCCGACAATCCGGGCAGACCGCACCCCCGGCCGGCACGGAGAAGGCCCGGTGCCGCCCGGGGGTGCCGCAGACCGCGCAGGCGATCAGCGCCGGCGCCCAGCCGGCGAGGGCCATCCCCCGCAGCAGGTACGCGTCGAGCACCAGGGTGGTGGCGTGCTCGCCCCGGGACAGCGCCTTCAGCGCACCCACGGTGAGCTGGAAGAGCCGCAGCGACGGCTCCCGCTCGACCGGGGTCAGTCGCTCGGCGGTCTCGGCGATCGCGCTGGCCGCCGTGTAACGGGGATAGTCCCCGAGGAACCGCTTGCCGTACAGATCGATGCCCTCGACCTGGCTGACGGTGTGCAGCGAGCTGCCGAGGTTGCCCTTCGGGTCACCGGCGAGCTGGAGGTCGACGTGGCCGAACGGCTCCAGCCGGGCACCGAACTTACTGGTGGTACGGCGGATCCCCCGGGCCACCGCGCGCAGCCGGCCGTGCCGACGGGTGAGCAGGGTGATGATCCGATCGGACTCGCCGAGCTTCTGCACACGCAGCACCACCGCGTCGTCGCGGTAGAGCTGTCGGCGATACCCGGCCATCGGGCCATTCTCCCTCGGGGTGTGAAATCAGGGTTGGTTCGGGGTGGATGCGCGGACGAACCCCGATGCGCCAGGCTCGTCACCGCCCGTAGCGTGCTGGTCATGGCAATGCACCCCACCACCAGCGCCGTCCGTCGCGCCACCGCGCCCGTCGCTCTGGGCCTGACGACCGCCCTCATCCTTGTCGCCGGGTGCGACAACCTCGCCATGCGTCGGCTCGACTACGACGACACCGAGGCGGCGAAGATCACCACCATCCGGGTGCTGCCCGGTGCGGGCGACGTGATCGTCCGGGGTAACGGCACGGAGGGCGAGGCGCGGATCAAACGGGTGGTGCGCTATCAGGGTGGCGAGCCCACCGCCCGGTACGAGATCAAGGGCAGCGAGTTGGTGCTGGACACCGACTGCGGCGACCGGTGCAGCATCTCCTACGAGGTGGCCCTGCCGGAGGGCGTGGCTCTCCAGGGCGAGTCCGGCTCCGGCGACGTCGAGCTGAGCCGGGTCGGCACGGTGGATCTGCGGCTGGGCTCCGGCGACGTACGGATCGTCGGCGCGTCCGGCGCGGTCGGGGTCGAGACGGGCTCCGGTGACATCGACGTGAGCGAGGCCAGCGGGGCGGTCCGACTGCGCGCCGGCTCCGGGGACATCACCGCACGCCGACTGGGTGGCGCGGTCGACGCGGAGGCCGGATCCGGCAACGTCAACGTCGAACTGGACAAGCCCGCCGCCGCCCGCGCACATGCCGCCAGTGGCGATGTCACGCTGCTCGTGCCGGCGGGAAGCTACCGGGTCCGGTCCAACACCGGCTCCGGTGACGCCCGGGTCACCGTCGCCGACGATCCGGCCGCGTCCCTGGTGCTCGACGGCTCGGCCGGCAGCGGCAACGTCACCATCAGCCAGCGCTGACGGTACCGGTCGCCACCGGGCCGACCCACCGCCGAGGACGCTCAGAAACCCAACTTGCGCAACTGCTTCGGGTCGCGCTGCCAGTCCTTCGCGACCCGAACGTGCAGGTCGAGATAGACCCGGCCGCCCAGCAGCTCCTCGATCTGCCGGCGGGCGTTGGTGCCGACCTCCTTGAGCCGGCTCGCCTTGTGCCCGAGCACGATCGCCTTCTGGCTGGGGCGTTCCACGTACAGGTCGGCGTAAATCTTCATGACCTGGCCCTCGGGGATCATCTCCTCCACCACCACGGCGATGGAGTGCGGCAGCTCGTCGCGGACCCCCTCCAGGGCGGCCTCGCGGATCAGCTCCGCGACGAGCACCTGCTCGGGATCGTCGGTCAGCATGTCGTCCGGGTAGAGCTGCGGCGACGGCGGCAGGTATTTGGTCATCACGTCGACCAGGGTGTCCACCTGGTGCCCGGAGACCGCGCTCACCGGCACGATCTCGGCGAACTCCCCCATCTTGCTGACCGCGAGCAACTGCTCGGCCAGGCGGCGCTTGTCGACCAGGTCGGTCTTGGTGACCACCGCCAGCACTGTCGCCTTGAGCTCGGCCAGCTCACCGGTGATGAACCGGTCTCCGCGCCCGACCGGCTCGTCGGCCGGGATGCACAGGCCGATCACATCGACCTCCGTCCAGGTGGACCGGACCAGGTCGTTGAGGCGCTCGCCGAGCAACGTACGGGGGCGGTGCAGCCCCGGGGTGTCGACCAGGACCAGTTGCGATTCCGGACGGTGCAGCACGGCCCGGATGACGTGCCGGGTGGTCTGCGGCTTGTTCGAGGTGATCGCGATCTTGGTGCCGACGATGGCGTTGGTGAGCGTCGACTTGCCCGCGTTGGGTCGGCCGACGAAGCAACCGAACCCGGCCCGGTACGGGCGGGTCTCCGGATCCCGCACGGGGCTCACTCGGTCACCGTGCCGAGGACCGTGCCGTCCGGGGCGGCCACGTGGATCGGCGCGTCCGCCGCGAGGTCACGCACGGCCGAGTGCCCGGCGCCGTCCAGCGTCGACGCCTCGGTCACCACCACCGCGGCCTCCAGCCGGCTCGCCCCGGCCGCCACGGCCGACGCGACAGCCAACTGCAACGCGGTGAGAGTCAGCGAGGGCAGCGCGACACTCGCCGCCGCGTACGTCCGGCCGTCCTGATCCCGGACCGCGGCACCCTCCACGGCGGCGACCCGGCCACGGGCGCCCCGGGCCAGGACGACCAGTTTGGCGTCCTCGGCGCTCAGGGGTGCCGGCGCGGTGGGGGCGGGCCGGGCGGTGGGCGCGGCGGGTGTGTCAGGCATCGGCGGATTGCCTCTCGTCGTCTCGGTAGTTGTCCGTGTCGTCCCCGGAGCCGGCGTGCTCGCCGCGCCCCGAGGTGTCCTGCTCATGGCCCGACTCCACCCGGTTGACCAGGACGGTGTCGATCCGGTTGCGCCGGCCGGTGGTGCCCTCGGCGAGCAGCCGGAGCCCGGCGACCTCGACCTCCGCACCGGGGATCGGCACTCGCCCCAGCGACTGGGCCAGCAGGCCACCGACCGTCTCCACCTCGTCCGTGGGCAGTTCGGTGTCGAACATCTCGCCCAGGGTCTCCACCGGCAGGCGGGCGGTCACCCGCACCGAGGAGTCCGTCAGACGTTCGACGGGCGGGCGTTCGACATCGTACTCGTCGGTGATCTCACCGACGATCTCCTCCAGGATGTCCTCGATGGTGACCAGACCGCCGGTGCCGCCGTACTCGTCGACCACGATGACCAGGTGGTTGCGGGCCGCCTGCATCTCCGACAGCAGGTCGTCGACCGGCTTGGACTCCGGCACGAAGGTCGCCGGGCGCATCAGCTCGGCCACCGGCAGCTGCTCGGCCGCCGGGTCCCCGCCGCGGGAGCGCCGGATCAGGTCCTTGAGGTAGAGCACACCGAGCACGTCGTCGACGCTCTCGCCGATCACCGGGATGCGGGAGAAACCCGAACGCAGGAACAGCACCAACGCCTGCGCGAGCGTCTTGCCCTCCTCGATCCACACCATCTCGGTACGCGGCACCATCACCTCGCGGGCGATGGTGTCACCGAGCGCGAAGACCGAGTGGATCATCTGACGTTCGCCGTGCTCGACCACGCCGCGCTGCTCGGCCAGGTCGACCAGCTCACGCAACTCGACCTGGCTGGCGAACGGCCCCTCCCGGAAGCCGCGCCCCGGTGTGACCGCGTTGCCGATCAGGATCAGCAACGAGGCGAGCGGGTTGAGCGCCCGGCCCAGCCAGCGGACCAGCGGCGCCACCGCACGACCCACGGCGTACGCGTGCTGCCGCCCGATGGTGCGCGGGGCGACGCCGACGACCACGAAGCTGACCACTGTCATCGCGCCGGCGGTCACCAACGCGGCCCGCCAGCCGGCGCCGAAGCTGTCCACCGCGACAAGCGCCACCAGGGTGGTGGCGGTCAGCTCGGCGAGCAGCCGCAACAGCAGGAGCAGGTTGAGGTGCCGGACGACGTCGCCGGCGACCACCTGGAGGGTGCGGGCGCCGCGTACGCCGTCGCGGGCCAGTTCGGCGGCCCGCGCCGGCGAGACCGCGGCGAGCGCCGCCTCGGTCATCGCGATCAGCCCGGCGAGCACCACCAGGCCGGCCGCGAAGACGATCAGCTGGAAGTCGGGAAGGCCGGCGGTGGCGCCGGCCGCCAGTAACGGAGGAGTGGACATCACTGGGTGCGGGTCGACCGCCAGCTCGCCAGCAGGCGGGCCTGGAGGGCGAACATCTCCCGCTCCTCCTCCGGCTCGGCGTGGTCGTAGCCGAGCAGGTGCAGGACCCCGTGCACGGTGAGCAGGTGCAGCTCGTCGGCGGGGGCGTGCCCGGCGGTCGCCGCCTGCTTGGCCGCGACCTCGGGGCAGAGCACGATGTCACCGAGCAGGGCGGGCTCGCCACCGGCCGGCGCGGACTCCCCCGGGCCGTGGTCGACGCTGCCCTCGTCCATGGGGAAGGCGAGCACGTCGGTCGGACCGTCGCCACCCATCCAGCGGTGGTTCAGCTCGGTCATGTAGTCGATGTCGACAAGCAGCACGGACAGCTCGGCGAGGGGGTTGACCCCCATCTCGTCGAGGGCGTGCCGGGCGACGGCGAGCACGGCATCGGTGTCAACCTCGACACCGGACTCGTTGGCGATCTCGATGGACAACTGCTTTCCTCTGCTTTAGCGGCGGCGGCCGGCACGGCCGCCCTGGGCGGGTCGCCCGGGCACGGCGTGGACGCCCTGCGCCTGCTGGTTCTCCCGCTCGGCGTCCCAGCGGGCGTACGCGTCGACGATCTCCCCCACCAGCCGGTGGCGGACCACGTCGGAGCTGGACAACTGGGAGAAGTGCACGTCGTCGACGTTTTCCAGGATCTCCCGGACGACCCGCAGGCCGCTGCTGGTCCCGCCGGGAAGGTCCACCTGGGTGATGTCACCCGTCACGACGATCTTGGAGTTGAAGCCGAGCCGGGTGAGGAACATCTTCATCTGCTCGGGCGTCGTGTTCTGGGCCTCGTCCAGGATGATGAACGCGTCGGAGAGCGTCCTGCCCCGCATGTAGGCCAGCGGGGCCACCTCGATCGTCCCCTGGGCCATCAGCTTCGGGATCGTCTCCGGGTCGAGCATCTCGTGCAGCGCGTCGTAGAGCGGGCGCAGGTACGGGTCGATCTTGTCGTTGAGCGTGCCGGGCAGGAAGCCCAGTCGCTCACCCGCCTCCACCGCCGGCCGGGTCAGGATGATCCGGTTGACCTGCTTGGCCTGCAACGCCTGGACGGCCTTGGCCATCGCCAGGTAGGTCTTGCCGGTGCCGGCCGGGCCGATGCCGAAGACGATGGTGTTCGAGTCGATCGCGTCGACGTACCGCTTCTGACCGAGCGTCTTGGGACGGATGGTGCGCCCGCGACGGGAGAGGATGTTGAGCGTCAGGACCTCGGCGGGCCGCTCGGCACTGCCCTCCTCGAGCATGCCGACGGTACGCCGGACGGCGTCAGTGGTCAGGGTCTCGCCTTTCTCGATGAGTTCGAGCAGCTCACTGAAGACCCGCTCGGCAAGGGCGTTGTCCGCGGGGTCACCGGTGATGGTGATCTCGTTGCCGCGAACGTGCACGTCACTGGTGACCGAGCGTTCGACGAGTCGGAGGATCTCGTCGCCTGCGCCGAGCAGATCGACCATGATCTTCGAGTTGGGCACGGTGATCTTGGTCTGCACCCGGGGCGGGCCGGGAGGTGGGGTGCCGGTCATAGGTTGGGCCGAAGGGCCCTGCGCACCTGCTCTCGATCTCGGCGCCGGCCCTGCTGGCACGGCGTGCGGACGTTACGCCCATCGTATCTGTTCAACGTGGGGCGCATCGCGCCCATTTCCGCTGGCCGCGATCAACTCCCGGCCCGGAAGTCGTACCTGTCGAAGGTCTCCTGGTGACGGGTGAACCGGTACGTCGCCCAGTGCATCCGGACCACCGCGCCGGCCCCGTCCCGGGTCAGCCGCAGCAGCTCGCCGGCCTCCCGACCGGAGACCGTGCGGAACACGTCCGGCTGGTCCGGCAGCGGGGTGAAGATCGCCGGTGGTCCGGCCGGGTCACCGACCCCGCGCGCCCGCAGGGTGCCGTCGTGCCAGGAGAAGACGTACTCGTAACCCTCGCCCCACCAGCGGCCGAGCGCTCCCCGCAGGGCCGCTGGCGCGGGTGCGCCGGGTCGCCAGGGCTCGATCTCGGCCGGGTCGTGCTCGACCGCCGCCTCGAGCAGCAGGTGCGGCAGGTCGAACACCTCGGTCGCCGTGCCGGACGAGCCGAGCACCGCGGCACCCATCGCGCCGGCCGTGCCGTCGCCTCCGCGGCGGCCGTACACGGCGGCGAGGAAACCGGGCATCGCCCCGATGTGCCCCACGTGCACCACCCGCTCCCCCTGCGGGATCAGGATCAGCCCGAGCCCGAAGCCCACGCCCCAGAGCGTCTCGTCGGTGGTGGTCACCGGCCAGCGCATCTCGTCCAGGGTGGCCGGGGCGAGGACCGCGCCGGCCGGATCCAGCGCCGCCGGGTCGGCCAGGAACGCCGCCCACCGGGCCATGTCGGTCGCGGTGCTCCAGAGCTGGGCGGCCGGGCCGACCGCGCCGAAATCGGTGGGCGGTTCCGGGTACGCCTCGTCGGAGTACGCGTCGACCAGGAACCCGGTCGCCGCCGTCGGCCGTGGGGTCACCGTGGTGTCGGCCAGCCCCAGCGGCGTCACGATCCGCTCGGTGAGCGCCTGCGCCCAGCTCTCGCCCCGGAGCCGGGCGACGAGCTGGCCGAGGACGGCCAGGCCCAGGTTGGAGTAGTGGAACCGACGGCCGGTCGGCAGCACCCGCTCGGCCCGGTCCAACTCCGCGACCAACTGGTCGGCGTCCGGCGCGCGCAGGCTGTCCCACACATCGCCGAACGGCTCGCGTTGCAGGCCGGCGGTGTGCGACAGCAACCGGCGCACGGTCAGCTCGCCGTGGGCGGGGAGGTCCAGGTGCCGGCCCACCGGATCGTCCAGGTCCAGCAGCCCGTCGTCGCGGCACTGCAGGACCAGCACCGCGGTGAACGTCTTGGTGACCGAGCCGATCCGGAACTGGGTGCCCGTCCCCAACGGGCTGTCGGTGCCGGACGCGCCGACGGTGCAGCTCCAGAGCGGTCGGTCGGCCCGGTGCAGCGCCGCCGACACCGCCGGCACCCGAGCGTCGGCCTGCACCCTGCGGACCAGCCGACCCAGGCGCTCGTCCAGCCGGCTGTCCGGCGTCGGTCCTGCGCTCACGCCAGGTTCCGGGCGAGCATCGGGCCGAGCGGCGCACCACCGAGCAGGTGCGCGTGCACGTGGAACACCTCCTGCCCGCCGTACGCGCCGGTGTTGAACATCAGCCGGAACCCGTCGCCGAGCAGGCCCTCGTCCTCGGCCACCGCGGCGGACGTCGCCAGCACGTCGGCGGCCAGCGCCGGGTCGCCCTGGGCGAGCGTGGCGACGTCGGCGTAGTGCTCCTTCGGAATGACCAGCACGTGCACCGGCGCCTTCGGGTCGATGTCCCGGAAGGCGAGCGTGGTCTCGGTCTCCCGGACCACGGTGGCCGGGATCTCCCCGGCGACGATGCGGCAGAACAGGCAGTCGGATCCCATCGGGGCAGTGTAGAGACGAACGGGCCGGGGGCGCGCCGGCCTGTTCGCAGCGATCCTCCGGCTGAGGCAGGATGGCCGCCATGACGGATCGAGCGGTACTCGTGACCGGGGCCTCGCGCGGAATCGGCCGGGCGGTGGCGACGGCGTTCGCGGCCAGCGGCGACCGGGTGGCCATCCACCACCGCGACTCCGCCGACGCGGCCGAGGAGCTGCGCGCGCACCTGCCGGGCGCCGGGCACGTGGTGGTCCGCGCCGACCTCACCGACCCGGACGCGGTCCGGGCCATGGTCGACCGGGCCGCCGAGCTGCTCGGCGGGCTGGACGTTCTTGTCAACAACGCCGGGACGTACGGCGATCGGGACGATCCGCACCCGATCTTCGGCGCCTCCTACGAGCAGTGGCAGCAGCGCTGGCAGCGGGTGCTCGCGACCAACCTGACCGGTGCGGGCAACGTCACCTGGTGCGCCGCCCAGCACATGCGGGAGCGCGGCGGTCGGATCGTCAACGTCTCGTCCCGGGGCGCGTTCCGGGGCGAGCCGGACCAGCCGGCGTACGGCGCCAGCAAGGCGGGGCTGAACGCGCTGGGCCAGTCCCTCGCGGTGGCGCTCGCGCCGTACGGCATCACGGTCGCCACGGTCGCGCCGGGCTTCGTGGCGACCGACATGACCACCGAGCACCTGCGCGGCGAGCAGGGCGACGCCATCCGGGCGCAGAGCCCGTTCGACCGGGTGGCCCAGCCGGAGGAGATCGCCGCCGCCGTGCACTGGCTCGCCTCGCCGCAGGCCGAGTGGGCCTCCGGCACGATCGTCGACCTCAACGGCGCCTCCTACCTGCGTAGCTGACGATTTCCCGGCCCGGGCAGGTGGCTGACGGTATGTGGGCGGGTAAGTCCCACCCACATGGCCGACACCGCGCTGCTGGACCTCACCGCCGACTACCGGGTGGCCGATGGCCACGACGACGACCCTGTCCTGCTCCGCCCCGACGGCACCCCCGTCGAGACCTGGCGCGAGGACTATCCGTACGACCAGCGGTTGGACCGCGACGAGTACGACCGCGACAAGCGGCTGCTCCAGATCGAGCTGCTCAAGCTCCAGGACTGGATCAAGGAGTCCGGTGAGCGTCTGGTGATCCTCTTCGAGGGCCGGGACGCGGCCGGCAAGGGCGGCACCATCAAACGCTTCATGGAGCACCTCAACCCGCGAGGCGCGTCGGTCGTGGCACTGGCCAAGCCGGACGAGCGGGAAGCCGCCCAGTGGTACTTCCAGCGGTGGCTGGCACATCTGCCGGCGGCCGGCGAGATCGTGTTGTTCGACCGATCCTGGTACAACCGGGCCGGCGTCGAGCGGGTGATGGGCTTCTGCTCCCGCAAGGAGTACCTGGAGTTCCTGCGGCAGGCCCCGGAGCTGGAGCGGATGCTGGTGCGCTCGGGCATCCGGTTGGTCAAGTTCTGGTTCTCCGTGTCCCAGAACGAGCAGCGCACCCGGTTCGCGATCCGCCAGGTCGACCCGGTACGCCAGTGGAAGCTGTCCCCGATGGACATCGCGTCACTGGACCGCTGGGACGAGTACACCGAGGCCAAGGAGGCGATGTTCTTCTGGACCGACACGGCCGACGCGCCGTGGACGGTGGTGAAGAGCAACGACAAGAAGCGCGCCCGGCTGGAGGCGATGCGGCACGTGCTGCACCGCTTCGACTACGCCGGCAAGGACCCCGAGGTGGTCGGCACGCCGGACCCGCAGATCATCGGCCCGGCGGGGCTGGACCTGGGGCCGGAGGAAGAGGTGGTGCCGGTGTTCCCCCGGCCCTGAGGGAGCCGCCGGCCGATCACCAGCGGCCGAGGCGTGGGGCCGGCCACGGGCTGAGCGGACGTACAGCCGTTTATCCGTGCGCACTCCGGCGACGCTGGCGCTGCGCCGAACGGCGCGCGCCGGCTCCAAGCGACGGGTACGGGCGCTGGCCCAGTGTCCAGCGGCGGCCACGTCCGCTGCCGCAGCCCGACAAGATCTTGGAAGATAAGCGCCCCTGGAGGGGCCGTTTCCTTCCAAGATCTCGGTGAAGATCCGGGCGGCGATGGTTACCAGCGGCCGAGGCGGGTGGCGAGCACGCTGAGCGCCGCCACGCCTGCGGTCGAGGTCCGCAGGACCGCCGGCCCGAGCCGGACCGGCCGGCCGCCGGCCTCCCGAAACGCCGTCAGCTCGGCCGGAGCGATGCCACCCTCGGGGCCGACGACCAGGACGATCTCACCGCTGGGCGGCAGTTCGGCGATGCTGAGCCGCTCCTCGGCCTCCTCGTGCAGCACGAACCCGGCGGCCGCACCGGCGATCCGGCGGGCGACGGTGGCGGTGGACTCGTCGGGCGCGCCGGCCACCACGGGCAGCCACGGCCGGCGGGCCTGCTTGGCGGCCTCCCGAGCGGTGGCCACCCACTTCTCCCGCGCCCGTACGCCCCGGTCGCCACGCCACTGGGTGACCGAGCGCGACGCCGCCCAGGGCACGATCTCGTCCACCCCGACCTCGGTCATCGCCTGCACCGCCAGCTCACCCCGGTCGCCCTTGGCGATGCCCTGCACCACCACGATCCGGGGGACCGGCGCGTCCGCGTACCCCCGGGAGGTGATGGCGACCTCCAGGCTGCCCCGGCCGACGGCGGTGACCACGGCGGCGGCCGTGCCACCCCGACCGTCGGCGAGCAGCAACTCCTCGCCGACCCGCAGCCGCTGCACGGTGGCGGCGTGGTGCCCCTCCGGGCCGTCCAGGGTCAACGCGTCACCGGTGGGCAGCGCCTCGACCAGGAACAGCGGCGCGGACACCTCAGGCGTGCCCGTTGAACGCGTCGCGCATCCGGGAGAAGAAGCCGCCCTGCTTGGATAACTCGGCGACCTCCTCACCACGGGTCTTGGCGAAGTCGCGCAGCATCTTCTCCTGGTCGGGGTCGAGCTTGGTCGGGGTCCGCACGTCGAGGTGTACGTAGAGGTCGCCTCGCCCGGTGCCGCGCAGGTGTGGCACGCCCCGGTCGCGCAGTCGCAGCGTGCTGGCCGGTTGGGTGCCGGCCTTGACGTCGACCGTCTCCTCGCTGTCCAGGGTCTTGATGGTCAGGCGGGTGCCGAGCGCCGCGGCGGTCATCGGCACGGTGACCCGGCAGTGCAGGTCGTCGCCCTTGCGGGAGTAGACGTCGTGCGGCCGCTCGTGGATCTCCACGTAGAGGTCACCGGCGGTGCCGCCGCCCGGGCCAACCTCGCCCTGCTGGGCCAGCCGAATCCGCATGCCGTCCTCGACACCGGCCGGGATCTTGACGGTCAGCGAACGGCGGGTGCGCACCCGGCCGTCGCCGGCGCAGGTCGGGCAGGGGTGCGGGATGGTGGTGCCGTAGCCCTGGCACACCGTGCACGGCCGGGCGGAGACCACCTGGCCGAGGAAGGTGCGCTGCACCGACTGCACCTCGCCCCGGCCGGCGCACGCCTCGCAGGTCGCCAGGTGCGTGCCGGCGGCCGTGCCGGCGCCGGAGCAGGTGGTGCAGAGCACGGCGGTGTCGACGGTGATCGGGGCCTCGACGCCGAACGCCGTCTCGTGCAGGTCCAGTTCGAGGCGCAGGATCGCGTCGGCGCCCGGCCGGGTCCGCGGACGGGGGCCACGCGCCCCACCGGCCGCGCCACCGAAGAACGCATCCATGATGTCCTGGAAACCGACGAACGGACCGGCACCACCGGGGCCACCCGGGCCGCCGGCGCCACCGCCGCCCGGTGCGAGGGGGTCGCCACCCAGGTCGACGATCTGCCGCTTCCGGTCGTCCGAGAGGACCTCGTACGCGGCGTTGATGTCCTTGAACTTCTCCTGAGCCTCCGGGTCCGGATTGACGTCCGGGTGGAACTGGCGCGCCAACTTGCGGTAGGCGCGCTTGATCTCGTCATCGGAGGCTTCCCGGCTCACACCGAGAATGCCGTAGTAGTCCCTGGCCACTGCGTTCCGTGTCCTCATGTTCGTCTCGCGTTGTGCCGGTCGGCGGCCGCAGCCGGCCGCATCGGCCCTGACCAATCAGTTCTGGGCCAGCAACTCGCCCACGTAGCGTGCCACGGCGCGCACCGTGGCGATATTGCCGGGGTAGTCCATCCGGGTGGGACCCAGCACCCCCAGACCGCCGACGATCGTGGCGCCCGGGCCGTACCCGGTGCTGACCACCGAGGCGGCCCGCAGGTTGTCGAACTCGTTCTCGTCGCCGATCAGCACCCGGGTCGTGCTCGGCTCGGTCTCACCGATGAGCTTGAGGAGCACGACCTCCTCCTCCAGCGCCTCCAGGATCGGCCGTAGCGAACCCTGGAAGTCGAGCAGGCCGCCCCGGGTGAGGTTGGCGGTGCCGGCCAGCGCGATGCGTTCCTCGTGCCGCTCGACGAGCGTCTCCAGGAGCACCGTGGAGAGCGTGGTCATCGCCGGACGCAGCTCGGACGGCACCTCCTCGACGAGCGCCTGCACCAACGGCGGCGTGTCGGACAGCCGCGCGCCGGCGAGCTTCTCGTTGACCAGCCGGCGCAGATCGGTGACGGTGTCGGCGGGGACCGGCCCGGGCAGCTCCACCAGCCGCTGCTCCACGCGCCCGGTGTCGGCGATCATGACGAGCATCAGCCGGGTGGTGGAGATCGGCACCAGCTCCAGGTGCCGCACCGAGGAGCGGGCCAGGCTCGGGTACTGCACGACGGCCACCTGCCGGGTCAGCTGGGCGAGCAGCCGCACTGTGCGGTGCACCACGTCGTCGAGGTCGACCGCGCCGACCAGGAAGCGTTCGATGGCCCGACGTTCGGCCGGGCTGAGCGGCTTGACCCGGGACAACCTGTCGACGAAGAGTCGGTAGCCGCGGTCGGTGGGCACCCGACCGGCACTTGTGTGCGGCTGCCGGATGTAGCCCTCCTCCTCCAGCACGGCCATGTCGTTGCGGACTGTGGCCGGGGAGACCCCGAGCTGGTGCCGCTCGACCAGCGCCTTGCTGCCGACGGGCTCCTGGGTGGAGACGTAGTCCTCGACGATCGCGCGGAGCACAGCGAGTTTCCGGTCGTCGAGACCCATCCTCCGCACCTCCTGTCGCACGTCGGCCGCCAGCACCGTGGCCCCGGTCGGGCCGCCCTGGCACTCGACTGTAACGAGTGCCAGTCTACGTCGGCGTACCCGCCAGCGCGATGATCAACGGCCGCCCACTGGTGCGGCGTTGCCACGGACCCCTACCGTGACACCCATGACTGAACCTCCTCGCCCTCCCGGCGCGGGTGACCCCGGCAACTACCCGCCGGAGCCGACCTCTCCCAGCTCGTACCCGTCGGCCGAGCCACCCACCGCACCACTGTCCGGGGCGCCTGGCCCGGGCGGCTATCCCCCGGCCGGTGGCTATCCGCCGCCCACCGGTGACCAACCGCCGTCGGGCGGCTACCCTCCGGCGGGGGGCTATCCGCCGGCCGGTGGCTACCCGCCGCCCGGTGGCTACCCCGCTGGCGGATATCCGACCGGCGGCGCCTACGGCGGCCCCGGTGGCGGTTTCGCCAGTAACGAGGACAAGACCTGGGCGCTCGTCGCGCACTTCGGCGGTGCCGCCGGGATGATCCTCAGCGGCGGGGTGCTGGGCTGGATCGGCCCGCTGGTGGCGCTGCTGGCCCGCGGCAACCAGTCCCCGACGGTGCGGGCGCACGCCGCGGCGGCGCTCAACTTCCAGCTCATCTGGTCGGTCGTCGGCCTGATCGGCTGGGTGCTGTCCTGCATCCTGATCGGCTTCATCGGGGTCGGGGCGGCCATCATCCTCGGCGCCGTGTTCGGCATCATCGCTGGCATCAAGGCCAACGAGGGCCAGCTCTACCGCTACCCGCTCTCGGCCAGCTTCATCAAGTGACCCGCTCCGGCCGCTCCCCCGGCCGGTCGGTGCCCCGCTGCCCCGGTCCGGGGCGGCGGGGCTGGCTCAGGGCAGCAGGTCGCGTACGACCGCGTCGGCGAGCAGCCGCCCGCGCAGGGTGAGCACCGCCCGGCCGGCCGCGTACTCGTCGGCGGCCAGCAGGCCGCCGGCCAGCGCCCGCTCGGCGCCGGCCCGCCCGGTGGCGTCGAGCACCGCCAGCGGCAGGCCGCTGGCGAGCCGCAGCCGGAGCATCACGTCCTCCATGTGCGCCTCGTCGGCCGTGAGCACCTCCCGGGCCAGGCCGGGAGACGCGCCCGCGGCCAGCCGCTGGGCGTACGCCGTGGGGTGTTTGACGTTCCACCAGCGCACCCCGCCGACGTGGCTGTGCGCCCCCGGCCCCAGCCCCCACCAGTCCGCGCCGGTCCAGTAGAGCAGGTTGTGCCGGCACCGGGCGTCGTCGGTGCGCGCCCAGTTGGAGACCTCGTACCAGGAGAGCCCGGCCGCGTCGAGCGCGGCCTCCGCAGCCAGGTAGCGGTCCGCGGCCACGTCGTCACTGGGGTACGCCAGCTCGCCGCGCCGCATCCGGGCGGCGAGCCGGGTGCCGTCCTCGACGATCAGGGCGTACGCGCTGACGTGGTCCACCCCGGCGGCCACGACCTGCTCCAGCGAGGCGGCGAAGTCCTCGGGCCGCTCCCCCGGGGTCCCGTAGATCAGGTCCAGGTTGACGTGCTCGAACCCGGCGTCGCGGGCCTCCAGGGCGGCGGCGGTGGCCCGGCCGGCGCTGTGTTTGCGGTCCAGGATCGCCAGCACCCCCGGGGAGGCGGACTGCATGCCCAGCGAGATCCGGGTGTAGCCGGCGGACCGCAGCAGCTTCAACGACTCCGGGGTCACCGACTCCGGGTTGGCCTCGGTGGTCACCTCGACGTCGGCGGCCAGCCCCCAGGTGCGGTCGATGCCGTCGAGGATGCGGGCCAGGTCGTCGGCGGGAAGCAGGGTGGGCGTGCCGCCGCCCACGAAGACGGTGTCGACCCGGGGCGGCGGGTTGTCGCCGAGCACCCGGGCGGCGAGCGCCAGCTCGGCCAGCACGGTGTCGGCGTACCCCTCGCGGCTGGCACCGCCGCCCAGCTCGGACGCCGTGTAGGTGTTGAAGTCGCAGTAGCCGCAGCGGCTGGCACAGAACGGCACGTGCACGTACACGCCGAAGCCGCGCGCGCCGACCGCGGTGGTGGCGGTGGCGGGCAGCGATCCGTCGACGGGGACGGTCTCACCATCTGGAAGGAGGCCGGGCATGGCCACTAGTGTGCCCGGCATGACCTCTCCCGACGTCCTCGTGCGGGTCGCCACGGCCCGTGGGGTGACCACCCTCACCCTGGACAGCCCGCACAACCGCAACGCGCTCTCCACCGGCCTGATGACCCAGCTGCTGGCCGGGCTGGGCGACGCGGTCGCCGACGAGACGGTCCGGGTGATCGTGCTGGACCACACCGGCCCGGTCTTCTGCTCGGGCGCGGACCTGAAGGAGACCGCCGCGGCGTACGCCAGCGGCACGGTGCCCGCCGGGATGCTGGGTGACGTGCTGGCGGCGCTCTGGGAGTGCCCGAAGCCGGTGCTGGCCCGGGTGGGCGGGCCGGCGCGGGCCGGTGGGCTGGGCCTGATCGCCGCCGCCGACCTGGCGGTCTGCGCCGACGAGGCGACGTTCGCGTTCACCGAGGTACGGATCGGGGTGATCCCGGCGGTGATCTCGGCGACCGTGCTGCCCCGGCTGCACCCGCGCGCCGCCGCCGAGCTGTACCTGACCGGCGACACCTTCGACGGTCGACGGGCCGCCGAGATCGGCCTGGTCACGGCCAGCGTGCCGGCGGACGGGCTGGACGACGCGGTGCGGCGTTACTGCGACTCGCTGGTGCGCGGCGCGCCCGGTGCGTTGGCCGGCGCGAAGGAGTTGCTGCGCCGGCCGAGCACCGCCGAGCTGCGTGCCGAGCTGGCCCGGCTGTCCGCACTGTCGACCGGGTACTTCCTGTCCGACGAGGGACGCGAGGGGGTCACGGCCTTCCGGGAGAAACGATCGGCTCGATGGGTGGCCGCTCTGGACGGTGGTTCCGGTGATCATGCCGGGTAGGACCTGGTCGGACCGGGGGCGCTGGGAGCACGCCGGGTAGGCCTGGTTGTCCGCGCGCCCTTTGCTCTGCTTCAACCGGCGCACCACTTACGGCGTCTGAGTGTTGCGTCCGTTGAAGCAGAGCAAAGGGCCTGGATAACCGGGACGCCCCCGGTGGGATGCGGCGTCCCGGCGTCCCGGTCGCGTCACCAGGCGGTCGCGCCGCCGTCGACCGGGTAGTTCGCCCCGGTGATGTACGACGCCCGGTCGGAGGCCAGGAACACCACAAGTTCGGCGACCTCCTCGGGTTGGGCGAACCGCTTGAGCAGCGTCTTGCCGGTGATCGCGTCCCGCGCCGCCTGGTTGTCACCCAGGTCGCGCTCACTCGCCGGGCTGACGATCGGCCCCGGGCTGACCGCCACCGCACGGATCCCGTGCGGCGCGCCTTCGAGCGCGAGCTGTCGGGTCAGGCCGATGACGCCGGCGTTGGCGGCGGTGTGACCCACCATCGGCGGGACGTGACCCGCGATCATGCCGGCCATGGAGGCGGCGTTGATGATGACGCCGCCGCCCCGCTGGACCAGGTGCGGCCAGGCGAACTTCGACACGAAGTACGGAATGTCGAGTTCGCCGGTGATGGTGTACCGCCAGTCCTCGACGGAGAAGTCCGGCATCGGGCCGAAGCGGAGCGCTGCCGCATTGTTGTAGACCACGTCCAGCCCGCCGTAGGCCGCAGCGGCATCCTCGACGAACGTTCGCACCTGCTCCGGATCGCTGAGGTCGACCGGCGCGATGCCGGTCATCTCACCGCCAGCGGCACGGACGAGTTCGACCGTCCCGTCGTTGCCGGCGACCTGGATGTCGGCCCCGACGACCTTCGCGCCTTCCCGCGCGAAGATCTGCGCGGCGACGCGTCCCAGACCGCCGCCGGTGCCGGTGACGAGCACAACCTTGCCGTCGAGCGTTCCCATGGAACTCCTCCTTGCTCCGTGACCCGGCTCGGTCGGCATCGCGCACCACCACCGGACGGGCCAGCAATTGACATGTCAGTCGTCGTAACTCCTTGACCGGTCAACCACTTCCCCACTCGGTCTACGCGGTGACGCGCACGACAGGCCGGCGACCGAGGCGCCGGGCACCCGCCACCTGGCCAGCGACAACCGGCACACCACACGCTTGGATTGTCGTTGAGCCAGGGTGGGCGGGAGAGCCATCCGGGCAGGTGAGACCGCGCCCGCAGCGGGAATGTGCTCGATCGGAACGCGTCGGCGGAGCCGACCCCGAACCGGGACGGAGCCGTCGAGCCGGCCTCGAACCCGCTCGGACGGTCCGTTCGGCGCTACGGGGACGTACGCTTGGCAGACTTGTCGATCTGGGGGTGTGGGTGCGAACTCGGGCAGCCGTTGCGGGTGGAGTGGTCCTCATCCTCGTCGCCGTGATCGCGATCTGGCTCGTCGTACGGCAGGTCGGGGGCGGTCTGCAGCTGCCGCTGTCGGCACGAAAGTGCACCGTGCAGGCCGACGGCCGCGTCGCCCTGGACGCCGACCAGATGGCCAACGCGGCCACCATCGCGGCGATCGGCGCCCAGCGCGGCATGCCCGAGCGGGCCGTCGTGGTCGCGCTGGCCACGGCGTACCAGGAGTCCGGGCTGCGCAACCTCGCTGACGGCGACCGCGACTCGGTCGGCCTCTTCCAGCAGCGACCGAGTCAGGGCTGGGGCACCCCGGCGCAGATCCGCGACCCGCGCTACGCGGCCAACCGGTTCTACGCGGCGCTCAAGAAGGTCCGCGGCTGGGAGAAGATGCGGGTCACCGACGCCGCCCAGCGGGTGCAGCGCTCGGCCTTCCCGGAGGCCTACCAGAAGTGGGCCGACGACTCCGAGGTGCTCAGCCGGGCACTGATGGGCGACGCCACCGGCGCGGTCGCCTGCACGGTGGGGCGTACCCCGGTGATGCACGGGGCGGCGGCGGCCACCCAGCTCACCCGCAACCTCGTGCTGGACTGGGGGTTGAAGGGTCTCGACCCGAACGACCCGACCGGCCTGACGGTGACTGCGGGTGATCAGCGCGATGGCTGGCGGTATGCACACTGGCTGGTCTCGCACGCCCAGGACCACGGGGTGAAGCGGGTCCGCTTCGGCGACCTGGAGTGGACCGCCCGGGGCGGCACCTGGGGTCGGGTGGACGGTCAGCAGAACTCCGCCGGCCAGGTGGTGGCCGAGGTGTTCGACGAGGGCTGACCGGCCCCGGATCTCTTAACCGGCAGTCACCGCACAATCGGACAAAAACCTATAAGAACCTCTCCCGACCACGAAGATCTCACTGTACGCAGCCCTCCCGCTGCTAGGGGTTCCGGTTGGGTCCCCCACACGCAACACGCCCTCCCCGAGGCCTTGGCCACCGCGTTACGATCGGCGGCCTGTGCCAGAAAAGGTTTCACCTCATGGGGAGGGGTACGACGCGGTGTTCGATTACGGCGACCGGACCGGTTACGAACCGATCAGCGACACTGACCGCAAGGAGTTCCACGAGCAGGGCTTCCTCCTGCTGCGCAACGTCCTGACGGAGGACCACCGGGCGGCGCTGGAGGCGGCTGTCGACCGCGTCTACGCGGAGGAGCAGGCCAAGGGCACCACCAAGAAGGACGGCACCCTGCACCTGCTGGGGTTCCTGGAGCGCGACGAGCTCTTCGGCGAGCTGCTCACCCACCCGGTCGCCTTCCCGTACATGTGGGGGCTGGCCGGCTGGAACATCTACACCCACCACAACCACCTGGACGTCACCCCGCCGGCCGCCGAGCCGGAGAAGCCGTACTGGGGTTGGCACCAGGACGGGTACCGGCAGAACTCCGACCCGGAGACGATGGACCCGAACCTGCCCCGGCCGATGTTCTCGCTGAAGGTCGCGTACGTGCTGTCGGACCTCTCCGAGACCGGCCGCGGCGCCACCAAGGTCATCCCGGGCAGCCACCTGAAGAATTCGCTGCCCCGGCCGGCGGACCTCACCGTCCAGAACCCCGACCCGGAGGGCACGGTGGAGATCACCGCCAACCCGGGCGACGCCTTCATCTTCGACCGCCGGCAGTGGCACTCGCGCTCGACGAACCTGTCGACCATCACCCGCAAGATGCTCTTCGTCGGCTACACCTACCGGTGGATCCGTCCGCTGGACGAGCTGCACCCCGACGTGAACGGCGAGTGGTACCGCAACCGCACCCCCGTGCAGCGCCAGCTGATCGGTGAGGGCACCCACACCGCCAACTACTGGGGCATCAACTGGGACGGGTACGTCGACGACGAGATCCCGCTGCGCAAGGAGCTCAAGGAGCGCGGTCTGCTCGACCGCAACATCCCCTGGCTCCGCTGATCCGCTGCTCGTAGAACGGCCCTCTGCCACGCGGCAGGGGGCCGTTCCGTGTCTGCGGGGACCCGACGCTCCGGGCCCGGTCGTCGCGGCACCGCGCTCAGCCGCGGGAGGCTAGGCGGCGGCGGGCCTTCTCCCGGATCGGTTCCGGCAGGTCCTCCGCTTCGAGCAGCCGGGGCAGCAGCTCCGGCTCCAAGCTGGTGGCCCGGAACACCTCGCCGATCGTCACACCGTGCGCGGGCCGCTCCACCACCTCGACCGGGTCACCCGGGCCGACCTCGCCCTCGCGCAGCACCCGTAGGTAGGCGCCGGGCATCGCCCGCGCGGTGAACCGCTTGATCAGATCCGGTACGCCCCAGAACCCCGCGAACGTCGTGCAGGGCGTCCGCGGCTTGGTGACCTGGAGCAGGGCGGAACCGACCTGCCACTGCTCGCCGATCACCGCGCCGGTCACGTCGACCGCGTAGGTGGACAGGTTCTCCCCGAAACCACCGGGCCGTATGTCGCGGCCCAACTCGGCCGCCCACCAGGCGGCGTCCTCCTCCGCGTAGGCGTAGACCGCCTGGTCCGGACCACCGTGATGGGCTCGCTCGCCGATGAAGTCACCGACCACCCCGTCGGCGCGGATCAGCACCGGGCCGTCCACCGGCCGCTTGTCGATGCCGCTGCGACCGCTCGCGTCGCCGGCCCACTGCGCCTCGGTCACGATGCCCAGGTTCATCGCCGCCACTCTGCCCGTCATGACCGTCAGCTTATCGACGCGTCGATGTCCGGAGGCACCACCGCACTCCCGATGAGGAAAGTACTTTCCTATTGCGCAGCAGGATGCTTTACTTGCCTAACAGGAAAGTTCTTGCCTTATTCTCAAGGAGCAGCCATGACCGACTCTGGCGCCACTCCCGCATCCGCCGCCGACGCGCTCGTCGAGATCCACGCCCGCCGCAACCAGGTGGTCACCGCCACCCTCGTTCCCCACTGGTACTGGCCTGCGGTGGGTGGGCTCATCGTCGCCTTCACCGCCGCCGTGGAGACCCGCCGGCCGTGGGTGGTCGCGGTCGGATCGGTGGCGTACGTGATCGGCCTGGCCGCCGCCGTGGGCCGAGTCGTGCTGCGGCACCGGGCCCAGGTCCGCACCAGCCTCATCGGTGCGCACGGCGCGATCACCATCGTCGGGTACGTGCTCATTCTGGTCGCGCTCGGCCTCGGCACCGGCTTCGCCGCCGAGGCAGCCGGCCTGGCCTGGCCGTCGACGATCGGCGCGATCACCACCGCCGGGGCGATGACCGCCACCGGGCCGCCGCTGATGCGTTACCTTCGCCGGGTGATGATCACCCGACCGCTTGGCGGCAGCCGGTGAGCGCGCCCCGGTTCGACGAGCTGATCCACGCGCCGACCCGGCTGTCCCTGGTGAGCCTGCTCGCGGCCACCGAGTGGGCGGAGTTCCGCTACCTGCGCGAGCAACTCGAGCTCTCCGACTCGGCGCTGTCCAAGCAGCTCAGCACGCTGGAGCAGGCCGGATACGTGGAAATCCACAAAAGCTTCGTGGGCAAGCGACCGCGCACCTCGGTGACCCTGAGCAGGGCCGGACGGGCGGCGTTCGACGGGCACGTGGCGGCGTTACAGGACATCGTCGCCCGATCGGGGCTCACCGTCCTGCCTGGCGGCTGACCACCGGCCCGGCGGTCGCCCGCCGGGCCGGTCAGCCCTTGACGGCGCCGGCCACCAGGCCGGAGACCATCCGACGCTGCACCAGCAGGAAGAAGATGATGACCGGCAGGGTGAACAGGGTGGACGCGGCCATCACCGGACCCCAGTTGGTGTCGTCGCGGCCGAAGAAGAACGTCATCGCCACCGGCAGCGTGTAGCTCCCCTGGTCGTTGATGAACGTCAACGCGAAGATCAGCTCGTTCCACGCGGTGATGAAGGAGAAGATGCTGGTGGCAACCAGTCCGGGCGCGACAAGCGGGAAGAGGATCCGCCGGAACATCTGGGCCCGGCTCGCCCCGTCGATGGCCGCCGCCTCCTCCAGTTCCTTGGGCACCGCGGCGACGAAGCCGCGCAGCATCCAGACCGCGAACGGCAGCGAGAAACCGAGGTACGTGAGGATCAGGCTGGGCAGGGTGTTGTAGAGCCCCAGCCGTTGGATCATCAGGAACAGCGGGATGACCAGCGCCTCCAGCGGGATCATCTGCACCACCAGCAGCATGATCAGGAAGCTGGTCCGCAGCTTGAAGCGGAACCGCGCCACCGCGGTCGCGGCCAGCAACGCGACCAGGCCACTGAGCACCACCGTGGAGACCGCGACCAGCGCGCTGTTGAGGAAGAAGTCGAAGAAGCTCACGCCGGGGATCAGGTTGCCGGTCAGGATCTCCCGGTAGTGCGCCAGCGTCGGGTGGGTCGGCACCGGCTGCGGGGTGGCCGAGAAGATCTCGTTGCTGGGCTTCAGCGAGGTCGAGATCATCCAGTAGACCGGGAACGCCGCGAAGAGCGCGACCAGCAGCCCGGCGGCGTTGAGGGCCACCTTCTTCACGACTCGTCCTCCTGCCTGAGCACCATCCGTACGTAGAAGCCGGTCACCACGAGCAGGATCAGCGTGAGGATCACCGCGACGGCCGCGCCGAGTCCGTACTTCGGCGGCGGGGAGAAGGCTTCGGCGTACGAGTAGATGGCGAGCATGAACGTCGGCCGGTCCTGGGTGCCGCCGGCCAGGACGAACTGCTGGGTGAAAACCTTGAAGTCCCAGATGGTGGAGAGCACGATCAGGATCCCGAAGACCGGCCGCAGCAGCGGGAAGGTGATCTTCCAGAAGACCCGCCACGGGCTGGCGCCGTCCACCCGGGCCGCCTCGTGCAGCTCACTCGGCACGCTCTTCAGACCGGCGAGCACACTCACCGCGATGAACGGGAACGAGTGCCAGACCACCACCAGGGTGAGGATGGCAAAGAACAGCAGCGGCGAGTTGAACCAGCCGTAGCCGGTCCAGTCACTGCGCCCGAACAGGCTGTCGGAGAGCCCGTCGGGCAACGCGTTGAACAACCACGTGACCAGGCCGCTCGTGTCGTCGAAGATCCACTTCCACACGATGGTGCCGGTCAGCGCCGGCGTGGCCCAGGCGAGCATCACGCAACTGGCCACAAAGGTCGCCATCTTGCGGCCGAGCCGGTTGAGCAGCAGCCCGACAAGCGTGCCGAGGACCATGGTGAGCAGCACGTTCGCCGCGGCGAACAGGACCGTGTTGCGCAGCACGGTCAGGAAGAACGGATCGGAGAGGATGTCGGCGTAGTTGCCCAGCCCCACCCACGGCCATTCCCGGTCGCCGCGCAACTGCCGGACGCTGTTCAGGCGGTAGAAGGACATCACCACGACCTGGCCGAGCGGCCAGAGCAGCAGCACCCCGATGATCAGCAGGGCGGGCAGGAGCAGCAGGTAGGGCAGGCGGTCCACCCGGCGACGCCGCCGCGCTGGGGTCTCCCGCGCGGCGGCCGTCTCCGGGGGTTTTGTCTGTGCGCTCACTTGCTGTTCAAAATGCCTTCCATCTCACCGGCCGCGTCGGCGGTAGCCTTCTCGACCGTCTTCTGACCCTTCATGACCGAGCTGTTCATCGCCTGGGTCACCGTCTTGGTACGGCTGACCTCGACCCACTTCGGGGTGAGCGGCGTGAGCTTGGTGTTCTGCATGGTGGTGGCGAACGCCGCCATCACCTTGTCGTTGGCGTACGTGTCACTGGCGACCAGATCCTTGTAGACCGGGAAGAAGCCGAGGCTGCTCGCGAAGCTCTGCGAGTTCTTCTTGTTCAGCAGCACGGTCAGGTAGTCCCAGGCCAGGTCCTGCCGCTCGCTGTCCTTCCAGATCGCCACGTCCGAGCCACCGGCGAACCCGGGCGCCGCCTTGCCGTCCGGGCCGGGGATCGGGAACGTACCCCAGACCTTCTCGATCTCGGGGTTGTCCTTCTTGATGGCGCCCTGCTGCCAGCTGCCGGCGAACGCCATCGCGGCCTTGCCGGTGGCGAACTGCGTGCGCGCGTCGATCTCGTTCCAGCCCGCCGCCGCCGGCGGGGCCACCTTGTGCACGGTCACCAGGTCGGTCCAGAACTTGACCGCCCGCTGCGCCTCCGGCGTGGTGTAGCCGGACTTCCAGGTGCCGCCCTGGTTGCTGGCGATCTCGCCGCCGGCTCCCCAGAGGAAGGAGTAGAACGGCAGCTCGGAGTTGCCCGGCAGGGCGATGCCGTAGGTGCCCTTCTTCTTCGCCTGCACGGCCTTGGCCACGGTGACCAGGTCGTCCCAGGTCTTCGGGGGCTGCACGCCGGCCTCGGCGAACCAGTCGGTGCGGTAGTAGATCGCACGCACACCCGCGTACCAGGGCACGCCGTACTGCTTGCCGTCGAGTTGGGCGTTGCGCACCAGGTCGGGCAGCAGGTCCTTGCCGTCGGCCCAGCCGCCCATCCGACCGCTGACGTCGGCGAGCGCCTCCTGGGCAGCCCACCCCTGAGTCTCGGTGTTGCCCAGCTCGGTGATGTCCGGTCCCTCGCCACCGGCGAGCGCGGCCTGGAACTTCTTGGGCGCTTCGAGCCAGGGAATGTACTGCACCACCACGTCGGTGTCGGGGTGCTTCTGGCGGAACTCGGTCTCGACGGAATCGAGGAAGGCGTTCTGCGCGTCGCCGCCCTCGCCCATCATCCAGACCGTGAGCTTGCTGTCGTCGGCCGCGTCCTCACCGGAACCGCCGCAGCCGGTCAGCACCATCGCGGCCGAGGCCACCATGGCGGTGACCGGGGCCAACCGCTTCCACCTGTTCACGCCACTTCTCCCCTCACGCCGCCTGGAACTAACCTTCTCCGCCGCACCCTAGTACGAAGAATTCCTTTACGACAGTGGGCAGAACCGATCGAAGCGAGGCGACGGTATCGCAACGGCCCGACGACCGATGCGCTGACATCGGGCTGAAGTCGGGCACATCGCACGAAAAAGCGCCCGGCTCTCGGCCGGGCGCTCCTTCAGTCGCGCTGTCCTACGGTGGCGCAGTGGCGCCAGGTGTTGCCAGGTCGTTATCGGGTGACGCTGCGGCGGCGACCCACACCGGCCACCAGCGCGACCGCGATCGCGGCCACCACGACCTGCACCAGCAACTCGGCCCAGTCGATACCGCTCGTCTCGGTCGCGATACCGATGGCCCGCGCCAGAACGGTGCCCAGCAGAGCCGCACCGACACCAATCAGCAGGTGCAGCCAGATCGGCATGTTCTGCCGGCCCGGAACAACCAGGCGGCCGAGCGCGCCGACGATGAGACCAACAACGATCGCAGTGATGATGCCCCACACGGTGAGCTCCACGGCCACCCTCCTTCAAAAGAATGTTCGACACACAAGGTGCGCTTCCTGTCGTGACCACTGATTGCCCGACCCAACGAAATTCCAAACCGACTTCGCCCACCAGACGATCACGACTTGGTTGTCAGGCACACGTTCTACCCGCGCACCCCGCCAGCCCACCCACGCGCCGGGGCCACGCGGCCGCCGGCCACCAAGCCGCCAAGCCGCCAAGCCCGCAACGCCACCAGGCTCCCCCGCAGGCCGGGCCGCAGCGCCACCGGCCACCAAGCTGGCAAGCCCGCAACGCCACCAGGCTCCCCCGCAGGCCGGGCCGCAGCGCCACCGGCCACCAAGCTGACAAGCCCGCAACGCCGCCAGGCCGCCGGCCGCCAGGCCCGGAGGGCCGCCAGGCCCCTGCCGCCCGGACATGGGCGGCCAGTCCGGACCCCGCAACTGCCGGCCGCATAGCGCCTGGCGTCGCGAGGCCGCATGATCCACTCGGTTTCCTTGATGCCGCGGCATCACACCCGCCGGGACACCGCGACATCAAGGAAACCGAGTGGATCTCCGCCGCCGCCAGGCGCCGCGACACCCTCACGCGATACAGACGAACGACCACCGCAACGGCAGACGCCGACGGGCGCCCAGCCTGTTGGCCGGGCGCCCGTCGAAGATGCTGCGTATTGCGGGGGTTGGTGCTGGTGTTACCGGGTTACGCGGCGGCGGCCACCCACACCGGCCACCAGCGCGACCGCGATCGCGGCCACCACGACCTGCACCAGCAACTCGGCCCAGTCGATACCGCTCGTCTCGGTCGCGATACCGATGGCCCGCGCCAGCACGGTGCCCAGCAGAGCCGCACCGACACCAATCAGCAGGTGCAGCCAGATCGGCATGTTCTGCCGGCCCGGAACAACCAGGCGGCCGAGCGCGCCGACGATGAGACCAACAACGATCGCAGTGATGATGCCCCACACGGTGAGCTCCACGGCCACCCTCCTTCAAAAGAATGTTCGACACACAAGGTGCGCTTCCTGTCGTGACCACTAATTGCCCGACCCGTCGAAAGCCCAAACCGACTCACCTCAAGAGACAGCGCCAATCGTCTATGTCTGGGAGTTGCGTCGGTTGGCGCGGAGCCGCGTCCACACAGGTGGGGGCCCGTTTCGCCGACCCGAGCACCCCACGACGACGGCCAGAAAAATTTCCGTCCCGGCGGTCACCGCACCGCACCCGGTACACCAACGGGCGACCACCAGATCCCCGAGGAGGCAACCGGAACGGCACACCCGCCGAGGCGGGGAAGACGAGACAGGAGAGACGAGACAGGCCCCACACCCACAGCGGAGGACACCACCGAACACGAACGCGCCCGGGCGCACAGGGCACCCGGGCGCGTACGAAGCGCTACCTACTTCTTTCCGGCGGCCTTGCCGTCGCCGGAGTCGGAGGAGAGGGCGGCGATGAAGGCCTCCTGCGGCACCTCGACGCGGCCGACCATCTTCATCCGCTTCTTGCCTTCCTTCTGCTTCTCCAGCAGCTTGCGCTTACGGCTGATGTCACCGCCGTAGCACTTGGCGAGCACGTCCTTGCGGATCGCCCGAATGGTCTCCCGGGCGATGACCCGGCTGCCGATGGCCGCCTGGATCGGCACCTCGAACTGCTGGCGCGGGATCAGCGTACGAAGCTTGGCGGCGATGCTGACGCCGTAGTTGTACGCCTTGTCCTTGTGCACGATGGCGCTGAACGCGTCCACCGGCTCGCCGTGCAGCAGGATGTCCACCTTCACCAGGTCGGACGCCTGCTCGCCGGAGGGCTCGTAGTCGAGCGAGGCATAACCCTTGGTTCGGCTCTTCAACTGGTCGAAGAAGTCGTAGATGATCTCCGCGAGAGGCAGCGTGTAGCGCAGCTCGACCCGGTCGGCGGACAGGTAGTCCATGCCCAGCAGGGTGCCGCGGCGGCCCTGGCAGAGCTCCATCACCGCACCCACGTAGTCGTTGGGCGTCAGCACGGTGGCCCGCACGACCGGCTCGTACACCTCGGCGATCTTGCCGCTGGGGTACTCGCTGGGGTTGGTGACCACGATCTCGGCGCCGTCGTCGGTGATCGCCCGGTACACCACGTTGGGCGCGGTGGAGATCAGGTCGAGGTTGTACTCGCGCTCCAGCCGCTCCCGGATGATCTCCAGGTGGAGCAGGCCGAGGAAGCCGCAGCGGAAGCCGAACCCGAGCGCACCGGAGGTCTCCGGCTCGTAGTCCAGGGCGGCGTCGTTGAGCTTGAGCTTGTCCAGCGCCTCACGCAGGTTGGGGTAGTCGGACCCGTCGATCGGGTAGAGCCCGGAGTAGACCATCGGCTTCGGGTCCTTGTAGCCACCCAGTGCCTCGGCCGCCGGCCGGCTGTTGATGGTGACCGTGTCACCGACCCGGGACTGCCGGACGTCCTTCACACCGGTGATCAGGTAGCCGACCTCGCCGACGCCGAGCGCCTCGGCCTTGACCATCTCGGGCGAGATGACGCCGATCTCCAGCAGCTCGTGCACCGCGCCGGTGGACATCATCTTGATCCGGTCCCGGGCGCTGATCCGGCCGTCGATGACCCGGACGTACGTGACGACACCGCGGTAGACGTCGTACACCGAATCGAAGATCATCGCCCGGGCGGGCGCCACTGCGTCGCCGACCGGCGGGATGAACTGCCGGACGATCTCGTCGAGCAGGTACGGGACGCCCTCGCCGGTCTTGCCGGAGACCCGGATGCAGTCGGCGGGGTCGCCGCCGATCAGGTGGGCCAGTTCCTCGGCGTACTTCTCCGGCTGGGCGGCCGGCAGGTCGATCTTGTTGAGCACCGGGATGATGCGCAGGTCGTTTTCCAGCGCCAGGTAGAGGTTGGCCAGGGTCTGCGCCTCGATACCCTGCGCCGCGTCGACAAGCAGCACGGCACCCTCGCAGGCGGCCAGCGACCGGGACACCTCGTAGGTGAAGTCGACGTGCCCCGGGGTGTCGATCATGTTGAGCACCGCGTGCTCGCCGGCCCGCTCACCCTCGCGGATGGTCCACGGCATGCGGACGGCCTGGCTCTTGATGGTGATGCCGCGCTCGCGCTCGATGTCCATCCGGTCCAGGTACTGGGCGCGCATCTGCCGGGGGTCGACCACACCGGTGAGCTGCAGCATCCGGTCGGCCAGGGTCGACTTTCCGTGGTCGATGTGGGCGATGATGCCGAAGTTCCGGATGCGACCGGGGTCGGTGGAACCAGGAGCATTCGCGCCGGGATCGAGCTTCGGTGGCACAGCGGTCCGTTCTGGTCGGCTGACGTGAACAGGCCGGCGCGCCGCCGACCCCCTCTATGTTCCCACGCCGCCGGGGTGCGCCCGCTGCGCGGGCGACGGATCGGCCCGCGGCCCTCACTCCAGCGGCGGCTCGACGAAGAGCGCGGCGAGTCGCGGCAACCGACGACGCGCCTCCTCCTCGTCGTCGAAGTCCCAGAAGTCGTTGAGGTCCGGCGTCCGCACCGGGTCGCGGTCCGCCGGCAACTCGGCCGCGGTGGCCTTCCGGTACGCGTCCCACGGCACCGACAGCATCTGCTCGGCGGAGAACTCCTCGCCGCTGAGCGAGGCCGCCCGCACCTGGGGCAATTCGGCAAGGGAGTCCGGTTCGGTGACCGCCCGGGCGAAGACCGCCCGTCCCTGGGTCATCAGCCAGCCCCGGAAATGCTCGAAGCCGTCGGCCGAGGCACCACCGTTGATCAGGTACGCCGCGCCCCACAGGTCCGCCTTGTGCGAGGCGGCCAGCACCCGCGTCTGGTGCCGGGCGTACCCGACGATGTCCTCCGGATCGCGCGCGGCGAGCAGCGCGACGGCCCGCGCGGCGACCGGCCCGGGCTCTCCCCCACCGCCGGCCCGGGCCTCGTCGATCAACTGCCAGAAGTCCTCGGTCCTCATGGCTTGGCAGTCTCGCAGTGTCGCCGTGCGTCGCGCTCGTACCCCGGGCAGCATGGTGTGGTGTCCCCTCCCCCGCTGCCGCCGGTGCCGTACCACGCGAGCGCGCTGCGTCCGTCCTGGCCGGCGTTGCCGGCGGCGCTGCGGGCCGCGGTCAGCGACCGCCTCGGCGCGCCGGTCGTCACCGCCCGGGTCGCGGGCGCGGGCTTCACCCGCGGCTTCGCCGCCGTGCTCGACACCGCCGACGGTGGCCGGGCCTTCGTGAAGGCGGCACCCGCCGCCGAGCAACCGCATCTGGTCGACTGGTACGCCCGAGAGGCCGCGATCCTCGACCGGCTGCCGGCCGCCCTGCCGGCGCCCCGCCCCCGGTGGACCCTCTCCGCGGCCGGCTGGTTCGTGCTGTGCACCGACGCCGTCGACGGGCACACCCCGCGCCTGCCCTGGGTGCCCGCCGAGTTGGACGCCACCCTCGCCGGGTACGCGCGGGTCGCCGCCGCCCTGGCCGACCCGCCGGCCGAGCTGACCGCGCTCGGCCTGCCGCACCTGGCCGACCTGGCCCGCTCGGACATCCTCTGGTGGGAGGAGGTCGCCGCCGGCCGCGAACCGATCCCACCACTGCCCGCCCCGATGCGGGGCCGACTACCCGAGCTGGTGGAGTTGGAATCCCTCCTCCCCCGGTACGCCGCCGGCACGACCGGCCTGATCCACGGCGACCTGCGGGTCGACAACGTGCTGATCGGCGCGGACGGTCGAGCCTGGTTCTGCGACTGGACCTGGGTCTGCTCCGGGCCTGCCTGGTTCGACCTGGCCGGCCTGCTGCTCACCGCGTACGCCAGCGGACTGGACGCGGACCGGCTCTTCGCCGCGCACCCGGCGGCGGCGGGCGCACCCCCGGACGCGCTGGACGCCACCCTGGCCGCACTGGCCGGCTACTACCTCACCGGCGCCGCGGCGGCACCCCCGACCGCCTCGCCGCACCTGCCCGCCCACCAGCGGTGGAGCGGTGAGCAGTCGCTCGACTGGCTGGCTCACCGTCAGGGCTGGCGGTGAGCCGTCGCGACGGCTGGGGCGTAGGCTGGTTCCCGACGGGCCAGGTCCGTCCGCACGAGGACCGGGCCGTTTTGGCTCGTCCCCGGGCGACCTGGTAACCTGGTTCTTCGCGCAGCGATGACGCATGTTCGTCATCACGCGCATAAGCTGACCAACCCGAGCTATCAAGACGAGGCTGTCGCGTGGCGAACATCAAGTCCCAGATCAAGCGCAACCGGCAGAACGAGAAGGCCCGGCTGCGCAACAAGTCGGTCAAGTCGTCGCTGAAGACCGCCGTCCGGAAGTTCAACGAGGCTGCCGAGGCCGGTGACGTCGAGAAGGCCACCGCGCTGATGCTGGACGCCTCTCGCAAGCTGGACAAGGCCGTCAGCAAGGGCGTGATCCACTCCAACCAGGCCGCGAACCGCAAGTCCGCGATCGCAAAGCGCGTGGTGTCGCTCTCCGCCTGACGACTTCACCGTCAGACTGATTCGGAAAGCCCCGGGCATCAGCCCGGGGCTTCCGTGTGTCCATACCAGCTGGCCGGATTGAGATCTTGGAAGGAAAGTGCCCCTGGAGGGGCCGTTTCGCTCCAAGATCTACTGCGTCTGAGCTGGTGGGCGCTTCGGCGCATCGGTGCGCGGAGGAGTGGACGCGTCCATTGCCACGACGACCCCGGTCACGCTGTGCGAGATCCACTCCACCTGGGCTCGCCCGACCGCGGGTTCCATCTGCCGGCGAAACCGGTCCCGTTCCTGCTCCGGCACGAGCGCGGCCGACCGGACCACGACCGCGGCCACCATGTCGTTGAGCTTGACCATGGCCGCCACCACGGCGGGCAGCACCAGCACCGCCCACCAGCTGACCAGTTCGGCGAGGGCGAGCAGCACCGCCAGGGCGATGGCGCCCTCGAAGAAGAGGAAGCACAGCACTCCGCCGGGATTGACGAACCGCAGGCCGAGGAGTCGGGCGTAGAGCGGCCGGTACCGCTCCTCACCCACTCCGATGGTGGCCCACGCTGGGCGGTTCACACCCGTCACCTGGTGCTGCCCTGCCGGGCCGCCGCGACCGAGAAGACAGCGCGTTCCAGGGCGTACGCCCGGTCGTCGGAGCCCCCCTTGACTGCCGCGTTGCACTCGGCGGCGACCTGCATGGCCCGGACCAGGCCCTCCGGTGTCCAGCCCCGCCCCTGCCGCTGCGCGCGCTCGATCTTCCAGGCGGGCATTCCGAGGCTGCTGGCGAGCTGGTACGCGTTACCCCGCCCGGCCGACGCCACCCGGGCGACCGTGCGTACCCCGTCGGCCAGGGCGTCGGCGATGGGTACCGGGTCGACCCCGACATGCAGGGCCCAGCGCAGCGCCTCCAGTGCCCCCGGCACGTCACCGACCATGGTGGCGTCCGCCACGGTGAAGCCGGTCACCTCGACCCGACCTCGGTAGTAACGGGCGACCGCGTCGGCGCTGATCCGTCCGTCGGTGTCGGCGACCAGTTGGGAGCAGGCGGCGGCCAGCTCGCGCAGGTCGTTGCCGATCGCGGCGATGAGCGCCTCGGCGGCGTCGTCGGTGCACTTCCCGCCAGCTCGGCGGATCTCGTCCCGGACGAAGGCCACCCGGTCGCGGTGCCCCTTGAGTTTGGTCGCCGGGATCACCGTGGCGCCGGCCGCACGCAGCCCGTCGGCGAACGCCTTGCCCTTGGCGCCGCCCAGATGCAGCACCAGGAGTTGGACGTCCGGGTCGGGATTCTTCGCGTACGCCAGGAGCGCGGCGACCAGGTCCTTGCGGGCGTCCTGGCCGGAGCGCAGGACCAACAGCCGCCGCCCGCCGAACAGCGAAGGGCTGAGCATCTCGGCGATCTCGCCGACGGTGAGCGCGCTCGCCTGGTATTCGCGCACGTCCACCTCGGGGTCGACGCCGCGAACCTTCGCGACAGCTTCGGTGACCGCGCGCGTGGCGAGTAACTCCTCGTCACCGAGGACGAGCAGAATGGGGGCGAGGTCGGCGGCGGTCACGCCGCCCATATTCGCACGGCCGGCGTCGGGATCATGCCTGCTCATTCGCTGCTTGGTCGGCGCAGCCCGCACTCAGCGCAAATCCAGACATCCAAGTCAATTTTCCCTTTTGGCCGCAAGTCGCCCGACTAATCGGAGACTCGTTCGTGATCCACGGGGCGTCAAGGAAGCCGGGGTGTCGGACCGCCGCTGATACCCCGAGGTCAGCGATCCCGAGTCGATCAGCGAGTGGACGGTCAGCGCGGTTCACTGCCCCCTGCCGGCGGGCACGCCTCGCCGGGCTACCGCCAGACCCTCGCCCGTACGGACCGCGGCCACATCGCCGTCCGTGTCGGTGCGCAGCACCCGGGTGCCGCTCCTGCTCAGCCGGGCGAGCAGCCCCGGGTTCGGGTGGCCGTAGGTGTTGCCGCTGCCCACCGGCACCAGGGCGACGGCGGGTCTCACCGCGTCGAGGAAGCTCGGGTCCTGGTACGCCGACCCGTGATGCGCGACCTTCAACACGTCCGCCCGCAACTGGCCGGGCGTGGTCCGCGTCAGCAACGCGTGCTGCTCCTCGGTCTCGGCGTCCCCGGGCAGCAGAATCCGCACTCCGCCCACCGTGGCGCGCAACACCAGCGAGTTGTTGTTCGGGTCGGACCTCGTCCCGGCCAGCGGGTACGGCGGACCGAGCACCAGCAGGTCGACACCCCCGATCGGGTGGCGCGCGCCGGCCACGGTGGTGAGCAGCGCGGCCCGCCCGACAGTCGCCGCCTCCCGGACCAGGTCCCGGCCGCTCTCCGGATCCGTCGAGGACGGCACCAACACGGCGCCCACCCGTCGCCCCCGGAACACCCCGGCCACTCCACCCACGTGGTCGGCGTGGAAGTGGCTGACCACCAGCAGTGGCACCTCGCGTACGCCGAGTCGACGCAGACAACCGTCCACCGCGCTCGGCTCCGGCCCGGCGTCGATCACCACCGCCCGACCGGGAGCGACCGGCAGCACCACGGCGTCGCCCTGGCCGACCGCGCAGACCACCACGACCCAACCCGGCGGCGGCCAGCCGGCGAACACCAACCGCACCGGAAGCGCGCCGAGCACCGAGGCCACGCCAACCACTGCCACCAGCCGGCGCACGAGGGGCCGTCGCACCGCGACCAGCAGCGCGACGGTCAACACCGTCAGCAGCAGGGCGCCCGGCAACCCACCCGGCCAGGGCAGGGTGCCGCCCGGCAACCGCGCGCCCTGGCGGGCGATGACCACCAGCCACCAGGCCGGCCAACTCGCCAGCCATGCGACGAACTCGGCACCCGGCGACCAGATCGGCGACACCATCGCCGCGAGCACGCCCAGTACGGTCGCGGGCGCGATGGCCGGCACCGCGAGCAGGTTGGCCGGCACCGCGACCAGGCTGACCGTGCCGGAGATCCCGGCGACGACCGGCCCGCAGGCCAGTTGCGCGGCCGCCGGCACGGCCAGCGCCTCCGCCAGGCCGGGCGGCACGCCCCGCCGACGCAACCCGTCCCGCCAGGGGGTGGCGAGCAGCAACAGGCCACCGGTGGCAAGCACGGAGAGCGCGAACCCGGGATCCCCGGCCAACTCCGGGTCCACCAGCACCAGGACGGTGACGGCGGCGGCCAACGCGGGCAGTGCGGCGCGGGGACGACCGGCGGCCAGCGCGGCGAGCCCGATCACCCCCATCGTCGCGGCTCGTACCACGCTCGGTGACGGGCGGACCAGAATGACGAAGCCCACAAGCGCGACCCCGCAGAGCCCGACGGCGAGCCACGGACCGGCCCGCCCCCAGCGGGCCAGCAACAACACCGCACCCACCACAATAGCGACATTGCTCCCAGAAACGGCATTGAGGTGTGTCATCCCGGTGGCCTGGAAGTCCTCCTCGACGGAGGGCGGCAGTCGGCTGGTGTCCCCCACGACCAGTCCCGGCAGCAGCCCGCCCGGGTCGTCGGGCAGCGGCGCGCAGGCCCGTTGCAGGCCGGCACGCAGGGTGCCGGCGGCGCGCTGCGGCCAGGAGGACGTGCCGTGCCGCTCGGGCGGATCGTTGGTGCTGAGCACCGCCGCGGTGAGGTCACCACCGCGGGGGACGCCGAGTCGCCCCTCGACGGTGACGCGCTGCCCGGGCAGCAGCCCACGCCAGGCCGGGTCGGTGGCCAGCACGAGCAGCCGTACCGACGCGCGGAGCCGGTGACCGTCCGGGCCGGTGAGCCGGACCAGCTCGCTCGGCACCAGCAGCATCCCCGGCCGACCGGCAGAGCGGATCGGGCGTGGATCGTCGCGGACAACCACCTCAGCGGTGACCGGTGCACGCTGCTCGGCCAGGGCACGGATCGGTGGCGTGTCCCGGATGGCGAGCCGGGCCGCGGTGGCCGCCCCGGCGCAGACCACACCGAGGCCGACCGCGACGGCGATCCAGCCGTGACGGCGCGCGGCGGCCCGGGGACGGCCGAGGCGATCGAGCAGATGCAGGGCGCCGCAGGTGCTAAGGACGGCCGCGACGCCGGCCACCAGCAGAAGCGATCGGGTGCCGAGATGCAGGCCGGCGAGCGCGGTGAGCCAGGCGGCCACGGCCAGCCCGGCGAGCCGCAGATCCGGTGCCGAGGTCTGGTGCTGGGCGTCGCTCAACCCATCGGCGGGCGGGGACGGGTTGCCGGTGACAGGGCGGCGGTTCACACCGTCACCAGGTCCTTGAGCTGCTCGTACCGTGCGTCGCCGATCCCGTCGACCTGACGCAGGTCGCCGACCGCCTTGAACCCGCCGTGCCGATCCCGGTGGTCGAGGATGCGCTGGGCGAGCACCGGCCCGACGCCGGGCAGCGCGTCGAGCTGCGCCAGTGTGGCGGTGTTGAGGTTCAGTGGCCCGGCAGCCGGTGCCGCCACGCCGGCCGCTGGTCCGCCCGGCACCGGCGGCGGCGTCACCCCGACCACGATCAGCTCGCCGTCGGTGACCTTACGGGCGGGGTTGAGCAGCGCCACGTCGACCCCGGGGAGCGGGCCGCCGGCCGCCTGCACCGCGTCGGCGAGCCGGGACCCGGCCGGCAACCGCACCAACCCGGGCTTGCGGACCTTGCCGGCGACCGCCACCACCAGCTCACCGGAGCCGGACGCGCTGAGGTCGCCCGCCGGAGTGGCCGCCACGGCCTCGCTGCCGAGTGGGGCGACCGGCTCGGCGTGTGGCCGGGACCGCCAGGCCCATCCGGCGGCGGCCAGCACCACCACCGCCGCGACGACAGCCAACGCCCGCACACCGCGTCGCCCCGGGTCGAACGCGCCAGGCCCGGACAGCCGCGGGCCTTCCACGGCAAGGGGTACGCCCGCTTCCGGCTCTGCCACCGGCGCCCCGGCCCGCGGCGGCAGCACCCCGGCCAGAGGTACGCCCACGAGCGATGCCCCGGCCGGGGGTGACGACACGTCCAGCGGCGCGCCCGTCAGCCGGCGCAGGCGCTGGCGTACCTCGGTCTCCTCGTCATGCGACACAGGGCGACGCTAGGGCGACGGCGAAGGCGGCGGGGTGTGGCGGCGCCGGCCTGTGGATAACGGACGGCACTGTGGACAACGCCCTGATCAAGCGCAGATCTGCTACGGACTCAGCAGCACGCGGAGCTGGCCGGCTGCGACACGAGGACCCGACGCACGGCTACGCCGTCTCAGTCGGGCATTGCCGCCGCGCGACTCACCGCCAGGCTCAGGAGCCGTTGTCGGTCGGCGTCCGGGTCGAACGCGTCCCACAGCGAGATGTCCCGGTTGGCCCGGGTGACTGGCCGGTCAAGTGCTGGGACGTCGAGGCCGCTGCGGCGCACCAGCACCAGTGCGGTCGGCAGATATCCCTCGATCATGGACTTGAGGATGGGGTGGTTCGTCGACAGGTATCGCGCGGTCAACACGTCGACGAGTGCCGCGAAGGTGGCCCGGTCGATCTGGTACTCGTCCCGATCGACATCCGGATCGACTCCAGACGGGCACCCGGCAACGGGCGCCATCGCCTCGGTCATGCGGAAGAACAGTTGCGCGACGGTGTTGGACGGGTTCCACAGCACCAGATCGCCGACCCGAAAGTATTGACTCACCCGTGCCATGATCGCAGGCGGCCGGAGTGACCTGTCGCGTCCGAGCGGTCCGGGAGCACCACCGTGGTCGCCTTTCAGCTGTATCCCGCTGAGTGGTGCCGTCCTATCTAGACTGCTCGAATGCGGCAGGCGTTGAAGGACCTGACCTTCTCCGAGCATTCCGAGTGGTTCGGCTTGGGCCTGCTGGCGCTTGCCGTCCTGGCCGGCGTCCGCGCGTTCGTGGCCGACGAGCACTTCGCCCGCTGGGCCTGGACCGCCATCGCCGCCCTCATGCTGGTCACCTGCGCCGTCTACGTGCTCTGGACCAGGAAGAAGCGCTCCTGAGCCCGGCATGGAGGGGTGGCTCCTCAGGCCCGACCGTGGGGCGGGTGGTGCCGGCCCGGTGGAATGCGCACCAGGGCCGACACCCGTCCTCGACGAGCGGGTGCGCCGCCGCCGACACCGGTCACTACAGGTATGGCCGGGTGATGATCTCGATGGCGTGGCCGGCCGGGTCGAAGAAGTAGAAGCCCCGCCCACCGTGCTCGGTGTTGGTCTCCCCCTCCCGCTTCAACTGCGGGTCGGCCCAGTACGTGATGCCGCGCCTCTCGACGAACGCCAGGCACCGCACGAACAACTCGTCGTCGACGAGGAACGCGTAGTGCTGCATCTGGATGTCCACCGGTGGCTCGGCGAACTGGAGCAACTGCCCCTCGTCCAGTTGCACGTTGGCGAACGGCCCCCACGAGGGTGCCTCCGGCAACTCGAACAGCTCCCGGTAGAACGCGGCCGACGCGCTCTTGTCCTTGCTGGCGATGATTGTGTGGTTGAACGTGACTGTCATCCGTACCGTCTTCTTCCCGGTCGATCCAAAGACCCGACCGGAGGCCCAGAGCCCGCCGCAGCCACAGCGATGACAAAGCCCCGAGGGCACCGACGCCCCGGATCCCGCACGAGAGACGCGGACCTCGCGTCGATCTCGGCGTGGTGGCTGAAGTAGCCAGAACCTCCGGGGGGTAGGCCCATCTGGGGCGCGCATGGAGGCTAACACAGCGGCCCAGACTGGATCATTCATCGTCGCCGACAGCTAGCGTCGATCGCGGCACCCGCGTCCCACGGGCGGTCAGCGGGCCTCCGGGTCGAGGCCGAGCACGGCTCGTCCCCCGTCCACCGGCAGGACCACCCCGTTGACGAAGCTCGCCGCGGGCGACAGCAGGTACGCGACCGCCTCGGCCACCTCGTCGGCCCGCCCGATGCGACCCACCGGGTGCAGCCGATTCAGCTCGGCGTCGATCCACTCGGCCTGGGTGGGCTCCTGCGCGGCCAGGAATTCCGTGTGCCGTTCGGTGGCGATCGAGCCGAGCGCGACGGCGTTGGCGCGGATGCCGTGCTTCCCGTACTCGACGGCCAGCGCCCGGGTCAGCCCCTCCACGGCGGCCTTCGCCGTCGCGTACGGCAGGGCGCCGGACACGGGCCGGCGGGCCTGGTGCGACGAGACGTTGACGATCGCGCCACCGGCGGCGCGGGCCAGGAACCGGCGGACGGCCACCGCCGCTCCCACCACGGCCGGGCGCAGGTTCAGCCCGATCAGGTCCAGGACCGTGTCGGCTGTCGCGGAGTGCAGCGCGGCGTCGCGGAACACCGCCGCGTTGTTCACCCAGCCGGTCAGCGGCGCCGCGCGTTCGGCCAGCTCGGCGGCGTGCTCGGCCACCCGCTCGTCGCCGGCGTCCCCGAACACCGCGACGAGCCGGTCGGCGGCCGGGTGCCCGGCCAACCAGTCGGCCGCGTCGGCGTCGCGCTCCAACACGACGACTGTGGCACCGGTCGCCACCAGACGTTCCACCACGGCCCGACCGACGCCGCGACCACCGCCGGTCACCACACACGACGTGAGCACCGCTCAACGCCCCGGTCGGCGGTGGACGACCACGCAGGCCAACCCCGGACCGGCGTGCGCGCCGACGACCGCGCCCGCCTCGGAGACGTACGTGTCGTGCAGCCGCGCACCGAGCCGTTCGGTAAGCGCGGTTCGCAGCGCCTCGGCCCGTTGCGGCGCGGCCAGGTGGTGCACCCCGAGGTCCACGTCGTCGTCCCCGGCCGCCTCGACGGCCAGGTCCACGAGCCGCGCCACTCCCCGGCTGGCGGTGCGGACCTTCTCGCGCAGCACGATCGCCCCGTCCGGCATGTGCATGATCGGCTTGACGGACAGGGCGGTGCCGAACAGCGCCTCGGCCGCGTTGATCCGGCCACCTCGGCGGAGAAACTCCAGCGTGTCGACGTAGAAGTAGACGTCGGTGCGGGCGACCGCGGCGAGCGCCGCGTCGCGTACCCCGGCGAGGTCGACGCCGCCCTCGGCGGCGGTGGCGGCCGCGATGGCCGGGAAGCCCAGCCCCATGCCTGCGGAACGGCTGTCCACGACCTCGACCCGGCCGTCCAGGTCGGCCGCGGCCAGGCGGGCGGCCTCAACCGTGCCGGACAGCGCGGCGGAGAGGTGCACCGAGACGATTCCGTCCGCGCCGGCGTCGAGCAGTTGACGGTACGTCCGGGCGAACTGGTCGGGCGCCGGGCGGGAGGTGGTGGCCGTGACCCGCCGGGCGCTCAGCGCCACGGTGGCATCGGCCGGCTGGGTTTCCACCCCCTCCAGCCCCTCCGCGCCGTTGAGCACGACCGTCAGCGGAACCACGGTCAGCCGGTGCGCCTGCAACAGCTCAGGCGGAAGATAGGCGGTGGAGTCGATGACGACCGCGACGGGCATGCTCGGCACGCTAGCCGATCGAGAGCCCCGACGCCGAAGCGCGAGCGCTCAGATCGCGTCGATGGTGACCGGCGCGGTGACCAGGCCGACGTTGTGCGCCCGCAACTGCCAGCCACGGACGTCCTGCGGACGTCCGATCGCCGGCGCGCGGTCGTCGTGCCGTAGCTCGCTCCAGTGGCAGTTGGCCAGGGAACCAATGGTGCGCAACACCCCGGTGTCCCAGCCGAGCAGGTGACCGATGCCCTGCCGGGAACCGCCACCGTGGGTGGCGATCACCACAGTGCCGCCGGGTGCCGCGTCGGCTGCTTCGCGCAACGCGGTGCCGACCCGCTCGCCGAGGTCGTGCAGGGGCTCCAGATCCGCACCCGGATCGGGGTCGCCGGCCCGCCAACGGGCGTACTCCTCGGGGAAACGCTCGGCGACCTCGGTGAGGTGCAGACCCTGCCACTGACCGAAGTGCCGCTCGCGCAGCCGGGCGTCGGTGCGAACCGGAAGGCCCGTCAACGCGGCCAGCGCGGCGGCGGTCCCCACGGCGCGGCTCAGGTCGCTGGCCACGATGGCGTCGGGTCGCAGCGCCGCGAGCAGCGGCGCGGCGGCGCGGGCCTGGTCGCGACCCAGCTCATTGAGGGGTACGTCGGTCTGTCCCTGGACACGGTTGGCGGCGTTCCAGTCGGTGTTGCCGTGCCGCCAGACGATCAGTCGGGTCATTCGGCGGCGGCGGACCCGCTGGCGTCGGCCTCGACCAGGTCGCGATCGACGAACGGGATGGTGGGGCAGTCCTTCCAGAGGCGGTCCAGCGCGTAGAACTCGCGCTCCTCCGTGTGCTGGACGTGCACCACGATGTCGACGTAGTCGAGCAGCACCCAGCGGCCACCACGCTCACCCTCGCGCCGGACCGGCTTGGCCTTGTCCGGCAGCTCGAGCAGGCTCTCCTCGATGGCGTCCACGATGGCCAGCACCTGACGCTCGTTGGGGGCAGCGGCGAGCACGAACGCGTCGGTGATGGCGAGCTGGTCGCCGACGTCGATGATCGTGATGTCCTGCGCCTTCTTGTCAGCGGCGGCCTGGGCGGCCGCCATTGCCAGCTCGTGGGCGCGTTCGGAAACTGTCACCGTTCTCCTTCGATCAAGCGTGCGATCCTCCAAGCGTCTCATACCCGGCGACGCCCCGACCGTGCAGTTCTGGTCGGTTAAATGCACAAACCTGCCGGAATCCGGCGTGGTCAGCGCTGATAGAGGCTCCGCTTGGCGATGTACTGCACCACACCGTCGGGCACCAAATACCAGACCGGCTCACCTCGGGCCACCCGGGCGCGACAGTCGGTCGACGAGATGGACATCGCGGGCACCTGGATCAGGCTGACGGTGTCCGCCGGAAGGTGCTTGTCGGTCAGTGGAAAGCCGGGCCGCGTCACCCCGATGAAATGGGCCAGCTCGAAGATCTCGTCCAGATCCTTCCAGGAGAGGATCCGTTGCAGAGCGTCCGCGCCGGTGATGAAGAACAGCTGCACCTTGGGGCCGTACTCGGCCTGGAGGTCGCGCAGCGTGTCGACCGTGTAGGTCGGCCCCCTGCGGTCGATGTCGACCCGACTGACCTGGAAGCGAGGGTTGGAGGCGGTGGCGATGACCGTCATCAGGTATCGGTCCTCGGCCGGGCTGACCGGTTCGTCGGCCTTCTGCCAGGGCTGCCCGGTCGGGACGAAGACCACCTCGTCCAGGCCGAACCGGTCCGCCACCTCACTGGCCGCGACGAGGTGGCCGTGGTGGATCGGGTCGAAGGTGCCACCCATGATCCCGATCCGCCGGATATCTTCCTCCACCCGATGATCGTAGGCCGACCGCCGGGACCGACCACCCCGGCCCGGGTGAGCGCCCTCACCTCAACCCGGGGCGGGGCGCCGACCCCGGCTCGGGCGAGCGCCCCACCCCGGCCCTGCCACGGGCAGCCGCCTCACCCCGGCGTGGGCGGGTAGGCGCCCCGGCGTGGGCGGGCAGCCGGCCCGGCGCGGGCAGCCGCCCCGGCGCGGGCAGGCGCCCCGGCGCGGGCAGGCGCCCCGGCGCGGGCAGGCGCCCCGGCGCGGGCAGGCGCCCCGGCGCGGGCAGGCGCCCCGGCGCGGGCAGGCAGGCGCCCCGGCGCGGGCTAGCGCCTCATCCCGGCCCGGCGGGACACCGCGACATACCGGGAAGGCGCTCCCTGGCAGCGGTGGTCAACTCGCCTTTCAGGAAATCGGTGCGTCACACCGTCCCGGACACCCCGACTTCAAGAAAACCGAGTCGATCACCGCGAGCGCGGGTCGCAGCACGCGGTCAAGGCGCGCGCGGGCCAAGCCGCACACGGGCCAAGGCGCGCGCGGGCCAAGCCGCACACGGGCCAAGGCATGCGCGGGCCAAGCCGCACACGGGCCAAGGCATGCGCGGGCCAAGGTCGCACGCGAGGGGTAAGTCATCGACTGGGACGCCCCGGTCACGACAGAGCTCGCGCCGCGCTGAGCCGCGGGCGTGGGGTGGCCACCCGCCACCCCACGCCCGACCGCACCCGCCCTCACGCCGCCGCGGCTGCCACCGCCGTGCGGGCGACCAGCGCGCGGCGCAGGTCGTCGTCGGAGTCGGTGACCACCCGACGCAGGCCGGGAGTCAGGTCGTCGCGGGCCAGCAGCGCCGCGGCCGCCTCCCGGGTCGGCTGCGCCACGGCGTAGCGGGGGAACGCCAGCTTCGCGACCCGGTCGGCCGTCCACGGAGTACGTCGGCGCGCGGCCGCCGGCATGTCGGTGAAGTACCGCTCGACGTACGCGGCCGTCAGCTCGGCCTGCTCGGGTTGCCAGAACCCCTCGGCGGTCGCCTCCAGCAGTCGATTCGACAGCTCGGGGTTCCGCACGATGATGTCCCAGGCCGTCTTCTTCGCGACCGGGTCGGGCAGGGCGGCTCGGCAGCGGGTGGCCCGTTCCGCGCCGGTGGAGCTGTTGTCGGCGGCCACCTCGACGGCGATTTCCGCCTCGCCGGCGGCACCCAGCACCACCAACCGGTGCAGCACCGCCCAGCGCAGCTCCTCGTCGACCCGCAGCCCGGCCGGCACGTCCCGGCCGGCGAGCCAGCCGACAAGCAGGTCGGCGTCGGTGGTCGCGGAGATCCACCCCCGCGCGGCGGCCAACTGCAACGACTCTCCCGCCGGTGCGCTGTCGAGCAGCCGCTGGCACGCCCCGGCGACCCGGGCCAGCGCCGTGGACCGGGCCAGCGGGTCGAGGTAGCGGTCCACCAACGACCGGCTGAGCGTGAGCACGTCCTCCGCGATGATCACTTCGGTCTCGGTGGGCAGCGCGGCGGCCATCAGGTCGACCAGGCCGATGACCGGCCGCTCCCCGTCGGTCGCCGCGTCCAGTGCCTCGCCCCAGAGGAGCGCGCGGGTGAGCGGGTCGGCCAGGCGGGGCAGCAGCAGCGCGACCGTCTCCGCCGACGCCGGGTCGAGGCGCACCTTGGCGTAGGTGAGGTCACCGTCGTTGAGCAGCAACAGTCGGGCCGCCGGCGTGCCGGCCAACGCCCCCAGCACGGTCCGGCCGCCGTCGGCCACGGGGTCGATGTCGAGGTCGTCGCGGTGCACCGTGCCATCCGCCGCGTAGCGGCCCACGCCGATCCGGTGCGGGCGCAGCACCGGGTGCGACGCCGGTGCGGTCTGCACCACGGCCACGTCGGTGTAGCGGCCGTCGGCGTCGACGGTGACCTCGGCGCGCAGGGTGTTGACCTGCGGCCGGCGCAACCACACGTCGGCCCAACCGGACAGGTCCCGACCGCTGGCGGTGGAGAGGCTGACCAGCAGGTCGGCGAGCGTGGCGTTGCCGAAGCGGTGCTCGGCGAAGTGCGCGTTCAGGCCGGCGAGGAACGCCTCGTCGCCGAGCCACGCAACCAGTTGCCGCAGCACGCTGGCGCCCTTGGCGTACGAGATGCCGTCGAAGTTGAGCAGGCCCTCGTCGGCGTCGACCACCTCCGGCGGGGCGACCGGGTGGGTGGAGGGCCGCTGGTCGGCCGCGTACCCCCAGGCCTTGCGGCGCATGGCGAAGGTCGTCCAGGCCTGGTCGAAGCGGGTCGCCTCGGCGGTGACCCGGGTGCCCAGGTATTCCGCGAAGGACTCGTTCAACCACAGGTCGTCCCACCAGCGCATGGTGACCAGGTCGCCGAACCACATGTGCGCCATCTCGTGCGCGATCGTGGTGGCCCGCGACTCCCGCTGTGTGTCGGTGACCGCCGAGCGGAACACGTAGTCGTCGCGGAAGGTGACGATGCCCGGGTTTTCCATGGCGCCGGCGTTGAACTCCGGCACGAACGCCTGGTCGTACTTGCCGAACGGGTAGCGCTCGGTGAAGAGCTGGTGGAACCGGTCCAGGCACTGCCGGGTGACGGTGAAGATCTCCTCGGCGTCGGCGTCCAGGTGCTCGGCGAGCGAACGGCGACAGTAGATGCCCAGCGGCACGCCGTCGTGCTCGGCCCGCCGCACGTGGTAGGGACCGGCGATCAGCGAGAAGAAGTACGTGGCCAGCGGCGCGCTGGGGGCGAACTCCCACCGACCCGGAGCCGGCGTGGCAGCGACCTCGGCGTTGCTGGAGACCGTCCACTCCGGCGGCGCGGTCACCGACAGCACGACGGGAGCCTTGAGGTCGGGCTGGTCGAACGCGGCGAAGATGCGCTGCACGTTGTCGAGGAAGCTCACCGCGTAGAGGTACGTCTCGCCGTCGGCCGGGTCGACGAAGCGGTGCATCCCCTCACCCGCGTTGGAGTACGCCATCTCCGCCTCGACGACGAGCGTGTTGTCCGCGCCGAGGTCGGTGAGCGGCAGCCGGTTGTCGGTCAGCAGGTCGGCGTCGAGGTCGCGGTCGTTGAGGCGTACCGCCAGCAGTCTGGCGGGCTTGAGCTCGGCGAAGGTCGCGGTGCCGGGCGTGGCCCGGAACCGGATCTCGACGTGCGAGCGGAACAACTCCGCGCCGACGGTCAGGTCGAGGTCCACCTGATAGGACTCGACAGTAATCGCCGCGCCACGCGCGGTCGCCTCTACACGGGTCAGGCTCGGCATCCGCTTATCCTGCCCGATGGGGATCGACTCACGGTCACCACACGACCCTCGGCACTGGAGGAAAGAACAATGGCGCAGCACCCCAAGGGCGACTTCGACCTCTCTCGGGCGGTCTGGCAGCGGGCCGAAGGGGACACCTCCGACAGCGCCGTCGAGGTCGCCTTCGTCGACGACCTGATCGGGATGCGCAACTCGGCCGAGCCCGAGGGGCCGGTGCTGGTCTTCACCCAGGCCGAGTGGGACGCGTTCGTGGCCGGCGCGCAGGACGGTGAGTTCGACCTGGACTGATCGCGCCGACAGGTGTGCGGTGGCCGCCAATCCGGGACGGGTGACCCGGGTTGGCGGTCAGCCACGGACGGGGCCATCGCCGTCGCCCCAGCCGAGACCGCCCGGCCCCGGGGCGTGGTGGAAGCCCGGATGACCGGCCACGTCGACACAGCGTTCGCCGTCCGGGCCGACCGCACCGCAGAACAGCCGCTCGGCCCGCTGCCAGGCGTCGGCCGGCGACAGGGCCGCCGCGCCGAGCGCCACCTCCGGGCGGAGCAGGGTCAGCGCCTCCGCGTATGCCACGGCCAGCTCGCGGGCCTCGACCACGGTGGGCGCGGTGAAGCCCAGGTGCACGGTGAAGAACCGGTGCGGACGATCCGGTCGCCGAGGCGGACCGATCAGAGGCCGCCCGTCACGTCCGCCGCCCGGTGCCCGGACCGTTCGCCGCTGCCGCCAGTGCGGCGATGTGTTGTCGCGCATCCGCCCTCCCCGTTGTTGCCCCACCAGCAGCAAACCAAATTCCGCCGCTCGTGGGAGGGGCCAGCCGGCGTGCCGTCGGCGCGGGGATTCAGCGGCGGTGACGGGGGTACCCGCAACCGGCCCGGCGGCGAACCGGGCCGCACCCGCGTGAGGAGACCCGATGGCGACCATGCCGGCCGACCGCAGCCCGGACAGCACCCTCGCCCTGCTCCGCGCCGGCTACCGGTTCATCGGCGAACGCTGCGAGCGGTACGGCAGCGACGTCTTCCAGACCCGGATCCTGCTCGCCCCGACCATCTGCCTGCGCGGCCGGCCGGCGGCGACGGTGTTCTACGACAACGAACGCTTCCAACGCGCGACCGCGATGCCCCTGCGAGTGCAGCGGACCCTCACCGGTCGGCGGGGCGTACAGGGGCTGGACGGTCCGGAGCACGCCGACCGCAAGGCCATGTTCATGTCGATCATGACGCCGACCGCCATCCGGCACCTCGGCCAACTCTTCGACGACGAGTGGCGGGCCCGGATCCCCGCCTGGGAGGCCGCCGGGCGGCTGCCGCTCTACGACGAGCTGGGCCGTCTGCTGACCCGGGTGGTCTGCGCCTGGGCCGGGGTGCCGCTGCCCACGTCGCAGGTCGAGCGACGCGCCGTCGACCTGCACGCGATGATCGAAGGGCCGGCGGTGCTCGGTCCCCGGCACTGGCGGGGACGACTCGCCCGGCACCGCGCCGAACGCTGGCTCGCCGGCCTCATCGAACGCACCCGGGTCGGTCTCTTCCCAGCGCCGGCCGGGAGTGCCCTGGCCGTGATCGCCGAGCACCGGGACCGGCGGGGCCAGCTCCTCCCCCGGCGGATCGCGGCGGTGGAGCTGCTCAACGTGCTGCGGCCGGTGGTCGCCGTGGACCAGTACATCGCGTTCGCCGCGCTCGCCCTGCACGACCATCCGAGCTGGCGGGACCGGGTCCGCGACGACGACGAGGCCACCGGGGACTTCGTCCAGGAGGTACGCCGTTACTACCCGTTCTTCCCGATCGCGGCGGCCCGGGTCAAGCACTCCTTCGACTGGCAGGGCCACCACTTTCCGCGGGGTCGACGGGTGCTGCTCGACCTGTACGGCACCAACCACCACCCGACCCTCTGGCCGCAACCGGAGTTGTTCCGTCCGGAACGGTTCGCCGGACGACGCGTGGACCCGTTCGAGCTGATCCCGCAGGGCGGCGGTGACCATTGGGCCGGACACCGTTGCGCTGGCGAGTGGATCACCATCGACCTGATGAAACGGGCGGTCGCCAACCTGACCGGCACCATGCGCTACGACGTACCCGTCCAGGATCTGGCCCTGGACCTGCACCGGATGCCGGCGCTGCCGCCCCTCGGCCTGACCCTCAGCAACGTCCGCCGCACCGCCTGACGAGCACCGCAGCTCGCTCCGGTGTTGGTCGTCCGTCTCCTCCACCGGACATCCGGGGATGGACAGCTCTTTCCGGCAGCGCTTCCCGGCGTCCGGCGGTCGAAACAACATGTCCGCTCGATCGGTGGGAATGCGGGCAGGTGCTGGTCGACCACCGGTACCAGCTGTCCTGGCGAGGAGGGACGTCGATGTCCTTGTTCAGCCCACCTGGTGACGCCGCCCGCGGGTGGGGCGTCGCAGACGACCGTGCCGGCGCGACGCCGGTCCACCTGCCGATGACGTACGTGCTGCCGCTGCGCTGGCACGCCGACACCGGCCTGGCCGAGCTGACGGGTTACCTGCGGTGGCTGGCCGACCGGGTCGAGGTGATCGTGGTCGACGGATCCGCACCGGACGTGTTCGCGCGGCACGCCGACGCCTGGCGGGAGCTGGTCCGGCACCTGCCGCCCGACGCCACCGCGCGCGGGCTCAACGGCAAGGTGATCGGCGTACGCACGGGGGTGCGGGCGGCAGCCCACGAGCACGTGGTGATCGCCGACGACGACGTCCGGTACGACCAGGCCGGGCTGACCGCCGTGCACCGGCTGCTGGCCCGGGTCGACCTGGTCCGACCGCAGAACTACTTCGACCCGCTGCCCTGGCACGCCTGGTGGGACACCGGCCGGACGTTGCTCAACCGAGCGCTCGGGGACGACTACCCGGGCACCCTCGCGGTGCGGCGCAGCACCTTCCTCGGCATGGGCGGGTACGACCCGAACGTGCTCTTCGAGAACCTGGAGCTGATCCGTACCGTCCGGGGGTACGGCGGTGTCGAGGCCAAGCCGGCCTGGCTGTACGTCCGCCGACTGCCGCCGGATGCCGCGCACTTCCGCGGTCAGCGGATCCGTCAGGCGTACGACGATCTGGCCCAGCCGGCTCGCCTGCTGACCGCGCTCGCGGTCCTGCCGGGGCTGGCCGCGGCGGTCGCGGCGCGCCGGCCCAGGCTGCTGCTCGGCGCGGCGGCCGGGGTGGTCGCCCTGGCCGAGGCGGGTCGTCGGCGTGCCGGCGGGGACCGGGTGTTTCCGCCGACCACGGCCCTGGCTGCCCCGCTCTGGCTGGTGGAGCGCGGGGTGTGCGGTTGGCTGGCGGTAGCCCAGCGGGTCCTGCTCGGCGGCGTCCGCTACGGCGACACCCAGATCCGCCGAGCCGCCAATCCCGCCCCCCATCGCCCGCTGTCCCGCGCGATCGTGCGCTTCCGGTCGGGGCAGGACAGCCCGTAGGAGAAAAATCAGCCGAAGCGGAAGATCGGCGGGTGAGGTGGGACGCGACAGCTCGCGGGCACCGGGATGGTGGCCGCGAGCTGTCGGCGTGGTGTGGCGGTGAGGTCAGGGGCTGACCTGGTGCCGGGCCTGCTGAGCCTGGTCCTTGACGTCGTGCGCGGCCGACCTGCTGTCGTCCTTGACGGCGTGCACGGCGTCCTGGGCGGTGGACCGCACCGACTGGGCGGCCTGCTGGGCGGGCTCGCGCAGCTCCTCCTTGAGCTCGCTGGCCACCTCCCCCAGCTTGTCCTTCACCGCACCGCTGTGCTCCCCGACCCGATCCTTGAGCTGGGTCGCGGCCTGCTGCTCGCGGCGGGAGGCCGGGATCAGCGACGAGGCCAGCCAGCCGACGCCGAACGCGATCAGGCCGGCGGCGAGAGGGTTGCCCTGGGACTTCTGCCGGATCACCCGCGGCGCGCTGTGTGCGGCACCGCTGACAGTGGTCGCCGCCGAGTGCGCGGCGTCGCTGACGCTGGACGCCGCCGACGAGGCGCGGTCGCCCACCGAGTGAGCCGCCTGGCCGGTGCCGTGGCCGAGGTCAGACGCGGTTCCCATGACCTTGTCCCTCACATTCTGCAGAGCGGAACGGGCCCGCTGCTTGCGGTCGTCGACGATGCGGCTGGGGCTGACCTTGTACGCCAGCGCGTCCACATCGGAGCTGAGGCTGTTACGGGTGGCTTCGATCTCCCGGCGGATCTGATCGGGATCGGTGCTCATCGGGTTACTCCCTCCGGGTGCGGCTTGAGCGCGTCGGGGATCCGCTGCACGCTGTCGTTTGTCTGCTTGAGCCCGCGGACGTGCTGGGCGTTCTTCTTCGCCATGGAGTAGAGGACGGCACCGATCGCGGCCCACACGACGGCCACGATCAGTGCGGCCAGGCCGGAGTCCATGACGTTGTCCAGGAACTGCCACACGGCGATGGACACGAAGAGCGCCACCATGTAGCCGCCGAAGGCGGCCCCACCGAAGAGCCCGGCGGCCTTGCCGGCCTTCCTGCCCTCCTGGCGGATCTCGGCCTTGGCCAGCTCGACCTCCTGACGCATCAGCGTCGACAGGTCACTCGTCACCTGGCGCATCAGCTCACCGATGGAGCTGCCCTTCACCTCCGCCGCGGTGTGCGGGGCACCCGCGTCGGGCTGGTATCCGGAGCCCAGGCCGGACCCCTGCGTCGGCGTGGTCATGCCGTCGCCTCCCTTCGGATGACTCGGCGGCTCACGGACGGGGGGTGCCGGTGGACGGAACGCCCGGCAGCGGGTCGGTCTGCTGTACCGGCGGCAGCGGCTGCCCGGTGCCGGAGTACTCCGGGGCACCGTCCCGACTCGGGTCGGCATAGCCGCCGGGCGTCGGGTCGGCGTAGCCGCCGGAGGTCGGCTCGGTGCGCGTGCCGGGGGTCGGGTCGAGGTAGCCGCCCGGCGGGACGGCGTCCGGCACCCCGCGGGGCGCCGGCGGCGGCGTCGGGATGACGGCGGTCTGCTCCGGGTCGTACGCCCCCGCGCCCCGGTAGGTCGAGGATCCGTTGCCGGAGTCGTGGCCAGCGGCGGAGACGCTTCGGGTCAGCCGGCCGGCCAACACACCGAGAACGGCCGCGCCGACCAGGAAGGTGCCGGGATTGCGCCGGGCGTAGTCGCGTACCTCGGTGATCAGGTCGCCGGGCTCGCGCTGCTCCAGCCAGCCGGCGACGCCGTGCACCCGGTCGGCGGCCTGACGGGCCAGCTCGGTCACCGGGCCGGCCTGACCACCCTGCTCGGCCATCGAACGCATCTCGTCGGCAAGCGAGCGCAGACCACCGGCGGCCCGACGCTGCTGCTCACCGGCCTGGCTGGTGAGTTGGGTGCGAGTCTCGCCGTACAGGTTGCGAGCCTGGCGGGCCGCCTCGCGGCCGACCTCGGTGCCCTGCTCCTTCGCGGTCTGCGCGACCGCGCCGCCAGCCTGCGCGGCTTCGGAACCGACCTGGCGCACCTGGTCGCGAACGCCACCGCCGTTCGTCGACTCCTGCCCGTACGTGGAAGACGTAGGTGAAAGATCGTAAGACATGATTTCCCTTCCGCTCAGAAAGTCGTCGCGGTTGTGCTGGGGGATGCGGCGCGTTGCCGCCGCCGCTGACCATTCACCTACCCTGCGTTTTGGCTTCCATACCTCTTCGTGCATTTCTCTGCGCGGCCCACCGGTTGGTCTTCAAAATGGAGGATCGTCGGGCTGCGTCATGTCGCCGCTGCGGACAGTGCGGTTCGCGAGGGCCGGCAGAGCCACGGAGGGGGCAGCGATGGCACGAGACGTGCGGGGTGGCCGACGGGCTGGTCCCCGACCCCGGGTCCAGGTGGCCGCGCTGGTCGTGGCCGGGGTCTTCCTGCTGATCGGCGTTCTCGGCTTCGTTCCCGGTGTCACGACCGACTACGGCGAGCTGAGATTCGCCGGGCACCACTCGGACGCGCGACTGCTCGGGCTGTTCCAGGTGTCGATCCTGCACAACGCGGTGCACCTGCTCTACGGGCTGGTGGGCCTGGTGCTGGCGCGCAGCGTCGCCGGCGCCCGGGTGTTCCTGGCCGCCGGCGGGGCGAGTTATCTCGCGCTCTGGCTGTACGGCCTGGCCATCGAGGCCGTCGACCCGGAGAGCGGGGCGAACATCCTGCCGGTGAACGACGCCGACAACTGGCTGCACCTCGCACTCGGCTTCGGGATGCTCGCGCTCGGGCTGCTGCTGTCGAACCAGGCGGGCACCGGCGGACGCCTGGACAACCCCGCTGACCACCACTGACCTCGAACTTTGGGGTTTCCCGGTCACGCCCGCCGGGGTATGTCGACAGGCGGAGGAGGTGCGATCATGCCTCGTTGGCTACGCGACAACGCCCTGGCCATCGCCATGCTGGGCGCGTTCCTGATCTTCCTGGTGTTGCAGAGCGTCTTCGGCTGGCAGACCCACAACGAGGAGCTGACCGAGTTCGGGGCCGCGCCACTGAGCTGGCCGGCGTACCTGGGCAGCGGGCACTTCGCCGAGGCCGTCTTCGAGAACTGGGAGTCGGAGTTCCTGCAGATGGGCGGCTACGTGCTGCTCACCGCGTACCTGGTGCAGCGGGGCTCGGCCGAGTCGAAGCCGGTGGACCAGACCGACCGGCCGGAGGACGACGAGCGCCGGGCCACGCCGCAGTCACCCTGGCCGGCGCGCGTCGGCGGCCTGCCCCTGGTGATCTACCGCAACAGCCTCGCCCTCGCGCTGCTGCTGATCTTCGCCGGTTCGTTCGTCGGCCATCTGTTCGGGGGCACCGCCGCGTACAACCAGGAGCAGGCGCTCCAGAGCGGCGCACCGCCGATCGGCGTGTGGGAGTTCCTCGGCACCAGCGACTTCTGGTTCCAGTCCATGCAGAACTGGCAGAGCGAGTTCCTCGCCGTCGGAGCGCTGATCCTGCTGAGCATCGTCCTGCGTCAGCACGCCTCACCCGAGTCGAAGCCGGTGACCGTCGCGCACGCCAGCACGGGCGCGTAAGCGTCAGGCCGCGACCGGCAGCCGCTTCGCGAAACAGATGCTGTACGGGTTGCCCACGTACTCGCCGTAGACCGGGATCTGGTCATAGCCGGACGAGGTGTACAGCGCGATCGCGGCCGGCAGGTAGGTGCCCGTCTCCAGGCAGACCACCGACTGCCCCTGCCGGAACGCACACTCCTCCAGTGCGGCAAGCAGTTGACGGGCGATGCCCCGACCTCGGTAGGCGGGCCGGACGTACATTCGCTTGATCTCGCCGGTGCCGGCATCGATCGACTGGAGCCCGCCACAGGCGACCGCCCGACCGCGCACCACCGCCGCCAGGTAGCGCACGTCGTCGTGGGGGACGAAGACCTGCCCGTCCAACCCACCATCAGCCGTACGCAGCTCATGCTGCTGCGCGATGAGCAGGGCAGCGATCTCCGGATCGATGACGGGCCGAGACTCGATCAGCATCACCCCACGCTAGGACGGGTGGATTTCGCGAAGGTTTCCGGAAATCAACCCGATCACAGAGCGCAACGGACTACTCGGCGTCGTCCTCGTACTCGTCGTCGTCGTCGTCGAGATCGTCGGACGAGTCCGCGCCCACCTCGTCCGATCGCACCCGGCGGGCCTTGCGGGCGGCGAGCCGGTCCGCCGCGGAGAGCCGGTTCGACTTCTCCTCCAGCCGGACGTCGGTGCCCCGGTTGCCGGGTACGAAGTCCACGCCGGCGTAGAGCGTCGGCTTCCAGTCGAACTCGCGCTCGCCGATCCGGACCAGATCACCGGGCGCCGCGCCGGCCTTGGCCAGCTTGTCCTCCACCCCGAGCCGGGCGAGCCGGTCAGCGAGGTAGCCGACCGCCTCGTCGTTGTCGAAGTTGGTCTGCTTGACCCAGCGCTCCGGCCGGACACCGCGAACGGTGAACGAGCCGTCGGCCTCGGCGGTGATGGTGAAGCCGTCGTCGTCCACCGCGATCGGCCGGATCACGATCCGGGTCGGCTCGGCGGGCGGCGCGGCCTTACGCTGCGCCTCGACCAGATCGGCCATCGCGTAGGTGAGCTCCTTGAGCCCCTCCCGGGTGGCCGCGGAGACCTCGAACACCCGGTAGCCGCGCTCCTCCAGGTCGGGGCGCACGATCTCGGCGAGGTCCCGGCCGTCCGGCACGTCGACCTTGTTCACGGCGACCATCCGTGGGCGGTCGCTCAGCCCGCCGTACTGGCTCAGCTCGGCCTCGATGGCGTCGATGTCGGCGACCGGGTCACGGCCGGGCTCCAGGGTCGCCGAGTCGATGACGTGCACCAGCACGGCGCAGCGCTCGATGTGCCGCAGGAACTCCAGGCCCAGCCCCTTGCCGCTGGCCGCGCCGGGGATCAGACCGGGCACGTCGGCGACGGTGAAGGTGTGGTTGTCCATCCGGACCACGCCGAGGTTGGGCACGAGGGTGGTGAACGGGTAGTCGGCGATCTTCGGCTTCGCGGCGGAGATCACCGAGATCAGCGACGACTTGCCGGCCGACGGGAAGCCCACCAGGCCCACGTCGGCGACGCTCTTCAGCTCCAGCACGACGTCCAACTGGTCACCGGGCTCGCCCAGCTCGGCGAAGCCGGGCGCCTTGCGCTTGGCGTTGGCCAGCGACGCGTTGCCCCGCCCGCCGCGGCCGCCCCGAGCCACCTCGAAGGTGGTGCCGGCGCCGACCATGTCGGCCAGCACGGTGCCGTCGGTGGTCTGCACCACCGTGCCGTTGGGCACCTTCAGCAGCAGGGTGCGGCCGTTGGCGCCGTCCCGGTTCGACCCGGCGCCGCCCTTGCCGTTGTCGGCCTTGACGTGCGGGTGGAAGTGGAAGTCGAGCAGGGTGGTGACCTGCGGGTCGACGACCAGGGACACGCTGCCGCCGTGCCCGCCGTTACCGCCGTCCGGCCCACCGAAGGGCTTGAACTTCTCGCGGTGGATCGAGACACAGCCGTGCCCGCCATCGCCGGCCTGCAGGTGCAGAACGACCCGGTCAACGAACGTCGCCACGGCGTCAATCCTTCCAGCGAGGTCCGACCCCGCACTTCGAAAAAAGCTAAGCGGGCCGGGACCCGGAGGTCCGCGGCCCGCTTAGCCGGAGAACTACTGCTGCGGAACGATGCTGACGGTCTTACGACCGCGCTTGGTGCCAAACAGGACCGCACCGGCCGACAGCGCGAACAGCGTGTCGTCGCCGCCACGGCCGACCAGGTCACCGGGGTGGAACTTGGTGCCACGCTGCCGGATGATGATCTCACCGGCGCTGACAACCTGACCACCGAAGCGCTTCACGCCGAGTCGCTGGGCCGCGGAGTCACGACCGTTACGCGAGCTGGACGCACCCTTTTTGTGAGCCATTGGAGGACGACCTACTTCCCGCTGGAGATGCCGGTCACCTTGACCTGGGTCAACGGCTGGCGGTGACCCTGGCGCTTGTGGTAGCCGGTCTTGTTCTTGAACTTGTGGATCCGGATCTTCGGGCCCTTGGTGTGCGCGGCGATTTCGCCGGACACCGCGACCTCGGCAAGCTTCGCCGCGTCGGTCACCAGGTCGTCACCGTCGACGAGGAGCACCGCGGTGAGCTTCACCGCGTCACCGGGGGCACCGGTGAGCTTCTCGACCTCGATCACGTCGCCCTCGGCGACCTTGTACTGCTTGCCGCCGGTCTTGACGATCGCGTACATCGGAGGCGGACTCCCTGTCGTTGAGGCTGCTGGCGGTCGTCCCCGCGGCGGCTCGCCGGGTAGCAGTGCACGGCGGCGCGGGCACACGGGAACTCGGCACACCAAAGGTGGGCCGCAGGCAAGAGTACGCCATTGCCGGCCCGCACCCCAAACCGGCCTGCCGTAGGGCCTGTTTGATCAGGACTGGCCGCCCTGATGAAACAGGCCCTGCTCAGCGCGCGCAGAGCTCGTCGAGGCGTTGCTGAAGCCTGTCGAGTTCGGTCTCGTCGATGGACTCGACGTCGGCGCCGAGCGCGGCGACCTCGGTGCCGAGATCGGTGAGCAGGGTCTTGAGCTGCGGATCGGTGGCCCGCTCCGCCTGTTTCCGCAGCTCGCTCCGCCAGCCGGCCAACGCCCCTTCGGCCCGTACGCGGGCAGCCTCGGCCGTGCCGGTGTCCCCGGCGCCCACCGCCGCGACCATCTGGCCCAGCTCAGCCACATACGTACGGACGGCGGTGGTGCTGGCCTGCTGGGCGGCGACACAGACCTGCGTGGCGCCGCCCGCCGCGGCACCACTGGCCGGAATGCCGCTCGGCCCGGAGGCGGTGTCACCGGTGGTCACGCCGGACGGACGGGACCCCACGTCCTCCGGCCGGTCGGCGGAACAGCCGGACACGTCGAAGATCACTGTGACAAGCGCGATGACGGCGAGCAGACGACGCATCTTCTTCTCCTGACCAGGGACTGTCGATCCTGGGCCGGAGTGGCACAACGGCGAGGTCCCTCCCCCGTCACTTTGCCGGAGAAGGGACCTCGCCAAACACTTGGCCGGTCAGGCGGTCAGGGGCGCGTCCGCCGGCGCGCGCCACCCCGGCGTGAACGGCGGCGGCCGGCACCACCCTCGGTGCTGTCCTCGTCGCCCTCACCGTCGGCGAGCGCGTCCGGGTCGTCCGCCGCGGCCAGCCGAGCCGACTCCCCCTGCTGAGCGTCGGAGATCGCCGGCGCGGCGGCCGTGTCCGACTCGTAGCGGGACAGGTCGTAGCCCATGGTGTCCTGGTAGTCCACGTCCGGCTCGGCGCTGGTCTCGGTGTCGACGACCTCGACCACGGCCCGCTCGGCCGGTGCGTTCTTGCGCGCCCGGCGACGGGACGACGCGGTGCCCTGCTCGACGGCCGGGGCGGCAGCCACCGAGGAGGCGACCGCCTTGACCTTCTCCCCCGCACCGGCGACGCGCGCCTTCTCCGGCACCGGCTCGGTGTGCATGATGACGCCCCGACCCTTGCAGCACTCACAGGTCTCGCTGAACGCCTCCAGCAGGCCCGCGCCGATCCGCTTACGGGTCATCTGCACCAGGCCGAGTGAGGTGATCTCGGTGACCTGGTGCTTGGTGCGGTCCCGACCCAGGCACTCGGTGAGTCGGCGCAGCACCAGCTCACGGTTCGACTCCAGCACCATGTCGATGAAGTCGATCACCACGATGCCGCCGATGTCCCGCAGCCGGAGCTGGCGGACGATCTCCTCCGCCGCCTCCAGGTTGTTACGGGTGACGGTCTCCTCCAGGTTGCCCCCGGAGCCGGTGTACTTACCGGTGTTGACGTCCACCACCGTCATCGCCTCGGTGCGGTCGATCACCAGCGAGCCGCCGGAGGGCAGGAAGACCTTGCGGTCCAGGCCCTTGATGATCTGCTCGTCGATCCGGTACTCGGCGAAGACGTCGCTCGTGCCGACGTGCCGGCGCACCCGGTCCACCAGGTCCGGAGAGACGTGCGACAGGTACGACTCGACGATGTCGTACGACTGCTCGCCCTCGATGACCAGCTCGCGGAAGTCCTCGTTGAACAGGTCCCGGACCACCCGGATGACCAGGTCCGGCTCCCCGTAGAGCAGCGCCGGAGCGCCACCCTCGGCGGCCTTGGCCTGGATGTCCTCCCACTGCGCCTGGAGCCGCTTGACGTCGCGGGCCAGCTCGTCCTCGCTGGCGCCCTCCGCGGCAGTGCGGACGATCACGCCCGCGCCGTCCGGGACCAGCTTCTTGAGCACGTCGCGCAGCCGCTTGCGCTCGTTGTCCGGCAGCTTGCGGCTGATCCCGGACGCGTTGCCGTTGGGCACGTAGACCAGGTGCCGGCCGGAGAGCGCGATGTGGCTGGTCAGCCGAGCGCCCTTGTGCCCGATCGGGTCCTTGGTGACCTGGACCAGCACCGAGTCGCCGGAGCGCAGCGCCTGCTCGATCGAGCGGGCCCGCCCTTCCAGACCGGAGGTGTCCCAGTTGACCTCGCCGGCGTACAGGACCGCGTTGCGACCCCGGCCGACGTCGACGAACGCCGCCTCCATGCTCGGCAGCACGTTCTGCACCTTGCCCAGGTACACGTTGCCGGCCATCGTGCCGGAGGAGTTGCGGGTGACGTAGTGCTCGACGAGCACCCCGTCCTCCAGAACGGCGATCTGCGTACGGTCACCGCGCTGGCGGACCGCCATCACCCGGTCGACCGCCTCTCGGCGTGCCAGGAACTCCGACTCGCTGAGAATCGGTGGTCGCGTACGCCGCTGCTCCCGGCCGTCCCGGCGGCGCTGGCGCTTGGCCTCCAGCCGGGTCGAACCGGACACGCCCTGCACCTCGTCGACGGTCCGGCGCGGCTCGCGGATCTTCACCACGGTCGGTACGCCGTCGTCGGCGGCACCCTCCGTGTCGCCCGCGCCCCGGCGACGACGACGCCGGCGACGGCGGGTCAGGCCGTCCCCGCCATCGCTGTCCTCGTCCTCGTCGCCCTCGGCCTCGACCTCGGCGGTCTCTTCCTCATCGGCGTGCGCCGCCTCCTCGGACTCCTCGTCCTCGGCGTCGTCGGCCCCTCCCTTGCCCCGGCCCCGGCCCCGGCGACCACGCCGCCGGCGGCGGCGCGCGGCGGCGCTGTCCTCGTCGTCCTCATCCGCCTCGGCGGCCTCGTCGGCCTCCTCGGTCGGCTCCTCCTCGGCCTCGACGGCCTCGATCGGCTCCACCGGCTCGACCTCGCGGCGACCACGCCGACGGCGGCGGGACGGCTCCGCGGCCTCCTCCACCGCCGGCTCCTCGGCGGCGGGAGCGGGCTCGACCGGCCGGGTCACCGGCACGGCGTCCGGCTGGGGAGCCATGAACAGCACGGTGGGCGCGGAGAGCGCCGCCCGCCGACGACGGGTACGCGGCTGCTCCGGCTCGACCTCGGCCGGCTCAATCGGCTCAGCTGTCCCACCGGAGACGGCGGCACCAGGTGACACCTCGCCGGCGCTGGTCCAGGGCGACTTGGCGGGGGTCGTACTGGGGACGTCGTTCAGCTCGGCCTCGGCCTCGCGCAGGTCGGAGGCCACCGGTTCCTCGACGGGCGGTTCCTCGACGACCGGCTCCTCGACGGGCGGCTCCTCGACCGCGGGCGGCTCCTCGACGGCTGCCGGGGTGGCCTTCTTGCGCCGGGTACGGGTCACCTTGACCGGCGGAACCACGTCGGCCGGGGCCACCTCCGCGGAGGACGCGGCGAGCGGCTCCTCGGCGGTCGTCTCGACCGGGGTGGCCTTACGACGGCGTCGGGGGGTCTTGGGCGCGACGTCCTGGTCGCCGGAGATCGGGGCGAAGACCTCCGCCTGCGGCGACTCGGTACTGGCGGCCTCGCTGGTGGACGCCTCGGCTGGAGCGTCGGTCTGCTCCGGCTGGCTCAGCGGGGCGGCGCGACGCCGGGTCGCCCGAGCGCGTCGTACCGGCGCGGCGGGCTCGGCGCTCTGCGCGCCGTCCGGCTCCACCGAAGCCGAACCGACGGCCGTGGTGGGGGTCGCGACGGCGGCGCCGTCGGCCGTGGTGCTCTGGTCGGCGGTCTCCCCGGCCGGCTGTGAACCGGTCCGTTCGCCGCCCTCGGGCTCGTTCTCGAGCATGGACGTTCTCCAGTTCTGGCTACCCCGGGCGCGGGTGAGCGCTGCCACGCAGGGTCGCCGCAAAAGTGTTTCCGCCGGGCGCGCGTGGTGCGCGACCGCCGAAGTCTGCCTGCCAGAACACCAACCGTCGGTCAGTGCCCAACGATGGTTGCCCCGTCGCGATCCGCATCCAACGGATCCACGATCGCACCCTGCGCGGTCAACGTGCCCTGAGCCAGCCGGGTCACCCTCGGCGAGACCGGCGGCTCCAGGTCGGCCACCACGCGGAGGCCGGAAAGGACGTCATCGGGCCGTACGGACGGGGTGACCTGCCGTACGACCAGTTCGAGTATCGCACACGGTACGGCCGGCGCCCCGGAAGGCGTCGGCGTTGGTGCGAGGACATCGATCGATATCACTGCGGCGCGGGCGTCGAAGGTGCGTCGACCCTGCTTGGTCATCCGCTCCACCAGCACCTCGTCCGCAGCGAGGAAGGCGTCCACCGCGGCGCGGAGCACCTCGGTCTCGACCTCGGGCAACTCGATGTGCCAGTGCGACGCCTCGATCCGGTCCGGGAGGTTGCCCCCCTCGGCGATCACGGCGTCCAGGACGTCCAGCCCCGGCGAGAGCGCGGCGTCCAACGCGGCGCGCAGCGCCTCCGGATCGACCTCGGCCTGAAGGGCGATCTCCAGGTACTCCGCCTCGCTCGCCACCCCGGTGGGCGCGGCGCTGGCATAGGAGATCTTCGGGTGCGGGTGGAAACCCTGGGAGAAGGCGACCGGCACGGCGGCCCGGCGCAGCGCACGCTCGAACGCCCGGGCGAAGTCGCGGTGCGAGGTGAACCGCAGCGGCCCGCGCTTGGCGTACCGGATGCGGACGCGCTGGACGACCGGTGCCTGGCCGCCCTCGGGTTGAGGCTTCTTGGCGATCGTGGGCTCCTCGGGTGTACCTGCGTGTCCGACCATCCTGGCCCAGCGCCACCGACGGTACGCAGCCGGGGCGGCCGGATCGCCCGGACCGGCCGGCACAAACCGGCCGGTTGGGTCGCTACCACCCCGCCCCCGAAGCCTGATGGCCGGCTGGCGGCCCCGGAAGGTCACCAGCCGGCCATCTCGATCAGAACCGGTTACCGCTCCTGCGGCCCGCTGGGCGGAGCCCCGCCCGGAGGCCCGTACCCGGGAGGCGGAAGGTGGCCAGGGGGCGAGGGTTGGCCGGAAGCCGAGGGGTGGGCGGGAGGCGAGGGATAGCCGGGAGGAAAAGGTTGACCGGAAGCCGAGGGGTGGGCGGGAGGCGAGGGATAGCCGGGAGGAAAAGGTTGGCCGGAAGCCGGGGGGTGGGCGGGAGGCGAGCCGTTACCGGGAGGCGGGGGGTAGCCGGGCGACGGGGCATACCCGGGAGGCTGCGCGTAACCGGGAGGCTGCGCCTGCCCCGGAGGCTGGGCGTACCCGGAGGGCGGGCCGTGACCGGGAGGCGGAGGGTAGCCGGGCGACGCGGCATACCCGGCAGGCGGGCCGTAACCGGGAGGCTGGGCGTAACCAGGAGGCTGGGCATACCCGGGGAGCGGGCCGTAACCGGGAGGCGGAGGAGGGTAGCCGGGCGACGCGGCATACCCGGGAGGCGGGCCGTAGCCGGGAGGCTGGGGGTAGCCGGGCGGCGGGCCGTAGCCGGACGGCGGGGGTGGGTAGCCGCCGGAGATCATCTGGTCCAGCACCTCGTCCGGGATGTTGGCGGCGGCCCGGACCGCCTCCCGCCGGTAACGCCGGCGGTTCCAGATGAGGAAGACCACAAGCGCCAGCAGCAGCACCAGCGCCACGGCGATGCCGATGACCACGACCATGACCTGCTGGTCGGTGGGACCTCCGCGATCGCCGTGCTGGGAGAGGTCGAACTCCTTCGCGGCCTCGGTGATGACCGGGCCGGGGTCGGTTGTCGCCGCCGGGCCGAGCAGCGGGTTGGTGGTGACCGGCGGTACGTTCGCCGTCAGAGCCTTAATCGGGTCGATCAGCCCGAAGCCGAACTGGGGATCTCGCCCGGCCGGGCCGGCGTCCCGCGCGGTCCGGATGATCCGGTTGATCACGCTCGGCGCGTTGAGATCCGGATACTTCGACCGGATCAGCGCGGCCAGACCGGAGACGATGGCGCCGGAGTCGGAGGTCCCATCGCCCCAGCCGTAGCCACCCTCGGTGGTGGCGTTGTAGATGCCGTCACCCGGAGCGGCGACCACCGCCTCCGGCCCCTGGACGGAGCCGGACCAGAACTTGCCGCCCCTGGTCGTCCCGGTCACCGCGATCACACCGGGGGTGTTGGCCGGTTTTCCGACGGCGACGTGGCCCCTGACGGTGTTACCGGCGGAGGAGACCACGACGACGTCGTGGTCCAACGCGTACCTGACCGCGCTCTCCTCTTCCAGGCTGGCGACGCCCGGCCCACCGATGGACAAGTTGATCACCTGGGCGCCGGCGTCGACGGCCATCCGGATGCCGAGGGCGATCGCCGCGTCGCTGTAGAACCCGCTGCCCTTGCGCATCTTGATCGGCAGGATCTTCGCGCCGGGGGCGACGCCGTCCACCCCGTCGCGACCGCCGCTCTTCGCCGCGATGATGCCGGCCATGTGCGTGCCGTGCCCGTCCTCGTCAGCCCGACCGTCTCCGGAGGCGCCGTAGCTGCGACCACCGGCGAGCACCTGACCGCGCAGGTCCGGGTGGCTGGCCTCGACACCACTGTCGAGCACGGCCACGACCACACCCCGCCCGGTCGAGATCTTGTGCGCCTGGTCGATCCGGAGCTCGTCCAGATACCACTGCTCGGCCCGCCGGGGCGCGGCGACCGCCGGCTGGGCGGCACCGACCACCAGGAAGCCCGCCAGCAGGCAGGCGATCACCGGCCGAAGGCTTCCGACGTTCATCCTCATCCGTCTGTCCTCATCGCAGGATGCCCGGAAATTGCCGGTGTCCATGGATAACCGGACATCGCGCCCTTCCCCCGTCAACGCCACTCACCCGCCGAGCACGAGGCCCGGCGGGTGTTGTGTCGACTGTGGAGGCTATCGGTCACCGCCGCCGGGTGCTGCCCCGCGGCGGGCGGGTCAGGCCGGGTGGTCGGCGGCCGGGACCTTCATTCCGTTGCCGCCCAGCGGGGTGAGTGGCAGCAGCTTCTTACCGGTCGGGCCGATCTGGATCTCGGTGTCCATCGATGGGCAGACACCGCAGTCGAAGCAGGGCGTCCACCGGCAGTCGTCCTGCTCGAACTCGCTGAACGAGTCCTGCCAGTCCTGCCAGAGCCAGTCCTTGTCCAGGCCCGAGTCCAGGTGGTCCCAGGGCAGGACCTCCAGCTCCTCGCGCTGCCGGGTGGTGTACCAGTCGAGGTCGACCCCGAACGCGGGCAGCGTCTCGGCCGCCGCGTCCACCCAGCGCTGGTAGGAGAAGTGCTCACTCCACCCGTCGAACCGGCCGCCGTTCTCCCAGACCTTGCGGATCACCGAGCCGACCCGGCGGTCGCCCCGGGAGAGCAGTCCCTCGATCAGCGACGGCTCGCCGTCGTGGTAGCGGTAGCCGATGGCCCGGCCCAGCGAGCGGTCCGCGTTGATGGCCTGCTTGAGGATCTTGAGCCGGTGGTCGATGACCTCCGGACGGTCCATCGCGGCCCACTGGAACGGGGTGTGCGGCTTCGGCACGAACCCGCCGATGGAGACCGTGCAGCGGATGTCCTTGGAACCGGTCGCGGCCCGGCCGGCCCGGATCACCTCGTGCGCCATCTCCGCGATCTCGAGGACGTCCTCGTCGGTCTCGGTGGGCAGGCCGCACATGAAGTAGAGCTTCACCTGCCGCCAGCCGTTGGTGTACGCGGTGACGACGGTGCGGATCAGGTCTTCCTTCGTCACCATCTTGTTGATGACCTTGCGGATCCGTTCCGACCCGCCCTCCGGGGCGAAGGTCAGGCCGGTCCGCCGCCCGTTGCGGGACAGCTCCTGCGCGAGGTCGATGTTGAAGGCGTCCACCCGGGTCGAGGGCAGCGATAGCGACACGTTCGTGCCCGCGTACTGCTCGGCGAGGCCCGAGCACATGTCGCCGATCTCGGAGTGGTCGGCCGAGGAGAGCGACAAGAGGCCGACCTCGTTGAAGCCGGAGAACTCCAGGCCGTCGCGGACCATCTGCGCGACAGTGGTGATCGACCGCTCCCGCACCGGACGGGTGATCATGCCGGCCTGGCAGAACCGGCAGCCCCGGGTGCAACCCCGGAAAATCTCCACCGCGTACCGCTCGTGCACCGTCTCGGCCAGCGGCACGAGGGGCTTCTTCGGGTACGGCCAGGCGTCCAGGTCCATCGTCGTGCGCTTGTGCACCCGGAACGGCACGTCCGCCCGGTTCGGCACGACCCGCTGGATCCGCCCGTCCGGGAGGTAGTCGACGTCGTAGAAGCGCGGCACGTAGACGCTCTCGGTGCGCGCCAGCCGCAGCAGCAGCTCGTCGCGGCCCCCCGGGGCACCCTCGGCCTTCCACTCCCGGACGATCGCGGTGATCTCCAGCACCGCCTCCTCGCCGTCGCCGAGCACCGCGGCGTCGATGAAGTCGGCGATGGGCTCCGGGTTGAACGCCGCATGCCCACCGGCCACGATCACCGGGTCGGCGTCGGTGCGGTCGGCGGCCAGCATCGGGATGCCGGCCAGGTCGATCGCGGTGAGCATGTTCGTGTAGCCCAGCTCGGTGGAGAAGGAGATGCCGAACACGTCGAAGTTACGCACCGCCCGGTGCGCGTCGACGGTGAACTGCGGCACGCCGTGCGTGCGCATCAGCGTCTCCAGGTCCGGCCAGACCGCGTACGTCCGCTCGGCGAGGGTGTCGGGCAGCTCGTTGAGCACCTCGTAGAGGATCTGCACGCCCTGGTTGGGCAGGCCCACCTCGTACGCGTCGGGATACATCAACGCCCAGCGCACGGTCGCCGCGGCCCAGTCCTTGGTCACCGCACCCAACTCGCCCCCGACGTACTGGATGGGCTTGGAAACCTGGGGTAGCAGCGGCTCGAGCTGGGACCAGACGGACGGCTCCAGGTCACGGCTCGGCGTCGGAGCCGCCGAGCTGGAGTCGTCGCGAGAGTTGGTCGCGGCCGCGCGCGGCGTCGTGGACGGGGCACTCATGATGCCCAAGGGTACGCGCCCACCCGGCGGTGGCGACGCGGTACTAACCTCGGACCGGCGCGAGAGGAGATTGCCGCGATGCCCGAGCCTCAGCCGGGAGCACGGCCGGCCGACGGGAGCACCCCGGGCGCGGAGCCGGACCGGGTTCCGGCGGCCGCCGATCAGCCGGCCTCCCCACCCGTACCGTCGGACCAGCCGGAACCGTCAGACCAACCGGAACCGTCAGACCAGCCGGAACCTCCGACGCGGTCCGAGGCGCCGGATCAGCCGGCACCCTCGAAGCGACCCGAGCCCGCCACCACCGCGGAGGTTCCCCCGCCCAGGTGGAGCGGCTCGGCTCCGGTGCCGCCCCCACTGCCGCGCCGACCGGTCTGGGGCGAGTCGGCCGAGCCGACCCCGCCGCCCCTGCCCGTGGGGCCGCCGGAGCACCAGACTCCCGTCGACCCGTGGGCCGGCGTGGACACCGGTGGCTGGGACCTGCCCTCCGCCGAGCTGCCGCCGCTGCCGCCGATGTCCCCGACGATGCCGCACCCGACGCCGCCGGCGACCCGCCAGTGGTCCGGTCCGCCCGCTCCCCCGGTCGGGTCGCACCCGGTGTCTCCGGCGGCCGCCCCGAGGCCACCACAGGCGACCGGACCCAGGATGCCGACCCGGCCGACGTCGCCGCCGACGCCGCCACCCGCGGTGCCGAAGCAGCGCCGGGGCAGGCGCCCGGCCGCGCCACCCGCGGCGCCACCGGGCTGGCAGGCTCCCCAGGCGTACGTGCCGGTGCCGGTTCGCCGTCGTCGCCGCTGGCCCTGGCTGCTGCTGCTCACCCTGGCCTGCTGTTGCGGCTGCCCCGCCTACTACGGGTTCCCGATCTCAGCCCAGTACCCGGCGCAGGCCGCGCTGCCCGCCCAGGTCGACGATCTGAAGCTGCGGCAGGACGGCCGCAGCGCGGAGACCGCCCGGCAGTTGGAGAACGAGGTACGCGGGGAGCACCTGCTGGCCGAGGGCACCTTCGCCGGTGTCTACTCCACCTCGGGCGGCAAGCAGGTGACGGTCTTCGGCGGAACGGGTTTCCGGTGGAGTCCGGAGTCGGACGCGGAGGCCGAGATCAGCCGGCTCAGCGAGCGGTACGCGCTGGACGCCCCCGAGATTGTGGACACCGGTGTGCGGGGCCGGCACGAGCGATGCGCGGTCGGCCGGTCCGACGGCGGTGACGTGGTGGTCTGCACCTCTGTCGATCACGGCAGCATCGCCACCGGAGTGTTCACCCGGCTGTCCGTCGCCGACAGTGCCACCCTGTTGAACACCCTGCGAGCCCAGATCATCCAACCCAAGGCCTGAACGCGACCCACCCAGCGTTGATCAGGAGGTCTCCCGCCCCACGAAGGCGGTGAACTTCCTGATCAACCGGTGGGGGGTCAGGCCTCGTGGGTCGCGTCCGGGTGGGCGCGTGGCGGGGCGTAGCGGGGGACGTACTCCTGACCGGTGAGCTTCTGGATCTCGCTCATCATCTCGTCGGTCATCTGCCGCAACGAGGTGCGGTCGGTCGGCCGCCCGGTCAGATCGATCGGCTTGCCGAACCGGATGATGATCTCGGCGGCGCCGGGCCGGGGCACCCGGGCGCCGATCGGCTGCGCCTTGTCCGTGCCGATCATGCCGACCGGGATGATCGGCACGCCGGTCGAGGTCGCCAGCCGAACCGTGCCGGTCCGCCCCCGGTAGAGCCGGCCGTCCGGCGAGCGGGTGCCCTCCGGGTAGACCACCACCAGGTCACCGTTCTTGAGCACCGGGATCGCCGCGTCGAACGCGGACAGCGCGGCTCGACCGCCGCCCCGCTCCACCGGGATGGCACCCAGACCGGTGAGGACGAACTTGGAGATCGCGCCCTTCACACCGGCGCCCTTGAAATACTCCGACTTCGCCCAGAACGCCAGGTGCCGGGGCACGACCGTGCCGAGGAACAGCTCGTCGGCCACCGACAGGTGGTTGCCGGCGAAGATCGCCCCGCCGCTCTTCGGCACGTTTTCCAGCCCCTCAACGGTCGGGCGGAACGCCAACCGCAGCGTGGGCCCCACGGCGAGCTTGCCGATGGTGTAGAGCAGGGGCACTGGTCCTCCGGCAGATCAGGTGCGAACAGGCGGTGTCACGGTAGCGGACGCCCGCACACCCCTCGGACGGAGGTGGCGCGACGCCCGCTACCCGACGATCGTCGCTAGACCCGGCGGACGGAGACCGTCACCCGGTCGCCCTCGCCGACCTCACCCGCGAAGCCGTCGATGCCCTCGGCGAAGTCCACCGAGTCGGCCAGCACCTCCCCGGACACGAAGTCCAGGTACCCGGCCACCGCCGCGCGCACCTGCTCGGAGGCCGACACCGACACCACGATCCGGTCCGACACATCCAGGTCGGCGTCCCGGCGAGCCTGCTGCACCACCCGCACCACGTCGCGGGCCAGCCCCTCGGCGGCCAACTCCGGGGTGACCTCGGTGTCCAGCACCACCACACCCTCACCGCCGGGCAGCGGCGCGGAGTTCTCCGCGTCCGCGGCGACCAGCCGCAGCTCGTACTCACCCTCGGCGAGGGTGACGCCGGCGGCCACCGGGGCGCCGTCGACCAGCTCCCAGTCGCCCGCCTTGACCGCCTTGATCACCTGCTGCACCTGCTTGCCGACCCGCGGACCGAGCGCCCGGGGCACCACCGTCAACACCTGCTCGCAGTACGCGGACAGCTCCGCGCTGAACTCGACGGCCTTCACGTTGACCTCGTCGGTGACCAGGTCGGCGAACGGACGCAACTGCTCCGCCGCCGGGGAGGCCACGGTCAGCTTGGACAGCGGCAGCCGTACCCGCAGGCCCTTGGCCTTGCGCAGCGACAACGCCGCCGAGGCGACCGCCCGGGTGGCGTCCATCGCGGCGACCAGGTCGTGGTCGGCCGGGAAGTCGGTCGCCTCCGGCCAGTCGGTCAGGTGCACCGACCGCTCCCCGGTCAGGCCACGCCAGATCTCCTCCGCGGTCAACGGCGCGAGCGGCGCCACCACCCGGCAGAGGGTCTCCAGCACCGTCCAGAGCGTGTCGAACGCGTCTGTGTCACCGGACCAGAACCGGTCCCGGGAGCGGCGCACGTACCAGTTGGTCAGCGCGTCCAGGTAGGACCGGACGGTGGCGCAGGCGCCGGAGATGTCGTACGCGTCCATCTGCGCGCCGACCGTCGCCACCAGCTCGTTGGTCTTCGCCAGCACGTACCTGTCGAGCAGGGCGCCCGCGGCGTCCCCGCCGCCGGTCGGCTCGGCGTCGGTCTTCCGCTTGGCCCGGTATCCGTCGGCGTTGGCGTAGAGCGTGAAGAAGTACCAGACGTTCCACAGCGGCAGCAGCACCTGCCGGACGGCGTCGCGGATGCCCGCCTCGGTGACCGCCATGTCGCCACCGCGCAACACCGGCGAGGACATCAGCATCCACCGCATCGCGTCCGAGCCGTACGCGTCGAAGACGTGGTAGACGTCCGGGTAGTTGCGCAGGCTCTTGGACATCTTGCGCCCGTCCGAGCCGAGCAGGATGCCGTGGCTCAGGCAGTTGCGGAACGCCGGCCGGTCGAACAGCGCGGTGGCCAGCACGTGCATCGTGTAGAACCAGCCGCGGGTCTGCCCGATGTACTCGACGATGAAGTCACCCGGGTAGTGGTGCTCGAACCAGTCCGCGTTCTCGAACGGGTAGTGCACCTGGGCGAACGGCATCGACCCGGACTCGAACCAGCAGTCCAGCACCTCCGGCACCCGGCGCATCATCGACTGGCCCGTCGGGTCGTCCGGGTTGGGGCGGACCAGGTCGTCCACCGCCGGCCGGTGCAGGTCGGTCAGGCGTACGCCGAAGTCCCGCTCGATGTCGGCCAGCGAACCGTAGACGTCCAGGCGCGGGTAGTTCGGGTCGTCGGACTTCCACGCCGGGATCGGCGATCCCCAGAACCGGTTCCGGCTGATCGACCAGTCCCGGGCGTTGGCCAGCCACTTGCCGAACGAGCCGTCCTTGATGTGCCCGGGCGTCCAGTTGATCTCCTGGTTCAGCTCGACCATCCGGTCCCGGAACTGCGTCACCGCCACGAACCACGAGGACACCGCCTTGTAGACCAGCGGGGTGTCGCAGCGCCAGCAGTGCGGGTACGAGTGGGTGTAGGTGTCCTGCCGGAGCACCACCCCCCGCTCCTTCAGCTCCCGGATCACCGGCTTGTTGACGTCGAAGACCTGCTCACCCTGGTACGGCGGGACCAGCGCCGTGAACCGGGTGTGGTCGTCGACGGTGACGATGGTGGGGATGCCGGCGGCGTTGCAGACGTTCTGGTCGTCCTCACCGAAGGCGGGGGCGAGGTGCACGATCCCGGTGCCGTCCTCGGTGGTGACGAACTCCGCGCCGAGCACCTGGTACGCGTTGTCGCCGGCCTGCTCGACGAGGAAGTCGAACAGCGGCGTGTAGCGGCGTCCGACCAGGTCCCGGCCGTACACCGTGCCGACCTGCTCGAACCCGTCCAACTCCTTGGCGTACGCGGCCAGCCGCGCCGCGCCGACCACGTACCGCTCCCCGTCGCGTTCCAGTACCGCGTACTCGATGTCCGGGCCGACGGCGAGCGCCAGGTTCGACGGCAGGGTCCACGGCGTGGTCGTCCAGACGCCCAGCTTGACCGGCCCGCGCAGCAGCTCCGGCGCGGACTCGTCGGCGGTCAGCCCGAACCACACCGACAGCGTGGGGTCGTGCCGGTCCCGGTAGACGTCGTCCATCCGGGTCTCGGTGTTCGACAGCGGCGTCTCGCAGCGCCAGCAGTACGCCAGCACCCGGAAGCCCTCGTAGATCAGACCCTTGTCGTGCAGGGTCTTGAAGGCCCACATGACGCTTTCCATGTAGTCCAGGTCGAGGGTCTTGTAGTCGTTCGTGAAGTCGACCCAGCGGGCCTGCCGGTTGATGTACCGCTCCCAGTCCTGGGTGAACTCCAGCACCGAGGTGCGGCAGGCCTCGTTGAACCGGGCCACGCCCAGGTCGATGATCTCCGCCTTGCTGGTGATGCCGAGCTGCTTCTCGGCCACCACCTCGGCGGGCAGGCCGTGGCAGTCCCAGCCGAAGCGCCGCTCCACGTGCCGGCCGCGCATGGTCTGGTAGCGCGGCACCACGTCCTTGACGTACCCGGTGAACAGGTGGCCGTAGTGCGGCAGACCGTTGGCGAACGGCGGGCCGTCGTAGAAGACGTACTCGTTCTTGCCGTCGTCGCCGGCCGGGCGGGCCTCGACGGACGCCTCGAAGGTCTTGTCGGCCGTCCAGTGCTCCAGCACCCGGCGCTCGACCGCGGGCAGGTCCGGGCTCGCCGGAACTCCGGCGGCGGTCGGGTCGTGCAACGGATAGGCCATCGCCTGTCGCTCTCCTCATGCAGCTCACTCAACGTGGGTCTGCGAGGACGAACCGGCCCAGGGGTACGCCTCGACGGCGCTCCCGGGTGATCCGCGGTACCACCCCGCTTGGCGGTCACGATCGACCGCCCGCTCATTGACCGGCTGTGACGGGCCGTACCCGTCCGGTTCTACTGGGCCGGTGACCCGGCCGTTCTTCCGGAGGCTCACCGGTGATAGCCGGGTCATCGCCATACGAAGCCAACGATACAAGACCGGCCCACCACCCCGCCGCCGACCAATCCACCCCACCCCGACCCACCCCCGCCGCCGCCGCCGCCGCCGACCCGACCCCGTTGATCATGAGGTTATTGCCACCCGCCACGGCGTGTCGTGGCTATAACTCCATGATCGACGGGGGTGGGGTGGGGTGGGGTGGGGTTGTTTGGGTGGCATGACTGGGGTCACAGGTTCGGCTGTCACGGTGCGCCCTCTCCCATCCGTCGTGTCGGTGTCCAACCGATCAGGGGAGGTAGTCATGCAGCGGATGAATCCCGGCGCGGTGGCGCCGAAGGCGTACCAGGCGGTCATGGGGCTGGAGAAGTACGTCCAGTCGAACGTCGACCAGACAGTTCTCGAGCTGGTGAAACTGCGAGCATCGATGATCAACGGATGCGCCTACTGCGTCGACATGCACAGCCAGGACGCGCTCGCCAAGGGTGAGTCGAGCCGGCGGCTGTTCGCGGTGGCCACCTGGCGGGAGTCGCCGTTCTTCGACGAGCGGGAGCGGGCCGCGCTGGACCTCACCGACGCGGTCACCCGGCTCGGTGAGCACGGCGTACCGGACGAGGTGTGGGACGCCGCCGCGAAAGTCTGGTCGGAGAAGGAACTGGCCGACCTCGTCGTCGCGATTGCCACAATCAACGTGTGGAATCGGATCGGAGTGACCATGCGGTTGGAGCCTCCGGCCCACGCGTGACCACTGCGGCGACAGACCCGGCCGGTGCGCTCCAGGCGCACCGGCCGATGCTGCTCGGGCTCGCGTACCGGCTGCTCGGCAGCCGACACGACGCGGAGGACGTGCTCCAGGAGGCGTACCTGCGCTGGCACGGCGTGGACCGGTCGGCGGTCGAGGAACCCCGCCGATACCTGTCCCGGGTGGTCACCCGGCTGGCCCTGGACCGGTTGCGGGCCCGGCAGGCGGCCCGCGAGACGTACGTCGGCACGTGGCTGCCCGAGCCGGTGCCGACCGCGCCCTCGCCGTTCGGACCGTTGGACCGCGCGGAGTTGCGCGACTCGCTCTCCACCGCGTTGTTGCACGTCCTGGAGCGGCTCACCCCGCCGGAGCGGGCGGTGTACGTCCTGCACACCGCCTTCGACCTGCCGTACGCCGAGATCGCCGAGATCCTGGAGCGGACCCCGGAGGACTGCCGCCAACTCCACCACCGGGCGACCACCCGGGTCCATCAGGAGCAGCGTCGCTTCACCGCGAGCCGGGCCGAACGGGAACGGTTGCTGGACGCGTTCCTCGCCGCCGCCCGCGACGGTGACCTGGCGACGCTCACCGGCCTGGTCGCGGCGGACGCCACGGCCTGGAACGACGGCGGCGGTCGGGTCCGGGCGGCCCGCAACCCGGTCACCGGCGCGGACCGGATCGCCCGGTTCTACGCCGGGATCTACGGCCCCGGCCGTCGCCCGGTGACCGTGCGTCCGGTCGAACTGAACGGGGAACCCGCCATGTTGATCACCCGCGCGGACGGCAGTCGGTACACGTTGACCATCGCTGCGGCCGAGGGCCGGATCACCGGGATCTACCTGGTCGGCAACCCGACAAAACTGCCGCCGGTCGACTGAGCCCTCCGGTGCCCACGGCCGGCCCGGACCGCGAAGCCGGCCCGGACCGCGAAGCCGGCCCGGACCGCGAAGCCGGCCCGGACCGCGAAGCCGGCCCGGACCGCGAAGCCGGCCCGGACCGCGAAGCCGGC
>NZ_JBEZGL010000026.1:92369-99862 GCF_040649915.1 Micromonospora sp. NPDC048839
CGGCCCGGCTCGGGGAGCGTCAGCCCAGCTCGGGGAACCAGAGCGCGATCTCGCGCTTGGCGCTGTCCGTCGAGTCGGAGGCGTGCACCAGGTTTTCCCGGTTGGACAGCGACAGGTCGCCCCGGATGGTGCCGGCGGCGGCCCTGCGGCCGTCGGTGGCGCCGACCAGCCCGCGGACCACGTCGATGACCTGGTCGCCGGAGAGCACGAGCGCGACAAGTGGACCGCTGGTCATGAAATCCTTCAGCGGCGGGTAGAACGCCTTGTCGACGTGCTCGGCGTAGTGCTCGTCGGCGAGCGTCGCGTCCATCGTCCGGTGCACCATCGCGTCGATTCGCAGCCCCTTGCGCTCGAAGCGGGAGAGGACCTCGCCGACCAGGCCACGGCGGACCGCGTCGGGCTTGATCAGAACGAGGCTGCGCTCATCCGGGCTGTTGCTGGACACGCTGGGTTCCTCCTGTGCACGCTGAACGCTCGGGATCGGTACGGTCAGCGTAGCGACCCGGTCCCGGCGCCGGCGCGGCGGCCGGTCTTTCGCCCGGTGGCCGATCCGGCCTAGCCTGGGCCTGACCCCGGGAGGTCCACTGTGGCGAATGGCGGGAACCGACCCATCGCGCCGGTACGCAAGCTGGTCGGCGTAGTGCTGGGCACCGTGGCCACGTTCGTCGTCCTCTTCGGGCTGGGCATGACCAGTTGGGCCATCGTGGCCCTCGGGGTCGCCCTGCTGGTGCTGGCGATCGCGCTGGCGACCGTACGCGGTGGCGGGCGCACCTGGGTGGTCGGTGTCGGGCACGTGCACAGCGCCTCCGAACCACCCACCCAGTACGCGTTCGGCCGCTGCGAACTGCAACTGGTGCTCGACGCGCCCGGTCTGCCACCCCGGTCCAAGAAGATCATCGAGCCGCGGGTGCCGGTCTCCAAGTGGCCGTCGCTGGGCCAGACCCTGCCGATCCGGGTCGCGTTGGACGACCAGCGGCACGTGAAGGTCCTCTGGGACGAGGTGCCGACCCACGCCGAGACCGCCGCCGCGGTCGCCGACCTCCCGCCGGAGTTCGCCGACGCCGACGCGATGGACGAGGTGCTGATCCAGCAGGATGCCCCGCCATGGGCCGACCGAGGGCCGGACGACGATTTCCGGGAAGATTTCCGCGACCCGCTCGGCGACCCTTACCGCGACCCACTCGGCCCCGATCCGGTACGCGCCGATCACCTGCGTACCGACCCCCTGCGCGACGACCCGCTGCGCGACGACCTGGGCGTCGTGCCCGAGGAGCGCGAGCCGGTGGTGATGCACCAGAGCCCGGGTGGCCCGGTGGTGTTGGAAGGCGTCCTCGTCGAGCAGCAGGCCAGTGGTGGGCTGCCCCGGCGGGCCACCCCGGCGCCACGCCCGCCCGCTGAGGAGCACTTCGACGAGCGGTACGACCTGCCGGAGGACGACCGGGCAACCCCGTCCCCCGGGGACCCCTTCGACCCACCCAGCGAGAGCGTCGATCCGCCGCCCGCCCAGCGCGTCGACCCGCCGCCCGCCCAGCGGTCCGGGCCGGGCGCGACCGACCCACTGGACCCGCTCGACCTCCCGCTCGACGACCCCTCACCCGCCGGGGCGGGACGCGAGACGGTCACCGACGAGGAGTTGGACCAGGCGATCTTCGGGTTCGAATCGGGCGCGACCGCCGATCCGGGCGCGCCGATCAGCGGGGTCGGTCTCACCCTGCTGGTGACCGACCTGTCCCGGTCGCTCGACTTCTACCGCGACGTGCTCGGCTTCACCGAGGTCGACCGGGGCGCCGGCAACGCCGTACTCGCCTCCGGCACGACCCGGCTCGTCCTGCGCGAGGTGACCGGCGCGGCGCCCATCAGCCGCCGCCTGGTGCACGTCAACCTTGAGGTCAACGACATCGAAGCGGCGTACGAACGGTTGCGCGGATCGGGCGTCCGATTCACGTACGCGCCCCGGGTGGTCAACCGGGGCTCGAAGCTGGAGGTGTGGGCGGCGGCGTTCCGCGACCCGGACGGCCACGGCATCGCGCTCACCCAGTGGCGCGAACGCGCCGAGGCCTGACCCCGGCCCGCTTCGCCTGGCCGCTGACCGGTCCGGCGTCAGCCGAGGATGACCCGGCGGACGTGCAGCGCGTACGCCCAGACCAGGGCGAAGATGATGCCCAGGGCGAGCAGCGACCAGTGCAGCAGACCGCCAAGCATCAGCAGTCCCTGGAGCACCGTGCCGGCGTGCCACGCCCAGGGGCGGCGCATCATGCCGGCGACCACGATGGCGGCCACCGCAAGTGCCACCACGGCACCGATGGCGGCGCCACTGAGATCACCGCCGACCACACGGATCGGCTGGATGGCGAGCAGCAGCACCAGCGCCTCCAGGCTGAGCGTGCCGGCCCCGAGGCCGCGTACCGCCCGCTCCGGATTGCGCAACCCGGAGCGTCGCGGCTGCCCGGCGACGCGCTCCCCCGGTACGGACGGATCGGCCGGCGAGCCCTGGTCGGCCGGGTCATCGGTGGCGTGGGGGTCCCGCTGCGGGTCGGTCATCGCTTCAGCAGCCGACGAGCATCGGCGACCGTCACCACCGAGCCGGTGACCAGCACCCCGACCCCGCTGAGTTCGCCGGGGACGTCCTCCTCGGCCAGGGCCACCGCCAGCTCGATGGCGTCCGGCATCTCCTCGGCCGAGTCCACCCGTTCCTCGCCGAAGATCTCGGCGGCCAGCGCGGCGAGTTCCTCGGTCGGCATCGCCCGTGGCGAGCTGTTGCGGGTGACCACCACCTGGTCGACCACCGGCTCCAGCAACTCCAGCATGGCCTCCGCGTCCTTGTCGGCGAGTACGCCGACGACCGCCACCAGCTTGCTGAACGCGAACTCCTCCTGGAGCGCGGTGACGGTGGCCTTCATGCCGTGTGGGTTGTGCGCGCCGTCGAGCAGGATCGTCGGCGCGTTACGGACCCGCTCCAACCGACCCGGGGAGCTGGTCGAGGCGAAGCCCTCCCGGACCGTCTCGACGTCCAGCTGGCGTCGAGCCCCGGCGCCCAGGAACGCTTCCACCGCGGCGAGAGCCACCGCGGCGTTCTGCGCCTGGTGGGCGCCGTGCAGCGGGATGAACACGTCGTCGTAGACGCCGCCCAGGCCCTGCAGGCTGAGCACCTGACCGCCGACCGCGACCGCCCGACCCAGTACGCCGAACTCGGCGCCCTCCCGGGCGATGGTGGCCCCGACCTCGGCGCTGCGATCGAGGAGAGGACCGGCTGCCTCCTCCTCCTGTGCCGCGGCGATCACCGTGGCGCCCGGGTGGATGATGCCGGCCTTGGCCAGCGCGATGTCCTGAAGGGTGTCACCCAACCACTCGGTGTGGTCCAGCCCGATCGGGGTGATCACACAGACCCCGGCCTGGATGACGTTTGTGGCGTCCTCCGCGCCGCCCAGGCCCACCTCGACCACCGCGATGTCGACAGGCGCGTCGGCGAACGTGGCGAACGCCAACGCGGTCGTCATGTCGAAGTACGTCAGCGGCTCGTCGGACCGCGCATCCACCAGCTCGGCCAGCGGTTTGATCTCCCGGTACACGGCCGCGAACCGTTCCTCGCTCACCGGCTCCCCGTCCAGGCTGATCCGCTCCCGGACGGTCTCCAGGTGCGGGCTGGTGTACCGCCCGGTGTGCAGCCCGTGCGCCCGCAACAGCGAGTCGATCATCCGTGCGGTGGAGGTCTTGCCGTTGGTGCCGGTGAGGTGGATCGCCGGGTACGCCCGCTGGGGACTGCCGAGCAGGTCCAGCAGCGACTCGATCCGGCCCAGCTCGAAGACCATGCGGGTGAAGCCACGGGCGTTGAGCTCGGCCTCGACGGCGGCGAATTCGGTACGGTCGGTCACGAGGAAAGCGTCTCCAGAGCAGCGTCGATCCGGACCAGGTCGGCCTCGGCGGTGGCGAGCCGGTCGCGGATCTTGGCGACCACCGGCTCGGGGGCCTTACCGATGAAGGCCGGGTTGTCGAGCTTCGCCCGAGCCTGCGCGACCTCCTTCTCGGCCGCCGCCCGGTCCTTCGTCAACCGGGCCCGCTCGGCGGCCACGTCGATCGACCCCCGGGTGTCCAACGCGACACCGACCGCGCCGGGCATGGCCAGCGTGGCGCTGGCCTGGAAATCGTCTCCGGCCGGGTCCAGCCGGACCAGGGAGCGGATCAGCGGCTCGTGGGCGTCGATGCCCGCCCCGGCCAGCCCGTCCAACCGGGCGGCCACCCGCTGGGTCGGGCGCAGCCCCTGATCGGAGCGGAACCGCCTGATCTCGGTGACCACGCGCTGCACACTGGCCAACTCGGCCTCGGCGGCGTCGTCGACGAGCGACCGGTCGGCCACCGGCCAGGCGGCGGTCTGCACCGTCTCGCCACCGGTCAGCGCGAGCCACAGCTCCTCGGTCACGAACGGGATGACCGGGTGCAGCAGCCGCAGCAGCTGGTCCAGCACGTGCCCGAGCACCCGACGGCTGGTCTCGGCCCGCTCACCGCCCTCGCCGAGCACCGGCTTGCTCAGCTCCACGTACCAGTCGCAGACGTCGTCCCAGGCGAAGTGGTAGAGCAGATCACACACCTTGGCGAACTCGTACGCCTCGAACTGCTCGTCGACCTCGGCGGTGACGTGCGCCAGCCGGGACAGGATCCACCTGTCGACGGTGGAGAGCCGATCGGCCGGCGGCAGGTCGCCCGTGGTGTGCGCACCGTTCATCAGGGCGAACCGGGTGGCGTTCCACAGCTTGTTGCAGAAGTTGCGGGAGCCCTGGCACCACTCCTCGCTGACCGGCACGTCCTGGCCGGGGTTGGCGCCCCGGGCCAGGGTGAACCGGGTGGCGTCGGCACCGAACCGGTCGATCCAGTCCAGCGGGTCGACGACGTTGCCGAACGACTTCGACATCTTCTTGCCGTACTCGTCGCGGACCATGCCGTGCAGGGCCACCACGTCGAACGGCTGCTTGCCGTCCATCGCGTACAGGCCGAACATCATCATCCGGGCGACCCAGAAGAACAGGATGTCGTAGCCGGTGACCAGGACGCTCGTCGGATAGAACTTGGCCAGGTCAGGGGTCTGCTCCGGCCAGCCGAGCGTGGAGAACGGCCAGAGCGCGCTGGAGAACCAGGTGTCCAGCACGTCCTCGTCCTGCCGCCAGCCGTCGCCGGTCGGCGGCTGCTCGTCCGGGCCGACGCAGACGATCTCGCCCTGCGGGCCGTACCAGACCGGGATCCGGTGCCCCCACCACAGCTGGCGGGAGATGCACCAGTCGTGCATGTTGTCGACCCAGGCGAAGTAGCGCTTGGACAGCTCGGCCGGCTCGATGCGGACCCGACCGTCGCGCACCGCGTCGCCGGCGGCCTGGGCCAGCGGTCCGGTGTTGACGAACCACTGCAACGACAGCCGCGGCTCGACCGTCGTCTTGCACCGCGAGCAGTGCCCGACCGCGTGCACGTACGGCCGCTTCTCCGCGACGATCCGACCCTGCTCACGCAACGCCGCCACGATCGCGGGCCGCGCCTCGAACCGGTCCAGCCCCTCGAACGGGCCGGGCACGGTGATCACCCCACGCTCGTCCATGACAGTGATCGCGGGCAGGTCGTGTCGCTGGCCGATCTCGAAGTCATTCGGGTCGTGCGCCGGGGTCACCTTGACCATGCCGGTGCCGAACGACGGGTCGACGTGCGCGTCGGCGACGATCGGGATGCGCCGGCCGGTCAGCGGCAGCTCGACCTCGGTGCTGATCAGGTGCTGGTAGCGCTCGTCGTCCGGGTGGACCGCCACCGCGGTGTCGCCCAGCATCGTCTCGGCCCGGGTGGTGGCCACCACGACCTCGTCGCTGTAGCGGATGGAGATCAGCTCACCGTCGTCGTCGGTGTGCTCGACCTCGATGTCGGAGAGCGCGGTCAGACACCGCGGGCACCAGTTGATGATCCGGTTGGCCCGGTAGATGAGCCCTTCGTCGAAGAGCTTCTTGAAGATCGTCTGGACGGCGCGGGTCAGCCCCTCGTCCATGGTGAAACGCTCACGGTCCCAGTCGACGGAGTCACCGAGGCGCCGCATCTGCCCCAGGATCGCCCCGCCGGACTCGGCCTTCCACTGCCAGACCCGCTCGACGAACTTCTCCCGGCCGAGGTCGTGCCGGGACAGGCCCTCGGCGGCGAGCTGACGCTCCACCAGGTTCTGGGTGGCGATGCCGGCGTGGTCCATGCCCGGCAGCCACAGCGCTTCGAAGCCCTGCATCCGCTTGCGCCGCGTCAACGCGTCCATCAGCGTGTGCTCGAACGCGTGGCCCATGTGCAGTGAGCCGGTCACGTTCGGCGGTGGGATGACGATGGCGAACGGGCGCTTGTCGCTGTCGGCGGAGGCCCGGAAGTGCCCGGCGGCTACCCACTGCTCGTACCGTCGCTGCTCTACCTCGCCGGGCTGGTACTGGCCGGCAAGGGTCGGGGCGTCGGGGCGTCGGGCATCCAGTCTCTCGGTCACCTGACAAGTCTACGGAGGGCTTCCGCGGACCTGACGTGCGCCACCTGTGGTTCGCGTACGGTGTCGGCTATGTCCGACGCACATCTCACCGAGCGGTCGCTCGACGGCGGTCGCGAGCCGGTCGAGCTGACCGAAGAGCCGATCCAGCTGAGCACCCGCGACTCCGGGGGCGACGCCGACGAACGATCGAGCGGCTGGTCGAGACGGCGCAAGATCGCTTGGACGGTCGCGCTGGTGGTCGGCCTGGCCGGCGCCGGGGTGCTGGGTGCCGCCGGGTGGCGGGTGGCGCAGCAGAAGGACACCGAGCTCACCTCGCCTCCGCAGGTCGCCGGCCTGACCCGGGACGACAGCGAACGAGCGAAGAGCACGGCCGACTACCTGCGCAGCGGCCTGGCGGCGGACATCGAGTTGGACCGCAGCTTCGGCACGGTCTACCGCGACCCGGCCGACGACAAGCGCTCCGTGCTCGTCTTCGGCGGCACCACCCTGCTCTGGCAGCCCGAGCGGGACCTGGAGAGCCTGTTCGGCCTCATGTCCGACGAGACAGGTGCGGTGACCGGCCTACGCGAGATGCCCGCCGGGGACCTGGGCGGCGTGCTGAAGTGCGGTAGCACCAGCGGTGAGGGTGGCGACTTCGCGGTGTGCGGGTGGGCCGACCACGGCAGCGTGGTCATGGCGATGTTCCCGGGCCGGTCGGTCAGCGACGCCGGTGGCCTGCTGCGCAACCTCCGCGCCGGCATGCAGTCCCGCAACTGACCCCACCCGGCCGACCGCCCCGGCCCAGACCAGACCAGACCAGACCAGACCACCGAACCACCCCGACGCCCGGCCACCCGGCGGCAAGATCGCGCGACCATCCTGGTCGTAGTGGGTCAGCGCGTTGGTAAGACCACGGCAGCGTGATCGCGAGAGCGTTGATCGACTCGGGTTTGCTGAAATCGTGGTGTCCCGCGCTCATGGATACCCCGATTTCAAGAAAGTCGAGGCGATCAACCCAAGCGCGGTC
>NZ_JBEZGL010000027.1:0-86475 GCF_040649915.1 Micromonospora sp. NPDC048839
CCAGGCGGTGGGCCCGACGAGCCGACCGTAGTCGGTCAGGTCGTCCACGGCCGGTCGCAGCCGGGGAGGGCGCGACCGGCCACCGTCGTGCCCGCGGGGGCCGGCGGTGGCCGCGACCACGCCGCGACCTGGCAAAGTAGTGGGGTGACCGACACCGAACCCGCCGCGACCCGGGTGCTGCGCCCGCCGGTCGGCTACCGGCTGGCGGCGTCGGTCCACGCGCTGACCTTCACGCCGTACGACCCGTGCGCACGGTTCGTCGGCGGCACCTTCTGGTGGGCCACCCGCACCCCGGACGGGCCGGCCACCCTGGCGCTGCGGTCGTCCGGCGGTGAGCTGCTCGCCGAGGGTTACGGGCCGGGCGCCGCGCACGTGGTGGCGCGGGCCGACGCGATCGCCGGGCTGCACGACGACCTGACCGGGTTCGCCGAGCTGGCCGGGGCGCACCCCCTGGTGGCCCGGCTCGCCCGGGAGCACCGGGGGCTGCGGATGCCCCGCACCGGGCAGGTCTTCCCCCGGCTGCTGCGCGTCGTCTTCGAGCAGAAGGTCACCGTCAAGGAGGCGTACCGGGCGTACGCGGCGACGGTGCGGCACTTCCGGGAGCCGGCGCCCGGCCCGTCGCCGTCGCTGCTGCTGCCGCCCGAGGCCGCCGCGGTGGCCGCCACCCCGTACTGGGTATTCCACCCGTTCGGCGTGGAACAACGTCGGGCCGACACACTGCGTCGCGCCGCCGCGCTCGCCGACCGACTGGAGCGCAGCGCCGACGCCGCCGACGCCACCCGTCGACTGACCGCCATCCCGGGCATCGGGCCGTGGACGGCCGCCGAGGTGGTGCGGGTCGCGTACGGGGACCCGGACGCGGTGAGCGTCGGCGACTACCACGTCCCGAACACGGTGGCCTGGGCGCTCGCTGGCGAGCCCAGAGGCGACGACGCCCGGATGTTGGCCCTGTTGGAGCCGTTCCGGGGGCACCGGGGCCGGGTCTGCCTGCTGCTGGGGGCCGCCGGCATCGGGGCGCCGAAGTACGGCCCGCGCTCCCCGATCCGCTCGTTCGCCCGGTACTGAACGGTCACCGCCCGGCGCAGAGCCGGCGCAGGGTGCGGCCGAGCCACCACGCGTACGCGTGCTGCACCGCCCGGACCGCCGGGCCACCGGCACGGGTGAACCAGCGGCTCGGGCGGCTGAACGCGCGTACCTCGAACCAGACCGCGCCGTCGTCGTCGCGGCCGACCACGAACGCCTCCTCGCCCCGCTCCGGGTGCCCGGCCAGGGTGCCGTAGCCGAAGCCCGCGCGTCCCGGCGACTCCTCGCTCCAGATCACCCGACACGGCCCCCAGATGCGGGCCGGGCCAACGCCCAGGCCGGCGCTGACCAGCACACCCTCGGTGGCGCGGGGTGCATCGGTGCGGATCCGGACCCCGGCGGCGCGGTGCAACCGCCACGTCAGCACCGCCTCGGCCGCCGGCTCGAAGCAGCCGACCGGCAACGGATACCGGTGACGCAGATGGTGGTACCCGCCGGGCAGCGGCCCGTGCCGGGTCGCCCCCACCTCCGGGTACGTCAGGTCCACTGCTCGCACCGGCGCTTGAGACCGTCGGCCTCCAGGCGCAGGTAGCGCCGGAGCAGGCCGCCGTACAGCCGGCCGATCAGGCCGGCCAGCGGCCCGGACTGGTCGATGGCCAACTCGACCCGGGTACGACCGTCGGGCAGCGGCAGCAGCCGGTGCTCCCCACGGGTCCGTACCCCGGGGGTGTCGGACACCCAGGTGAACTCCCGTCCCTCGGTCAGCTCGGTGACCCGCCACATCGCCGGCCGCAGCTTCGGCTGGGTCAACCGGGCGGTCGCGCCGACGGCGAGCGGCCCCGCTTCCCCCCGCTCGACCCGGGTCACCGAGGCCGTCCACTCCGGCCAGCGTTCCACGTCGACGAGCACCGCCCAGACCTGCTCGGCGTCGGCGACGATCTCCGCCGTGGCTTCGAACCGCATCACGTCCCCTCCCTGGGCGGTGCCGTCGCGCACCGCCCACGGGTGCGGACAAGGCCGCCGGGTGGATCGTGACACCCGCGCGCAACCCCGGCCGGATCAGGCGGCCTCGCGGAGGTCGGCCAGGCTCAGCGGGGTACGCCGCCGCAGCAGTTCCTCCAGCTCGGCCACCGAACCGACCTCGCCGAGCACGTTCCGGCCGCCACCGAACCGCTGCGGATAGCGGCGGGTCAGCCGGTAGCGGTAGCGGCCCCGGATCAGCTCGACGCTCACCCGCCACCGCCCGCAGCAGTCACAGACCCACTCGGACACCTCGCGAAAGTAGCTCTGACCTGCGGATATCCGATGCGCCCGGTCGGGACGAGCGACGCGTGGGCGGACACGCCACCCCGGTGCCCACCGTGATCTGCCTCACGACTGTCGGTGCCGTCTGATTGACTGGTCGCCGTGGACCTGCCGATCAATCCTCCGGTCGAGCCGATGCTGGCCAAGAGTGTCGCCAAGCTTCCCACCGCCGCCGGGCTGACCTACGAGCCCAAGTGGGACGGGTTCCGGTGCATCGTGTTCCGCGACGGTGACGAGGTCGAGCTGGCCAGCCGGGGCGGCAAGTCGATGACCCGCTATTTCCCGGAGGTGGTCGACCAGGCCCGCCGGCAGTTGCCCGAGCGGTGCGCGGTCGACGGCGAGTTGATCGTCATCCGGCGCGACGGGCCGAGCGGCCAGCCCCGGTTGGATTTCGAGTTGCTGGCCCAGCGCATCCACCCGGCCGCGTCCCGGGTAAAGCTGCTGGCCGAGACCACACCTGCCGATTTCGTCGCGTTCGACCTGCTGGCCATCGGCGACGAGGCGCTGCTCGACCAGCCCTACCCGATCCGCCGCGAGCGGTTGGTCGAGGCGCTGGCCGGAGTGCGCCCGCCGGTGCACGTCACCCAGGTCACCACCGATCCCGACACCGCCCGCCGTTGGTTCGACGTGTTCGAGGGCGCCGGGCTGGACGGGTTGATCGTCAAGCCGGCCGACCTGCCGTACGAGCCGGGCAAGCGGCTGATGTCCAAGGTCAAGCACACCCGCACCGCGGACGCGGTGGTGGCCGGCTTCCGCTGGCACAAGTCCGGCCCGGTGGTGGGCTCGCTGCTGCTCGGCCTCTACGACGACGCCGGGGTCCTGCACCACGTGGGGGTGAGCGCGTCGTTCACCATGGCCCGTCGCGCCGAGCTGCTCGACGAGCTGGCCCCCTACCGGGACATCGGCGGCGAGCATCCGTGGGTGCACGGCGACCACGAGCGCGGCCAACGCATCCCGGGTGGGGTGAGCCGGTGGACCGGCACCAAGAACCTGGAGTGGGAGCCGGTCCGCCCGGAGCTGGTGGTCGAGGTGGGCTACGACGCCATGGAGGGCGAACGGTTCCGGCACACCGCCCGGTTCGTCCGCTGGCGCCCGGACCGAGATCCCCGGTCATGCCGTTACGACCAACTCGACCGGCCGATCCGCTTCGATGTGGACCAGGTGCTGCGCGGTGACCCGGCGGCCACCGTGGACCGTGCCGCCGATGGCTCGGCGTAGCCTGGCCGTCGACCCGACCCCGGAGGAGCACGTGATCCGCACCGCCCAACAGCCTCGGCTGGCGACCAGTCGCCGGGTCCGTCGCACGCTGGCCGCCCTCGTCGTCACGGCGCTGCTCACCGCCGGTTGCACGCTGCCGGCGTTCGCGCCACGCACCGAGGTGGAGGGCGCGGCCGCGCCAACCGGCAGCGCGCCCACCTGGCGGCCCTGCCCGGACGTGCCCGACGACCTGGTCGGGCGCGGCGCACCCGACATGCGCTACGAGTGTGCCCGGATCGCGGTACCCCGAGACTGGGGCACCGGCGGCGGGGCGAGCACCGGCCCCGGCGCCGGGGAGACCTTCGAGATCGCCCTGCTGCGCGCCCGCTCCACGAAGCAACGTGACCGGGTGGGCTCGCTTGTGGTCAACCCGGGCGGTCCGGGCGGCTCCGGCGTCGACACCGCCGTCTACCTGTCGTTCGGTCCCCAGTTCGGCGGGCTGCCCGCCTCGATCACCGAGCGTTTCGACATCGTCGGTTTCGACCCGCGTGGGGTCTCCCGGTCCAGCCCCGTGAAGTGCATCTCCGACGCCGACCTGGACGCCAGCTTCGGCTTCGACCCGGACCCGGCGAGCCAGTCGGAGTTCGACGGCTTCGTCGGCCTGAGCCAGCGGATCGGGCGCGGCTGCGGCGAACGGTACGGTGACCAGTTGCCGTTGTACGGCACCGAGCAGGCTGCCCGCGACATGGACGCGGTGCGTGCCGCCGTGGGTGACGACAAGCTCACCTACCTGGGCTACTCCTACGGCACCCTGCTCGGTGCCACCTACGCCCAGCTCTACCCGCAGCGGGTGCGGGCGCTGGTGCTCGACGGGGCCGTCGACCCGCAGCAGCGGCTGGTGGAGGGTTCGGAGAGCCAGGCCCGCGGCTTCGAGCGGGCCTTCACCAACTTCACCCGCTGGTGTGCGGCGAACGCCGGCCGTTGCCCGATCGCCCCGGACGCTCGGGCCGCGGTCACCACGGCCATCGACAAGGCCAAGGCCTCCCCGGTACGCGGCGCCGGCGGGCGGGAAGCCACCGCCGGTTGGGTGTTCTACGCGGTCATCTCGTCGCTCTACACCGAATCGGGCTGGCAGGAATTGGCCCAGGCGATCGACAAGCTGGCCGAGGGCGATCCGAAGGACGTGTTCCGGCTCGCCGACGCGTACGCCGGCCGGGGCGACGATGGGCGTTACTCGAACCTGTTCGACGCCAACCTGGCCATCAACTGCGCGGACGAGACGGAGAAGCCGAGCCGGGAGCAGATCCGGCAGTTGCAGTCCGAGTGGCGGGGGAAATATCCGCTGTTCGGGCCGGCGCTGGCGGTCGGCATGCTGAGCTGCGTCGAGTGGCCGGGCGGGCGTGACCCGTACCCGACCGGGAAGGCGAACGGCGCACCACCGATCGTGGTGGTCGGCACCACCGGCGACCCGGCGACGCCCTACGAGCAGACCCCACGGCTCGCCTCGATGCTGGGTGTCGGGCGGGTGCTCACCTGGGAGGGCGAGGGGCACACCGCGTACCCGCAGACCTCCTGCATCACCGACGCGGTCGACGCCTACCTGCTCGACCTGACGGTGCCACCGGAAGGGAAGCGCTGCCCGGCCCGGTGACCGGCCTGCCCGGCTACCGTGTGCCTGTGGACGCCGTCGACTGGTTTGGGTATGACGAGCCGCTCGCTCCGCACCTCGCCGCGTTTGTCGAGATATTGCGTAGCCGCGCAACGGCATGGCCCGGGGATCCCGCCGATACGTATCTCCTGGCGCCTGACCCGAACGACGTTGCCGAGGTGGCCGCGTGGAATGCGGACGGGCATGAACTGCTGGCCTGGATGGACGTTGTCGACGATGCCGAGGGCCGGGTTCTGTTGACCCTGGGGGCGTACCTGGCTGGCGAACGCGTGCGCGGAGACGAGATCCACAACCAGACCCTGCATCTCCCGGAGGAGCCAACAGAACTAGCGTTCGAGGCCGCCGGAACCGTTGAGGAGTGCGCAGAGGCAACAGCGTCGTGGATGGAGACCCAACTACGCAGGCCCATCGTGCGTCAGGAGTGGCTCCATGGTGGCGTGGTTCGGGCACGGCGGTGCCGGTTCGCAGACACGGGCAGCGAGGTGAGTCGGTCGGGTTTTCGGACCGGCGACGAGCCACCGGATCGCACAATCCAGGTTCGCGGTGACCAACTAAACACAGGTCTTATTCGTTGACCAAAAGCTGATACAACGCCACCGCTGGAGATCCGGCAAACCACCGAACCCAAGTAGAGTCCAGTGACAGCAGTACCCCATCCTTGCTACCAACGAAGACATTGTGCACAACATCCCATTCGCCGATCGGGCAGAATTGCTGCCCGTAGCGCGCCGGCCACTCGGAGAACGGTGAATCCTGGTAACCCTGCACCAGAGTCGGGTCGATCACCAGGCTGGATCGCCGACCCGTGCTGAGCAACTCCAAGCCGCCCAGGGAGCGCCAGATCTGGGTGGCCACCTGCGGTACGCGAAAGCCGTCCGACATGATCTCCTCCGTCCAGGCGGTCACATCGACCGCCCGACCGGGATACCAACCGTTCCGTTCGAATTCGGCCAGAACCTCGGCTGGAACCTCTCGGAGCCACTCGTCTCCCCCGCCCACTCGCTCTGGAAGATCCTGATCCGCAATCGATTCCATAAGCTTCACCTTCCTGATACTCATCGATTCTTGTGGTGACCCGCGGCGCTGACCGGCGCGCTGACCGGTTGCCTCGGCGGCAGCGCGGGCACCTCGATGCCCTGCCGGCTGGCCAGTTCCTCCAGCAGCGCCCGCATCCGGCGGACGTCGGCCTTGAGTTGCTCCTGCTCCTCGTGCTCGAAGGCGTTGTCGTCGACGATGAGCCGGCTCGCGAAGTGCGCGGTGATCAGCGGGATGACCAGCAGCACCATTGTCGAGATGAGCAGCGCGGCCAGCGTCCGGCCCGCCCAGGTGGTCGGCGAGATGCCGCCGTACCCGACGGTGGAGGCGGTCACCACCGCCCACCAGACGGCGTCGGCCGGGCTGCGCTGCTCGACCTCGCCGTAGATGACCCCGGCCACCACGATCATCAGCAGGTACGAGGTGATCAACGTACGGGGCGAGTTGGCGAACCACACCAAAGCCCGGTAGATCCACCGGAACGGCAGCAGCAGAAGCTCCATGCCGCCATGCTGCCCGCCACCAGCAAACAGCGCTGGCCCCTTGTGCGTCCGGAGTGGCTTCGAACAGGCTCGGCAGTGCCAGTTCGATTCCCGTCGTTGTGGGATTCTCACCGGCATGACCGACGTGATCTACCGGGAGGCGGTCCGGGCTGACCTGCCCGCCGTCATCGCCCTGCTCGCCGACGACGTTCTGGGCAAGGCCCGCGACTTCACCGAGGTCGACGAGGCGTACGAGAAGGCGTTCGCGGCCATCGACGCGGACCCGCGCAACCAGCTGATCGTGGCGGAGCAGGCCGGTGACCTGGTCGGCTGCCTGCAGATCACCTACATTCCGGGCCTCGGTCGACACGGCAGTGAGCGGTCGCTGATCGAGTCGGTCCGGGTCCGCTCGGACCGGCGCGGCCAGGGGCTGGGCCGGGACCTGATGACCTGGGCCGTCGACCAGGCTCGCGAGCGTGGCTGCGCGCTGGTGCAGCTCACCACGGACAAGTCCCGCGCGGACGCCCACCGCTTCTACCTGGGCCTCGGCTTCGTGGCCAGTCACGAGGGCATGAAGCTCGCGCTCTGAACGGGGCCGGACTACATTCGCTGCCATGAGTGAGCCGGCGGTGACCGACGGTGGGCAGCCGCGCGCGTCGTGGAGGTGGGCGGGCCGCGCGCTCCTGATCGTCGGCGTCCTGCTGGTCGTCGTCGCGTTCTGGCTGCCCGCCTGGCGGAGCGTGTACCCCGGCTCGACGGATGTCACCCCGGGCCGGAGGGTGATCGGCTGGGCGCTGCCGTTCGCGGTGATCGCCGCCGTGTTCGCGGTGCTGTCGCTCGCCAACGCCGGTCCGTCCCGGTGGGTGTGGCAGCAGGCCAGCCTGGGGATGCTCGTCTCCAACGTGCTGGCCTGCGGCAGCCTCACCGGCGTGTTCTGGTACTTGGAGGCCAATGACCCCTACGCCGAGGAGGAACTGCTCGCCAGCAGGCCGGGCGTCGGGACTCTGCTGGCCCTGCTGGGCTGCCTGCTGATCCCGCTCGCCGGTGCCCTCCCCAATGGCCGCGAGGGCGCCGACCGAGCCGCCCAGGCGACGTAGGGAATCGCAACGACCGCCGAAGCACCACGCGGACGACGCACCACGCGGTCGCGGTCCCGGGTGCCGGTCGCGCCCCGGGTGCCGGTCGCGCCCCGGGTGCCGGTCGCGCCCCGGGTGCCGGTCGCGCCCCGGGTGCCGGTCGCGCCCCGGGTGCCGGTCGCGCCCCGGGTGCCGGGGTCACCCCTCGGCACCTGTAGAGCTGCCCCGGATCTGGGGCACCGAGTCGCGCCGACGCCAGGCCGGCGCAGACCACCGCCCGGCCCACCGCGCGGTCCAGATCTGGGGCAGCTCTACAGGGAGCGAACACACCCCTCAGCCGTCGCTGACCGAGTCCGCAATCCACAACCCGGCGGCCCACGGCCCACGCTCCACGGCCCACGCTCCACGGCCCACGCTCCACGGCGCAGAGCCACCGCCCAGAGCAGCCACCGCCCAGAGCCACCGCCCAGAGCAGCCACAGCCGTGGGCGCAGCGGTCAGCCGTCGACCAGGCGGCCGTCGCGCAGGACGAGCACCCGGTCGGCGAGGTCGATCAGGGCCGGGTCGTGCGTGGCCACCAGCGCCGTCATGCCGCGCGCGTGTACCACCGCGCGCAGCAGGTCCATGATGGACCGGCCCGTCTCCGAGTCGAGCTGACCGGTGGGCTCGTCGGCGATGAGCAGATCCGGCTCGTTGGCCAGGGCGCGGGCGACCGCGACCCGCTGTTGCTGCCCGCCGGAGAGCTCGTACGGGCGCTGGGCCGCGTGTCCGCCCAGGCCGACCATCTCCAGCAACACCGCGACCCGCTGCTCGCGCTCGGCGGCCGGCACCTGCGCCAGCCGCAACGGCACGCCCACGTTCTCGGCGGCGGAGAGGATCGGCACCAGCCCGAACGTCTGGAACACGAACCCGACGGTGCCCCGACGCAGTCGCAGCAGTTCCGCCTCACCGGCCGCGGTCACCTCGTGCCCGGCCACCACCACCTGACCGCTGTCCGGGCGGTCGAGACCACCGATCAGGTTCAGCAGCGTGGTCTTTCCGGCCCCGGACCGACCCCGGATGGCGACCAGCTCGCCCCGGTTGGCGCTGAACGAGACGTCCCGCACCGCGTGCACGGCGTGCTCGCCCCGACCGAAGGTGCGGCTCACCCCGCTGACCCGGACCACCTCGACCGGTTGCCCGGCGGTTCCGCCGTCGAACCCGGCCGCACCGGTCACCACCATGTCCCGCTGACTCATGCTCGTGCCCCCCGCTCGTCCTCGGCCCGGTCGCCGGGCCGTACCTGCACGTGGTCCGGCTCCAGGTCGAGCCGGACCCGCTCCTTCAGCGCGAGCGCGTCGACGAATGCGGCCGGCAGCTGCATCCGGCCGTTGCGGTCCAGCACCGCGTACTCCTCGCTGACCAGCTCGGTGTTGCCGTCCGCGTCGGTTCGGGCGGTTCGGCGTACCTCGGAGGCGGTCCGGCCGTCGCGGATCGCGACGGTCCGGCGGACCTGTGTGGCCACGGCGTGGTCGTGGGTCACGACCACGATTGTCACGCCCAGCTCGGCGTTGATGGTGCGCAGCGCCGCGAAGACCTCGGCGCCGGTCGCCTCGTCCAGTTCACCCGTTGGCTCGTCGGCGAAGAGCACCTCCGGATCGTTCGCCACCGCCACCGCCACGGCGACCCGCTGCTGCTCTCCGCCGCTGAGCTGCCCCGGCCGGCGGTCCGCGCAGTAACCCACACCGACCATGTCGAGCAGCTCCCGCGCCCGCTCGCGGCGGGCCCTGCCGCCGCGTTTGCCGGCCAGCTGCATCGGCAGCTCGACGTTCTCCAGGGCGGTGAGGTACGGCAGCAGGTTGCGGCCGGTCTGCTGCCAGACGAAGCCGACCAGTTCCCGCCGGTAGCTCAGCCGACGCTTGGTGGACAGCGTGAGCAGGTCGTAGTCGGCCACCCGGGCGATGCCGGCGGTGGGCGTGTCCAGGCCGGAGAGGATGTTGAGCAGGGTCGACTTGCCCGAGCCGGACGCACCGACGATCGCCACCAGCTCCCCCCGGTCGATGACCAGGTCGAGCCCCTGCAGGGCGACCACCTCCACCCCCTCGGTCTTGAAGATGCGCACCAGACCGTCGCAGACGATGTGTCCGCGCAGTCGGTCCTGCCCGCCGGCCCGCTCGGCGGCGCGTTGCGCTGCCCGCTGTTGCAGGGAGGCCAGGTCGGGCACCAGTGAAGTCTGGGCGGTAGCGGTCATCTCAGCTCTCCTCTCCGAGCCGAAGCACCTCACCGAGGCGCAACCGGCGGTTGTTCAGGGCCTCGACGGCGACCGCGAAGCCGAGGGCGACCACCCCGAGCGCGAGCACCGCCGCCACCAGGCCGGGCTCGAAGGCCACCCGGACCGGCATGCCACTGGTGAACGCGGACAGGCCGAGCACCGGGTTGAGCAGCAGGGGCAGCACCGCACCGACGAGCGCGCCGGTCAGCACCGACACCCCGACCAGCGGGGCCAGTTCGACCAGCAGCAGCCCGCGCCACTGCCGGCGGGACAGGCCGAGGGTACGCAGCCGGGACAGCACCTGGCCGCGGGCCCGCGCGCCGGCCAGCACGGTGAACGCGATGGCCAGCAGCCCGAGCACCGAGCCACCGACGGCACCGGCGACGAACCCGAAGGCCAGTACGCCGTTCGCGCCGCCCGCGCCGAGATCCCGGCGGACGTCCGCCCGGGTGTCGACGACGACCCCGAGCGGGCGTTGCCCCCCGGTGACGGCCCCCTGCTGCTGGTACCGCAACTGCCCCTCGTCACCGGCGCGGCGCAGCGCCTCGACGTCCAGCCGATCGCCGGCGACCAGCAGGCTGGTGGCCACGGGCGTGGTGGGGCGCGCCGGGAGCGCCTGCCAGGGCAGGATGACGAACCGGTCGGTGTTCGCCGACAGCAGGGGGAAGCTCTCCTCGCTGCCGGCCACCCGGAACTCGTACCGCTGGTTCTGCACCGAGATGAAGGCCGAGCGGTCCAGTCCGGCCTTGGCCAGATCGGCGGCGACCGCCGGCGAGACGATCGCGGGTACCGGCCCCGACTCGGGCCGGGCGGTGCGCAACGCCGCCGGCAGCGGCAGATCCACAGCCGATTGCTTGGCCACCTCGGCCACCCTTGAGCCGTCGATCAGCAGCACGGCCGTGTCCCCGAGCCGCGCGTCGGTGCCGAGTTCGTCGGCTGCCAACCGCTCGGCGGACGCGAACAGCACGCCGGTGGCGGCCCGGACCCCCGGCAGGCGACCCACCTCGTCGGTCGTGTCGGGAGCGAAGCGCTCACCTCGGATCACCGCGTCGGCGGGCACGATCCGTTCGGCGGCCCGGTCCCGGCTCGCGTCGACGCCGGCGGCGACGACCGCGCAGAACGCCGCGGTGCCGATCGCGAGCACCACGACAACCAGCGGCGCGGCGACGGACGACCGGCCGGCCCGCGCCGTGCCGAGGAAGGCGACGCTGCCCCTCCTCCGCGCGGCAAGCCGGCTGACCAACAGCAACGGCCAGGGGTACGCCCGCAGCGCGAGCACCGCCGCGGCGATCGCGAGCAGCACCGGCACCGACACCAGCAAGGGGTCCACCTCACCGAGGGTGAGGCCACGTCGACGCAGCAGCACCGCGGCGAGCACGGCGAGCAGCAGCACGGACACCTCGACGGTGAGCCGGCGGGTCGACGGGCGCATCCGGACCAGGTCGCGGCGCGACGCCCCGCCGGTCGGCACGGCCAGCGTGGCAAGCGGCAGGGCCAGGGTGACCAGGACGGTCGCGGCGATCGCGTACGGGGTGTTCGGGTCCGGGGCGCCCGGGAACAGGGTGCCCAGCCACCAGCCGAGCGCGGCGGCGACCGGCACCACCAGCAGTGACTCGGCGAGGCTGCGTCGGGCGCCGGCCGTGCTCCCACCGCCACGCGCCCGGATCAGCACGAACTCCGCCCGACGCCGCCGGGTGGCGAGGGTCGCCGCGAGGACGATCAGCCCGGCCAGCGTGGCCAGTACGCCGGCCGCGATCACCGCCAGCAGGGTCCGGGCGGCGTTCATCTGGGCGGCGAACGCGCGCAACGGGATGTCGATGCCCTGGGCCAGCGAGAGGTCGGCCGGCCTGCGCTGCTGCGTCTGTTGGAGGCCGCCGATCAACTGGTCCAGCTGCCGCGTATCGATCTTGTCGGCGCCCAGCCGGTACCGCCAGTTCGACCGGATCGGCCACCCCGCCGCGGCCCGCTTGTCGAGCGTCGACTGGGCGACGACACCGGAGGCGATGAACGGCTGACCGTCCCCTTCCGGCGCGATGATCTGCAGCATCGACGGCAGCCCGTCCCAGATGCCACCCGTACGGTCGACGGGGCGGTACAGCCCGACCACGGTCAGCGGGACGGCGTCGTGGAGCCGCTTCTGCTCATCGACCCGGCCGATGCGCAGTTGGCTGCCGGTGCGCAGGTTGAGTTTGCCGGCCACGTCGGCATCGAGCGCCACCTCGATCGGCCGGTCGGGAAGGTACGTCTCGCTCGGCCACGCCCCCTCCACGAGGGTGCTGGCGTCCTGGACGCCGGGCATGCCCCGCAGACCCAGGTCGACGAGCAGGTTGCGGGCCTTGAGGTCCGGGCCGACCACGCGGGCCGGTTGCGCGTCCACGTTGTACCACCGCTCGGACACCGCCGAGCGCACCTGCGGCGGCAGGTCCCCGGCCAGCGCGTCGAACCGCTCCCGGCCGTAGGCCATCGCCGGCTTCAGGGCGGGGGCGGTCACCACGGCGGTGCTGTACGAGAGGTCCCGCCGTGCCGGCAGCTCACTGTTCAACTGCGCCCGAAGCCCCTGTTCGGCGAGCTGGTTGACCAGCCGGGGCACACCGCTGATCAGCAGCGTGACCACCAGGGTCAGCACCGCCAGCAGGAGGAACTGCCCGCCGTACACCCGGACCCGCCGGGCCACCGCGCCGACGCTCATCGTTCTCCCCCGATTCGCAGCTGTACCGCCGCCACCCGCTGCCGGATGCCGGAGGCGATGAACGCGCTGAAGGCGAGCGCCGCCAGCAGCAGACCGACCGCGGTCAGACCGATCGGCACCCAGGGCAGCGCGAACGTCGCCGGGGGGATCGGCCGACCGGCGGCCGGGGTGAGGATGACGAGTGGGGCCATGGTGGCTCCGACCGCGGCGCCGAGCAGCAGACCGACCCCCACGCCGATACCGGCGAGGAACGCCTGTTCGGCAAGCAGCGCCCGAGCCAGCAGTCGGGGCGTGGCGCCGAGGGTGTGCAGGACCGCGAACTCGCTGAGTCGGCGTCGGGCGGTTGCCCAGACGTCCACCATCAGGCCGACGATGGCGAGCAGCACCGCGCCGAGCGCCGCGGCGAGCATCCCGGTCCGCGAACCCTGCCAGTACGGGTCGTCCGCCGCGGCCGTGATCACCGCCTCCCGGTTGAGCACGGTGACTCCCGGCAGCTCCTCGGCCGCTGCGGCAGCGACCATCGCGTCGGTGGCGCCGATCCACCACTCCGGTGTCGGGCGGATCGTCCCGCCGGAGCCGACAAGCGCGTCGACCGCCGCCGGCAGGTCGAGCAGTACGCCCTCGCCGGTGGTGGTCGGCACGGCTTCCAGTTCACCGACCAGGTGGACCCGCAGCGTCACCCCGGAGAGCGCCAGCTCGACGGTGTCGCCGAGGTGAAGGCTCAGCGCCTCGCGTACCCGGGGGGTCATCAGCACCGGGACGCCGGCGACCGGCGCGCTCGCCGCGCCCGGCACGACGACGAACCGGCTCGCCGGCCGATCCATCCGAGCCCCCTCGACGAGAAGCTGGACGGGGTGGTCGGCGACGAGCCCGGCACCGCTCGACTTGACGAGCGTGCGCGGCCCACCGGGCCACGTCGCCATCCAGTCACCGGGCAGCTCGGCCGACCGGGCCGTGCCGCCGGCATCGACAAACGCCAACCCGTCCAGCTGGAACCCGTAGGAGATGCCGCCCACCGACCCGGCGTCGGCTTCGAAGCCGGCCAGCCGCAGCCGCGTCGTGCCCACGTCCGGGAGCGTGACCGTGAACCGCCTGGCCTGCCCGGTGCTCGGCGCGTCGACCGCCGGCAGCCGGAAGGCGAGGCCGTCGGCGGTGGTGAACAGCAGCGCCACCGCGACCGGGTGCGGCTCGGCGAATTCCGTGACCGGCGTACGGACGGTGCCGGTGACCGATCGGGTGCCCTCCGGCAGCTCGACTCCCCCGCTGGCAGCGCGCGCCTGGATCATGCGCCGGTACTGCTCCGACACCGGGTCGTCACTGAGACGGTCGGGGAGCCGGACGACTCCGGGGGCGCTGGCCGGGTCGACACCGATCACGGTCACCGGCAGGTCCGCCCGGCCGACCCGGATGTCGTCCCGCCACGCCGGCAGCACCCGGTGGACGCCCGGCAGCGCGGCGAGTTCGCCGGCCCGGGTGAGCGGGGCGGCCCCGGCTCGTTCGGTGACCCGCAGGTCGGCGCCGACCGTGTGTCCGGCCTGCTCGACCTGGGACCGCTCCCCCGTGCTGATCAGGGACCAGGCCAGGGTGCTGCCACCGACGGCGAGGGCGAGCAGCAGCACCGGGCCGGCGTGCGGACGGCGGCCGGCCTGCCACATGCCGAACATGGTGGCCGTCCAGGGCCGCCGGTCGACGAACCGCTCGGCGAACCGGGTGACCGGCGGCAGCACCCGCAGCGCCAGCACGGCACCCGCCAGCACCCCGAGTGTCGGGGCGGCGATCAGCAGCGGGTCGAGACCGAGCCGGCCGCCCGAGCCGGCCAGCGGCGAGGCGTACCGGCGCAGCTGCACCCAGGCGAGCACGGCGAGCGCCACGAGCACCAGGTCGACGCTGGCCCGCTGGACGCTCGCCGCCCGGTTCGGGCGGGAACGGGCGGCCATGTCGGCCACGTACGTGCCGGCGCCGCGCAGCGTCGGGGCGACCATGACCACCAGGCAGCCGGCAGCCGTTGCGGCGGCGGCCGCCCAGACCAGGACGGTGTTGCCGCCGGCGCTGGACAGTTGCTCGGCACCGCCGGGTCGGACGAATCGCAGCGCCACACCGGCGATCACCGGCGCCAGCAGAACTGCGGGGGCGACCACCAGGGTCGCCTCGCGGGCGGCCAGGCCGGCCAACTGTCGGCGGGCGGCGCCGCGGGCACGCAGCAGCGCGGTCTGCGCGCGACGGTCCTCGTGCAGGAGCGCGGCGACGAGCACCAGCGCGTACCCCCCGAGCACCAGAATGAGCAGCAGTGGGGTGGCCAGCGCGGATCGGCCGACCAGGTCGGCGCGGCCCATCCGGTCCAGCAGCTGCGGCATCTTGGTCACCGCCTGGCCGGAGCTGCCCAGTTGGGCGGCTTCGGGCACCGCCGTTGACGCCTCGGTGAGGGCCTTCCGCACGGCGGGCAGGTCGGCCGCGTCGACGCCGGCGAGATCCGGTTCGACGAGCCAGGAGGCCGACACCGAGCCGGGGAAGATGGCCGCGAAGTCAGCCGGATCGAGGACGAACGGCCCGTACGACGTGCCGGAGCCCGCGCTGCCCGTCCCCACCCCGGGGGCCAACAGCCAGTACGCGTCCGCCGGGTCGCGGGGCCGCCAGGTGCCGGCGAGCACCAGTTCGCTGCGCCGTTCGGTGGCCCGGTCGCGGACCGGGATGCGTTGGCCGACGCTGAGGCCCAGCGCACCCGCGGCCCGTTCCGGGAGGCTCACCTGCGTCGGGTTGGCCCCCGGGAGCGGCCAGGTTCCGCTGGTCAGCTCCGCGTGCGCGGCGAGGTCGTCGAGGGTGGCCAGGTTGGCGAAGACGGGCTCGTCGCCGGTACGGGGCACGGATCCGAGCGATCCGGTCAGCTCCCGTCCGGTGCCGTACCGGGCGACCGAAACGCCGACCGGGACGCCGGCCAGCCCGTCGGTGAGCTCGGCGCGGACCGCCCCGTCGCGGGTGGCGAACTCGGCCGCGTCCCGCCCACCCGACCCGGTGACCAGGAGGCCACGTTCCTCGGCCGGCGAGGCGGCCACCAACGCCCGCTGTCCGGCGTCCACCGCCCGACGGTTGTAGTCGGACAGCCCGGTGACCAACGCGACGGCGACCAGGGCCGCGATCACCGCGGCGACCAGCAACCCTCGCGCCTCTCGGGCACGCCTCCACACCAGCTTCATCCGACGCCTCCCCTGGCCCTGACGGGCCGACGACCATCAAGACAGGCCACCCACCGGGAAAGGTTCGCGCCCGTTACATGATCGTTACCACGAGAGGGATCGGCGCAGGCCGGCCCGCGCCTCGGGAGGGCTGCCGGCCCGCGCTTCGGAAGGGCTGCCGGCCCGCGCTTCGGAAGGGCTGCCGGCCCGCGCTTCGGGAGGGCTGCCGGCCCGCGCTTCGGGAGGGCTGCCGGCCCGCGCCCGGGACGGCTGGCTAGCTGCCGCCGCGGAGGTTGCGGATGCCGAACGCCACAGCTCCGAGGACGAGCACGACACCCAGGAGCTGGAGACCGGGCGAGTCGTCGGCCTCCCCGTGCACGATGCCGGCGACGCCGAGGGCGACCGCGAGAACGACGCCGACGGTCAGGACGTACCTCACGGGGTGTCCTCCTCGACCCACTCGAGCAGGTCTCCGGGCTGGCAGCCGAGGACCCGGCACATCGCTTCCAGCGTGCTGAAGCGGACGGCCTTGGCACGGCCGTTCTTGAGCACCGCCACGTTGGCGGGCGTGAGCCCGACACGCTCGGCGAACTCACCGACGCTCATCTTGCGTTTGGCCAACTCGACGTCGATGCGCACGACGATGGGCATCAGATCACCGCCTCCATGTCGGTCCGCAGCGTGGTTGCCTGCCGCAGCAGCGCACGCATCACCACCATGAGAAGCCCGAGCACGGTGACACCCATCGTCAGGAGGAACAGCAGGATCGGACCACCCGGATCGTCCGCGTTGAAGCCGACGTAGAGGAAGACCCCCACGAGCAGCACCCACGCGGCACCGACCGCCCACACGATCAGGTCGACCCACCGCAGGGACGCCTCGGTGAAGATGCGGTCGTTCTTGACCAGGCTGAGCAGCTTCCACGTCGACACGATGACCACCTGGACGCACAGCACCCAGAACACCGTGATGGCGGTCAACGGCCACCGGAGGTGGGCCTGCTCCGGCGACTCCTGGGCCATGTGCGCGAACTGTCCGGGCAGCGAGAACGTCTGGAACCCGATCAGGACCACGAACAGCACCCCGAGGAAAACTCTGAGAGCGGCTACCGCTCGATGCTCTGTCACCATGCATCGAGTTTCGCTCGTTACCTATCGAAAGTCAATCGCTCGCCAAGGTGTCACCTCCCGCCTCGGCAGCCGCTGGCCTCGCTTTCTGCGGGTGGATCGTCTCGTGGCGGGCCAGCATGGCGACGAACTCGGCGATCTTCCGCTCGCGGGTCTGCACCCGCTTGACGGCGTTGAGGCGGTGGATGAGCGCGAACCGGTTGGTCTTGGTGAGGACGTCGAACATGGCCTGCGCGGCGGGGTCGGCGGCGATGGCGGCGAGAAGGTCGGCCGGCACCTCGGCCTCCGACGGCGGGGCGTAGGCAGCCGACCAGCGCCCGTCCGCCTTCGCGGCCTCCACCGCGGCGCGACCCGAGGGCAGCATCAGCCCCGCCGCCTCCAGCCGGGCAACGTGGGAGACGTTGCGTTGCGACCAGGCACTGCGGGCGCGGCGCGGGGTGAACCGGATCCAGGAGCTCTCCTGATCCCGTTTCCGGGCCTGCCCGTCGATCCAGCCGAAGCACAGGGCCTCATCGACCGCCTGCTGCCAGGTCAGCGTCGTGACCGTGCCGCCCTTCTTGGCCAGGGCGAGCCAGACACCGGGCGATGTGGCGTGGTTGGCCGACAACCACGCGCGCAGTGCGGCGTTGTCCGCGACGATCAACTCATCCAGCTCTGGGCTCACCATGCCGGCAGGCTAACCGCCACGGCCGACACCGACGCCCCGGCGGACCACGGCTGATTTATCCGGGGAACCCGATTTCGATGTCGAGACCGCCGGCTGGCCTGGCCTGGGCGTCGAGGGCCGCCCCGTGCGCCTCGGCGATCGCGCGGACGATGGCCAGGCCGAGTCCGTGCCCGTGTCCGTCGGGGTGCCTGGTCCGGTGGTTGCCGACCTGGCGGAACGGCTGGAACAGCGCGTCGAGTTCGCCGGGTGGCACTACCGGGCCGGAGTTGCTGACCCGGATGGCGGCGCCGGCCGCGGTGGTCGTCGTGCTGATCTCGACCCAGCCGCCCGGTGCGTTGTGTCGCACGGCGTTGTCGACCAGGTTGACGACCAGGCGCTCGATCAGGTCGGGGTCGCCGGTCGCCGGTGCCCGTTCGAGAGCCGCGTGCATCCGGATGCCGCGCCTGCCGGCGTCCTGGTGGCGGGCGGCGAGCACCTCGGCGGCGATGTCGGCGACGTCGAGTGGGGTGTGTAGTTGGAGGCCCTGTTCGCCGTGCGCCAGGGTGAGTAGCGCCTCGATGAGGCGTTCTTGTTGGTCGTTGAGCGCGAGGACCTCGTGGCATGCCGACCGTAGCGTCTCGGTGGTGGCGTCCGGGTCGGCGAGCGCCACCTGGAGCACCGTTCGCTCGGCGGTGAGTGGGGTACGCAGTTCGTGCGAGGCGTTGGCGACGAAGTGCCGCTGCGACTCGAAGGCGGCCTGCAACCGTTGGAACAGGTCGTCGAGCGTCTCGGCCAGGTCGGTGAATTCGTTGTGCAGACCGGTCCGGCCGAGCCGGCGGTGCAGGTCGCTGGCGGAGATCTCCCGGGCGGTGGCGGTGATGGTGCGCAGCGGGCGCAGGAACCGGCCGGCGACGAACCAGCCGAGCAGCAGGGAGACCACCACCATGCCGGCTATGGTCCACGCCGAGGTGGTGAAGTGCCGGTCCAGGTGGCCGCCCTGGCCGGGGACGCCGACGGGGTCCGCGACTGGGCCTGCCGGGGTGGCCTGATTGTTGCCCAACAGCGGGATGGCGAGCAGCACGACGCCCGAGATCAGGAAGGGTACGGCGTAGAGCAACGTGAGCTGGACGTGCAGGCTCCGCCGGGGAATCCGGACGCGCATCACGGTTCGCCGATCCGGTAGCCGCCCTCGCGAACGGTGTGGATGATCGCAGGGTCGCCGAGCTTGGTCCGCAGCCGGCGGATGGTGGTCTTCACCGCCGTGGTGAACGGGTCGGCCGCCTCGTCCCAGACCCGTTCGAGCAGATCCTCCGCCGACACGAGCCGGCCGTGCGCGGCGAGCAGGCATTCCAGGACGGCGAACTCCTTCGGGCTCAACTCCAGCCGGCGTCCGTCGCGGGTCGCGACCCGCCGGCCGGGATCGAGCGTGAGCTCCCCGTACTCCAGGATCGGTGGCACCGCCGTGCCAGGCCGCCGGCCGAGCGCCCGCACCCGCGCGACCAACTCGGCGAAGTCGAAGGGCTTGGCCAGGTAGTCGTCGGCGCCGAGGCCCAGGCCGTCGACCCGCTGTCGCACCGACGAGGCTGCGGTCAGCATCAGCACCCGGGTCGCCGAGTGCTCGTCCACGATCTGCCGGCACACCTCGTCGCCCGGCACGCCCGGCAGGTCGCGGTCGAGCACCACCACGTCGTAGCGGGTCATGGCCAGGTGATCGAGGGCCGCCTCGCCGTCGAGGACCACGTCGACCGCCATGCCCTCACGGCGTAACCCGACACCCACCGTACGGGCCAGCACTTCGAAATCCTCGACTACCAGCACGCGCATGATCCCTACCCTGCCAGGGCGCGGGTGTCAGAACGGTGTCACCCGGCGGCACCGTCCTGACACCGGCGTCCGCGTAGAACCGAAACCTGCAAACCGCGTCAGCAGGACGGAAGGGCTACGAATGGACATCGTTCTCGAAACTGACCAGCTCGGGAAGAGGTATGGCAGAGCCTGGGGGCTGCGGGACTGCTCGCTGCGCCTGCCGGCCGGGAGGGTGGCCGCACTGGTCGGCCCCAACGGGGCAGGCAAGAGCACCTTGTTGCACCTGGCGGTCGGTCTGCTGCGGCCGGACGCCGGCACCGTACAGGTCTTCGGCCGGACGCCGTACGACGACATCGCCGTCCTGTCCGAGGTCGGTTTCGTGGCCCAGGACACGCCGCTGTACCGGGACTTCACGGCGGACGAGTTGTTCACCATGGGTGCCAAGCTGAACCGGCGCTTCGACACGGCGCTGGCGCACCGCCGGCTGGCGCAGATCGGTATCCCGCGCGACAAGCCGGTCGGCAAGCTGTCCGGCGGTCAGCGGGCCCAGGTCGCCCTCGCCCTGGCGATGGCCAAGCGCCCACGGCTTCTGCTGCTCGACGAGCCGGTCGCCAGCATCGACCCGCTGGCCCGCCGCGAGTTCCTCCAGGCGCTGATGGGCGTCGTCGCCGAGACGGGCACCACGGTGCTGCTGTCCTCGCACATCCTGGCGGACCTCGAACGCACCTGCGACTACCTCATCGTGCTGCACGCCTCGCAGGTGAAGCTCGTCGGCGACGTCAGTGCCCTGCTCGCCGAGCACCGGCAGCTGGTCGGCCCCCGAGACGGCGGCCCGCTGCCCGCCGGGGTCGGCCATGTCGTGCGGGCCGAGCACACCGATCGGCAGTCCACGCTGCTGGTCCGCACGAACACTGCGCTGCGAGATCCGGCATGGAAGGCGTACGACGTGACTCTGGAAGACCTCATCCTCGCCTACCTCGACGACGGCGACTCCCGGCCGCAGACCGCGTGGGAGGTGCCGGCATGATCTGGCTCGCCTGGCGGCAGCACCGCAAGCAGGCACTGTTCACCGCGATCGGCCTCGCGCTCCTCGCCGTGTTCATGGTCCCCACCGGTCTGGCCATGCGGCACACCTTCGCCGACCTGGGCCTGGACGACTGCGTCCGCGCGCTGGGTACCGCCTCGATGATCCCGGCCGACGCCGATACCTGCGGCAAGGCGTCCATCCAGTTCAACGGCCAGTACGGCGTAATGACCATGATCGGTGTGCTCTTCCTCGTCCTGCCGCTGCTGGTCGGGCTGTTCTGGGGTGCGCCGCTGGTCGCCCGGGAGATCGAGCAGGGCACCCACCGCATGGTCTGGACCCAGGGCGTCAGCCGGCGACACTGGGCACTGGTCAAGTTCGGGGTCGCCGGCACGGTCGCGCTCGTCGCCTCGCTGGTCTACGGACTGGGCGTCTCGTGGTGGCTGGCACCGATGAGCCAGGCCGGTCAGCACGGCCGCTTCAACGTCTTCTTCTTCGACATGCAGGGCACGGCCCCGATCGGCTACACGATCTTCGCAGCCGCGGTCGGCATCTTCGCCGGCACCATCTGGCCCAAGGTGCTGCCGGCGATGTCCGCCACGCTCGTCGGGTTCCTCGGGCTGCGCATCGCCCTGACGACGCTCGCCCGGCCGCAGTACCTGCCCGCCCGTGTCGTGACCTTCCCGCTCAAGGACGCTACCGAGCAGACCAACCCGGCCGCCGGCGACTGGATCCTGTCCTACGGCATCCGTGACGCCTCCGGCAAGATGATCACGGCAAACGCGCAGATCGCCTGCGCGCCCGACGCCACCGGACCGGGAGCCGCCTGCGGCTCCGACCTCGGCATCACGTCGGGCGCCTACAACTGGCAGCTGTACCAGCCCGGAACCCGGTTCTGGCTGTTCCAGGGCATCGAGACCGGCATCTTCGTCGCCGTCGCTGTCCTGCTGCTCTACCTCGCCGTCCGCCGCATCCGCCGCGTCGCGTGACCGCGAAGCCGTCCATGGGAGGCACCATGCGCAAACTCACCTGCCTCGCCGCCGTGGCGCTGGCTGCCGGCGCGGCCCTGCTGGCCGCCACGCCGTCCGAATCATCACCGCCTGCCCCCACCGGCGCCCGTCCCCAGGAGGCCCAGAAGGCCATCCTCGCCGCGTTCGACCGCTACGACGTCGTGGCGGGAGCCAGTCCGAACGACATCTTCCTCGACCTGATCCGCAACCCCGCCTTCCCCGGCAAGGTCGACGTCATCGCCGTCGAGTGCGGCAACTCCCTCTACCAGCCACTTCTGGACCGCTACATCGCGGGCGAGGACGTGCCGCTGGCCACGGTACGCCAGGTGTGGCGCAACACCACCCAGCCGACCTGCGGGTTCTCCGCCTTCTACGAGCGGCTCTTCCCACTCGTACGCGAGGTCAACAAGAGCCTGCCGCGGGCGGAGAAACTGCGCGTCCTGGCCTGTGATCCGCCCATCGACTGGAACACGGTGACCAGTCCCGAAGGGCTCGCACCCTTCGAGGAACGGGACCGCACCATCGCCGCGCTGATGAAGAAAGAGGTGCTCGCCAAAGACCGGAAGGCACTCATGCTCTTCGGGATCAGCCACCTGCTGCACGGCGGCGGCAGCGCGGTCGCGATGTACGAGCAGGAGTTCCCCGGCGTCACGTACACCATCGCCACGCACTTCGGCTTCCAGAAGGACAACGAGAAGCTGGAGCAGCGGCTGGCCGGATGGCCGGTGCCTTCGGTCGTTCCGTTCGCGGGAACCTGGCTGGGCCAACTCGACGCGTCATACTTCGAGTCCCGGCCCGGGCAGCCGCCCGCGGCCAAGGGCTACCCCGGCGCCGACGCCTACCTCTACACCGGCCCCCGGGCCCTCATCCTGCGGCAACAGATCGCCGCCTCCACGGTCCTGGACACGGCCTACCTCGCGGAACTCCGGCGACGAGCCGCCGCCACAGAGGATCCCCCCGGCGGCCTCATGCGCCCAGAAACGTTCTTCCAGCGCGAACTCGAGTCGGGCGCATTGGAATTCGGGTCGTAACACATCGGGGGCGAGGAGCTGGCACTCCTCGCCCCAGGCGACGTTGACCGGCGGCGCCACCAAGACCGCTCAGCCGCAGTCGAAGCGGTAGTCCAACGGCCGGCCGCGAGGGCGCGAGCGCGTTACCGAGGGTCGCGCCGGTAGAGGACCGAACGGCCGCCGCGCGCCCGGTCGAGCCGACCGGCCTCGCGGAGTACCGCCGGGTGGTTGCCGCCGCACCGATCACCATCCCGAGCGCGTGGGCCTGGAGGCATCCCGGGCCACGGCTTGTACGACCGCGTGCCGCACGTGCGGCACCCGCTGTAACACCTGCTCCGACGGCATGAACCGGTCACCACGGCGACATTTCGCCTCGGGTGATCTAGTCATTACTCGGGTGATCTAGTCGTTGGAGGATCGGTCACGTCCGCCGGTGGTAGTGATTGCGACGCGGGATCTGGTCGGGGTCGAGCCAGGCCGGCGGGACGAACTCCGGTTTGCCGTCGCCCCCCAGCCGAACCGCCCACTCGCCCAGGTGCAGGTGCCGATGGTGATGGCCGCAGAGCAGCACGGCGTTGTCGAGACTGGTCGGACCGCCGTCGGCCCAGTGTCGAATGTGGTGGGCGGCGCACCAGCGGGGCGGCCGGTCGCAGCCGGGAAAGGCGCAGCCTCCGTCGCGCAGCACGAGCGCCCGCCGCAGCGGGCCGTTGACGAGGCGGCGTTGCCGACCGACGTCGAGGACCTGACCGGCACCGCCCAGCACGGCCGGCAGGATGGCGGCGTCGCAGGCGAGCCGGCGCACCGTCTCCGGGGTGAGCCGCAGGCCGACGTCGAGCGCGCCGACGCGCAACCGCCGCGTCAGCTCGTCTAAGCCAGTGGTGACGACGAGCTGGGCCGGGTCGCCGCCCTGCTCCGGCAGCTCACCGGTGCGCAGGGCCAGCCGGCACACGTCGGCGAGGGCGTCGTGCCGACGCTGGCCGGCGGTGCGCGTGTCGTCGGGCCCGCTGGGTGCGCTGAGCGGGTCGATGGCGGCGCGCACGAGCGCGGCGGTCTCCGCGTCGAGGATGCCGCTGAGCCGTAGCTGCCCGCCGGTCTGCTCGGCGACGGTGAGGTGCCGGTCGCGGGCGGCGCGAGCGGCCTCGGCCTCCAGGGCCGCCGCGGCTGCGGCGTCGGCGATCTCGGGGGCCACGTGGTCGAGGATTCGGCTGCCGAGCCTGCGCAACAGCATGGGGTCGAACTGCCCGGCCCAGTCGACAAGCACGCCCACGGCCTGGTCGGCAACCTCCGGCCCGGCGGCCGTCTGCACGGTGCTGACGGTGTCGGCGATGACCCGGGCCTGCTCCACGGTGACCGTCCCACTCGCCAGAGCGCCTCGCACGGCGGACGGGGCCACGTCGAGTGACGCGGCGAGGCCGACCAGCCGACGGGCAGCGGCGACGTCGAGGCGTAGACGGTGACGCAGCCAGACGGTCGTCGAGCACGCGCCCTGCGCGACGGCGGTGCCCCGACCATCCACCTCCCGGACGAGCGCCAACCGCACCGCCGACAGCCGCTGCAGGAGCCGGTGCGTGACGTCGAGGGCCGCGATCAGGTCATGCTCGGAGAGCGCCCACACCGACGCGTCGGCGCAGGTCGCCACCGCGCTCTCCGCCCGTGCCAACTCACTGATCACCAGCAGAACTTAGAACACGTGTACGACAACTTCTCCGCGCGCTGATGTTCGTCTGGCATCGGATCATCTGAACCCATACGATTACCCGATGACATCGCTCCCCGCTCCCGCCCCGTGGACGGACGCCCTTCCCGAGGCGACACCACCGGCCGGCGTGGCGATCTACCAACTCCCCACCGGCACCTACGAGACCCGAGCGGCATTTGCCGTTCGCGGAGGCTCGTTCCGGGACAAGCGGCAGTTCGCGGCCACCGCCATCCTCGTGGCGCACCCGAACGGTGACTTCCTCATCGACGCCGGCTTCGGCGCCGACGTCGCCGCGCATGTCGCCATGCAGCCGCGGTTCGCCCGTGCCCCGTTCCAGGCCACCCGGACGGTGAGCCAGCAGCTCGACGCCAGCGGTTACGACCGCACCAGGCTCAGCGGGGTCTTCCTGACGCACTCGCACTGGGACCACGCGAGCGGGCTGGACTCGCTCGACCTCCCGGTCTGGATGAACAGGGGTGAGCGTGAGTACGCCCGCAGCGACCGTGACGGCACGGTCTTCCGCGCCGTCTCCCGCGACCACGAGATCCACGAATACGCCTTCGACGGTCCCGCGTACCTCGGCTTCTCCGCGAGCTTCGACGTGCACGGCGACGGGTCCCTGGTGCTGGCGCTGGCCGGCGGCCACACGACGGGGTCCGTGGTCGCGTTCGTGACCCTCCCGTCGGGACAGCGCTACGCGTTCATCGGTGACCTGACCTGGCAGCTCGACGGCATCCACCGCAGAGTCGAACGCCCCTGGCTGCTGCGTACCCTCGCCGACAGCGACCCCGCGCAGGTGCGACAGGGCATCCTGCGGTCGGCCGCACTGACCGAGCTGATGCAGGTGGTCCCCGCGCACGACCGCCGCGCCTACGAGGGCATTCCACTCCTCCCAGGGGCGGCGCGATGACCGAGGGTCCGGCACCGGCGCTCGACTCCGAGATCACCTGGCTGCTGCACCGCGCCGCCCAACGCATGCACGTGGTGACGGGCGAACAGGCCGAGAGGCACGGCCTCCACCTGCGGGACTACATCGTGTTGAGTGCGCTGGACAAGACACCCGGGCTGACCCAGGTCGAGTTGGCCAGAGCGCTCGGCCTCGACAAGACCACGCTCATGACTCAACTGGATCGTCTCGAGCGGGCCACTCTCGTCGTCCGCCACTCCGATCCGCAGGACCGCCGCAGGCGCATCCCGGCGATCACGCCCGCCGGCGAGGACGTACGGGCAGCGGTCGCCCGCGCCAGCGAGGAGGCGGAGAGGACCGGGATGGCCGGCTTCAGCACGGTCGAGATCGCCCTGTTCCGCCGCATGCTGTTCGCGATCATCGGTACCAGCACCGACCCGGGCTCCTGCCTCTGACGCCGCGGCTCAGCCGTCGGCGGCACCGTGCACGTGGCTCGCGACATCGACGGCCGCGTACCGCGAATGTCGGTTCGACAACTGTCACGAGGGGCACCGGACCGGACATGGACTAGACGTGAGTTCCGAGACTGAGCACGAGGAACGCTTCCGACGCGTCTACGCGGACAATTTCGAGCCACTGCTGGCGTACGCGATGCGGCGCGTCGAGCAGCCCGAGGACGCCGCCGACATCGTCGCCGAGACCTTCCTCGTCGCCTGGCGGCGTTGCCGCGAGATGCCGCCGGAGGCCGAGGCCCGGTTGTGGCTGCACGGCGTGGCCCGTCGGATACTGGCCAACCACCACCGTGGCGGGACCCGCCGGGGGCGGCTCGGTGACCGGTTGCGGCAACGGTTCCGGGCGGCCCTTGCCGTCGACCCGGGCAGTGCGGTGCCCGACCGGCTCACCGTCCGGGCCGCGCTGGCCCGACTCAACGAGGTGGACCGGGAGGTGCTGACGCTGACCTTCTGGGAGGGGCTGGAGCCACGCGAGATCGCCGTGGTCCTCCAGGTGAGCCCCGCCGTGGTCCGTACGCGGCTGTCCCGTGCCCGCGCCCGGTTACGAGACATCGTCGGTGACGACGTCGACCCACCCGGACATGTACTCGACGTCATGGCCGTACGCGCCCCCGAGGAGGGCAGATGACCGACGAACAGCTCGACCGGAGGGTCCGCGACGCCGACCCGTACCGACCCGAGGTCGTCGCGCGCCTCGACGGGATCGCGCAGGACCTCCTGGAGGAGATCATGTCCACGCCCGTTCTCGAATCCGTCACCGAGCCGCCGGCGCGGCGCCCCCGACCGCGCCGCCGCCTGCTGGGCGGCTTCGCCACCGCGGGAGTCGCGGCGGCCGTACTCGCCGTCGCCTTCGGCACCGCGATCGTGCAGACCGACCGGCCGGGCGGCCAGGACAGGGCACCGGAACCACGTTCCAGCTCCGTGGCCCCGGGAACGACCGCCTACTCGGCGATGGTGCTCAAGGCGGCCGAGGAGAACCCGCGACTGTTGATCGACGAGCCCGGCTGGAAGGCAACCAGCATGGACGGGTTCGCCAAGCGGGATGGCAGCATCGTCTACAGCAACGGTGCGCGAAGCATCAGGATGAGCTGGTACGAGGCCAGCGAGTACGACGGGCGCTACCAGGACCGGCTCGATGTCAGCAAGCCGGAGTCGGTGCAGGTCGACCGCTGGCCCGGTCACCTGTTCCGCTACAACGAGCGCGAGTTCGAGGTCATCCTCCAGCCGCGCGACGGGTCCATGGTCGAGGTGCGCACCGCGACCGCCTACACGCGCGCCGATTTCGACCGGGTGCTCGCCAGCGTGATCCGCGTCGACGCCCAAACGTGGCTGGCCGCGCTCCCGGCGGAGATCGTCACACCGCAGCGGGTGAACGAGCGGACGGCCGCGGTGCTCGCCGACGTGCCGCTCCCGCCGGGCTTCGACCCCGCGACGCTCAACATCGAAGGCGTCAACGACCCCTACCACTTCGGCATCCAGGTGCTCGGCCCGGTCGGCTGCGCGTGGATCACCGAATGGACGCGCGCGAAGAAGAGTGGCGACGACGCCGCTCTCCGCCGGGCGGCCGACGCGCTGCGCGGCAGCCACAACTGGAAGGCGCTCCAGCAGATCGACAAAGGCGGCGCCTGGGCGGAGGGCTTCTGGGAGATCGCCGACACGGTGGCCGCCGGCAAGCCGGTCCATCCCAAGATGTTCAACCCCTGCAACCCAGAGGGGTAGCAGACCGTCGAGCTGCCCGGGGACGACGTGTCGGCCCCGGGCACGCTCAGTTGATCTCATCCTCCAAAGCCCGCCCCGTCACCAACCCAGCAGACCTGCCACCCGGAGATCGGGCTGGATGGAACGGATGGTGCGGCGCGCTGCACTCATGCTTGCCGCCTTCGGAGCGTGACGGCGATGCATGCGGGGAGTAGCCTCTCGGTCGGCGGCCCACCGGGGTAGAGGCCGGCGGTGCCGCCATCGGGTCCGCTACCCCAAGGCAGGCACGCCGTGACTGAACCGTCGTTCGCCGAACGAATGCGACAGCTCCGCGACGCTCAGCACATCTCCCTGCGCAACCTCGCGAAGATCACCTTTCACGGTAAAACGTATCTGCATGAGCTGGAGACCGGGATGAAAACGCCCACCACCCAGGTTGCCCAGCGCATCGACGATGCACTGAACGCCGCCGGCGAACTTGTCGCCCTCGCTGCTCAGCCCACCATTCCGCGCCGCGAATTCGTGGCCGCCGCCGGACTCGCCGCCGCCCTACCCCACACTCTGGTCAGCCACGGTCGCCACGTCGGACCCGGCACCGCCGGGCGGCTCGCCGAACGCACCGCCCGGCTCCGCCGTCTCGACAACTTCCTCGGCGGCGCCGACACCCAGCAGCTGTACTCGGCCGAAGCTGACTCCACCACCCGGCTCATAAAGGACGGTTCCTACAGCGAGGCCGTCGGTCGGCAACTCCTGGCCGTCCTCGCCGAACAAACCCAACTCGCAGGATGGGCGGCATTCGACGCTGGACGGCATACCGACGCAGACCGGCTCTACCGCACCAGCCTCTCCGCCGCACGCGACGCCAACGACCGCGCCCTCGTCGCCAACGCGTACGCGTTCCTCGCCTACCAACAGATAGCCCTGGGCCGGCCCGCTGCCGACACCGCCACAGCCGCATGCGACGCCGCCGCTGCCGCCACGCCCATCGTTCGCGCGCTGCTGCATCTGAGGGCCGCCTGGGCGCACGCCGTCGCGGGCGACGCCGATGCGGCGGACCAGCAGCTCGCGCAGGGCAGCGCCTGTCTCACCGAACACGACGACCGACCCGAACCCGACTGGGTGTACTGGGTCGACGACGTTGAGGGCGAGATCATGACTGGGCGCTGTTGGACGGTGCTCCATCGGCCGATGCGAGCCATCCCGGTGCTAGAGCGCGCCCTCGCTCGCTTCGATGACACCCACTCCCGCGACAAGGCCCTCTACCTGTCGTGGCTGGCCGACGCCTACCTCGACGCCAACGAGGTTGAGCATGCCTGCGCCACTGCCGCCGCAGCGGTGCGGCTCGCGGGTGGGGTGGGGTCGGTGCGGCCCGCGCAGCGTCTCAACTCGTTCCTCAACCGGATGGGGCCACACGGCGGGATGCCATGTGTCGTTGAGCTTCGGACATTGGCCGCCGAGGCGGCTACCCGCCCTCGACCGTCCGTTTGATCCACGCCAGGTAGGCGGCCGGGGCGTGAACCACCGCCGTGGCGGTGACCTGCGGGTTGTCCCACGGATGCGCGTCGATGAGGTGCGCCTCCAACTGCGGGTACCTGTCGGTCGTGGTGTACAGCAGCACCTGCCATTCCTCGCTCGCGCCCTGCTCGCCGAGGTGCCAGTACACCGACAGCACTGGTCCGGCTACCTGCGCGCCTGCCGCCAGCCGCGCCGCTGTTGCTCCTTCGGCCAGCTCCACTGCCGCTTCCCGGGTGGGGGCGGCTGTTGACACCTGCACGTAGTCGCTCACCTACACAGGCTAGCCGGGCGGATGTCCGCGGACAGGCGCGGACAGGCGGCGGACAGCCACAGCCGTCTGGGCATCCCGGGCAGCCCGTAGCGTCCCATTAACGGGACGGCGGTGGTGAACATCCAAACCCGATCCGATGTGTGCGATCACTGCTGCCGTCCCTCCTAGGGCGGGGGGCGTCCGCGCCGGAGATGACCGGGCGCTCCTCAGCCACACCGACGGAGGCACCGATGATGGCTGAACGCCTGACGACCGTCCGCCAAGCCTGGGAAGCCGAGCTGACCCGAGGGCGGCAGGCGTGCGTCGACCTCGATCGGCGGCTTGCCGGGCAGCACACACCGCGCCGGCCGCAGTGGGACTGCGATACGTGCGGGCGGGTGTGGCCGTGTGATCCCGCCCGAGTTCGCCTGGCTGAGGCGTACGGCCGGGATCGCGTCGGCCTCGCCATGTACTGCGGGGCGCTCTATCCGGTGGCCTCCGCCGAGCTATTCGCCGCCGCCCCGGGTGAATTGTGGGAGAGGTTCGTTGGATGGACCCGGTGACCGATGTCCAGCGAGAGGACACCACCGCGCCTCGCTCAGGAGCTTTCGTCGGGCGTGCGCTTGGCGCGGCTGGGCTGCACCCGCTTGGGTTCGCCGGGCATCTTCGGGTGGTCCGGCGGGTACGGCAGGTCGCCCTGGCCGGCGGCGGCGTCGCGGTCGGCCCACTCCAACAGCGGCGTGATGTCCCACGGGGCGTCGTCGATGTCGGCGTGCGGGTCGCCCCGCTCGGCGAGCCGGGCCGGCACGGTACGCAGGTCGAAGTCGTCCGGGTCGACGTCGGGTAGCTCGTCCCAGCTGACCGGGGTCGAGACGGTGGCCCGCGCGTTGGCGCGCAGCGAGTACGCGCAGGCGATCGTCCGGTCCCGGGCCGTCTGGTTGAAGTCGACGAAGACCCGGCTGCCGCGCTCCTCCTTCCACCAGGAGGTGGTGACCAGGTCGGGGTGGCGGCGTTCCACCTCCCGGGCGAGCGCGATGGTGGCCCGGCGCACCTCGGTGAACGTCCACCGGGGCTGGATGCGCAGGTAGACGTGCACACCCCGACCACCGGAGGTCTTCGGCCAGCCGGCCACGCCCAGCTCGTCGAGGACCGCGCGGACCCCTGCGGCGGCCCGCGCCGCGTCGGCGAAGTCGGTGCCGGGCTGCGGATCGAGGTCGATGCGCAGCTCGTCGGGTCGGTCGACGTCGGCGGCGCGCACCGGCCAAGGGTGGAAGACGATGGTGCCCATCTGTGCCGCCCAGGCCACGTGCGCCAGGTCGGCCGGGCACAGCTCCGCCGCAGTGCGACCGCTGGGGAAGGTGATCTGGGCGGTGGTCAGCCAGGGCGGCACCCCTCGGGTGGGCACGCGTTTCTGGAAGAACGCCTCACCCTCGATGCCCTCGGGGAAGCGTTGCAGCGTGGTGGGCCGCTCCCGCAGAGCACGCATGATGCCGTCGCCCACCGCGAGGTAGTAGTGGAAGACGTCCGCCTTGGTGAAGCCCCGCTGGGGGAAGATCACCCGGTCCGGACTGCTCAGTCGTACGGTGTGCCCGGCCACCTCGACCTCGGTGACCGCTGCCTTGGTGCCCGCCATCTCGCGACCTTATGCCACACCCCCGACGTTCGACGTACCGTTGAGGGGTGAGTCTTGACGACAACGAGCTGCCCCGCACCGACGACGAGTGGCGGGTCCGGTTGACCCCCGAGGAGTTCCACGTCCTGCGGGAGGCCGGCACCGAACGCCCGTGGGTCGGCGAGTACGTGGACACGAAGACCCAGGGGGTCTACCACTGCCGCGCCTGCGGGCTGGAACTCTTCTCCAGTGACACGAAGTTCGATTCGCACTGCGGGTGGCCGAGTTTCGACGACGCCATCCCGGGCCGGGTGAAGGAGATCGAGGACCGCAGTCTCGGCATGGCGCGCACCGAGATCCGCTGCGCCCGCTGCGACAGTCACCTCGGGCACGTCTTCCACGGCGAGGGCTTCACCCCGAAGGACACCCGGCACTGCGTCAACTCGATCTCGGTCCGGTTGGAACCCCGCTGACCTGAGCTGTCCGGGCGCGGTCGACGGGCGCTCACGGCGTACCCCGGAGCAGCTCGACCTCGGCGGTCCGGGACTGCTCGATCCGCCGGGCCAGGTCGCGGACCTGCTCGTTTCGGCCGACGCCGACCTGGGCTCGGGCCAGGTCGGCCGCCGCACGCTGGTGGTCGGCGAGCACCTCGCGCAGCGCGCGGTCGACGTCCGGGTCGGGCGCGGTCCGCAGCCGGTCGAGCGCGGCGTCGTCGCCGTGCCCGTCGTGCTGGTGCGCGCCCGCGCCGGCACCCGGCCCGGCCGTGGGTAACCAGCCGCGCATCGCGGACAGTTCGTCGGCCTCGGTCGCCTCGATGGCGGCGGCCAGGGTGCGCAGCGCGTCGTCGCGCACCCGGTCGCGGGCCAGCGCGACGATCTGCAGGGTGCGTTCGCTGTGCCCGACCATCGTGGTCAGGAAGACCACGTCGATCCCGCTCATCGTGTCCCCGTCGAGCGCGGACCCCGCGCCCCCGGACCCGGCCGACGCCGTCGCGGCGGGGGCCGGTTGCGGCCCGACCGGCGGGCTCGACGTGGGCGACCCACCGCAGGCGCCGGTGAGCAGCACCGCGGCGACAAGGGACACCAGACGGGTACGACTGCGCATGCCGGATGCTCCGTTCACGCGGGGACGGCGACACGGGTGCGGCCACCGGCCGCACCCGTGGGGGTCAGACCTGTTGCCAGAGCGCCGGTACGTTCGGCGGCTCCCAGCCCGGGATCGCCGTGTGCGCCTGCCGGCAGCGGTACGTCGCTCCGCCGTAGGTGACCTGGTCACCGACCTGGTACGCCCGGCCCGCGGTCCAACTGCCGCCCGGGGCGGGCGTCGCGCTCGGCGTGGCGGTCGGGGTGGGTCGTGGGGTGGGTGAGGTGGTGGGGGTCGGGTTCGACCCGCCGCCGCCGATCTGCACGTCGATGCAGGAGTAGAAGGCGTTCGCGGTGTCGGAGATGTTCCACACCGCGAGGATCTTCTGCCGTCCGGAGAAGCCGCCGAGGTTGACGGTGTGCGAGACCGTCGCGCCCGGCTGCTGGCCGTTGCCGTTGACCACGCCGACGCGGGTGTTGCCGATCCAGTACTCCCAGTTGCTGGTGGCGTGGCGGGCGGTGTTCACCCAGGTGAAGGTCAGCGAGCTGCCGACCGAGGTGGCCGGCCAGCCCCGGCTGTCGTCGTTGAGGACGGCGAACTGGGCGATGCCGGCGTTGCAACTGCGCAGGCCCTTGGGTCCCTCGACGCTCTGCGGCTCGTACCTGATCTGCCCGCAGTCGGGCACCCGGCCCTGCGCGCAGAGCGCCTGCCGGCTGGGCGGGGCGGAGACGTAACCGTGCGCCTGCGCGGGAGCGGCGACGGTGAGGGTGGCGGCGACGGCACCGGCCGCCACCAGCGGGATGGTGATTCTTCGACGCATCGGGGCGGCTCCTTCTCCAGGGTCCGGTCGGGTGCCCCTCAACATAATTTAAACATTGTTAACAGTAAAGACTCCCATCGATAAATCCATCGATGATGACGACTTTGGGGTCAGAGGCGGAGCAGGCTGCCCCGGTCGTCGACCTGGTCGGCCGAGTCGTCGTCCAACCAGATGCCGTCGGCGGCGAGGTAGCGGAAGACGTACTCCCCCGGCGGGAGCTTCACGGTGACCGTCCGCATGCCGTCGCGGCGGATCACCAACTCGTGTCGACCCGGCTCCCAGTCGTTGAAGGAGCCGACGACGCTCACCGGGCCGGGCGGGGAGTCCCGGGGCAGGCAGAAGGTCACCCGGGTCTGGCTGCCGAAGAGCTTGTTGCGCTTGATCACTGTGACCCTCCGGGGGTTGCGGCGGTTCACCTGACACAACGGACAACACGCCGGAGCCGACACGCCGCGCCGGCCGCCGGAGAGCGGCATTTCCGTCCGCGCCCGTCCGAGCGTGCGGCATTCTGGGCGGAAAGTCGGAATGAGGGGGTTGGTCATGGCCACGTGCGAGGTCTGCGGCAACGACTACTGGATGGCGTTCGAGGTGCACACCGTCAGCGGCGACGTGCACACCTTCGACTCGTTCGAGTGCGCGATCCACCGGATGGCACCGATCTGCGAGCACTGCCAGGTCAAGATCGTCGGACATGGCGTGGAGGTCAACGGCCGCTTCTTCTGCTGCGGACACTGCGCCCGCGCGGTCGAGGGCGCCGAGGGTGCCGAGATCCGCGACGCCGTCGGCGCGCGCCCGGCCTGACCGCCCGCCCGGCCCGAGCGACCCCGCCGGCCGCGCCGAAACGCCGCGCCCGGTCCCACGATCCTGCGGTACGGTCGTCGCCATGCGGCCACTGCTCGGCGTTCTGCCCCCGCCGCGCTCCTGATCGGAGCGCCGCGCCCTCCCCGACCCGGTGACCGACCCGGCTCGGCCCCCTGCCGTATGCGCTCCGTCGACGTCGTCCCCGTCAACGGCTCACCCTTCGGAGCGCCTCCGTGTCCCTCTCCCGTACCGTGCCGCCGGCCGCCCCGGCCACGACCGCCGGTCCGACCCGCACCGGCCTGATCCAGATCACCGTCACCGGCGTGCTGTGGGGCACCACCGGCGTGGCGGTGCAACTCCTGCGCGACAGCACCGGACTCAGCCCGGTGAGCATCGGTTTCCACCGCCTCGCGATCGCCGCGCTCGTGCTGCTGGCGTGCACCGCCGGCCGACTCGGCGCGCTCCGCTCCGCCCTGCGCGCGACACCCGTACCGCTGCTGCTCACCGGCCTCGGCCTCGGCCTCTACCAGGCGCTCTACTTCGTCGCGGTGGCGTGGGCCGGCGTCAGCGTCGCCACAGTCGTCAGCCTGGGCCTGGCCCCGGTGCTCGCCGCGGCCTGGGAGTCGGCGCGTGCCCGCCGGCTCCCCGGTCCGCTGCGCCTCGCCACGCTGGTCGCGGCCGTGGTCGGCCTCGCCCTGATCACCGGGGCGACGGCGGACCCCACCGCCGCCGCGCCCGCGCCGCTGCTCGGCCTGCTCGCGGCGGCCGGCTCCGGCCTCGGGTACGCGGTGACCACCCTGATCAGCCGCCAGGCGTCCCAGCGCGTCGCGCCGATGACGCTGACCACCATCTCCACGGTGATCGGAGCGCTGACCCTGGCCCCGTTCGCCGTGGTCGCCGGGGTCGGCGTACCGGTCCGCCCCGACACCGTGGCCCTGCTGCTGCATCTCGGCGTGATCACCACGGCGGTGGCGTACGCGCTGTTCTACGCCGGGCTGCGGACCACCCCGGGCAGCGTCGCCGCCGTGCTGACCCTGCTCGAACCGCTCACCGCGGCGGCGCTGGCGGTGGCGCTGCTGCACGAGCCGCTTCCGCTGCCGGTCGTCGGCGGCGGTGTGCTGCTGCTCACCGCCGTGGCCGCCACCTACCTGACACCTCGACGGGACACCCCCTGAGGCGGCCTACCATCGTCGGATGCCCTCGCAGACCACCGAGATCCGGACGGCGTCCTTCGCCGACCTGAACGCCCGCACCCTCCACGACCTGCTCAAGCTGCGCATCGACGTGTTCGTGGTGGAACAGCACTGCCCCTACCCGGAGCTGGACGGGCGCGACGTCGAGCCGGGCACCCGGCACATCTGGCTGACCGACGGCGGCGCGCCGCTGGCGTACCTGCGGGTCCTGGCCGACCCGGACGGCACCGCCCGGATCGGTCGGGTGGTGGTCGCCCCGCAGGCGCGCGGCGGTGGGCACGCCGGCCGGTTGATGAGCGCGGCGCTGGAGGTGGTGGGCAACCGGCCCTGCGTGCTGGACGCCCAGTCGCACCTGGTCGCGTTCTACACCCGGCACGGCTTCGCGGTCAGCGGCCCGGAGTACGTCGAGGACGGGATCCCGCACGTCCCGATGCGACGCGACGTCATTGACGGCTGACGATCGACCTGGCATGGTTCCGGGTAGAGCCGTCGCGGGAGCCAGCGATCAGGCGCGGGAGTGGGCAACTCCCGCCGGTCCGGGTGTCGCCGTCCGACCTTCTCCCCCCGGGGGCTCCATGTCCACTCTCACCCGATCACGACGCGTGCTCTGGTTGTTAGCCATCGCGGCGACCAGCACGCTCCTGTTGACGACCGCTCTGAACACCATGCGGGCAGAGCCCGCCTCCGCGCACGGGTCGGTCGTCAATCCGGCCTCGCGTAGCTACAGCTGTTGGCAACGGTGGGGCGCCGAGTTCCAGAACCCCCGGATGGCCACCGAAGACCCGATGTGCTGGCAGGCCTGGCAGGCCGACCCGCAGGCCATGTGGAACTGGAACGGCCAGTTCCGCGAGGGTGTGGGCGGCAACCACCAGGCCGCCGTCCCCAACGGCCAACTGTGCAGCGGCGGGCGCACCCAGAACGGTCGCTACAACGCGCTGGACACCATCGGCGCGTGGAAGACCACCTCGGTGTCGAACAACTTCCAGCTCCGCTTCTTCGACGGGGCCAGTCACGGCGCCGACTACATCCGGGTCTACGTGACCAAGCAGGGCTTCGACGCGCTCACCGAGCCGCTCGGCTGGGACGACCTGGAGTTGGCCGGTCAGATCGGCAACACGCCGGCCTCCCAGTGGAACCCGGACACCGGCGGCGTCTCCATCCAGATCCCGGTGAACGCGTCCGGGCGCACCGGACGGCACATCGTCTACACCGTCTGGCAGGCCAGCCACTTCGACCAGTCGTACTACCTGTGCAGCGACGTCACCTTCGGGGGCACGACTCCGCCGCCGACCACGCCGCCGCCGACGACCCCGCCGCCCACCACTCCGCCGCCGACCACCCCGCCGCCCACCACGCCCCCGCCCACCACTCCGCCGCCGAGCACCCCGCCGCCGGCTGGGGCCTGCACGGCGACGTACCAGGTCACCGGCCAGTGGTCCGGTGGCTTCCAGGCCGAGGTGAAGGTGAGCGCGGGCGGCTCGCCCACCAAAGGTTGGTCCGTGAGCTGGAACTACAACAACGGCCAGCAGGTCACCTCGTCGTGGAACGCGACGGTCAGCACCAACGGCTCGCTGGTCACCGCACGAAACGCCAACCACAACGGCACCCTCGCCGCCGGCGCGAGCACCACGTTCGGTTTCCTCGGCTCGTGGAACGGCAGCAACCCGGTTCCGCTGGTCTCCTGCACGTCGACCAGTTGACCTCCGTCCGGTGCCGCACCCGGGCGGGGGTGCGGCACCGGCCGGCGGTAACGGGCCGGGCGGGTCAGACCATGCAGTTGACGATCTCGGCGACCGAGCGGCGGCGACCGGTGTAGAACGGGACCTCCTCGCGGACGTGCCGGCGGGCGCCGGACGCGCGCAGGTCCCGCATCAGGTCCACGATCCGGTGCAGCTCGTCGGCCTCGAAGGCGAGCATCCACTCGTAGTCACCCAACGCGAACGAGGCCACCGTGTTGGCGCGTACGTCCGGGTAGCCGCGGGCCATCTTGCCGTGCTCGGCGAGCATCTCGCGCCGCTCGGCGTCGGGCAGCAGGTACCACTCGTAGGAGCGGACGAACGGGTACACGCAGATGTAGGGGCGGGCCTCCTCGCCGGCCAGGAACGCCGGGATGTGGCTCTTGTTGAACTCGGCCGGCCGGTGCAGCGCCATCTGCGACCACACCGGGGTCAACGACCGCCCCAGCGTGGTGCGGCGGAACCGCAGGTACGCGTCCTGGAGCGCGTCGGGAGACGCGGAGTGCCACCAGATCATCACGTCCGCGTCGGCGCGCAGACCGGCGACGTCGTACACGCCGCGCACCACCACGTCCTTGCCGGCCAGCTCGTCGAAGAGGGCCACGACCTCGCCGGTGACGTTGTCCCGCAGCGACGGCAGCGGGGCGCTGGCCCGGAACACCGACCACATGGTGTAGCGGATGCTGTCGTTGAGCTCCCGCAGGCGGGCCGCGTTGGTCTGCTCGGTCATGTCGCCGATCCTCCCAGTGCTGTGATGATCTCGTCGGCCGCCGTCTCGCCGGAGCGGACGCAGACCGGAATGCCGACGCCGTCGTAACCGGCGCCGGCGAGGACCAGGGTGGGGTGCGCGGCGCGCAGGGCCGCGCGTGCGGCGGCGACCCGGTCGGCGTGCCCCGGCGCGTACTGCGGCAGCGCACCGCCCCACCGCTGCACGTGCCCGTCGACCGGGGCGGGCAGCGGGGTGCCGAGCACCGCCGAGAGCTCCCGGTGCACGGTGGTCGCCAGGTCCGCGTCGGGGCACTGAAGGTGCGCCTCCTCGCCGTACCGGCCCACCGACGCCCGCACCAACGCCACGCCGTCCGGCCGGCGCAGGTGCCCCCACTTGGTGGTGAAGAAGGTCGCCGCCTTGATCAGCAGTCCTTCGGTGCTGGGCACCAGGAAACCGGACAGCTCGGGCAGGTGCGGTTGCGGCAGCGCCAGCGTGACAAGCGCGACGCTCGCGTAGTCCAGCTCGCCGACACCCTTCGCGGCCGCCGGGGCCGGACCCGCGAGCAGTCGGGCCGCCGGTCGCGCCGGCACCGCCAGCACCACGGCGTCCACGTCGACGAGCGCGGGGTCGCGCGTCGGGCCGACGGTGAGCCGCCAACCCGTGCCGGTCGGGGTCACCTCGCGGACGGCGGCGTCCCGCCGTACCGTCGCGCCGCTGGCCGCCACCGCGGCCTCGACCAGGGTGCTGAGCCCGCCCACCAGGGTGCCGAAGATCGGAGCGCCGGGAGCGCGGGGCGCGGCGGCCTGCGCGGCCCGGACCGCACCGGTCAGGGTGTGCTCCACCCGGGCCGTGCGGGCCAGCGCCGGCATCGTCGTGACCAGGGAGAGATCGTCGGCGCGGCCCGCGTACACGCCGCCCAGCATCGGGTCGACCAGCCGCTCGACCACCTCGTCGCCGAAGCGGGACCGGACCAGCGCGCCCACCGAGACGTCCGCGTCCGGCCCGACCAGCGGCCGCCCGTCGTCGGTGTCGGCGTCCGCCGCCGGGCGGGCGACCGAGGTCACCCGGTCCAGATCCCCGGGTACGCCCACCAGGGTGCCGCCCGGGATGGGGCGCAGCCCGCCGTCGACGACAAGCGCGGCCTGCCCCACCGTGGGGTGCACGATCCGATCGGCCAACCCGAGCCGCCGGATCAGGGTCACCGCGGCGGACTCCGCCCCGGTCGGGTCACGCATCAGGAACGACTCGGCCCCGAACTCCACCGGCTGGCCGGCCAACTCCCCGGTCCGCAGCTTGCCGCCCAGCGCGCCGGACTGCTCGTACACCGTGATCTCGGTGCCGGCCGGTGCGTGGTCGCGCAGGCGGACCGCGGCGGCCAGTCCGGCGATCCCGCCGCCGACCACCGCCACCCGCCAGGGCTGCCGCATCCCCGCTCAGCCCTGGTCGGCCCGGCGGCTGGACAGCTCGTGCACCAGCGCGACCACCCGGGTCAACACCTCCGGGTCGGTCTCCGGCAGCACACCGTGGCCAAGGTTGAACACGTGCCCGGGGGCCGCCCGGCCCTGCTCCAGGATGCGACGCACCTCGGCCTCCACCACCGGCCACGGCGCGAACAGCACGCACGGGTCCAGGTTGCCCTGCACCGCCCGGTCCGGGCCGATCCGCTGAGTGGCCACGTCCAGCGGGGTACGCCAGTCGACGCCGACCACGTCCGCGCCGGCCTCGCCCATCGCGCCGAGCAGCTCGGCGGTGCCCACCCCGAAGTGGATCCGCGGCACCCCGGAGTCAACCAGCCCGCTCAGCACGGCGGTGGAGTGCGGCAGCACGTAGCGGCGGTAGTCGGCCTCGGACAGCGCGCCCGCCCACGAGTCGAACAGCTGCACGGCGGACACGCCCGCCTCGATCTGCACCCGCAGGAAGGCGAGCGTCACCTCGGACAGCCGGCCGCACAGCGCGTGCCACAGCTCCGGGTTGCCGTACATCAGGGCCTTGGTCTTCGCGTGGGTCCGCGACGGCCCACCCTCGACCAGGTAGCTGGCCAGGGTGAACGGCGCGCCGGCGAAACCGATGAGCGGGGTGTCGCCCAGCTCGACCACCAACTGCCGGACGGCCTCGTCCACGTACGGGACGTCGTCACGGGTGATGGGGCGGATCCGCTCGACGTCGGCGAGGGTGCGGACCGGCTCGGCGACCACCGGACCGGTGCCCGGCACGATGTCCAGATCGACACCGGCCGCCGCGACCGGCACCACGATGTCGCTGAACAGGATCGCCGCGTCCACTCCGTGCCGGCGCACCGGCTGGAGCGTGATCTCGGTGACCAACTCCGGGCGACGGCAGGACTCCAGCATCGGCACGGTCGCCCGGATCTCCCGGTATTCCGGCAGCGAGCGGCCGGCCTGGCGCATGAACCAGACCGGGGTGTGCGGGCCGGGCCGTCGCCGGCAGGCCCTGACGAAGGGCGAGTCGGCCGGTCCGCCGGGGCGGGGTTCTCCGTCTCGGGCGACAGTGCCCGTGGTGTCCGTGGTCATCGCCGCAATCGTGCCACGCCCACCACCCCCGTCCCACCTGGGGTGAAAGGAAGAGTGACTTCCGCGGGCCTCCGGCGGCGCACGGGTGTCGGCGCGCCGTCGGAGCCGGGGGCCGACGGCGGCATAGGCTGCCGACATGGCCCCCCCGATCGCGCTCCCGGAGACGTTCGCCCGCGCGGTCGCCGGGCTGCGATCGGCGACCCCCCGGCCGGAGATCACGCTGGAGGAGGTCGGCGCCCCCCAGCGGTTGGCCCCGTACACGTTCGCGCTCTCCGCGGCCGTGCTGCGCGACGGCGACGAGGTGGCGACCGGCCGGTTGATCCTGCTGCACGATCCGGTCGGCCACGAGGCGTGGCAGGGCACCCTGCGGTTGGTCACCTACGTGACCGCCGAGTTGGAGGTCGACCTGGCCGCCGACCCGCTACTGCCCGGGGTCGGCTGGACGTGGCTGACCGACGCGTTGGACGCCCAGGACGCCGGCCACCGGGCGATCGGCGGCACGGTGACGCAGACCATGTCGACCCGGTTCGGTGACCTCGCCGGCCCGCCGACCGTGGGCGACATCGAGATCCGCGCCTCCTGGACGCCTGTCGACGACGAGCTGACGCCGCACCTGCTCGGCTGGTGTGCGTTGCTCGCCTCCACGGCCGGTCTGCCACCACCGGGGGTCACCGCCCTGGCCGATCGCCGGTCGGCCGGCGCGGCCTGACCGGTCCGGCGCGGGCGGCGGCAGTCCGGCGCGGGCGGCGGCGAAAGGCGCGGTTCGATGGCACTCACCAGCACGAATGGGCTTTGTCCGCCCCAACATCCGGTACGCGCAGGGACACCTCGCGGACACCTGATCGACACACGCCGGACCGGCTGCACCCGCCGGTTCACCGCGCGCACTAGGGTTGGCAGGTGACCGACGAACCACCCCAGCGCCGTCGGCCCGCCGAAGAACTCCCGGGAAACGCACCCCAGCACCCGCCGTCGGCCCAGCCGCAGCCGGCGGACGACAGGGTCGACCCGACCGACGGTGGGCCCGTTCCGCTGATCGCCCCGCGTGACGGCACCCCCGATCCGGTGGCCGCCCCGGCCGAACTCGCCGAGGTCGTGGCCCGCTTCGCGGCGGGCAGCGGCCCCGTCGCCCTGGACGCCGAGCGCGCCTCCGGCTACCGCTACAGCCAGCGCGCGTACCTGGTGCAACTGCGCCGGGCCGGCGCGGGCACGGCGCTGATCGACCCGCTGCCACTGCCGGACCTCAGTGCGCTGGACGCGGCGATCGGGGATGCCGAGTGGGTGCTGCACGCGGCCAGCCAGGATCTGCCCTGCCTGGCCGAGGTGGGGCTGCGCCCGCGCCGGCTGTTCGACACCGAGCTGGCAGCTCGGCTGGCCGGGTTCGAGCGCGTCGGGCTGGCCGCGCTGACCGAACAGCTACTCGGGTTCACCCTGGAGAAGCACCACTCGGCCGCCGACTGGTCGAGCCGACCGCTGCCCGAGTCGTGGCTGACGTACGCGGCTCTCGACGTGGAGCTGCTCACCGACCTGCGCGACGCGCTCGACGCCGAGCTGACCCGACAGGGCAAGTCGGCCTGGGCCGCGGAGGAGTTCGCCGCGCTGGTTCGCACCGGGGCGCGCCCGCCGCGGGTTCGGGCAGAGCCCTGGCGGCGTACCTCCGGCATCCACCGGCTGCGCGGGGCGCGGGCGCAGGCTCGCGTCCGCTCGATGTGGTACGCCCGGGACCAGATCGCTTCCCGGCGGGACGCCGCGCCCGGTCGGGTGTTGCCCGACTCGGCGATCGTCGCCGCCGCCGAGTTGGACCCGAAGGACGAGAAGACCCTGCTGACCCTGCCCGGTTTCGGCGGTCGGTCGGTGCGTCGGTTGGCCCGCACCTGGCTCGCCGCTCTCGACGACGCCCGGCAGTTGCCGGACGACTCGCTGCCGGTCTCCCCGACCGTGGAGGGTCCACCCCCGCCGCACCGCTGGGCCGAACGGGACCCGGTGGCGGCTGGTCGGCTCGCCCGTTGCCGCGAGGTGGTGATCCGCATCGCCGGTGAGCACAACCTGCCGCCGGAGAACCTGATCACGCCGGATTCGGTGCGCCGACTGGCCTGGACGCCGCCGGAGGACCTCACCGAGGAGGCGGTCGCGGAGACCCTGCGCGGCCTCAACGCCCGCGAATGGCAGATCGGCCTCCTGACCCCCGACCTGACCGAAGCCCTGAACCCCACCCCCTAACTCGGAAGTAGACCCACTTCCTCCCGATTAGGGCCGCTTCGCGCAGCGGAGCGACAGCGACTAACCCCCACCCCCACCCACCTACCACCCACCCCGCTCCCCAAGCCCCGGTGATCATGAGGTTGACGGGCCTCCAGGAGATCCACAGCCCCGTCAACCTCATGATCGACGGAAGCTGGACGGGCGCGGGGGCCGGTGTGGGTGTTGGTGTGGGGTGTGGGGTGGATGTGGGGTGGGCCACAGGGGGACGTGACACCAGGGTGGTTACTGGCGAGTAGCATTCGGGGGAACGTGCCCGTGTCGGCGACCCTTGTCCGGTCCGGCATGCCGCATGGCCGAAGGCCGAATCATGGTCGAATAGGAGGCTCAAGTGCCCCGTGAAGTTCGGGATGTCGTCTTTGTCGACGGTGTCCGTACCCCGTTCGGCAAGGCGGGTGGCATGTACGCCAACACCCGCGCCGACGACCTGGTGATCCGCTGCATCCGTGAACTGCTGCGCCGCAACCCGCAGCTGCCTCCGGAGCGGGTCGAGGAGGTCGCCATCGCGGCCACCACCCAGATCGGCGACCAGGGCCTCACCATCGGCCGTACCGCCGCGCTGCTGGCCGGTCTGCCCAAGACCGTTCCCGGCTTCGCCATCGACCGGATGTGCGCCGGCGCCATGACCGCGGTGACCACCGTGGCCAGCGGCATCGCCATGGGCGCGTACGACGTCGCCATCGCCGGCGGCGTCGAGCACATGGGACACCACCCGATGGGCGAGGGCGTCGACCCCAACCCGCGCATCATCGCGGAGAAGCTGGTCGACCCGTCCGCGCTGGTCATGGGTGCGACCGCGGAGAACCTGCACGACCTGGTCCCGCACATCACCAAGGCGCGCACCGACGCGTTCGCGCTCGCCTCGCAGCAGAAGACCGCGAAGGCGTACGCCAACGGCAAGCTCCAGGACGACCTGGTGCCGATGTCCATCCGCGACGAGGAGGGCGGCTGGGGCCTGGCCACGGTGGACGAGGCCCCGCGGGACACCTCGCTTGCGAAGCTCGCCACCCTGAAGACCCCGTTCCGCCCGCACGGCAAGGTCACCGCGGGCAACGCGGCCGGCCTGAACGACGGTGCCACCGCGAGCCTGCTCGCCGACGAGGCCACCGCCCGCGAGCTGGGTCTGCCGGTCGCCATGCGGCTGGTGTCGTTCGGTTTCGTCGGCGTGGAGCCGGAGGTGATGGGCATCGGCCCGATCCCGTCCACGGAGAAGGCGCTGCGTCTCGCCGGGCTCAGCATCGACGACATCGGCCTGTTCGAGCTGAACGAGGCGTTCGCCGTGCAGGTGCTCGCCTTCCTCGACCACTTCGGCATCGCCGACGACGACGCGCGGGTCAACCCGTGGGGCGGCGCGATCGCCATCGGCCACCCGCTCGCCTCGTCGGGCGTACGGCTGATGACGCAGCTGGCCCGCGAGTTCGCCGAGCACCCCGAGGTCCGGTACGGCCTCACCGCGATGTGCATCGGCATCGGCATGGGTGGCACGGTCATCTGGGAGAACCCGCACTGGGAGGGTGGCAACAAGTGAGCGCGAGGAGTGAGCCGGGCTTGCGAGCCCCGCAGTCGCGAACCGAAGGTGGCACTGTGAAGGCACCGAACGAGGTCGTCACCCGGGCGCTGCTGCGGCAGGTGAACGTACCGGGGCTGGACCGACCCGCCGCCCTGATCACGTTGGACAACGGGCTCGACCACACCAAGCCGAACACGTTCGGTCCCGGTGGGCTGGCCAGCCTGGACGAGGCGATCACCGCCGCGCTCGCCGCCGACCCGGCGTTCATCGCGGTCACCGGCAAGCCGTACATCTTCTGCGTGGGCGCGGACATCGTCGGCCTGCCGCAGCTCGCCGACCGCGCGCAGGCGCTGGAGATCGGCCGGCTCGGCCACCGGGTCTTCGCCCGGCTCAAGGACAGCACGGTCCCCACCTTCGCGTTCGTCAACGGGGCGGCGATGGGCGGCGGGCTGGAGTTGGCGCTGCACTGCCACTACCGGACGCTGTCCGGTGGCGCGGCGGCCCTCGCGCTGCCCGAGGTCTCCCTCGGTCTGGTGCCCGGCTGGGGCGGCACCCAACTGCTGCCGAACCTGATCGGCATCCCCGCCGCGACCCAGGTGATCATCCAGAACCCGCTGATGCAGAACAAGATGCTCAAGCCGAAGCAGGCCGCCGAGCTGGGCATCGCGGACATCCTGTTGGAGCCGGCGGACTTCCTGGAGCGTTCCCTGGAGTGGGCCGCCGGCGTGGTCCGGGGTCAGGTCACCGTGACCCGGCCCGAGGTCGACAAGGACATGTGGGCGGGCGTGCTCTACTTCGCCCGGGAGACGCTGAACCAGCGGCTGCACGGCGCGGTCCCGGCCGCGTACAAGGCTCTCGACCTGCTGGAGACGGCGAAGGACGGCGACTTCGCCGCCGGCACCGCCGCCGAGGACGAGGCCCTCGCGGACCTGGTCTTCTCCGAGGAGTTGCGCAGCGGCCTGTACGCCTTCGACCTGGTGCAGCGGCGGGCCAAGCGACCGGCCGGCGCACCGGACAAGGGGCTGGCCCGCACGATCACCAAGGTCGGCATCGTCGGCGCCGGCCTGATGGCCAGCCAACTGGCGCTGCTGTTCGCCCGCCGACTCCAGGTGCCGGTCGTGATGAGCGACCTGGACCAGTCCCGGGTGGACAAGGGCGTCGGCTACGTGCACACCCAGATCGAGAAGGCCGTCGTCAAGGGCCGGATGGACAAGGGCACCGCCGCCAAGCTGTACGGGCTGGTCAGCGGCACCGTCGACAAGAGCGCTTTCGCCGACGCCGACTTCGTCATCGAGGCGGTCTTCGAGGACCTGGGCGTCAAGAAGCAGGTCTGGGCCGAGCTGGAGAAGATCGTCTCCCCGGAGGCGGTGCTCGCCACCAACACCAGCTCGCTGTCGATCACCGAGATGGCCGCCGACCTGGAGCACCCGGAGCGGGTGGTCGGCTTCCACTTCTTCAACCCGGTGGCGGTGCTGCCGCTGCTGGAGATCGTCCGGGGCGAGCGCACCGACGACACCACCCTGGCGACCGCGTTCGCGGTCGGCAGGCAGCTCAAGAAGTCCAGCGTGCTGGTCAAGGACGCCCCGGCGTTCGTGGTGAACCGGCTGCTCACCCGTTTCCTGGGCACCGTCTTCGCCGCCGTGGACGCCGGCACCCCGCTGGACGTGGCGAACAGCGCACTGGACCCGCTGGGCCTGCCGATGCGCCCGCTCGCCCTGCTCCAACTGGTCGGACCGGCCGTCGCGTACCACGTGGGCGGCACCCTGCACGCGGCGTACCCGGACCGGTTCGGTGTCAGCGAGAACCTCAAGCGGATCGCCGACTCCGGTCGGCCGGTCGTGGTCGACGACCAGGTCAACGACGAGGTGGCCAAGCTGCTCGTCGTCGGTGACCAGCCGCTGACCGCCGAGCAGGTACGCCAGAACGCGCTCGACGCGCTCGCGCAGGAGATCCGGCTGATGCTGGACGAGGGCGTGGTCGCCGAGGCGCAGGACATCGACCTGTGCATGATCCTGGGTGCCGGGTGGCCGTTCCACCTGGGTGGCGTCACGCCGTACCTGGATCGGACCGGCACCTCCGAGCGGGTCACCGGTCGGCGGTTCCTGCCGCACGGGGCGGCTAGCCTGCCCGCCTGACGAGCCCACAGCGCCACCGTCGCGGTGGTCGGACCGTCCCTCGTGGACGGCCGACCACCGCGACCGTTTGTGATCACCCGGTCGCCCCGGGGGACCTACGCGGGGGCATCACCGGTTGCCGCACCGGGTTAGGATCACGCGCTTCGCACCCCTTGACTTGGAGCCAACTGATGTCTCAGCCGCCGGCCAACCCGTACGGCCCGCCGCACGATTCCGCCAACCAGCCCCAGCAGCCAGGGCAGCCGCAGTACCCGGGCCAGGCGCAGCCCGGTGGGTGGCCGCAGCAGCCGGGCCAGCAGCAGCAGCCGGGCCAGCCGCAGCAGCCCGCTGGGTGGCCGCAGCAGCCGGGCCAGCAGCAGTACCCGGGGCAGCCGCAGCAGCCCGGTGGGTGGCCGCCGCCGCAGCAGGGGTTCCCGCCCGCGCAGCCGGGTCAGCCGTACCTGCCCGGCGGCCCGCCCCCGGCGAAGAAGTCGAACGTCGGCAAGATCGTGCTGATCGTGCTGGCGGTGGTGCTGGTGCTCTGCCTGGGCGGGGTGGCGGTCGCCTGGTTCGCGCTCAAAGATCCCGTGAGTGACGCCGTCGAGGCTGCCAACACCCGGGTGGTCGCGCCGGCGACCCTCGCCGGCCGGCCGAAGCTCACCGACCCGCAGCTCCAGGCGGCCGCCGACGATCTGGTCACCAAGATGAAGTCGGAGGTGCAGAACGAGACCAGCACGGTCGGCGCGTTCTACGGCGACCCGACCAAGCAGGACATCGTCATGATCGCCGCGGTGTCCGGTCTGATGACGGACCCGAAGAAGGAACTGGACGACGCCGTCAACGGGCTCACCACCGAACTGACCGTGACCAACATGGCCGCGGTCGAGGCCGGCCCGCTCGGCGGCGACGCGAAGTGTGGCGACGGCAAGGCCGCCGGGAACATCCCGTTGGGTGTCTGCGTCTGGGCCGACCGGGGCAGCGTGGGCATGGTGGTGGTCTACTTCAAGACCGCCAAGCAGGTGGAGGCCGAGTTCGCCACCATCCGGGGCCAGATCGAGCAGCGTTCCTGAGCCGCGCGAAGACCGGGGCCCCGGCCACCCTGAGGTGGCCGGGGCCCCGTGCCGTACTCCAGCTCAGATCACCGGGAAGTAGGCGTTCAGCTTGCTCCGCAGGTGGGCCGCGTAGATGAAGCCGAGCATCGGGTTGCCGCGGTAGGCGCTGGCCGTGCCGCTGCCGACCTCCACCGCCACCGGTCGGGCGACCGCGGCGAACTTCACCTGCTGGCCCGCCTGCGCCCACACCGAGGCCGCCGACTCGACCTGGTTGCCGACCAGGGCGGGGAACACCGCGACGCCGTTCTGAAAGCCACGTAGCTGTCCCTTGCGGGCGATCACGTAGTCCATCGCCGTGGCGGTGAACCTCTGCAGGGCGTCCGCCGTGACAAGCGTCGCCGGTGCGGCGACCGTGAACAGGTGCAACTTGGTCGCCATCCACCGCATCCGGAAATCGCCCCGGTGGCCGATCAGCACCGGCACGCCGCCCCAGTCCTCGGTCCGCACCTCGCAGCCGTCGCCCCGAAGCCGCTCACCGGTCGCGGTGAGGTATGCCCGCACCGGCTCGGTCGCCGTCTTCTCCATCTGCCCACACATCCTTCATCTGGCTGCCGTGGCCGCTCATCTAACACCACGGCCGCATGCCCCGCCGCCCCTGTTGATCATGGACAAATACTTTGCCCTTGCGCTAAGTGTCACCTCACGCAACACTTAGCCACATGGCACAGTATTCGGCGCAGCTCGACGGCGTGTTCGTCGCCCTCGCCGACCCGACCCGGCGCTGGGTAATCCGACGCCTCGGCCACGGTCCGACGAGCGTCGGCGATCTCGCCCGCGAGCTTCCGATGACCCTTCCCTCGTTCATGAAGCACGTGCAGACGCTCGAGTCGAACGGACTGATCCACACGACCAAGTCCGGCCGGGTACGCACCTGTGTGCTCAATCGCGAGCGCCTCGCAGTCGTCGACGACTGGCTCGCGGAGCAGCGCCGGATCTGGGAAGAGCGCACGGACCGCCTGGAACGCCTCGTCACCGATCAGCAGGAGAAGCAGCAATGAATCCCGACCTGGACCTGACCATTGCGCGAGTCATCCGCGCCCCTCGCGCCGCCGTGTGGAGCGCCTGGACCGACCCGTCCCGCTTCGCGAAGTGGTGGATTCCGGCACCGTCCCTGTGTCGCGTCGATCGCCTGGACGTCCGGCCCGGTGGCGCGCTCGTGACCCGGCTGAGCGACGACGGGGTGGAGTTCGTCCCGCACCTCGACGCGTGCTTCCTCGTCGTCGACGATCATGAGCGGATCGTGTTCACGAACGTGATCGACAGCGCCTGGCGGCCCACGAACCCGAGCCCGGTCCCGATGACCGCGGAGATCACGATGACGGATCACCCGGACGGCACGGACTACCGGGTCATCGTCCGCCACGGTGATCCCGCCGCTCGCGACCTGCACGAAAAGATCGGCTTTGCGGACGGCTGGGGCTCGGTCACCGCACAACTCGCCGGCGTCGCCGAGAGCCAGGGTGCGCTGTAGAGATCACTGGCCGTCGGGTACGAGCATGCCGGCGTCACTCCGGTGGCGGAATACGAAGGCGTCACAGCCTTCGTAGAGTGCCCGGCGGCGTGAGGCCGAGGCCCCGGCCACCTTCGGGTGGTCGGGGCCTCGACGCGTACGCCAGCGGTCAGGCCGGTTCGCTGTCTCCCGCCGCGGCCCGCGCCGCCGCTGCCGCCGCCCGCTGAGCAGCGTTGCCGAGCACGCAGAACTCGTTGCCCTCCGGGTCGGCGAGCACCACCCAACCCCCGCCGGTCGGGCCGACGTGATCGGCGACGAGCGTCGCGCCGATGCCCAGCAGCCGCTCGACCTCCTCGGCCCGGGTGCGGTCGGCGGGTTGCAGATCCAGGTGCAGTCGGTTCTTCACCGTCTTGCCCTCGGGCACGGCGAGGAAGAGCACCTCCGGGCCGCCCGGCGGCAGGAGCATCGCCTCCGGGTCACCGGGGAAGTCGTCGGGATGCCGGGGGCAGTCGAAGACCTGCGCCCAGAATCCGGCCAGGGCGTACGTGTCGTGACAGTCGATGCTGATGTTGTGGATCGTCGAACTCACAGCTGGTCCTCCACAGTGATGGTGGCGACACGTTCCCCGGCGCTGCGGACCACGCAGAACTCGTTGCCCTCCGGGTCGGCGAGCACCGCCCAGCCCGTACCGTCGGCGTGCCGTCGGTCGGTGACCAGGGTGGCCCCGAGGCCGAGCACCCGCTCGACCTCCTCGTCCCTGGTCCGGTCGACCGGTTCCAGGCAGATGTGCAGCCGGTTCTTGGTCACCTTGTCCTCCGGCACCTCTTGGAAGAACAGGTTCGGCGTGGTCTCGCCCGGCGGCAGCAGAGCCGCCTCCGGCTCACCCGGGGCGTCCTCGGCGTGACGGGCGTACCCGAGCACGGCGGCCCAGAAGCCCGCCAGGGCGTACGTGTCGTGGCAGTCGAAACTGATGTTGCGGATCCGTGGATACACGGGTGTTCCCTCCGTGGTGCGGGATGGGACGCTCCGCCTCCGGGAGTCAGCCGGCGCAGACCCGGGGTGCGGAGTCATGATTGGTGGACATCGACGCACCCCCCTTCACTCTCGAGCTGACAGCGTGATCTTGCCACCGGTCGAGTGCCGCGCGCAACCCCGTCAGCCGGTCGTGACCACCGCGCCGTTCACCGCCGGGGCGTCCGCTGACGGCAGGGTGACCGTCACCTCCAGGCCACCGCCGGGCTGGGCGATGACGCGTACCGTGCCGCCGTGCGCCGTGCAGACCGCCCGGACGATGGACAGCCCCAGGCCGGAACCACGGGCGCCGGTGCGTTCCCGGCCACCGCGCCGGAACGGCTCGAACAGCCCCGGCACGTCGGCCTGGTCCACCTCGAACCCGGTGTTGCCCACGACCAGCCAGGACCGCTCGCCGTCGGTGCCGGTGCGCACCCAGAGCCGACCGTGCAGGTGGTTGTAGCGAACCGCGTTCTCGATGAGGTTGCCGGCCAACCGGTCCAGCAGCCCCGGGTCACCGACGACCGGCGCGGGCTGCAACGACGTCTGCACCCGCAGACCGATCCGCTCCACCTCGCGACGCATCGCGGACAACGCGTTCGCGGTGCCCGCCGAGAGGTCACACTCGGTGCGCCGGCCCAGTTGCCGCCCGGCCTGGGCCTCGCTGCGGGCCAGCACCAGCAGCGCGTCCACCAGGCCGTTGGCCCGCTCGGACGCGTCCCGGACGACCGTCGCCATCCGGCGGTACTCCGCGGCATCCGCGTCGTCGTCGCTGAGCGTCACGTCGATTTCGGTACGCATCACGGCCAGCGGAGTGCGCAGCTCGTGCGATGCGTTCGCCACGAAGCGCTTCTGCGCCTCGAACGCGGACGCGATCCGGTCCAGCATGGCGTCGAACGTCTTCGCCAGCTCGGCCACCTCGTCGTCGGCGCCCGAGTAGCCGATCCGCTGGTCCAGGGTGGCCTCGCCGAGGCGCTGGGCGGTCGCGGTGACCTGGTGCAGTGGGCGCAGCGCCCGGCCCGCCACCGCGTACGCGCCGGCCACCCCGACCACGCTGATCGCCAACAGCGCCACCAGGCCCTTGGCCAGCAGCTCCCCGGACGCGGCGTCGACCAGGCGCCGCTGCCACTCGGCGGCGTCCATCCGCCCGCCGTCGGAGAGCAGGACCGTCGTGCCGGGCAGCAGCTCGTCGGTGGGGCGCAGCGCGTCCCGGACCAACAGCCAGGCCAGCAGCACCAGGATCGCCCCCGCACCGACCAGCAGCACCCCGTTGAGCAGGGTCAGCCGCAACCGCAGGGTGGGCCGGACCCGGCGGCTCACGCGCCCACCTCGGCCGTGCGGTAACCCGCGCCCACCACGGTCTCGATCAGCGGCGGGTCACCGAGCTTCTTGCGCAGCGTCATCACGGTGACGCGGACGATCGTGGTGAACGGGTCGGTGTTCGCGTCCCAGACCCGTTCCAGCAGCTCCTCACTGGAAACCACCGCGCCGCGGGCCTTGAGCAGCTCGCTGAGCACCCCGAACTCCTTGTTGGTCAGGTCGACCGGCACCCCGGCGCGGGTGGCCACCCGGCGGGCCGGGTCGAGCACCAGGTCGGCCAGTTCGAGCACCGGCGGCGCGGCCGGGGTGGCCCGCCGGCCCAGCGCCTGCACCCGGGCGACCAGCTCGTCGAAGGCGAACGGTTTGGACAGGTAGTCGTCCGCGCCGAGCTGCAACCCCTCCACCCGGTCGGCCACCGTGCCGCTCGCGGTCAGCATCAGCACCCGGGTCAGCGCGCCGGAGGCGGCCAGATCCGCGCAGATCTGGTCGCCGTGCACGCCGGGCAGGTCGCGGTCCAGCACCACCACGTCGTACCGGGTGACGAACGCCGCCTCGTGGCCGGCGTCGCCGTCGTACGCCACGTCGACCGCCATCCCCCGTTTGCGCAACCCGCGCGCGATCGCGTCGGCGAGGTTGCGCTCGTCCTCCACCACCAGTACCCGCATCCCGGCCTCCTCGCTGCTGACCACCGACAACCTAGTGCCAGCCGGCAACCATCCTCCCTCGCCGCCCGCCCGGGCCAACCGGTGCTCAGTCGCGCAACTGCCAGATCTGGTACGGGCCGCCCGTGCCGGCGCAGAGCAGATGGCCCACGATCGCCTGGCACCGCCCGGTGGCGTCCGGCAGCAGGTCCGCGACGCGCGACCTACCGGCGGGAACGTCCAACTCGCCGACCAGCACCCCGCCGTCGGGATGCGGGCGGACGCCGAGCAGCCGACCGCTGCTGTCGAGCTGGTACAGCTCCCACCGGCCCAGGTTGGCCGCCTCCTGGCCGGTCCGCACGTCGACGACGAAGACGTCCCCCAACGGATCGCTGCTGCGCGTGCTGGCCACCAGCTGACCGCCGGACGGCCAGGCCCACGCCCAGCGGTCGCTGCGCCAGCGCACCTCGCCGGTCGCTGGGTCGACCCCCCACAGCCCGCTGGAGCGGGTGCCCAGACACAGGACGGCGCCACAGCCCTGCACGAAATCGATCTCGCCGATCGTGGTGCTCCAGCGCCGATCCAGCCGGTCCAGCCCGAACGCGGTGAGCGCGCCCGGTTGCCCGCCGACGGTCAGCAGCAGGTCGCCCTCCACCTGCACGTACCCGAGTGGCCCGCCGTCGGGTGGCCGCAGGTCGGCGCGGGCCAGCACCGCCCCGGTCAGCGCGTCGCGTACCTGGACCGGTCCGCGCACGTCGCTGAGCACCACCCGGTCCGCCTTCTCCCCGACGGGCTGCGCGGTGACGCCGGCGGTGGGGGTGCTCAGCTGCCAGCGCACCGTGCCACAGCAGGGGTCGACCACGCGCAGGCTGAGCGGCTGGTCCTCGCCGACGGACTGCAGCAGCACACTGCCGTCGGCCAGCACGACGGAGCCGCCCGGCTGTTGCCAGCGGTACGCCCCGGTCGCGCGGTCCAGCGCCACGGTGAGGGTGTCCCGCGCGTCCGCGCCGATCTCGTACCCGGTGAGCAGCAGCAGACCGTCCTTCGGCTGGATTCCCCAGAAGCGGGCCTTCCCGGGCAGCGGGGTGTCCCAGACCGGCCCGCCGTCGGACAGCCGGAAGGCGGCCAGCCGCCACTGCGGCGCCTGGACGGTGACCGGGTTGATCACCAGGACCAGGTCGTCGTCGATCTGCACGTCGGCGCCCGCCTCGGCGGGCACCGTCACCACGGTCCGCCCCGGCAGCGGCGGCGCGGCGGCGGCGAGGGTGGCCAGCACGAGCAGCAGGACCAGCGCGCAGCGCAGCGGCCGGCCCTTGGCGCGGGGTGGGCGGGGCGACGGCACCGCCTCCAGCTCCGGTCCGTGCCGCAGCTCACCGAGGTCGATCACCGAGCCGCTCACCGGGGCACCCGGAACAGCCGGTACGACCCGCCCACCAGCTGGCAGAGCAGGAGGCCGGGGATCGCCTGGCAGTTCCCGGCGACGTCCGGAAACACGTCCAGCACGCGCGCCTCCCCGGCGTGGACGTCCAACTCCGCGACGACCATCCCGCCGTCCGGGTGCCGACGCGTGCCGATCAGCGGGCCGTCGCGGTTGATGCTGGCCAGCTCCCACCGGCCCAGGTCGGCCACTTTTTCGCCGGTCATCGGATCGAGTACGACGAGCGGCTGTGGAGGGTCGGCGACGGGCGCGGATACCAGCCGTCCGTCGTACGGCAGGACCCACTCCCAGCGGTCGATGCGCCACCGCACCTGGCCGGTCGCGGGATCGACCCCCCACAGCTCGACGCCACGTCGCTGCGGACACAGGACGGGACCGCAGTCCTCGATGAAGTCGATCTGATCGGTGCTGGTGGTGCTCCAGCGCCGGTCCAGCCGGTCCAGCCCGTACGCGGTGATCGTGGTCGGCGTCCCGTGGCTGGCCAGCAGGAGACCGTTCACCACCTGCACGTACTCGTACGAGCCGCCCTCGGTCGGGCGCAGGTCGGCACGGGCCAGCTCCGCGCCGGTGATCGCGTCATGCACCTCGGTATGTCCCGTCCTCCAGTGGAGCACTATCCGGTCCAATCCGCGGGCGTCCTGCCGGAGGCCGACGTACTCGGCGGCGTCGGTCAGCTGCCAGCGCACGGTGCCGCAGCAGGCATCGACCGCGCGCAGGGTGACCGGCTGGTCGTCCGCGCCGGACAGCAGCAACACGTTGCCGTCGGCCAGCACGGTGGGGTGGCCCTGCCGCTGCCAGCGGTACGCCCCGGTCTCCCGGTCGAACGCCAGGGACTGGACGCCCTGCTCGGGCGGCAGCACCTCGTAGACCGTGACCAGCAGGGTCCCGCCCGCCGACGTGATCGCCCAACTCCGGCCCTGCACCGGCACCGCGGCCTGCCAGAGCAACACGCCGTCGGGCAGCCGGAAGGCGCTCATCCGCCGCCGCGTCGGTTGCTCCGGGTCCGGGTCGAGCACCACGAACAGGTCGGCGGTGAACAGCGTCTCGGCGGCGAGTTGCGCGGGCAACGTCACCACGGCCGGGCGGGGCGGCGGCACGGCGGCGGAGACGAGCGTGGCCAGCACGAGCAGCAGGACCAGCGCAGAGCGCAACAGTCGACCGTTCGCGCCGGGCGGGCGGGGCGGCGGATCCGGCTCCGGGCCGGCCCGGAGCTCACCGAGGTCGATCACCGGGTCGGTCACGGTCCCAACCGCCACAGCGCGGTCGAGCCGTCGAGACGCTGGCAGAGCAGGATCGGTAGCGACGCCTGGCAACTGCCCGCGATGTCCGGCAGCACGTCGAGGATTCGCGCCTGGCCGGCCGGCAGGTCCAGGGCGGCGACGACCAGCCGGCCGTCGTCGCCGTGCCGCAACCCGACCAGCGGATCGTCCAGCCGGAGCACCTGCATCAGGTCCCACTCACCCAGCTCGGTGCGCGTTCGTCCGGTCGCCGCGTCGCGCACCGCGTACTGCCGCCCGAAGCCGGCCATCAGCAAATGGTCGCCGCGTACGTCGGCCAGCAACTCCCGGCCCGGGTCCGACCAGCGCACCACGCCGGTGGCCGGATCGAGGACCCGGAGGCTGCCGTCCTGCCCCGACACGCAGAGCAGGTCAGCGCAACCGACCACGAAGGACACCGGAGACACCTGGGCCGTCCACCGCTGCTCCAGCCCGGCCAGCCCGTACGCCACCACCTTCGGGGCATCCTCGGGTGTGAGGAGCAGCAGCAGATCGCCGACGACCTGGACCCGCTGGAACACCGACCGGTCGCCGGGCAGCGTGTCCACGCTGCGCAGCAGGCGACCGCTGTCGGCGTCGTGCACCTGAACCTCGCCGGTGGGCTGCACCAGCACGAACCTGTCGACCCGACCGTCGATCACGTGGTAACCGGGGCCGGAGGGCGACGGCAGGGGCACCGACCAGAGAACCCGGCCGGTGTCGGGGTCGATCCCGCTCATCCCGTCCGCCCCGTTCTGGCGGACGTCCGTCAGCAGCAGCCCGCCGCCGGCGATCGGTACGGGGGAACCCCGACGCTGCCACCGCTGCTGGCCCGTCTCGGCGTCGAAGGCGGTGGTCTCGAGCACCCCGTTCTCGGCATCGATCCCGGTGAGCAGCACCAGCCCCTGCTCGATCCGGACGCCGAGGTAGTCGTCGCCGCGGGGCACCGGTGCCCGCCACCGCACACCGGCGCCGTTCGGTGCCGGCTGGGTGTACGCGGCCAGGTGCCGGTCCTGGTCGGCTGTCGGTGGGTCGATGACGATGACGCCGTCCGCGGTGAGGAAGACGATGTCCGCCCGCGACGTCGGCACCACGGTCATCGTCCGTTCCGGCTGCGGTGTCGCGCCGGCCGGCAGCAGCACGGCGAGCAGCAGCACGGCGACGCCGCGCAACGGGCGGCCGGCGGCGCGGGGTCGGCGGACCGGCGGACCGGTGGTCGACCCGTCTCCGATCTCACCCAGCTCGATGATCGACAACGACCATCCTCCCCGTGCTGGCCGGCGAGTGACGTCCGGCAAACCGACCGTGAGTGCACCGGCCCGGCAAAAGCGACGGACCCGCGCCTGTACGATGGCGCGTCGTGGCTGTGCCGGTGGTAGACCCTTCGCTGATTCCCGTTACCGACGCCGATCCGGCCGAGGTCGAGCCGACACGGCGGTCTCGACGCCGCCCGGCCCGAGCCGACCTGTTGGCCCTCGGAGCCTATGTGCTGCTGGGCGTCTTCGTCTGCCTCAACTACTGGGGTGACGTCACCGGCCGGGTCTCCTCGCACCTGCCCACCGACCACAGCTGGTTCGAGTGGTTGTTCGCGCACGGCGCGTACTCGGTGCGGCACCTGGAGAACCCGCTGTTCACGGCCCGGCAGAACGCCCCGGACGGCGTGAACATGATGGCCAACACCTCACTGCTCGGGGTGACCCTGCCGCTGGCCCCGCTGACCATGCTGCTCGGCCCCCAGGTGATGTACGCGCTCTATCTGGGTGCGGCGCTGGCGGCCACCGCCGGCACCGGGTACTGGATGCTCTCCCGCCACCTGGTGCGCTCCCGGGCGGCGGCCTTCGTCGGCGGCGCGTTCCTCGGCTTCGCGCCGGGGATCATCCACCACGCCAACGGTCAGCCCAACTTCGTGTCCAACTTCCTGTTGCCGCTGATCGTGGTGCGGGTGCTGCGCCTCGGCGAGCCGGGCCGGTGGCGGCGCAACGGGCTGGTGCTCGGCGCGCTGGTGACGTACCAGATCTTCATCAACGAGGAGATGCTGCTGCTCACCGCGCTGGCCTGCCTGGTCGTCGTGCTGGCGTACGCCGTGCAGCGGCCGCGCGCCGCCTGGGCGGCCGCCGGCACGTTCGCGGCCGGGCTCGGGGTAGCCGGTGGGCTGGCCCTGGTGCTCGCGGCGTACCCGATCTGGTTCCAGTTCAACGGCCCGCAGTCCTACCGGGGCCTGCAGGGTGGCGTCTTCCACAACTGGGGCGAGGACCTGATGGCCTTCGTCACCTTCGCCCGGGACACCTGGGCCGGTGACCCGGCGGTCGAGCAGACGATCGGGCTGACCGAGCAGAACACCTGGTTCGGCTGGCCGTTGGTGCTGCTCTCGCTGGTGTCCCTGGTGCTGCTCGTGCGCCGGTCGCTGGCCACCCGGATCGTCGCGGTGCTGATCGTGGTGTTCACCGTGGCCTCGATCGGGCCGATGGTGCGCTTCGACGGGGTGGAGACCACCGTGCGTGGCCCGTGGTCGTACGTGCCCGACGACCTGCCACTTGTCGAGATGATGATGCCGACCCGCCTGACGCTCGTGGTCGCCGCCGCGGTGGGCGTACTGCTCGCGTTGACCTGGGACGCCGCGCACCGCCAGGGGCGCGCGGTGGCCGACCCCGCGCGGGTGCCGGCCCAGCGCGTCGACGAGCCGACCCCGGCGACGTCCGACGACCCGGCCGCTTCCGCGCCGGTCGCGGCGCGCCGTCGGTGGCTGCGCCCGGTGGGGTACGCGGCGGTCACCCTCGCCGTGCTGCCGCTGCTGCCCCGGCCGCTGCCCGCCCAGCAGATCGACCCGCCACCACACTTCATCACCGCGGGCGGCTGGCGACCGTACGTGCCGGCGGGCCGGACCCTGGTGCCGGTGCCGATCCCGAGCAACGTGCACGGCCTGCCGACGCTGCGCTGGAGCGCGCTGACCGGGCAGGAGTTCCCCGTCCCGGGCGGTTACTTCATCGGGCCGAACGAGCTGGGCGAGGGGGTCTTCGGCGCGCCGAACCGGCCCACCAGCACCCTCATCTACTCCACCATGGACAAGGACGCGGTCCCGGCGCTCACCGACGAGAACCGTCGCCAGGCCGTCGAGGACCTGCGGTTCTGGCGGGCGTCGGTGGTGGTGCTCGGGGCGCACCCGCGCGAGGCGGTGCTGCGCGATCTGGTCACCGGCCTGATCGGGCCGCCGCAGCGGGTCGACGACGTCTGGGTCTGGGACGTCCGCGCCCTGGTGGGTTGATCAGACCGAGCGGTCGCTGAGCGCTCGCACGTCCCAGACCCAGACGTCCAGCTCCTGGCGACCCGGACCAACCAGCTCCTCGACCGTCCGTCGCAGCGGCTCGGCGTTCTGCTGGCGCAACGGCAGCACCAGGATCGCCGCCCGCCAGTGCCGCAGCTCGTCGGCGAATCGACGACGCTGCCGGTCGTCGAGCTTCGGCGTACGGCCGGTCGTCGCGACCTCCTCCAGCATCTGGCCCACCCCGCTGGGCCGGCCGCCGAACCGGCCGGCGTCACCGGTGTTGCCGTTGCGGGGGGCGAGGAAGTAACCGCCGGGGATCTTGAAGTCGAGGTTGGTGGCCGCCGCCCAGCGCATGCCGTGCGTGTTGCCCATGCTGGGCACCGGGATCGGCACCAGCGTCTGGTCGGGCCCGACGTACGCCCGCCAACGGTCGGCGGTGATGAAGTCCGGCACCGGCGGCCGGGAGACCATCCGCAGCGGCATCGGGGCGATCGGCAGCAGGGCGAACGCCAGGCCCGCCGCGGTGAGCGTCCGCACGGTACGCCGGTCGGCGGGGCGCAACGCCCAGGCCCGTTCGACGGCGAGCGCGAGCAGCAGACCGACCACCACGCTGGTGATCAGACCGAACCGGGTCGGCACCACCGCGTCCAGCAGCGGCAGCTGTACCAGCAACTGCCACGGCCCGGTGACCAGCTCCCGATCCCACCAGGAGACCCGCTCCCCGAGCGAGAGGACGGCGAAGAGCACGCCCGTCGCCGCGAGCGCCCGGACGACCAACTCCCGGCGCAGCCAGACCACGATGCCGATGGCGATCAGCGACAGGCTCCAGCCGAAGAAGGCGTTCTCCTCGGAGTAGTTAGGCGCAAGATTGATGTTGGCGCGCTGGTTGCCGCCGAGGGTGGGCGAGCCCTGGGCGAAGAAGGCGGCGATGTCGTTGCCGTAGTCCTTCACCGCGTCGCTGAGCCCGTGGTAGGCCATCGGCCCGGCGAACTGCACGTACAGGGGGTACGCCAGCAGTGCCCCGGCCAGCAGCGCGCAGGTCACCACACCGGCGCCCAGGGGCCGCCACGCGGCCCGCCAGCGGGCCGGCTCCTGCACGAGGACCGCCAGCAGGAAGACGCCGCACGCCAGCGCCGTGAAGAGCAGGATCTCCTCGTTGATGAACGCCTGCACGGCGACCAGCAGGGCGAGCAGCGCGCCGTCCCGGACCGGCCGGGTCGAGCGGGTGAGCACCAGCACCCGCCAGACGATGAACGGCAGCAGGAACTGGCTGATGATGTTCGGGTGCCAACTGGCGTGCGAGAGCATCGCGGGTGAGAAGCCGCAGAACCAGCCGCCGGCCGCCGCCGCGAGCGGGGTGCGCACCAGGTGGCGGGAGAGCATGAGGTACCAGGCCATGGCGGTGCCGGCGAGGCCGAGCGTCACCAGCACCACGAAGGAGACCGCCGGCCCGAACAACAGCGTCACCGGGACCATCGGGATGCCCAGCGCCAGCACGGCCGTGTTGGCCATCAGGTTGACGCCGTCGGGGTAGTTGAACTGCTCGGTGTAGAACGGATACTCGCCGTGCAGCACCACGCGTACCGAGTGGGCGAGGAAGAACTGCACCTGGGCCGGGTCACCGGTGTAGAGCGAGGCCACCCGACCGGACGGGTCGAGCCAGATCCGGCTGGTCACCCAGAGCGCGGCGAGCAGGAACAGCCCGCCCACCGCCAGGTGCTGCCGCCGCCGCGTCCACCCACGCCACCACGCCCGCGACGGTACGGCCGTCGCGCTCTCCACGAACTCGTCCGGCGCGTCGGTCTCCGCCGGCGCCGGCACGACGGTCTCCGCTGGCGGCGCGGCGGCCTCAGCCGGAGCCGGCGCGGCGGCCTCAGCCGGAGCCGGCGCGGCGGCCTCAGCCGGAGCCGGCGCGGCGGCCTCAGCCGGAGCCGGCGCGGCGGCCTCAGCGGGGGTGGTGCGGGTGGGGGCGGTCGCGTGCACCTCGGCCGGCGCGGTGGAGGCGCTGGTCAACGCGGCGGGGCCGGCGAACTGGCCGACCGGAGTGCGACAGCTCACCATCTCGCCGGAGCCGGCTGCCGACTCCGGGTGCGGCGCGGGCAGGGCGCGGGACTCGGCAGGCGTCACAGTCGGCGGAGTCTACCGGAGTAACCAAAACGCACTAAAGCCCCGGTGGCGTCCACTGTAGGTGGTCCGACGACGACCACCTGAGCTCTGGCATCCGACATCTCGTACTATGGCGCTTTCCGACAGCGACGGCGAGGCGATCGGGGGCGGGCCAGGTGACTCCAGGCCGTCGGTACGGCAGGACGCTCGCCGTCCTGCTGAGTGCGCTGTTGGTCAGCACGGCATGCGGTCCGGTCGCGGATCGCAAGCCACAGGACCTGCGGGTCGGGTACGACAGCCTGGATGGCACGCTGGCGGTGTGGCCGCCGCGCGGCGATCTCTCGGGCGACGCCTCGGCGACGGCAGCGGTCACCGACGCCGTTCGTGACTGGCGGTCACCAGCCGATGACCGCGCGCACCTACCCACGTCCGGCATCCTTTTCTCCGGCCGGGTCGATGGTGCCCCGACGGCGATCGTGGCCGCCGACGTGCCCGGCGAGAGCGCCTCCTGGCTGCTGCAACTCACCCGCGACGGCGATCGGTACGCGGTGACCCGTGCCACCGAATACACCGACCCGGGTTATCTCGTCTACTCCGACGTACTGCCGGTGCAGACCGCCGGCGGCCGGCGCTACCTGATCTCCGCCCGGGTGCAGACCCTGGTCGGGCCACAGGATCGGACGCTCACCGTCGCGGACGGCCTCAGCGCACCCGTCGACGTGCCGGCCTGCACGGCCGTCGCGGTGACCGCGACCCTCCGAACCACCGAGTCGTTGCCCCGCGGGCGGGCCGCCGACCGGCTGCTGGATCTGGGCACCGGCACCGTCGATCCGCGCTATCCCCTGGTCCGCGACGAGTCCGGCACGGGACGGCGGGCGCTGACCGGGCTGGACACCTGCGTGCTGGCCGGCGACCGGGGTCCGTTCGGCAGCATTCCACGCCGGATCGGTGACCGGGACGCGCCGCGCTCGGTGCCGACGTCGTGGCCGATGGCGAAACTCACGGTCCGCTCGCTCGGCGAGGTCGCCCTCGGAGGTGGCGCGGCGGCGGAGTTGCAGCAGCTCAACTGGGATACCGACGCCGGCGCGATGACCGCGGTGATCTACCGGCCGGCCGACGGCGGCGCACCCGTCGTCTCGCCCGCGGACCGGGCCACCCCGCTGCAGGCGTACCAACTGCCCGTGCCCGGTCAGCCGCTGGTGGTACTCAGCTGGCGGGCCACCCGGGACAGCTCCCTGTCCGTCCCGCCGGGCACTCCGCTGCTGGTCGAGCGCCCCGGTCTGGCGGTCATCCCCAGCCCGTCCCGCTCCCAGACCTACAGCCTCGCCAACTCCGACAAGACCCACTACCGCTCGGTAAAGCCCCACTGACCCACCCCGTCACGCCCCCGCGATTTTGCACGTTGTGCGGCGACACGTAGCCGCGAAGCGCGCGTTTCGACAAGGCGGCGGGCGGTCCCGGAGGGCCGCCCGCCGTTGGTGTCGCGAGGTGGTCAGTTCTGCGCGGCCGCGTCGCTGGGGGTAAGGCGGTCCGGGGTGGCGTCCAGGCCGGAGATCCAGCCGGTGACGTTGCGGGCCACGTCCTGGGCGGTCAGGCCCAGGTCGGCGAGGATCTGCGCGCGGGTGCCGTGCGGGTGCCAGTCGGCCGGTACGCCCAGGTCCTTGAGCGGTACCCGGACGTCGGCGTCCCGCATCGCCTGGCCGAGCGCGTCGCCCACCCCGCCGACCCGGACGCCGTCCTCGACGCTGACCACCAGGCGGTGGCGGGCGGCGAGGTCGACCAGCTCGGCCGGAACCGGACGCACCCAGCGGGGGTCGACGACGGTGACCCCGTAGCCCTGCTCGGCGACCCGGGCGGCAACCTCCATGCCCAGCTGGCCGAAGGAGCCAACGGCAACCAGCAGTACGTCGGTACGCGCCGACTCGGCCAGCACGTCGACCGGGCCGACCCGGCGCAGCGCCGGCAGGTCCGCGGCGACCGCGCCGGTCGGGAAGCGCACCACGGTCGGGCCGTCGTCGACGGCGAGCGCCTCGCGCAGCTCCTCGCGGAGCGTGGCGGCGTCCCGGGGGGCGGCGATCCGCAGGCCGGGCACCACCCCGAAGACGGACATGTCCCAGATGCCGTAGTGGCTGGGGCCGTCCGGGCCGGTGATGCCCGCCCGGTCCAGCACGAAGGTCACCGGCAGCTTGTGCATCGCCACGTCCAGCAGGACCTGGTCGAAGGCGCGGTTGAGGAAGGTGGCGTAGACCGCGACCACCGGGTGGAGGCCGCCGAGGGCCAGCCCGGCCGCCGAGGTGGCGGCGTGCTGCTCGGCGATGCCCACGTCGTACACCCGCTCGGGGTACTTACGGGCCAGCTTGGCGATGCCGGTCGGCTCGGCCATCGCGGCGGTGATGCCCACCACGTCCGGGCGTTCGTCGGCGATGGCCAGCAGCTCGTCGGCGAAGACGTGCGTCCACTTCACCGACGGGGCGGCCAGCAGCGCGCCGGTCTCGACGTCGAAGGCGCTGCCGGGGCCGTGCAGGCAGTCCGCCTCGTCCTCCTCGGCGGGACGGTAGCCGTAGCCCTTGCGGGTGACGGCGTGCACGATCACCGGGCCGCCGAAGTTCTTGGCCGCGCGTAGCGCCGCCTCGACCGCCGCCACGTCGTGCCCGTCCACCGGACCCACGTACTTGATGCCGAGGTCCTCGAACATGGCCTGCGGGGCGACGGCGTCCTTGATGCCCTTCTTGACCGCGTGCAGCACCTCGTACATCGGCTTGCCGACCAGCGGCGTGGAGCCGAGGGCGTCCTTGACCGTGTCGAGGACCTTCTCGTAGCCGGGGTTGAGCCGCAGCGAGGAGAGGTGGTCGGCCAGCCCGCCGATGGTCGGCGAGTAGGACCGGCCGTTGTCGTTGACCACGATCACGAGGGAGTTGCCCGCGGTGGCGATGTTGTTCAGCGCCTCCCAGCACATGCCGCCGGTCAACGCGCCGTCGCCGACCACGGCCACGACGCTGCGGGCTTCGCCCCGCAGGGCGTACGCCTTGGCCAGGCCGTCGGCGTAGGACAGCGCGGTGGAGGCGTGCGAGTTCTCGATGAGGTCGTGCTCGCTCTCCGCCTGACTGGGGTAGCCGGAGAGGCCACCGCGCTGGCGGAGCTTGTCGAAGCCGGCCTGGCGGCCGGTGAGGATCTTGTGCACGTACGACTGGTGACCGGTGTCGAACAGGAGCCGGTCGCGGGGGGAGTCGAAGACGCGATGCATGGCCAGCGTCAGCTCGACCACACCGAGGTTGGGCCCGACGTGCCCACCGGTGCGGGAGACCTTGGCGATCAGGAAGTCCCGGATCTCGGCGGCGAGGACGTCCAGTTCCTCACCGGACATCCGCTTGACGTCCTGCGGACCGCGGACCGTCCCCAGCAACCGGCCGTGGTTGGCCGTGTCCTCTTCAACACTCATGACCCGAGAGTCTATCGGCCACCCGGCACTCCGCAGCCCGGGCCGAGTGGCCCACGCCGCCCGGGTCGGCTGAGCGCCTGGTCAGAGCCGGATCCGCGGCCGCCGCCGGAGGACCGGAGGACGAGGATTTCCGGTCAGCGCTCGACCGGAGGCAGCAGCAGCCCGACGCACTCGACGTGCTGCGTCATGGGGAAGAGGTCGAATCCCCGCAGCGCCGCCAGCCGCCAACCCAGGTCGGTGAAGGTGCGCACGTCCCGGGCGAAGGCCGCCGGGTCACACGCCACGTACGCGACCGCCCGGGGACCGGCGGCGACGACGTCCCGCACCACCTGGGCACCCGCGCCCGAGCGCGGCGGGTCGAGCACCACCACGTCGACCGGGCCGGTGATCCGTCGACGGGTGAGCGCGGTCTCCACCCGGGCCGCCACCACCTCGACCTGGGGCAGGTCGGCCAGATTGACGCGGGCCGCTTCCACCCCGTCCCGGCTCGATTCGACAAGGGTGATCCGGGCAGCGCCGACCCGGTCGGCGAGGGCGGCGGCGAACAGCCCCGCGCCACCGTAGAGGTCCCACGCGGTCTCGCCCGGCCGCGGGTCCAACAGCTCCAGCACGGCCGCGCAGAGGGTGTCCGCCGCGGCCGGGTGCACCTGCCAGAACCCGGACGCGGGCAGCGCCCAGTCCCGGCCGGCGGCCACCTCGCGGACCTCGGTCGGGCCACTGACCGGGGAGGGCACCCCGTCGCGGACCGCGGTGACTGTCACGTCCCCGCCGGTGCTGGCGACGGTCTCCACCGCCTCGGCGGCCGGCCAACGTTCGGCGAGCACCGGCAGCCGCTGGATGGAGGGGTGGGCGATCCGGCACCTGTCGATCGGCACCACCTCGTGCGAACGGTGCTTGAGCAGGCCGGCCCGGTCCGCGGCGTCCACGGCGTAGCGGACCCGGGAACGCCAGCCCAGCAGCCCGCCGGGCAGCGCCTCGACCCGGACGCCGAGTTGGTCCAGCTCGGCGTCGGTCAGCCCACCCAGGCGGGTCAACTGTTCGCGCACCACTGCGGTCTTCCAGGCCAGTTGCGCCTCCGGGGCGACGTGCTGCAGGTCGCAGCCGCCACACGCACCCGGCTTCGCGTACGGGCAGGGCGGCTCGACCCGGTCCGGTGAGGCGTCCAGCACGGTCACCGCGTCGGCTCGGACGAACCCCCGGTGCACCTCGGTGACCTCGGCGACGACCCGTTCACCCGGCAGCGCGTGCCGGACGAAGACCACCTGCCCGTCCACCCGGGCCACGCAGTGCCCGCCGGGGGCGACCGCGTCGACCGTCAGCTCGACCCGTTCCGCCTCGGCCAGGCCACGCTCAAGCACCGACGGCACCGACGGCACCGACGGCGGGTCGGCCGGGGTGGCGGGCTGGCGTACGCCGGGCTCAGTCACGGCCGGTCCCGACCGGGCCGCCGTCGATCGGGCGAGTCTCGGGCGCCGGGGCGGAGGCGACGGGCAGGCCCTCCGGCGGTACGGTGCCGCGCGGCCCGCGCGCCGGGGTACGGGACAGCGTCGCGTCCAACCGGTCCAGGTTCTTGCTCGCCGTCGAGGCGAGCTGCCACGGCACGCTGACCACCATCACCCCCGGTTCGAAGAGCAGCCGGCCCTTGAGGCGCAGGGCGCTCTGGTTGTGCAACAGGTTCTCCCACCAGCGACCCACCACGTACTCCGGAATGAAGACGGTGACCACGTCCCGGGGTGACTTGCGGCGGGTGGAGGCGACGAAGTCCAGGATCGGCCGGGTGATCTCCCGGTACGGCGAGTCGATCACCGTGAGCGGGATGGCCATCTCCCGCCGCTCCCAGTCGGCCTGCAGGTCGCGAGTGTCCTTGTCGTCCACGTTGACGGTCACCGCGGTAAGCGTGTCCGGCCGGGTGGCCCGGGCGTAGGCGATGGCCCGCAGCGTCGGCTGGTGCAGTTTGCTGACCAGCACGATCGCGTGGTTGCGGGCGGGCAGCACGGCCCGGCCCTCGTCCGGCGGGGTCAGCTCGGCCGCCACCCGGTCGTAGTGCCGGCGGATGGCCAGCATCAGCAGGTAGATCACCGCCATCGCGGCGATCGCGATCCACGCGCCGAGCAGGAACTTGGTGATCAGCACGATCACCAGCACCGTCCCGGTCAGGCCCATGCCGAACGTGTTGATGGCCCGGGACCGGATCATCCGGCGCCGCGCCTCCGCGTCCCGCTCGGTGCGCAGACGCCGGTTCCAGTGCCGGATCATGCCCGCCTGGGAGACCGTGAACGAGACGAAGACCCCGACGATGTAGAGCTGGATGAGCCGGGTCACCTCGGCCTGGAAGCCGACGATCAGCACGATCGCGAACAGGGCCAGGAAGGTGATGCCGTTGGAGAAGGCCAGCCGGTCGCCCCGGGTGTGGAACTGGCGGGGCAGGTAGCGGTCCTGGGCGAGGATCGAGCCGAGCACCGGGAAACCGTTGAACGCGGTGTTCGCCGCCAGGAAGAGGATGAGCGCGGTCATCCCGGCCACCACGTAGAGCAGGATCGAGCCGGAGCCGAAGACCGTCTCGCCGAGCTGGGTGGTGACGGTCTTCTGCACGTAGCCGTCCGGGCCGGCGACGATCTGGAGCGCCGGGTCCTCGACGAACTGCAGGTGGGTCAGGCGGGCCAGCCAGATGATCCCGACCAGCATGCTCACCGAGATCGCACCCAGCAGCAGCAGGGTGGTGGCGGCGTTGCGGCTCTTCGGGGCCTTGAACGCCGGCACGCCGTTGGAGATCGCCTCGACGCCGGTGAGCGCGGCGGCGCCCGAGCTGAACGTCCGCAGCAACAGGAAGACGAGCGCGAAACCGGTCACACTGTGCTCGGCCTGGATGACCAGGTCGGCGCTGGGCGCCCGCAGGTCGTCGCCCAGCACGAAGACCCGGAACAACCCGGTGAGCAGCATCCCGCCCATCACGATGACGAAGCCGTAGGTGGGGATGGCGAACGCGGTGCCGGACTCCCGCAGGCCGCGCAGGTTGACAGCGGTCAGCAGGACCACCGCGATCACCGCGATCAGGACCTTGTGGGTGGCCACGAACGGCACCACCGAGCCGAGGTTGGCCACCCCGGACGAGACCGACACCGCCACCGTGAGCACGTAGTCGACGAGCAGCGCGCTGGCCACCCCGACGCCGAACTTCGGACCCAGGTTGACCGTGGCCACCTCGTAGTCGCCGCCGCCGGAGGGGTAGGCGTACACGTTCTGCCGGTAGCTCGCCACCACGGTGAGCATCACCACGACCACCGCGAGGGCGATCCACGGGGAGAAGAAGTACGCCGAGGTGCCGGCGATGGAGAGGGTCAGCAGGATCTCGTCGGGCGCGTACGCGACGCTGGACAGGGCGTCGGAGGCGAACACGGGTAGCGCGATGCGCTTCGGCAGGAGGGTGTGCTGAAGTCGGTCGGACCGGAACGGTCGACCGAGCAGAAGCCGCTTCAGCAGCGAGGTGGGACTGGCCACGAACGCCAAGAGTACGACCACCACCGTGGGAGCGCGGGGGTGGGCGAGCGTGACTGCCGGGCACGACGGGGTACGGTCGGTCCCCGCTCCGCACCGGGACGTGGCAGGCTCGCACTCGTCAGGCCACCAGCAGACGGAGTGGTACGCACCTTGGGAGGGACAGCGTGCACGTCGTGATCATGGGATGTGGCCGGGTCGGGTCGACCCTCGCCCACAGCCTGGAATCCCGGGGGCACTCGGTGGCGGTGATCGACCAGGATGCCGACGCCTTCCGCCGACTCGGCCCCGACTTCGCCGGAATCACGGTGACCGGGGCCGGTTTCGACGGTGAGGTGCTGCGCCAGGCCGGCATCGAGCGCGCGGACGCCTTCGCGGCGGTGTCGAGCGGCGACAACTCCAACATCATCTCGGCTCGGCTGGCCCGCGAGACGTTCGGCGTGTCCCGGGTCGCCGCCCGCATCTACGACCAGCGCCGGGCGCAGGTCTACGAGCGGCTGGGCATCCCCACCGTGGCGACCGTGCGGTGGACGGCCGACCGGATGCTGCGGCACCTGGTGCCGGAGGGCAACGTGGAGATCTTCCGCGACCCCACGAGCACCGTGTCAATCGTCGAGGTGCCGGTGCACAAGGACTGGATCGGTCGGTCGGTACGCACCCTGGAGGACGCCTCCGGCGCGCGGGTGGCCTATCTGATCCGCTTCGGCATCGGCACGCTGGCCACCGGCTCTACCGTCGTGCAGGAGGGTGACCAGGTGTTCATGCTGGTCAGCGATGACATCGTGGCGACGGTCACGTCGGCGGCGGCGGCGCCGCCGGAAGGGGGGCACTGAGCCATGCGGGTCGCCATCGCGGGCGCGGGCAACGTGGGCCGTTCGATCGCCCAGGAGCTGATCGACAACGGTCACCAGGTGATGCTCATCGAACGTCAACCCAAGATGCTGCGCCCGGACCGGGTGCCGGAGGCCGAGTGGGTGCTCGCCGACGCGTGCGAGGTGGCCAGCCTGGAGGAGGCCAACATCGCCGGGTGCGACGTGGTGGTCGCGGCGACCGGCGACGACAAGACCAACCTGGTGCTGTCGCTGCTGGCCAAGACCGAGTTCGCGGTGCCTCGCGTGGTCGCCCGGGTCAACCGGGCCGAGAACGAGTGGCTGTTCACCGAGCAGTGGGGCGTGGACGTCGCGGTGAGTAAGCCGCGGGTGATGGCTGCGCTGGTCGAGGAGGCCGTCACCGTCGGCGACCTGGTCCGGCTGATGACCTTCCGGCAGGGCGAGGCCAACCTGGTCGAGATCACCCTGCCACCGACCGCGCCCTACGTCGGTCAGCCGATCCGCGCCGTGCCCCTGCCCCGCGACTCCGCGCTGGTGGCGATCCTGCGCGGCAAGCGGGTCCTGGTGCCCAGCCCGGACGACCCGATCGAGGCCGGCGACGAACTGGTCTTCGTCTGCACCGCAGAGGTGGAGGACCAGGTCCGCGCGGTGATCCTCGGACCGGACAGCGTCGAACGGACCCGCGGCTCGCGCTGAGCGGGCGGCCCGGGTAGCCGGGCGCTCGCTCAGGCGCCGGGCAGCGGGGTCGGCTGCGGCTCCCGGGTGACCCGGCGCACCGTCCAGACCGTGATCAGCAGCAACAGCGCGTACGGCGGGTAGCCCAGCGCCAGCCGGGCCACGCCCAGCGCGGTGTCCTGGTGGGCCAGGTAGAGCCCGGCCTGCACGCCCACCTTGGCCAGCCACACCACGCCCCAGAGCACGGTCAGCTGGGTGAAGGTTCGCACCAGTTTCGGATCGTCGCGCCATTCCGAGCGGCCCTTGGCGACCAGCACCGACCAGATCCAGCCCACCAGCGGCTGCCGGATGACCGCCGAGACCAGCAGGGCGATGCCGTACCCGATGCCGTAGAGGATGCCGGGAAGGTAGAAGTCGCGCTCGTCGCCGGTGCGCCAGGCGATGGCAGCGCCGATACCGACGCCGAACAGGCCGTTGACGGCGTGCCGGATCGGCCGGCGCTGGGCCAGCCGCAACCCGGCGATCAGCAGCGCGATCGCGACCGAGGCGATCACCGCCGGTCGCAGCTCACCGATGATGTTGGCGACCACGAAGACGACCACCGGGATGCTGGACTCCACCAACCCCCGCCAGCCGCCGAGCTGGTCGGCCATCTGCTCGGCGATCGTCGGCAGTGGCTCCTCTTCCGGCGGGCCGGTCTCCGGCTGTGCCGCCCGGTGCTGTCCCGTCGTCATCGCCGGCCTTCCGTCCGCAGCGCCGTCACTTCGGCGAGTCCAGCTCGTAATAGGGGTTGTAGATGACCTTGCGGTCGTCGCGTACCGCCACCCGGCCCCGGGCGGTCAGGTGCCGACCCGGCTCGATCCCGGCGATGTGCCGTCGCCCCAACCAGACCAGGGTGACCACGTCGGTGCCGTCGTACAGGTCGGCTTCCAGCGTGGGCAGGTTGGTGCGCGGCGTGTAGACCACCGTGCGCAGCCGACCAGCGACCGAGACCAGCTGGCCCCGCGAGCACTGCTGGGCGGGGATCCCGCCGCACTGGGCGCTCTCCCGACGCAGCTCCTGCGCGTCGATCTCGGCCTCACTGGCGGTGAACCGTTGCAGGATGCGCCGCAGCGACACCCGGCCCTCGTCGGTCGTCATGACCTCCGCGTCACCCTCTCCACGATCGCCGTCCCCGGCCGGCCCCGGCGGCGCCGGAACCGTGCCGCCAGCGTACGCCGACGGGGCTGGTTCCGGCGGGCCGGTGGACGCGGGTCAGACCTGGCGCGGCTCGGCGGCGGCGTCGCCCGCCTCGGCGTCGGTCTGGTCGGAGATCTCCCGGGGCAGCCGCAGCGGCAGTGGCTCGCGGACCGGCTTGGCCTCCTGGCCGCGGTCGACCACCAGGCCGTCCAGGCACTCGACGAGCGGCCCGGCCGCGGCCGGGTCGATGGCCACCGGCCCCTGGAACACGCCGCGGACCATCCAGCGCGGCCCGTCGACGCCGACGAACCGCAGATTCGTCGGGCCGTCCGGGGTGGGCACCTGGGCGTGCAGCTCCGGGCCGTACTCGCCGTCGACCTCCTGCGCGCTCGCCCCGTCGCTGAGCAGCGACTGGCGGATCTCCTCGCGCACCTCGTCCCAGATCCCCTCGGACCGGGGGGCGGCGAAGACACCCAGCTGGAGCGCGTTGTCGCCATGCACCAGCACGACCTGCTGGATCACGCCCTGCGGGTCGGCCTGCACCCGCACCTCGACCTCGGCGATCGCCGGGATGTGCAGGCTGCCCAGGTCGAGCCGCTGCACGTCGGCGTAGCTCTCGGAGATGTCGTACGGGCCGCGCTCCAGCGTCGGCGCCGCATCGCCCTGGTCCGGGACCTCGACGGCCTGATCGTCACGGGTGTGCCGTTCGGCATCGGCCCGCTTTCGGGAGAAGATCACTGCGCCCGCCCTCCGCTGTTCACACTCACCCTGCCACCTCTTCCGTCTGCCCGCGGCCCGGCTCGTCTGGCCGCGGCTCGACCCGGTCCTGGCCCGCCGGAGACGGCACCAGCCCGGCGTGACCACCGGTGGACCCGTGCCCGCCGGTCCCGCGCCGGGACGCGGGCAGCTCGACCACCGGCTCGAACCTCGCCCGCGCGACCTGTTGGACCACGAGCTGCGCGATCCGGTCGCCACGGGAGATCTTCGCCGGCAGATCCCGATCATGGTTGATCAGGTTGACCAGGATCTCACCCCGGTAGCCGGCGTCGACCGTACCGGGCGCGTTGAGCACCGTCACGCCGAGCCTGGCCGCCAGACCGGACCGGGGATGGACCAGACCCACGTACCCCGCCGGCAGCGCGATGGCGACGCCGGTGGGCACCAGGGCACGGCCACCGGGCGGCAGCTCCACGTCCGCGGCCGCCACCAGGTCGGCCCCGGCATCGCCGGGATGGGCGTACGTGGGCAACGGCAGCTCGGAGTCGAGCAGCTGCACGGGCACGGGTACGACGTCGGTCACGGGTCCCCTCTTCTCCTCCGGTTCGCGGGCTGACCCTGCCATCCTGCCGGTTCGCCGAGCCGCCGTGCGCCGTACCCTCGCAGGAGTGAGCATGTCGCCCTCTCCGTCCGCCGACCAGCCGCCGGTCGACGCCCGCACGGCGTACGACGAACGGCTGGATCTGCCCTGGTGGCTGTGGCTGGCCGGGCTGGTGGCCGCCGCGTTGTTGGCCGTCGAGATCTGGATGGGCGCCGACGGCGTCCGCGCCTGGCTGCCGTTCGCCGTGCTGCTGCCGCTCACCGCCGCCGGGTTGTGGTGGTTGGGCCGGATCCGGGTGCGGGTCGCCGACTCGGAGCTGCGGGTGGACGACGCCCGCCTGCCGGTGCGTTTCGTGGCCGACGTGGTCCCGCTGGACACCGCCGGTCGCCGTGAGGTGCTGGGCGTCGGCGCGGACCCGCTCGCCTTCGTCGTGCAGCGACCGTGGATCGGCGGGGCCGTGCAGGTGGTACTCGACGACCCGGCCGACCCGACCCCGTTCTGGGTGGTGAGCACCCGGCACCCGGTCGAGCTGGCCGAGGCGGTGCTGGCCGCGCGGGACGCGCTCGCGGTGACCGGTCCGACGGCGGAGGAGCCCGGCTGATCCGGCGCCACGGGCCGCTCAGGTGCCGGTCGGCGGACCCGGCAGGGCCTGCGGTGGCGCGGGCCGGGCGATGCCCCGCCGGCGCAGGTCCACCTGAAGCTGCTCGGCCATCTGCTGGGTGGCCCGCCGGTTGAGGAAGCTGGCCACCGCGGCGCCGGTCAGGAACGGCCCGAGTGTGGTGAGGTTGCGACCGAAGCGCCGCAGCAGCATGTCCCGCAGCTCCTTGCGGGCGGCGGTGCCGAGCACCGCGCCAACTCCCACGCCGGGCACCATCGGGTTGACCCCGCGCTGGGTGGCCCAGGAGTGCACCAGGGCGACGGCCCGTTGGCTGCCACCGTCCGGGAGCGCCACACCGTGGACCTCGTGCAGCTCACCGACCAGTTTCAGCTCCACCGCCACCACGGCGACGGTCTCGGCGGCGAGCAGCACCGGCGCGGAGAGCAGGGTCGGGGCGATCGTCCACTCGACGGCGGCGACTCCCCCACCGGCCGCGCCGATCGCGGCGGTGGTCCGCGACGCGTTGCGGATGAGCCGGTCGGCCAGGGCGGCGTCGTCCAGGCCGGGGAAGTGCTGGCGCAGGGTGTCCAGGTCTCGCACCGGTATGTGCGGGGCGACGTCCGCGACCGCGTCGACCATCCAGCGCATCGCGGCGCGTGGCTTGAACAGGTCGGAGACGCCCCGGGCACGGGCCTGCCCGACCATCCGGGTCAGTAGTTGGCGGCGACGGGCCGGCTCGATGTCGTCCGCGGTCAACGCCGCGACGGTCGCGCCGAGGTCGTCCGAGCTGCCGTCGGTGGCGCCGGGGTTGCCAGGGCCGCCGTCGGTGGCGTCGGGGTTGCCAGGGCCGCCGTCGGTGGCAGCGAGGTTGCCAGGGCCGCCGTCGGTGGCAGCGAGGTTGCCAGGGCCGCCGTCGGTGGCAGCGAGGTTGCCAGGGCCGCCGTCGGTGGCGCCGGGGTGGTCAGTGCCGCCGTCGGTGCTGCCGCCTCGATCGCTCATCGGACCTCCCGGTGCTGTGGCTACCCGCTACGAGTCAAGCAGGTACCCACCACGGCCGCATGCCTACACCGGCAGCGGCGGCCCCGTTCAGGAGGCCGCCGCTGGTGTCGTGGTTGTCAGACGCACTCGCGGCAGATCAGCTCGCCGTTACGCTCGACCGCCAGCTGGCTACGGTGGTGGACCAGGAAGCAGCGGGCGCACCGGAACTCGTCCTGCTGCATCGGAAGCACCTTGACCGTGAGCTCCTCGTCGGCCAGATCGGCACCGGGCAGCTCGAAGCTCTCGGCCACCTCGGCCTCGTCGACGTCCACCGCGCCCGACTGTGAGTCGACGCGCCGTGCTTTGAGCTCTTCCAGGCTGTCCTCGCCGAGGTCGACCTCGTCGCGACGCGGGGCGTCGTAGTCGGTGGCCATCGGTTTCACTCTCCCATATCGATGTTGTCGCTTCCGGTTGTAACGCCGGACGACGCTGTTTCGGTTCCGCTGGCCGGCCACCACTTGTGTCGGGCACCCGACCCGAGGACCGAACGGGTCGAGCTCGCTGGGGCGACTCCCCTGCGAGCGCGGAACCTTACCCCCCCTTGGGCGAGGCATGTATACCGCCCTTGCGGCTGAGATGTACGCCCCTGCGCGCCAAGTTGTTCCCAATGTGATTCAGGCGACACGAAGATAGGGGTATTAGTACCCGGTCCGCGGTCGGCGCGCCGGCATGTCGGGCTGTTTCCACGCGACGGCCGGACAACCGTTAACCTCAGCGGCGTATTCGACGGCCGGCGGCCCGAGCGATCGCTCGTGGCCGTCACCACCCACCTGGAGTCCGGGGAGTGCTCTGATGAGTTTTGCGCGCGTGCGGGCACTCGTCGTCGTCGGCCTGCTGGCGATCATCGCCCTGGTCTTCGTCGTCGTGGCCGTGGTCCGCGACAGCCAGGGCAACGCGGGCACCGCGGGGGGTTGCCCGGAGGGCTGGCCGCTGGCGGATCTGACCCTGCGCGAGCGCAAGGACGTCAAGATCAACGTGTTCAACGCCACGGACCGGCCCGGTCTCGCCCACACCGTCAGCGACGAGTTCCGCAACCGCCAGTTCCAGGTCACCAAGACCGGGGACGAGAAGAAGCAGGTCGACAACGTCGCGGTGCTGCGGTACGGCCCGAACGGCGTCGGTTCCGCGCACCTGCTCGAGGCGTACTTCCTCAACGAGGCCAAGCGGGCCTACGACGAGAAGCGCACCGACGACACCGTGGACGTGGTGCTGGGTAACAACTTCCAGCAGCTCGCCACCACGACCGAGGTCAACCAGTCCCTCGGCGACTCGGGGCCGCCGAAGGCGCCCGCGGGCTCCTGCCCGTCCCCGGCCGCCAAGTGACGGCGTAGCCACGCCGCGCGCCGTCGGATCGACAGGTCAGGGTCCGCCGGCTGCGTCCAGCTCGGCGAGCCGGTCGTGCAGCGGCGCGAAGAGCGCCGGCGGGGCCGCGACCACCAGGTCCGGCCCCGGCGGCCGACCGGCCAGCCCGGCGACCCGCACACCCGCCTCGGCGGCCACCAGCCCACCCGCCGCCAGGTCCCAGGCCGCGAGGCCCTTCTCGAAGTACGCGTCGAGCCGGCCCTCCGCGACCAGGCAGAGGTCCAGCGCGGCGGCGCCCAGCCGGCGGATGTCCCGGACGTGCGCGATCAACCCGGCCACCACCTGCGCCTGGTGCGCACGACGACGGGCGTCGTAGCCGAACCCGGTACCGACCAGCGCCTGCCCCAGGTCCACCTCGGCGGAGCAGCGCAGTCGGACGCCGTCCCGCCAGGCGCCGCCCCCGGCCGTGGCCGTCCACTCCTCGCCGGTGCTCACGTTGCGCACCACGCCGGCGACCACCACCCCGTCCACCTCGGCGGCCAACGACACCGCGCTGTACGGCAGCCCGTAGAGGTAGTTCACGGTGCCGTCGATCGGGTCGACGATCCAGCGCACCCCGCCCGGCGCGACCGGCCCGGTGTCCCCGCTGCCGTACTCCTCGCCGAGCACCGCGTCGTCCGGCCGCGCCCGCTTCAGCGCGTCGAGCACCTGCCGTTCGACCGCCCGGTCGGCGGCGGTGACCACGTCGGTGACCGTACTCTTGGTCGCGGCCACGGAAACTCCCTCGGCGCGCATCCGGTACGCGGTGGCCGCCGCGTCCCGCGCCACGTCGAGCGCGATCGCCAAAAGATCCCGAGGTGACGGTGCCGAACCGTGCATACCAACGTCCCCTTCCCGCACGACCGGGGTGTTCCGGGCCGCGCGCGGGTATCATCCTTACAAAGTCCAGATCAGCGTCGAATCAGCGGTCCCACCGTCGTTACGCAGTGCGGCGCAGAATGATCGCCGCAGACGGCGTTACAATTCACCCCTGCCCACGCGCCACGGACCGCCGACCACCGGCCGGCCCGGGACGCGAGGGTCCCTCAACCACATCGCCCGGCCCGGTTGCCCCATGCTGTGCCGGACGACCCGGCCGTGCCCGCTCTTCGCCTCCGGAAGGTCATTCGTGACAGAACCCCGCCAGACCGGCGCCGACGTTCGCTCGCTCACCGACACCCTGATCGCCCACGCGCAGAGCGCCGGTGGTCAGCTGACGTCGGCCCAGCTCGCGCGCACCGTCGAGTCCGCCGAGGTGACTCCGGCCCAGGCCAAGAAGATCCTGCGGGCGCTCTCCGAGGCGGGAGTGACCGTAGTGGTGGACGGCTCGGCGAGCACCCGCCGCCGGGTCGCCGCGGCCCGGTCGACCACGCCGGCGTCCCGGGCCACCACCGCCAAGACCACCAAGAAGGCCGCCGCTCCGGCCCCGAAGCAGGCGCCGGCCGGCGATGACGCGCCGGCGACGCCGGCCCCACGCAAGGCGACCGCGAGCAAGGCCACCGGCGCCTCCGCCGTGGCGGCTCCGGCGAAGGCGACCAAGTCGACCCGAGCCACCAAGGCGACGGTGGCCGCGGCTGCCGGTGCCAAACCGACCAAGACCGCCGGCAAAGCCAAGGGCGAGGGCGCTGACGGCGAGATCGACCCGGAGGAACTGGCCGCCGCGATCGAGGACGTGGTGGTCGAGGAGCCGGCCGAGCTGGCCCAGGCCGCCGAGACCGACGCCGCCGCCTCGGCGACCGACAACGACTTCGAGTGGGACGACGAGGAGTCCGAGGCGCTCAAGCAGGCCCGGCGGGACGCCGAGCTGACCGCCTCGGCCGACTCGGTCCGCGCTTACCTGAAGCAGATCGGCAAGGTTCCGCTGCTCAACGCCGAGCAGGAGGTTGAGCTGGCCAAGCGGATCGAGGCCGGGCTCTACGCCGCCGAGCGGCTGCGCGCCGCCGACGAGGGCGAAGAGAAGCTCGTCCGGGACATGGTCCGTGACCTGGGCTGGATCTCCCGTGACGGCGAGCGCGCCAAGAACCACCTCCTGGAGGCGAACCTCCGACTGGTGGTGTCGCTGGCCAAGAGGTACACGGGTCGCGGCATGGCCTTCCTCGACCTGATCCAGGAGGGCAACCTCGGCCTGATCCGCGCGGTGGAGAAGTTCGACTACACCAAGGGCTACAAGTTCTCCACGTACGCCACCTGGTGGATCCGGCAGGCGATCACCCGCGCGATGGCCGACCAGGCCCGCACCATCCGCATCCCGGTGCACATGGTCGAGGTCATCAACAAGCTCGGCCGCATACAGCGCGAGCTGCTCCAGGATCTGGGTCGCGAGCCCACTCCGGAGGAGCTGGCCAAGGAGATGGACATCACACCCGAGAAGGTGCTGGAGATCCAGCAGTACGCTCGGGAGCCCATCTCTCTGGACCAGACCATCGGTGACGAGGGCGACAGCCAGCTCGGTGACTTCATCGAGGATTCCGAGGCCGTGGTCGCGGTCGACGCGGTCTCGTTCTCACTCCTGCAGGACCAGCTCCAGCAGGTGCTGCAGACGCTCTCCGAGCGTGAGGCGGGTGTGGTACGCCTGCGCTTCGGCCTGACCGACGGCCAGCCCCGGACGCTTGACGAGATCGGCCAGGTCTACGGGGTGACCCGGGAGCGGATCCGGCAGATCGAGTCCAAGACGATGTCCAAGCTGCGTCACCCGTCCCGGTCGCAGGTCCTCCGGGATTACCTGGACTGAGCCGGTTTCGTCAACCGAACGTGTCGTTTTGGCCACCTGGTGTGCAACACGAGATGGTGATCGTCCGGATGCACGAATGTGATCGTTGACGTGGCACCCTGGGTGCACGGCACACTGTCCCTGCCAGGTGTGACCTCGGTCCCCCGCGGGCACACAGGGAAGGCAGTGCCTAGCAAGGGTGTTGCACCATAGGTGAGCAACGACCGAAGAGATTGTTCATCGGTGACGACCAGAGGAGGAAGGCGATGACCCCGACCCTCACGCCGCCGCCCGTGACGGCGGCTCCCCCAGCCGCCGATGAACGGTGCGACCGCTGCAATGCTGCCGGGAAGCTCCGGATCACCCTCACGGGTGGGAGCGAGTTGGTGTTCTGCGGGCACCACGCGAACAAGTACGCGGAGGATCTCGTGAAGATCACCGAGCGGTTCGCGACGGAGCCCGATTTCAGCTGGCGTGGCGCCGATCTGATGGCGAACTAAATCCGCTAACCGACATAGCCGACCGGAGGTACCCCGAGGGGACCTCCGGTCGGCTTTTTCTGTCCGAACCGCCACGCCCGCCCCACGCCGCCCGCGCCCTGCGCCCCGGCAACTTCTCCGATGTTGCTGTCTCCGGCACGACCGGAGGCAGCAACATCCCTGATCCTGGACGGATCTTGACGACGAACACCGCCCTCGGGACACCGAGAGCGAGGCCCAGGCGCCAGCAGCCGACCAACGTCACGCTCGAACCAGGATGTAGTGGCCTCAAGACCGCAGGACACCACTGCATCCGGGATCTAGCGCGATCTTGAGATTGGGACGCCCGCGGAGGGGCATGTGCGGCCGTTCCGGGCAGGCAAGCCTCGACACCGCCCCAGACCCCAGTGATTCACTCGGTTTCACGGAAGTCGCGCTTTCCACCCGGCTCGAACACCGCGATTTCAAGGAAGCCGAGTGGATCACGCCGCCGACGCGGCCACGCCGCCGACGCCGCCGACGCGGCCACGCCGCCACGCCGCCACGCGGCCACGCCGCCACGCCGCCACGCGGCCACGCCGCCACGCGGCCACGCCGTCGCCCGCTGGTGCGGTGGGGCTGGCGGGTGGATCCGTACGTGGGGGCCGTTCCTCGTCGGGTCTAGAGGGTCTGGACGGTGGCGATGCGTTCCTCTAGCTGCTCGATGGTGGCCTGGGCGCTCGGCGGCCCGCCGCACAGCCGACGCAACTCGGCATGGATCTTGCCGTGCGGCTGGCCGGTGCGGTGGTGTCGGGCCGCCACCAGAGCGTTCAGTTGGCGCCGGAGCGCCACGCGACGCTGGGCGGCACTCAGAGGTGCCGGAGGCGCCACGGTGGGCGCAGCGGCCGGCTGAGAGGCCGCGTCGGCGGTACGGCGGCGTTGGGCGGCAAGTTGGGCGGCCTGCCGCTTGGTCAGCAGCAGGGACACCTGATCGGCGGTGAGCAGGCCGGGCAGACCGAGGTATTCCTCCTCCTCGGGGGTGCCGGCCTGTGCGGCGGTGCCGAACGACGCCCCGTCGAAGATCACCTGGTCCAGCTCGGCGGTGGCCGACAGCGCGGCGAACCGCTTCTCCAACTCGCCGCTGGCCTGGTCGTCGCGTTGCGCGCGTTCCAGCAGGTCGTCGTCGAAACCGTCGGATTCCTTGGGTTTGCCGAGCACGTGGTCCCGCTCGGTCTCCATCTCGCTGGCCAGGCCGAGCAGGTGCGGCACGCTGGGCAGGAACACCGACGCGGTCTCCCCGGGTCGGCGGGCCCGAACGAACCGGCCGATCGCCTGGGCGAAGTAGAGCGGCGTGCTGGCGCTGGTGGCGTAGACCCCGACCGCGAGTCGGGGGATGTCCACCCCCTCGGACACCATCCGCACCGCGACCAGCCAGCGCTGGTCGGACGCCGCGAACGTCGCGATCCGGGCAGATGCGCCCTGGTCGTCGGAGAGCACCACGGCGGCCTTCTCGCCGGTCACCTGCTCGATCAACTTGGCGTACGAGCGGGCGGTCTGCTGGTCGGTGGCGATGATCAGCCCACCGGCGTCGGCCATTCCCGCGTTGCGGAGCACGGTGAGTCGGGCGTCGGCGGCCCGCAGCACCTGCGGCATCCAGTCCCCGGCCGGGTCCAGGGCGGTACGCCAGGCCTGCGCCACCAGATCCTGCGTCATGGGTTCACCGAGGCGGGCGGCCAACTCCTCCCCCGCGTTGGTCCGCCACCGGGTCTCCCCGGAGTACGCCAGGAAGAGCACCGGCCGGACCACGCCGTCACGCAGCGCGTCGGAGTAGCCGTACACGGAGTCGGCGCGGGAGCGCAGGAGCCCGTCCCCGCTCCGCTCGTAGCTGACGAACGGGATCGGGTTGTCGTCGGAGCGGAACGGTGTCCCGGTCAGCATCAGCCGGCGTACGGCGGGTTCGAAGGCGTTCTTCACGCCGTCGCCCCAGGACCGGGAGTCCCCCGCGTGGTGGATCTCGTCGAGGATGACCAGGGTGCGCCGGGTCATGGTGCGTCGGCGGTGCACCTGCGGGGCCATTCCGACCTGGGCGTAGGTGACCACCGCGCCGTGGAAGTCGGCTGCGGAGTGCAGGTCGGCGTTGCGGAAGGCGGCGTCGAGTTGGATGCCCACCCGGGCCGCGGCGTCGGACCACTGGTTCTTCAGGTGCTCGGTCGGGGCGACCACGGTGACCGCCTCGATGGTGCCGTCGGCGAGCAGTTCGGCCGCGATCCGCAGGGCGAAGGTGGTCTTGCCGGCACCTGGCGTGGCGACCGCGGTGAAGTCGTCGGTACGCCGACGCAGGTATTCCACCAGGGCCTTACGCTGCCAGGAGCGTAGTGCCGGGAACGTCTCGAGCACCGGCGTCCGGGCTGCCACGCGCTGCTCCTCTCCGACCGCACGAACGCGGACCCCGGGCGAGGGCCACGAGTCCCGCCGCCCATGAAAACGCCTCCGCGCAGTAGCTGCCGCGAAGGCCGACTCAGCATAACCAGCACGGGCCCCACGGCCCAGGCGACGCCACGCTGGTCACATCCGCGACCCGTCTCACCACTCCCGGTCGGTACGCGGATCCGCCCCACCGGTGCGCGGAGGGCGCAGCGTCGCCACCGGGGCGGACCAGCGTCGACGCAGTGCGATCAGGCGCAGCCCGAAGACCAGGACGGCGGCCGCGGTGAGCGACGCGGGTCCGGTCTGCCCGGTGACGTACAGCAGCACCACCGTGACCGACCCGGCCAGCGCCGCCAACGCGTAGATCTCGCGGCGCAGCACGACCGGGATCTCGGCGGTGAGCAGGTCGCGGGCAAGCCCGCCGCCGATCGCGGTGAGCATGCCGATGAGGCAGGCGCCGACGGCCGGCACCCGGGCGTCGAGCGCCTTGAGCGTGCCGGTGACGGTGAACAGCGCGAGGCCCGCCGCGTCCAGCACCAGCACGGTGGTGCGCAGTCGGGCCAGTTGTGGGTGCAGCCAGAAGGTCGCCAGCGCGGTGATCGCGGCGGTGGCCACGTACCGCCAGTCGGCGAAGGCCAGCGGCGGTGCCTCGTCGATGACCAGGTCCCGGAAGATCCCACCGCCGAGGGCGGCCACGAACCCGACGAACGCGACGCCGAACAGGTCCAGCCGTTTGGCCACCGCCGCCGACGCCCCGGACGCGGCGAACACCGCGACGCCGGTCAGGTCGGCGAGGAGCAGGGCGGTGGAGGTGGTCACCGCCGCAGGCTACGTCGCCGGCCGGAGCGCCGGCCGAGGTTCACTCGCGGTACGAGTCGTAGATCTCCTTGCACTTCGGGCAGACCGGCGAACCCGGCTTGGCGGCCTTGGTGACCGGGAAGGTCTCGCCGCAGAGCGCGACGACGTAGGTGCCCATGACGGCACTCTCGGCGATCTTCTCCTTGCGGACGTAGTGGAACATCTCGGGACCGGTGTCGGCGTCCTTCAGCTCGGGACGCTCGAGAACCTCTGTGCTCACGTCTGCACCTCCAACCGACAAGTTTGGCAGGTCATCACGGCAGGGTCCACCTGAGGCCTGCGGGAGCCCGACCCCGTACGGTGCCCGGGTGACTGACTTTCACCTCAGCTACGGCACCGAGGTCGCCGACGCCCTGCGCGACGGCCGGCCCGTCGTCGCACTGGAGAGCACCATCGTCTCGCACGGGCTGCCCCGGCCGGAGAACCTGCGGGTGGCCAGGGAAATCGAGCAGGCGGTCCGGGACGCCGGGGCCGTTCCCGCGACGATCGGCATGATCGGCGGCAAGCTGGTGGTCGGCCTGGACGACGCACAGCTGACCCGACTGGCCACGGTCGATGGAGTGACGAAACTCTCCGTCCGCGACCTCGCGGTGGCGGCGGCGACCGGCGTGGACGGCGCCACCACGGTTGCCGCGACAAGCGCCGTCGCCGCAGCGGCCGGCATCGGGGTGTTCGCCACCGGAGGGTTGGGTGGGGTGCACCGGGAGGCCGCGCACACCTTCGACGAGTCGGCCGACCTGGTCACCCTGGCCCAGACCCCGATCGTGGTGGTCTGCGCCGGCGTCAAGTCGATCCTCGACGTGGGAGCGACGCTGGAGCGCCTGGAGACCCTCGGGGTCGCCGTGCTCGGGTACCGCACCCGCCGGTTCCCCGGCTTCTACCGCACCGACGCCGGCTTCGACCTGGACTGGTCGGTGGACTCGCCTGAGCAGGTCGCCGACGTGCTCGCCGCCCGGGACGCGCACGCGCTGCACACCGGCGGGCTGCTCGTCGCCAACCCGTTGCCGGTCGACGAACAGCTCGACCCGGAGCTGCACGACCGGACGCTCGCCGACGGTCTGGCCCTGCTGGAGCGGGACGGAATCACCGGAAAGGCCGTCACCCCGTACCTGCTGGCGCACTTCCACTCGGCCACCGAGGGCGCGAGCCTCACCGTCAACGTCCGGATCATCCTGCGCAACGCCGACCTGGCCGCGCGGATCGCGGTCGCCGCGGCGGCCCGCGACACCGCCGCCGCGGTATGACCCGATCGGCCCGGGTGGTCGTCGTCGGGGACGTGATCACCGATGTGGTCGCCGTGCTGTCCGGGCCGCTCGCGGCCGGCTCGGACACCGGAGCCGAGATCAGTATCGGCGGCGGCGGCCAGGCGGCCAACACTGCCGCCTGGGTCGCGGCGCAGCGGGTGGACGTCACGCTCGTCGCCGCCGTCGGGAACGACGACGCCGGGCGGGACCGGGTCGCCGAGTTGGAGCGGGCGGGTGTCGACTGCGCGATCGAGCGGGTCGAGGACGTGCCGACCGGCACGGTGATCGTGTTGGCGACCGACGACGAGCGCACCATGGTCAACCAGCGGGGCGCGAACCTTCGACTGAGCGTCGCGCACGTCGAGCGGGCCCTCGCGGCGGTGCCCGACGCGGGGCATCTGCACCTGTCCGCGTACACCCTCCTGGACGCCGGGTCGCGCGACGCCGGGCTGCGGGCGTTGGCCGCCGCCCGCGAGCGCGGGCTCACCACGAGCGTCGACGCGGCCTCCGCGGCGCCGCTGCGGCGGGTGGGCGCGGCGGCGTTCCTGAGTTGGGTACGCGACGTCGACCTGCTGCTGGTCAACGCGGACGAGGCCACGGTGCTGGCCGGCGGACTGGACCCGGCGGCGCAGGGGCGGGCACTGTCGGCGACGGCCTGGCGGGTGGTGGTGAAGCGCGGCGCGGCCGGCGCGGTCTGGGTCGACCGCAGCGCGGGGGTCTGGGTTGCGCCCGCCCGGCGGGTGGCGGTACGGGACGTCACGGGGGCGGGCGACGCCTTCGCGGCCGGCCTGCTCACCGCGTGGCTCGCCGGCGCCGCCCCGACCGCGGCGCTAACCCGCGCCACCGACCTGGGCGCGCTGGCCGTCTCCACGGTCGGCGCACGACCACAGCCGTAGAGGTCGGCGCACGGCCACAGCCGTAGCGGTCGGCGCACGGCCACAGCCGTAGCGGTCGGCGCACGGCCACAGCCGTAGCGGTCGGCGCACGGCCACAGCCGTGAGTGTCGGACCCTGGCCCGTTCGCGGGTCAGGGTTCGACGTCGATGACCTTGTGCGGGCGCTCCTCGGCGGTGAGGCTCATCGGCGGGGTGTCGTCCGTGTGCCGGGGGTGGAACCGGTTGGCCAGCCGGTGTTCCTCCTTGGGCGGCCGGTCGTTGGCCAGCAGCACGGCCAGCCACGGGATGAGCACCATGCCGAGGACGCACAACGGCAGCCACAGCCAGAGCAGTGGGGCGTTCGCACCGACCAGGATCGCGCCGACGATGATGCACAGCACCCGGATGCCCATCATCAGGACATAGCGGCGCTGGCGACTGGTGAGCTGATCGTCTTGGCTGCGCGAGGCGTCGGTGATCAGAATCGGCTGGTAGGCCTGACGCTTCACCTGGGACCTCCTCGAGGGGATTACGCCCCATCCTGTCACCGCGGGGCCGTGATCAGCGAAATTCGACTCATCCCCATGCGTGTTACGCCCGTGGTACGCTCCGCGACGTGGGCAGCAGGTTCAGCTTCACCGACGAGGCGTTGGCCAACCTGAGGGTCTACGACGTCACGCCCGGGGAAGTCTGGGAGGCGCTACACAGCGCCCGACGGGTCATTCGCCACCTGGGCGACGACGTCATGGTGGTCTACGCCGCCGCCCGTCGGGGCCGCCGACTGGCGGTGCTGCTCGCCGAGGCCGATGGCACCGACAACGACTGGGACATCCTCTCCGCCCGCGAGTTGAGCGACGTCGAGTCCAAGCGCTACGACGAGGCCGTGCGGAGATCTCGCCGATGAGGAGGCCGTGACGATGCACCGAAACGACGCGACCAAGCAGTTCCACAGCGGCGACGACCGGATCGCCGAGCTGATCGACGAGGGTCCGGGAGTCGACCTCCCCGCCCCCGACACCGACGTCCCGATGGTGAGCCGGTCGGTCCGGCTGCCACTGGAGACCTACGAGCGGGTGCGGGCCGCCGCCGACGCCCGGGGCATCGGGGTCACCACGCTGATGCGCCAGTGGATCGAGGCCGGCCTGGCCGACCTGGACGACTCCGCGACCGTCTCGCTGGCCGACGTCCGGCGCGCGCTGGCCTCGCTGGCGCATCCCACCGCGGCCTGAGCGTCAGCCCCGCGCGGCCTTGGCCGCCGCCTTCATCTGCTGCTTGAACTCCCGCACCCGGCTCAGCGAGTCGGCGTCGGTGACGTCGGCCACCGAGCGGTACGCGCCGGGGTCGCCGTAGTCTCCGGCCGCCTTCCGCCAGTCCTGCGGGGTCACCCCGAAGCGCTTGCCGAGCAACGCGACGAAGATCTGCGCCTTCTGCCTGCCGAAGCCGGGCAGCGCGGAGACCCGCCGCAGCAGCTCCGGCCCGTCGGCCACCTCGGCCCACAGCAGGGCCGCGTCGCCGTCGTAGCGCTCCACCAGCACCTGGCAGACCTCCTGCACCCGGGCCGCCATCGCCTTCGGGAACCGGTGCAGCGCCGGCGGCTGGGCGAAGATCGCGACCAGGGCCTCCGGGTCGTACCCGGCCAGCTCCGCCGCGTCCAGGTCGTGACCGAGGCGCTGCGTCAGCACGTACGGCGAGGAGAATGCCTTCTCCATCGGAATCTGTTGGTCCAGGACCATGCCGAGGAGCAGTGCCAGCGGGCTGCGCTCCAGCAGACGGTTGGCCTCCGGGTCGATGGGCAGCACGAGCGTCATGCCGACCATCCTGCCCGGCCCACCCGGCCGGGCGGACACCGACGCTCCGACCGGGCGCGACAGATGGCGTCCGTCTGCCACGCTCGACGACATGCTTCGGACCGCCCCGCCCGGATCCCCGTACCACCGGCTCGGCCGCACCGACCGGCACCGCTGGTGGCAACCCATCGTCGGCACCCTCGCGCTGGTCGCCGCGGCGCTGGTGGTCGTCTGCCTGATCTTCGGCGTGGCCGCCGCCGTGGCCGAGCTCACCGACCGCCCGTACGACGCCGACGGGCTGCCGACCTTCGGCCCGATTCCGGACGCCGCGCTACCGATCGCCTGGCTGGCACTGCTGCTCCCACTGGTGTTCGGCACCGCCTGGCTCGTGCAGCGCCGACCCGCCGGCACGCTCTCCTCGGTGCTCGGCCGGTTGCGGTGGGGCTGGCTCGGCCGCTGCCTCCTGATCGCCACGCCGCTGATCATCGTCATGCTGGTCGGCGCGGGACTCCTGCTCGATCTGACCGGCGAGAGCGCGATGCCCGCCCCGGACACGTGGGTGGGTGTGCCGGAATTCGCCGCCGGGCTGCTGATGGTCCTCCTGCTGGTGCCGTTCCAGGCCGCCGCCGAGGAGTACGCCCTCCGCGGCTGGCTGTTGCAGGCCGTCGGCGCGTACCTGCGCTCGCCCTGGCCCGCGATCGCCGTCCAGGCGGTGCTCTTCGCCGCCGCGCACGGCTGGGGCACGCCCTGGGGCTTCCTGGACCTGGCCTTCATGGGAGCCCTGATGGGCTGGCTGGCGATCCGAACCGGCGGGCTCGAGGCCGCTATCGCGCTGCACGTGGTGAACAACCTGTTCGCCTTCACCCTGGCGGCGGCGTTCGGCGAGCTGACCGCCGACGAGACGATGGCCGACGCCCCGTGGCAGCTCGTCCTCGTCGACGTGCTGGCCCTGTCGGCGTACGCCCTGGTCGTCGACCGGTTGGCCGCGCGTCGGGGGGTGGCGACAGTCGTACCGCCGGCCCTGGTCGTGGCGGTGCCCGGCGAGCCCTCGGCCCCGACCGGTGCGGAGCCGAGGCTGCCGGGCGTCGGGGTCGAATCTCGCGGGTGATGCTGGCTTCCTCCGCGACGGCAGGCAGGATGTCGGGGTGGACGAACACGACATGCTGCTCTCCCCCGCCGGTGTCGACGCGCTGCGGGCCGCGCTGACCGGGACCGGGTTCACCAGCCAGGGCATCGCCGAGCGGTTGGGCGCGCAGGCGACCGCCGCGGTCGCCCGCAACGACTACCGGGCCGCGCTACGCGCCACCGAGGACGGCGACCCGCTCGGTACCCTGATCCGGCTGTTCATCTGCGCCCAGACCGAGTCGGAGGCCGCGGTGGCCGCCGCGCTGGCACCGCTGGATCTGCCGGAGGCGCTGGCCGGCGGGCTGGTCGAGCGGCACGGCGACGGCCTGCGTGCCGGCATCGACCTGGAGCCGTACGGCGAGGACTGGTGGGTGCTCGCCGACGTGCCGGCCAGCGCCCGTCCGGGCCGCCCGTTGCATGCCGAGCACGTCCTCGGCGTCGGTGGGGCCACCCACACCCTGATCGGCGCGACCATGCGCCGGACGGTCGACACCGCACTGGACCTGGGCACCGGCTCCGGCATCCAGGCCCTGCACCTGGGCACCCACGCCAGGTCGGTGACCGCCACCGACCTGTCCGAGCGGGCGCTGCGCTTCGCCGCGACCACCGCCGCCCTCAACGGGCAGGACTGGGAGCTGCTCCGCGGTGACCTGGTCGCCCCGGTGGCCGGTCGGCGGTTCGACCTGGTGGTGAGCAACCCGCCGTTCGTGGTCGGTCCGGGCACCACCACGCACGTCTACCGCGACTCCGGCCGGGTCGGCGACGCGATCGGCGCCGAACTGGCCGCCGCCGCCCCGGAGCTGCTCACCGAGGGCGGCACCATGCAGTACCTGGCGAACTGGGTGCACGTCGCCGGCGAGGAGTGGGACGAGCGGGTCGCCGGCTGGTTCGCCGGGACCGGCCTGGACGCCTGGGTGATCCAGCGCGAGGTGGCCGACCCGATGGCGTACGTCGACCTGTGGCTCACCGACGTCGGCGAAACCGCCGACCCGCAGCGGATGGCCGCCTGGCTGGACTGGTTCGACGCGCACAAGGTGGAGGGGATCGGCTTCGGCATCGTGTCACTGCGCCGGGGTGGCCACACCGACCCGGTGGTCCGCGTGGAGGATCTGCGCCAGCGGGTGCAGCCACCGCTGGGCGACCAGATCGCCGCCTGGTTCGACCGCCAGGACTTTCTCCGGGTACGCGACACCGAGGGGTTGCTCGCCGAGCGCTACCGGGCCGCCGAGGGCCTCCAGCTGCGGCAGGAGGCCACCATGGGTGACGAGGGCTGGGCGGTGGACCGGCAGGTCCTGGCGATGCCGCACGGCCTGCGCTGGACCGAGGAGATCGACCCGCTGGTGCTGGCGCTGGTCGGTGGGGCCGACGGGCGGCTGCCGCTGCGTGACCAGCTCGCCCTGCTAGCCGCCGCGCACGACGTCGAACCCGACGAGATGGCCGAGGCCGCCGGCCCGATCGTGGCGCACCTGGTGGAGCGCGGGTTCATCGAGCCGGTGACCGCCTGATGCGTGCGGTGGTGCAGACCGTCGGGCGGGCCAGCGTGACCGTGGACGGCGAGGTGGTCGGCGCGATCGAGAACGGACTGCTGGTGCTGCTCGGAGTGACCCACACCGACACCGTGGAGACCGCTCAGACGATGGCCCGCAAGGTGCACGAGTTGCGCATCCTGGACGACGAACGGTCCGCCGCCGACACCGGCGCGCCGATCCTGGTGGTCAGTCAGTTCACCCTCTACGGCGACGCGCGTAAGGGCCGCCGTCCCACCTGGACGGCAGCCGCCCCCGCCGAGGTGGCCGAACCACTGGTGAACGCGGTAGTCGACGCCCTGCGCCAGCGAGGCGCAAAGGTGGAAACGGGCCGCTTCCGCACCCACATGCTCGTGGAAAGCACAAACATCGGCCCCCGAACCCTCCTCCTAGACCTCTAACTCGAAAATCGAACCGTGCGTAGACACGCGGCAGCATCCCGCGTCGCGAAGCGGCGTGGGATGGGTCGTGGTGTGGCGGTGGTTAGGC
>NZ_JBEZGL010000028.1:0-78690 GCF_040649915.1 Micromonospora sp. NPDC048839
CCCGCGAACGCGTCGCCAACGAACACGCCCACGCCCACCTGAAAAACTGGCGCATCCTGCACCGACTACGCCGCGACTGGCGACGCGACGCCACCACCCTGATACGGGCCCTACTCGTCCTCACCCACACCGAGATCACCCGCTGAACCCGCCCCCGGGCAACGACCCACCCTAAAGATCAACAAGCCTTCGGCCAGCCCGAAAACACCTCACACCAACACGTCAAGACCCACTGACCAGCACAAACAGGATGCAACTAGCCCAGGGTAATTGCTGCCTCATTCGGCATCGAGACAGCAGTTTCCCCGAACATGCGCAGATCTTGGGCGGCGGGGCACGGCGCCGCACGGCGCGGCAGGGCGCAACGGCTGCCCGGTCAGTACGCCTCGCCTACCGGCTCCTCGGCGGTGTTTTCGGTACTCGCGGCGGCGCGGTTCCAGCGGGACCAGAGCACCCGTTCGCCGTAGCCGGCGGCCATCAGGTGCGCGAAGGCCAGATAGACCAGCACGCCGACGGCGAGGACCCCGAAGCCGACCCAGAACGGCAGTGACAGCGAGTGTTCGGCGAGCTTGCCGGAGATGATCGGTGCTGGCGCGGCGGCGCCCCAGCGGACCAGGTTGAACGCGCCGGTGGCGACGCGCCGGTCGCTGGAGCCGAGGCCGAGGGCCAGGTCGGTGAGGTTGGCGTTGGCCAGGCCCATGCAGAGTCCGGCGAGCACCAGCACCGCGAGCGCTTCGGCGGTGCTGCCGGAGGTGGCGAAGAGGACCATGCAGACCAGCAGCCCGGCGATGGCCACGCCGACGGTCTGCACGGCGCCGATCCGGTGGGCCAGCCGGTGGCCGATCACCATGATGCCGGCGGCCAGGCCGAGCCCCCAGCCGGTGAAGGCGAGCCCCAGCGGGATGACGTCCAGGCCGAGGAAGAGCGGCGTGTAGCCGAGCACCACGAAGAACACGAAGTTGTATGCGGCGGTAACCACGCAGAGGGCGATGAACGCCGGCCGGCGGTAGGTGGCGAAGATCTGGCCGACGCGTACCGGGGCCTGCCGGTTGGTGGGCTCGCGGAGTTTGCGGGAGGCCACGCCGAGGGCGAGGACCATGAAGACGCCGCAGACGAAGAACGGCAGCCGCCAGCTGACCTCGCCGAGCAGGCCACCGATCAGCGGTCCGACGGCGAAGCCGAGACCCAGGGCGGTCTCGAAGAGGCCGACCACCCATTCCCGGTCGACGGCCAGGTTGACGAGCACCACCATGGCGGTGGCGAAGAACATCGCGTTACCCAGCCCCCAGACACCGCGCAGCACGGAGAGCTGCACGATGTTGTCGCTGAACGAGGCGAGGATCGCGGCGAGGCCGACCACGGAGACGCCGGTGATGAGCACCGGCTTGAAGCCGAACCGGCCGCTGGCCAGCGTCGCCGGGATCATGCCGAGGGCCATGACCGCGATGTACGCGGTGAAGAGCAACTCGACCTGCCAGGCGCTGACGCCGATCGCCTCGCCGATGGCCGGCAGGATCGGGTCGACGACGGCGATGCCGGCGATGGCGAGGAAGGCCACCAGTGTGGTGGCGTAGATGGCACTGCGGTTCGGTTCGGTACGCCGATCCACTCCGACTCCCCAACTAGCTGTATCGTACAGGTACTTATTCTGTATCATACAGCTATGAGCGACGACCACGACGAGACCACCCTCGGCCAGATCGAGACCGAGGTGGCCCTGCTGATGCGCTTCGGCGAGGCCACCCGGCGGGCCACCGGCACCGCCGAGCACCGGGTGCTGGACCGCGCGGCGTACGTCATCCTGCGTCACCTGGCCGACGCCGGCCCGCAGAACGTCTCCGCGCTCGCCGCCCGACTCAACCTGGACGGCTCGACCGTGACCCGGCAGGTCACCGCGCTTCAGCGCGACGGCCTGATCACGCGTACCCCGGATCCGTCCGACGGCCGCGGCACGGTCATCTCCCCCACCCCGGCCGGTCTCCAGCGGATGGCCGTCGTGCAGGCCGCCCGCACCCGGCTCTACGGCGACATGCTGGCCGACTGGAGCACCGAGGACCGGACCACCCTGGCGAGCCTGCTGAGCCGCCTCAACCAGGCCCTGATCAACCGCAACCGCCGCTAGACCTCCGGGTGGCGTCGCGCCCGTCGCCGATTGCGCGTACGCCGAGCGCCATCACCCGGCGCGGTGATCCAGGCCGCGTCAACCCCTGCCACCGCCAAGATCGCGCTAGATCCCTGTTGTAGTGGCATCCCACGCGGTCCGACACCACTACAACAACGATCGAGCACGATCTTGGCGGGAAGTCCAGGCGCCGGCGGGAAATCCAGCCGGCGCCGCCGCCCGGGCACCGACAGACGTCGGCGCCCGGGCGTACGTACCTGGGGTCAGGCGACCGGTTCGCGGGCCGAGTCGGCGTCGCGATCGGTGCCGGGGGTGACCCGGGGGTCGCCCTCGTCGGCGAAGTAGTCGTCCGGCTCGGTGCCGTCGACCCCTTCGTCGACCTTCGCGGCCCGCAGCGCGAGCGTCACCAGTGCCGCCACGGCCAGGTTGACCGCCACGGCCACGATGCCGACGTAGATCGTCTTGTCGGTGACGAAGCCGAACTCGGACAGCTTGAACGCCGAGCCACCGAAGTGCTTCCGGGTCGGGCTGGCCACCTGGTAGAGCATCCACATGCCCAGCCCCATGCCGACCGCCCAGCCGACGATCAGGCCGGTGCGGTGGAACCAGCGGGTGTAGAGACCCAGCGCCACCGCCGGCAGCGTCTGCAGGATGATCACGCCACCGATCAGTTGGAGGTCGATGGAGAACTGCGGGTCCAGGAAGACGATGCAGGCCACCGCGCCGACCTTCACCACCAGCGAGGTGATCTTCGAGACGTTGGCCTCCTGGGCCGGGGAGGCGTCCCGCTTCAGGTACTCCTTGTAGATGTTGCGGGTGAACAGGTTCGCCGCCGCGATCGACATGATCGCCGCGGGCACCAGCGCGCCGATGCCGATCGCCGCGTACGCGACACCGGCGAACCAGTCCGGGAACTGCTGGTCGAACAGCAGCGGCACGACCGTGTTGCTGTCGACCGTGCCCTCCTTCGCCCCGGGCAGCGGCTTCACCCCCGCCGCGATGGCCATGTAACCGAGCAGCGCGATCAGCCCGAGCAGCAGGCTGTAGGCGGGCAGCGCCGACATGTTCCGCTTGATCACGTCGCGGTTCTTGCTGGCCAGCACACCGGTGATGCTGTGCGGGTAGAGGAAGAGCGCCAACGCCGAGCCGAGCGCCAACGTCACGTACTGAAGCTGGTTGTTGCCGTTGAGCAGGATGCCGTCGTTCGGGTTGGGTGAGGCGTCGAACTTCGCGTCCGCGGCGGCGAAGATGTCCCCCCAGCCACCCAGCTTGTACGGCAGGTAGATGACCGCCACCAGGATGACGATGTAGATCAGGCTGTCCTTGACGAACGCGATGAGCGCCGGCGCGCGCAGCCCCGACTGGTAGGTGTACGCGGCCAGGATCGCGAACGCGATGATGATCGGCAGGTGCCGGGCCACCGCGTTGTCGCCGGTGACACCCATCGTCTTGAGCACGGCCTCGATGCCGATCAGCTGCAACGCGATGTACGGCATGGTGGCCACGATGCCGGTGATCGCGATCAGCAGGGCCAGCACCGGCGAGTCGAACCGGTTGCGGACGAAGTCGGCCGGGGTGACGAACCCGTGCCGGTGCGACACCGACCAGAGCCGGACCAGCACCAGGAACACCAGCGGATAGATCACGATGGTGTACGGCACGGCGAAGAACCCGGCCGCTCCGGCGCCGAACATCAAAGCCGGCACCGCCACGAAGGTGTACGCGGTGTAGAGGTCACCACCGACCAGGAACCAGGTGATCCAGCCGCCGAAGCTGCGCCCGCCCAGCCCCCACTCGTCCAGGTGCGCCATGTCCTTCGGTGCCCGCCACCGGGCGGCCACGAAGCCCATCACGCTCACCAGCAGGAAGAGGAACGAGAAGACGATGATCTCGGTGAGATGGTCACGCCACATCAGGAACCACCCCGCTTCTTCGTCATCTGGTAGACCAGCGTCGTGGTGCCGACGCCAAGCAGAATGAACGCCAGTTGCAGCCAGTAGAAGCGCGGAAAGCCGAAGACCCGGGGCGAGTCGCCATTGAAGAAGACCGGGATCAGCGGCACCACGATGGGGATGAAGAGCAACCAGTTCCAGGGGCTGTGGTCCTTCGCCCTGGTTGGCGCCGTGGTCGGCGCCTCCGGTTCCGGTGCAGCCATCTGACACACCTCCGGGGAGTCGTGGCTCTCGATGTAACGGCCGGAGGCTACGACCCTGTGACGGCCGTCACGCGCCCCGCGAGGCGAATCGTGCGCCGAGCGGCGAGTGTGGTGCGCCGAATGACCGCCGCCCGCACGGGACAGCGAGGGCTGCACCCGGTCGTTAACCTGTGGCCACCGACGGTTGTGGGGTGATCACGTGTCGAGCTGCCAGGCCACGGCCGTACGCGCGTCGAGCGGCGACGCAGAGGGGCCGAGGTGAGCCAGCGGTCCCCCCGGGCCAACAGCGCGATCCTGTTGGTCTGGTTCGTTGCCGTGACCCTGCTGCTGGGCATGCTCGCGCTCGACACCGAGATGCCGGGGCTGATCCGGCTCGCGCTGGCGCTGCTCTGGGCCGCTCTCGCCCTGCCGACTCTCTACCTGCTGCGGTGGCTGCACCGCATGGGCGGCGACCGCAGCAACGTCACTGAGCCACCGGCTCGGTCGGCGGTCGACGACGGCACGGGCCGGTAGGCCACCGCCAGCGGCGATCAGAGCGCGGCGAGGTGGGCGGTGTCGTTGACCGTGCGGACCGCGATGCCGCCGTCGGGCCACCTGTCGAGCACCGAGATGCCGGCCGCGTCCAGGAAGAGCCGATGCAGGAACCCGTCGCCGGCCGCGAGGGCGTCGCGCAGCACCAGCTTGATCGGCGAGACGTGCGAGACGACCACCACGGTCTCCCCGGGGTACGCGGTGACCAGCCCGGTGACGACGCGCTGCGCGCGTTCGGCGACGTGGGTGAACGACTCCCCGCCCGGCGGGGCGATCCGGGGTGAGGCGAGCCAGGCGTCCATCTCCCCCGGCCACTGCTCGCGGACCTCGGTGAAGGTGCGACCCTCCCACTGGCCGAAGTCGCACTCGATCAGGTCGTCCTCGGTGCGGACCGGCACGTCGCCGTCGAGCGCTTCGGTGATCGCCGCCGCGGTGGCCGTACACCGGGACAACGGTGAGCTGAGCACGGCCGCGACGGACGGGGCCAGCGCGGCCACCCGGGCGCCGGTGGCCAGGGCCTGGGCCCGGCCCTTCGCGGAGAGCGGCACGTCGCCGCGGCCGGAGTAGCGCCGCTGCTCGGTGTACTCGGTCTCGCCGTGCCGGACCAGGATCAGCCGGGTGGCGGTGAACGACGGCCGCGGCTCCCAGGAGGCCGGCGCGGTCGCCGGGTCGCTGCCCGCCGCGGGCGTCGCCGGAGGTTGGCCCGTGGTCGGGGTCCGCGCGGGTCGGCCGGCGGCGGCGTCCATGGCGGCGTTGGCGAGCGCGTCGGCGTGCCGGTTCTGCTCGCGGGGGATCCAGGCGAACCGCACCGCCGTGAACCGGCCCACCAGCACGGCCGCCTCGGCGGCGAGGGGTCGCAGGCCGGGGTGCTTGATCTGCCACCGGCCGCACATCTGCTCGACCACCAGCTTGGAGTCCATCCGGACGTCCACCTCGGCGGCGCCCAGCTCGGCGGCGGCGGTCAGCCCGGCGATCAGTCCCTGGTACTCGGCGACGTTGTTCGTCGCCGTGCCGAGCGACTCGGAGCGCTCGGCGAGCACCTCGCCGGTCTCCGCGTCCCGCACCACCGCGCCGTAGCCGGCGGGGCCGGGGTTGCCCCGGGAACCGCCGTCGGCCTCGACGCTGACCACCCGCGGGGCCACGACCTACAGACCCGACTCGTTGGTGCGGACCATGATCCGCCGGCAGTCCTCGCAGCGGACCACGTCGTCCGGGGCGGCCTTGCGGATCCGGGCCAGGTCGGCGCCGGACAGGTCCAGCCGGCAGCCGCCGCAGCGGCCCATGGTGAGCAGCGCGGCACCCAACCCGGTGTCCGCGCGGATCTTGTCGTAGAGGGTGACCAGGTCGGCCGGGAGGTCGGCGGCGAGCGGCTGACGGGCGCCGCGCTTGAACTCCTCCTCCTTGGTGATCTCGGCCATCGCGTCGTCGCGGCGCTGCTCGGTGGCGGCCCGCTTGTCCCGGGTCTCGGCCAGCCGCTGCTCCACGCCGTCCAGGACGCCCTGCGCGGTCTCGCGCTGCTCCATCAACTCCAGCTCGGCGTCCTCCAGGTCGCCCTGGCGCCGGTTCAGCGAGACCAGCTCGTGCTGGAGCGCCTCCAGCTCCCGGGCCGGGCCGGTGCCGGCGGCGAGCCGGTTCTCGTCCTTCTCCTTGCGGGCGCGGACCTGCTCGACGTCCTTTTCCAGCCGGGCGATGTCCCGGTCCAGGTCGTCGACCGCCACCTGGGCGCGGACCCGCTCATCCTCCAACGACGACAACTCCCGGGCCAGCGACTCCAGTTCGGCCCGCTCCGGCAGCGAGCGCCTGCGGTGCGCGAGCTGGGCGAGGTTGGTGTCGATCGCCTGGAGGTCGAGCAGGCGGCGCTGCACCTGAGGGTCAGCCTTCACGGTCGGGCTCCTTGTCGTCCACAGCGGGTGCGGCGGCGTGCACGGTCCACGGGTCGGTGTCCAGGTCGGACACCAGCGTCTCGACGCCCAGCGCCTCCCGCAGGAGGGCGGCCAGGTCGTCCAGCCACGGTCGTTCGGTCGCCCAGTGGGCGGCGTCGATCAGGGCGGGACCATCGGCGGCGAGGTGCTCGCCGGCCGGGTGGTGCCGCAGGTCGGCGGTGAGGAACGCGTCCACCCCGGCGGCGGTCGCGGCGCCGAGGAAGCTGTCCCCCGACCCGCCGCTGACGGCGAGGGTACGAACCATACGCCCGGGATCCCCCGCCGCGCGAACTCCCCAGGACGTGACGGGGAGCACGGCGGCCGCGTGCCGGGTCAGCTCGGCGAGAGTCATCGGCCGGGGCAGCTCGCCGATCCGGCCGAAGCCCCGGTCGTCGCCGTGGGCGGCCGAGCCGGGCGCGGGCCGCTGCAGCGGGCGCAGCCCGGTCAGCCCGAATCGGGCGGCGAGGGCGTCGGAGACGCCCGGGGCGGCCACATCGGCGTTGGTGTGCGCCGCGTAGAGCGCCACCCCGGCCCGGATCAGCTGGTGGATGATCCGGCCCTTGAAGGTCGTCGGAGCCACCGAGGAGACCCCGCGCAGCAGCAGCGGGTGATGCGCGACGATCATGTCCACGTCGGCGGCGAGGGCCTCGGCGACCGTCTCGGGCACCACGTCGACGACGCAGAGCACCCGGCGGACCGGGGCGGCCGGCTCGCCGAGCACCAGGCCCACCCGGTCCCACTCCTCGGCCCAGGCCGGTGGATAGCGCCGTTCCAGCTCGGCCACCACCTCGGTCACCGTGGGGGCGGATCTGCTAGTGCTCACGGCGGGCCAGCTTACCGGCGCGGGGGCGGTCCAGCGGTGACACCCGGCCCGGCCGCGTCGCGGACAGGCCGTACGGGTGAGCGTCAGGCAGCGCTCACGGAGACGGCGTCCAGGGCGGCGAGCGGCATCGTCCACGGGAAGGTGTGCAGGTACTGCTCCCCCGTGCCGGGCGGATGCAGGGCGATCACGTGGTCACCGAAGAGCACCGTGACGCCCCACTCGGCCAGCCGGGCCACCCCGGCGCGGAACGCGGGGTGGGCGGCCATCGCGGCGTTGGTGTACGGCACCGCGACGATGGGGACACCCTTGCCCTGCGCCTCGACCAGCAGCCCGAGCGCCAGGGTGTCGGTGATCCCGGCCGCCCACTTGTTGACCGTGTTGACGGTGGCCGGGCAGACGATCATGGCGTCGGCGGGCGGCAACACGTCCGGGTCACCGGGATTCTTGTAGTGCGTCCGCACCGGGTGGCCGGTCTGCCGAGCCAGTGCGACCTGGTCGACGAACTTGGCCCCGTCCGGCGTGACGACCACGCAGACGTCCCAACCATCCTGCTGGGCAAGGTCGACCAGGCGACCGACGTGCCGGGCCAGCGGTGAACCGCAGGCGATGACGTAGAGCACCTGGCGGTGCCCGCTGTGGCGTGCTGAACCGGCCATCAAACCGGCTCCGCGCTCATACCCCTACTCCCATGTGCTCAGCCAACTCCGCTACCGGAGAAGGCGGCGCACCACGTGTGCGACGAAGGATGTCCGACATCACCTCGTGGGCGATCGGCCGGCAGCGGACCTCCGACGGAGCGAGTCGGTCACCGAGCAGCAGCATCTCGCCGGCGTTCGCCACGTCGCCCAGTTGGGCGTACCCGCGGGCGATGTCGAGCAGGTGGTGGGCGCGACGTTCGGGCAGCAGCGCGTTGAAGGCCGGCTCCGCGATGCGCATCTGGTGCACCTCCACGGCCCGACCCCCGTCACCCAGCTCCACCGCGGCGGCGGCGCGGTGCAGTTCGACGTTCGTCGGGCCGAACGACGTCCAGTAGTGGTTGTGGTCGCCGCCGAGCAGCGTGGCGGCCTCCTGCGCGCAGTTGATGAGGTCGTCGACGCTTGCCGTGTCACCGATGCGCGACGCGGCCATCGCACCCTGGAGCAGCAACATCCCGTAGACGGAGAGGCGGGCCGGGGTGACCTCGTTGCTCCCGCCCGGGGCCAGCCGGTTGGCGATCTGGACGTTCAGCTCCAGCGCGGGGCGGGCCCGGCCCATCGCGACGAGCGCGTTGCAGACCCGGGTGGTGGCGATGCCGGCCAGCAGAGGGTCGTCGGCGCGCTGGGCCACCGCCATCGACCGGTCGGCGGCCAACCAGGCGAGATCGCACTCGCCGAGCTTGCGCAGCACCGAGGAGGCGATCTGGTAGACCTGCCCGAGCAGGTGGGCCGCCTCGGGTGCCCGGTCACCGCCGTAGGCGGCGTCGGCGGCCTGCGCGTCGCGCAGCAGCTTGGGCAGCGCCCGGGTGAGCATGCCGTAGCGGCCGTACTGGTAGGTCAGCCAGGCGTGGTTGACGGCCTTGCGCAGGTCGTCCAGCGGCGGCGGACACGGCACCGCGTCGAAGTACGCGCTCATCGAGTCGTAGCGTTCCAGCGCCGCCCGGATCTCCTGCACCTCGACCTGGTCGATGCAGTTCAGCGCGTCGGTGCGGCGCTCCGGGTCCTTGCCCAGCAGGAGCTGCACGTCGACCTGGAGGATGTCGGCGATCTCGTAGAGGACGGAGAACTTGTCCAACCGGCGGACGCCGCGTTCGACCTTGTCCACCCAGCTCTTGGACTTTCCCAGCCGGTCGGCGAAGACCTGCTGCGACATCTTGCGGCGCCCCCGCCAGTACGCAACTCGCCGTCCTATGGGTAGCTCGTCCATCTGCCCATCCTCCCCTGCCGCCGCCGACCGATCGAGCCGGGGCGATGTCCGCGGGTGCGACGACTGTCGTTCGCCTTCAGGTTTTCGCTGGTCGCACACGATGTACGTCAGCCGTACAGCCAGTCCTCGTACTTTTCGTGCAAGTTGCACGAGCCGTTCGTCAACCTCAACGATCGTGGGTTACGGCAGTGACGGTGCTCGACATGCGACCTGGCGACCGCCGGGCCCGACGAGGGGAGATGGCACACATGTGGGGAAACGTCGGACCGCGCGTCGCCGAACTGTCGCCGCTGGAACGAGTCCGGCTGCGCCGGGTCGCCATGCGGTACGCCACACACGGGTGGGAGGTCACCCCGGGGGCCTGTCTGGCCCGCAGCCGCTTCGTCTGCGGCCGGGCCGGCTGTCCCACGGTCGGTTGCCATCCCGCCCTGGAGAACTGGGAGCTGGCCGCCAGCGCCGACCCCGCCCGGGTGGCCACCTGGTGGCGGAACCGTCCACACGGGGTGCTGCTGCCCACCGGCCGGGCCTTCGACGTGCTGGAGGTGCCCGCCCACCTGGGCCGGCACGTGCTCGACGCGGTGCAGATCCACCCGGCCGGCACCGGCGTACGCGGGCCGGTGCTGGTCACCCCCACCGGGCGGTGGATGTTCCTGGTCCGCCCCGGCGACCCGCTCCGGCCGGAGTTGGAGCACTGCTTCCACGTGGTCCGGCACGGGCCGGGCTCCTGGATCCCCGCCCCGCCCACCCGGCTGCCGGAGGGCACGGTCCGCTGGGCGGTCGCCCCCGAGCAGGCCCGCTGGCAGCTGCCGGATTCGTACCTCGTGCAGAACACGCTGATCGGGGCGCTGCGCGCCGCCGGGGTGACGCTCGCCCCCGACCTGCTCCCCGGTCACCTGCCACTGCCCCGACGAGGCAGGTGAGACGTGCCCGGCCGACGATTCCATCAGGTGCCCGACAGCGTCGCCGGGGCGCCGGTCCTCGTTGACAGGGAGACGGCGCGAACGCGCGCCACGAACGGGGGAACGATGTCCACGAACGACAGGGCGCCTCATCCCGGCGGCACCGAACCGCCCCGCCGCAGCCACCCACGCCACCGGTGGGCCGGCACCCGGCCGTCCGGCTCGCGTCCCGGCCGCCCACGCCCCACCGGCTCCCGCCCGGCCGGCACCCACCGGCCGGTCCGCTAGAGGCCCCGCGACCTTCTAGTCGGTGAGCGGCAGGCCGACGGAGTGGTACTGGCGGGCGTCGTCGGTCACCACCGCGTGGGTGTGGTCGTCGAGGCCGTTCAGCCAGCCGAGCCCGGGTGTCCCCATGGCGAGGGCGGCGGTGGCGTACGCGTCGGCCACACCGAGGTCCGTGCCGACCACTGTCACCGAGCGCAACCCGCTCGCCGGGGCGCCTCGGCGCGGGTCCAGCACGTGCCGGCCGCGCTCGTAGACGCCGGACGTGGCCACCGCCAGGTCGGTGCCGGTGAGCACCAGGCAGGTCGCCATGGCGTCCCAGGGATGCCGGATGCCGACGCGCCACGGCGCCCCCGCCGGGGAGAAACCGCGCACCCGCACGTCACCGCCGGCGTTCACGCAGTGGTTCGCGGCACCGGCCGCGAGCAGGCGATCCGAGGCGACCTGAGCCGCCCAGCCCTTGACGAAGCCGGACGGGTCGAGCCGCCCGGTGGCGTACGCGTCGAAGAACCCGTCGGTGGCACCCCACAGGTCGGCGCAGGCCTCCAGCACGAACCGCAGATCCGCGGACGCCTCGGAGAGCAGCACCTCACCCCGGTCGAAGCGGCACACCTCGCTGTCCGGCCGGTACGTGCTGAACCGGGCGTCCACCTCGCGCATCCAGGCGAAGACGTCGTCGGCCAACTCGTGCAGGGCCGCCGGGGGCAGGTCGTCGGCCAGGTCCAGGGTGATCGCCGTACCCATGATCTGCTCGACCCGGCACAACCCGGGTCGGGTCATCGCGGCCGGCACCTCAGAACGCCTGCTCGATCGCGCCCCGCAGGGACTGCTTGTAGGAGTTGCTGGTCTCGGTGGCGCCGGAGACGGTGTTGACGTTGGCGCTCTGCTTCTGCACCACCTCGCCGCCGGTGCCGTCGTACCTGCTGCTGACGTCGTCGCTGTGGATGTCGGACTCGCCGCCGCTGGGCAGCGACAGCGAGACGGCCTCGACGATCCGGGTGCCGGAGACGACGATCTGCACCTGGACGAACCCGTACTCGTTGTCCACGCCCGGCCCGGTGACCCGCCGCGTGGTCGGCTCCGGCGCCTTGGTGGTGGTCCGCGGCGCGGAGGGAGCCTTCGTGGTGGTGCGGGGGGTGCTGGGCGGCCGGGCGGTGCTCTTGGTGGGTTTGGCCGACGCCGGCGCGCTGGGCTTCACCGAGGGCGTCGGTGCACCGGCGGGCGGTTCGGCGGTCGCGTCGGCGGGCGGTTCGGCGGCCGGGTCGACACCCTGCGGGGTGGGGTTGACCGGCTGGGCGGTCGGCAGGTTCTGGGCGACCTGGGTGGCGGCCGGCGAGCCCTTGAACACCACGAGCGCGGTGGTGCTGGCGGCCAGGCCGGTGATCGCGAGCAACGCGCGACGCATGGGATGCCTTCCTACAACTCGAACGTGGCCAGGTGGATCTGCCGTCGGGGCACGCCGGCGCCGCGCAGCGCGCGGACCGACTGCTCCACCAGGCCGGGTGGCCCACACAGGTAGACGTCGCGCCGGGCCACGTCGGGCACCAGTTGCCGCAACCCGTCCGGGCTCATCAGCTGACGGGGACCGGGGTCGTCGCGGGAGCCGATGACGTACCAGACCGAGGTGTGCCGCTCCTGCGCCAGCCAGTCCAGCTCACGGCTGAGCAGCACGTCCGCGGGCGTACGGGCCCGGTAGATCAGGGCCGCACCCGGCGGCAGCTCCTCCAGCATCGCCCGGATCGGCGTGATGCCGCTGCCACCCGCGATCAGCAGTGCCCGCTCGCGGACCCGGTGCGCGGCCGTGAAGGTGCCCGACGGGCCCTCCGCCCAGACCCGGGTGCCCGGGGTCAGGTCGCGCAGGTCCGCGGTGTGCGTGCCGACGACCTTGACGGTGAGCCGCAGCCAGCGACCGTTCGCGGCGGCGGAGACGGAGAACGGGTGCGACTGCCACCAGCAGCCCCGGGTGAGGAAACGCCAGCGGAAGTACTGGCCGCCGAGCATCGTCAGCCGGCCGAGCCGTTCGCCGGTGAGATAGATGGAGATGGTGTCGGGGCTCTCGGCGACCACGTCGGCGACCCGCAGCCGGTAGCGCAGGTTGAACGCCAGCGGCGCGAGCACCCGACCCCAGAGCAGGGCGGCGACCACCAGCACGTAGAGCGCGATCCAGCCGGTGCGCACCGGACCGGGCTTGTACAGCTGCGCGCCGTGGGTGAACTGGTGGCCGAAGCCGAGCAGCAGGATCAGGTAGCTGGACAGGTGCAGCAGGTGCCACAGCTCGTAGGGCAGCGCCCGGCGGATCCCCCGGACGCTGCTGAGCCCGACCAGCATCATGATGCCGGTGGCGACGAACGCCGAGACCATGTCCTCGTAGTCGCCGAGCAGCGTGCCGACCTCGGCGAGGATCGACTGGTTCCGCAGGTCCGCGTAGCCGACGAGGATCAGCGACAGGTGCGCCAGCACGGCGACCAGCAGGGTGGCGCCGACGTCGCGGTGCCAACGGGCCATCTGCTCGCCGCCGATCCACCGCTCCAGCACCGGCAGCCGGCTCATCATCAGCACCTGCACCAGCAGCAGGTAACCGGCGATCAGGCCGCTGATCCGGCCCGCCGCGGTGACGGTGGCCGCGGTGCTGCGCAGCGAACCGGCGGGGGTGCCCAGCCACCACGGCAGCACGCTGGCGAGCAGTCCGACCAGGAGCAGCAGGCCCAGCAGCCGCCGGCCGCCGGGTCCGCGCCGGTCCGGGATCTGCGGGGGTACGGGAGCAGCCGACCGGCCGCCGTGCCGGGACGAGGTCCCGGTACGACGGCCGGCGGCGTGGGTGTGCGGGTACGTCACGCGTACAGCTTCATCGGGGCGTACTTCTGGCGGGGGAAGACCTTCTCGACCTCCGCGTTGGTGAGCCCGAACCGGCCCTGGGCCACCGCGCCGTACACGTTGAACATGTTGTTGTACTCCGGCACGTCACCGGAGTCCGGCTTGTCCAGACCGTTCCAGTCGCCGAGCAGCGACCCGGCCAGCTTCTTGCCGGAGAGGATCGTGACCACCCCACCGTGCCCGTGGTCGGTGCCGCCGGTGTTGGAGCGGATCCGGCGACCGAACTCGCTGGACACCATGATCGTCACGTCGGCGGCCTGCGGGCCGAGGTCGGTGAAGAAGGCCGCCATCGCGGTGGCCAGCTCGTTCAACCTGCGGTGCAGTTGGCCGCCCGCGGCGGTGCCCTGGTTCTCGTGGGTGTCGTAACCGCCCATCCCGACGGTGGCGACCCGGACGTTCGCGCCGCCCTTGATCAGCTGGGCGAGCTGCTTGAACGAGTTGCCGACGCCCTCGTACTTGACGCCCTCGGCGGGCTCGTACGGCTTGGCGGCCAACTGCTGGGCGGTGGCCAGCGCGCCCATGCCCTCCTGCACGGCCTCCTCCACCGGGTGGTTGATCCCGGTGAAGAGGCCCCGGATGGCCGCCTCGGTGGCCGCCCGGTACTTCTGGTCGCCGTTGAGCCGCAGCGATCCCACGTTGTTCAGCGACAGGGCGCCGTTGGTGCCCACCAGCGAGCGGGGCAGCGTGCTGCCGATGCCGACGCTGCGGAACGCGGTGCCCTTGCCCAGGTGGTCGACGAGGCCGTCGAGCCAGCCCCGGCCACCGGTCTCGTTGGGCAGGCCACCCAGGTTGCAGGCGTCCGCGGCCTGGAAGTGGCTGCGCGACAGCCGCGGGTCCGAGGTCCCCGGGACGAAGCCCAGCTGACCGGCCGCCAGCCACTTCTCCAACGGCTTGAACGCGCTGGTCATCTTGAAGCCACGCGCCAGGGCCAGCGAGTCGTTGCCGAGCAGCAGGTCGGGGCGGTCCTTGGCGAGTACGGGGTCGTTGTCCGGCGCGACCAGGCTCAGCCCGTCCAGGCCGCCGTAGAGGAACACGTGGATCAGGGTGCCGGTCGGGGTCGCCGCGAACGACGCCGACGTGGTGACGAACTGGGCGGTGGCCAGGGCGGTGGCGGTGGCCGCGGCACCCACGACGAAGGTGCGGCGGGTGACGCCACGACCGTCCTGCTGGGCCTCCTCCAGGTTTTCCAGGGTGCGGTAGCGGTCCCGCTCGGCGGCGCTCTCGGCGGCGACGATGTCCGCCTCCGCGCGCAGCAACGCCTCGGCCGGGTTGTCGGCCAGCCGTCGCACGTCGGGGCATTCGGGGTGCAGGGGGAAAGAGTTGTACACAGTCTTCTCCATCGGGTGCCTCACCGGAGGTGGTGCTGGGGGGAAGCGAGGATCGCCCGCGCGACGGCGGTGATGGCCCCGTTGAACGTGGCGTCGACCTTGGCAGTCGGCGGGACACCGGCCACATTGAGGATCAGGTCCTTCTCCCGCGTGCTCAGCTTCTGACCCACCAGCCGCTGGGAGAGCGCGTCCACGTACGCCCCGGCGGTGGCCGGCGGCGCGGCGACCAACTTCTCCGGAGCCGTGTACGTGAAGGTGGTGCGGGAGCCGGCGATGATCTCGCCCGCCTCGTTCCAGCCGTTGACCATGGTGCCGGCCGACGTCCAGGCGACGTAGACATCCGGGTAGCCGTCCGGGGTGGGCTGACCCATCGGGGAGTGGCCCAGCTCGCGCAGCTTGTCGTGGATCTGCCGCAGGCCCCGGGCGTACGGGGTGCGCTTGTTGTCGCCGTTGTTGTGCTTCGGCGACGCCTCCGGTGAGACACCCAGGGTGCGGTACGTGGCGACCAGGTACTCCATCGGTCGGCGCACCTTCTGGCCCACACCGGCCCAGAACTCGGAGGAGGAGAACAGCGCCATCAACACCGGCTTGATCAGACCGTTGTTCGTGGTGTACGTCTTCGCGAGCCGCTCCACCAGGGACTTCGGCGGGGTGTCCGAGACGAACCGGGTCGCCAGGCTCTGCGCGACGTACTTCGCCGTCGACGGGTGCAGCGCGATGTAGGCGATGTACGCGTCGATCGCCGCGTCGGCCTTCTTCGGGTCCAGCGAGTCGTTGGCGTGGGTGAAGCCGAGGATCTTGACCTTGCCGACGTAGTGCTGCTCGGGCTTGAAGACGTACCTGCCCTCGCGGTCGATGCCGCGGCCGGTCTGCAGCATCGCCGCCTGCCGGACGTCCTGCTCCTCGTAACCACCGTCGACGCCGACCGAGTAGAGCTCCAGGTTCTCCCGGGCGAGGTTCTCGTTGATCGCGTCCTTGCGGGAGTCCTTCTGGTTCAGGTAGATCAGCAGCGCGGGGTGCTTGTTCGCGGCGACAAGCATCTCCGGGTAGCTGCCCAGCGCGTGCTTGCGCACGACGTCCTGGTCGAACGAGTTGCGGTAGGCCTCGCCGCCGTCGAAGTCGGCGGCGACGTGCAGGAAGTCGTTCCAGAAGTCGACCATCACCTCGAACAGTTGGCGCTTGGACCAGATCTGCCGGGCGATGGTGGCGTCGACCATCTCCCGCTCCGGCTGGGCGCCCTGGTCGTTGAGCTGGTCCCGCTGGGCGCGCAACTGCTGTGGGTCGAGCTTCAGGCTCGGCAGCTCGGCGAGCTTCAGCTCGGCCTTGCTCGGCTCGATCTTGTCCGGCTCCAACTGGGCGCGGATCCAGGCGTCGATGCCCTTGCTCTTGATGTCGGCGACCACCTCGGGCGTCGGTCCGAAGGTGGCGCGCCGGGCCAGGTGCAGGATCGGGTCCTTGGCCAGCACCGTCTTGACGGTCACCTTGGTCGACGTGGCGGCGGCGGTCGGACCGGACAGGGTCCGTCCGGTCGTTGGCGCGTTCTTCTTCAACGCCTCGCCGGCCCGGGAGCCCATGTAGCTCTCGTTCTGCTCGGTGTACGTCCGCACCGTGCTGGGCTGCTGGCCGCTGGGCCGCGCCGCGGTGCCGTCGGTCACCGTGCTGCCGGTCGCGTCGCCAGCCTTCGCCGCCGCCGTCGTCTCGTCGCCGAAGAGGCCACGGATCTGCGGGGTCATGGCGAGCGCCGCGCCACCGGCGACGACGGCAGCGGTGCCGCCGAGGGCGAACACGGCCTTGCGCCGGCCGACCTTACGACCCGAGTCGTCGTCATCGTCCAGAGCGGGCAGTCCGGCACCGGCCGGTCGCGCCGGCGCCGGCCGGCCGAGACCCTCCGGACCGACCCACTGCGGTCCACGCGGGCCGGGGGCGGGATGTCCGGCGTGGGCGTAACCGTCGCCGTACTGCTCGCGCGGGTCGGCCTGCGCGGGGTAGCCGCCCTGGTAGGGGTGGGGCGAGTCGTACCCGTAGGGCGCGGACGTGCTGGGGTCGCCGTAGCCGTCCGCGTTGTGGTGCTGGCGTCCGTCCCAACCGCGGTCGTCCCGCGGTCGGCGTGGTGGCACATTCTGGTCGGCCATGTACCAATCCCGATTTCTGATGAGCGCCGGAAGCTGCGACCGGGCAGGTGCGGCAGGTGCGGCGACTGTTGCCTGAGGGGGTTGCTACGGCAAGGTAACCAAGCACTCAGGTGCCTTCAAGGTGGGCTGAACACCCTCGCGAGGGCACTTAAGACAGCGCTCAGTGCGGCATCGCGGTCAGGCGCCGGGCGCCGGGCGGCCGCGGAGCTTCCCAGCAGGGCGGACGCGCGCCAGCCGGGCACAGACCGGACCGCGCCGCCACACGCGACACGTCCCGCCTCGTTCACCACCACAGGCAAACTTAAGGTTTGGGTAAGCCGGACATGAGGTGACCTCACGTGGCGGAAAAGTAGCAGCAGCGGGTGAGCGTGAGCCGCCGCAGCAGCGGGTATGCCGCCGAACCGCTGAACGCGTGAGGGGAAGGCAGCGCCATGCTCAGCAAAGAGGATCAGCGCAGATTCGACCAGATCACCCGTCAGCTCCGGGAGAGTGACCCGGCCTTCTTCAACCGGCTGGACCACCGGGCCCGGGCCCGCAGGGGCCGCTACCTGATGTTGTTGACCATCGTGCTGTGGGCGTCGCTGCCGGCGATAGCCGTGTTCGCCGGTCGGTTGACCGGCGCGATCTGCGCGGTGGTGCTGGTGGCCAATGCCGCGATCATGTGGCGGTTCCGCCGCCGGTGGACGTGACGGCTCACCGGTCGGCCGGGCCGAACGCCCGGTACGCGCGGCGCAACCGTTCGAGCAGTCCCGGCCCGCCGATGACCGGCGCTGGCGCGCCGAGCTGGCGCAGCAGCAGGTCCGGGCCGGTCGCCAGCCGGGGTGGCCGGTCGGGCAGCGGCACCGGCGGCATCCAGAACCGGTCCGCGGCGTCGGCCAGCGGGGTAGCCGGCAGACCGGCCAGCGCGCGGGCCGCACCGACGGGCGCCACGACGTCCACAGTCGAGCCTTCGTCGTCCACCTCGGACGGTGGACCGGCCGGGGCGGGTGGCAGGGCCGTTCCGGTGGCCTCGACCCGCCGGGCGCGCAACTCGTCGAGCAACTCGGCACGGGATCGGCCGCGCCAGTGCAGCAGCTCGAACGGGTCCGCGTCGAACGCCTCGGCCAGCAGGTAGAACGTCGCCGCGAGGTGCTTGCACGGCACCGCGAAGTCGGGGCAGTTGCACCGCTGGGTCAGCTCGTCCACGCCGGCCGGAAACAGCGGCGCGCCGGCGGCGACGAACAGCTCCTCCAGCTCGTCGGGGAGGTCCCCGGCGAGCAGCCGGGCGCTGAAGAACGCCTGACCGGCCAGCTCCGCCTCGATCCGGGACCAGAGCGCGGACGGAAACGGCTTCAGCGCGATGGATGCCTGGTACGGCTGCGGCCGGGAGCCCTGCACCACCGCGCTGACCCGTCCGGGAGCGATGTCGAGCGTGAGCACCTGGCCGGCCCGCGCATACGACCGGCCGCGGGTCAGTCGGGTGCCGAGCGCGAACGACTCCAGCACCTCCAGGAACCGCCGCGACCACCAGGAGCGACCGATCGCCCCTCGGGCGCTGCGCGCCCGCAGTCCCCCGTCGACCCGGCGGGGGCGCCCGTAGTCGGCGAAGTCGGTCACGCCAGCGCTCCGCTGCGCTCCGCGCCGGCGTGAGGCACCACGCTGTGCCTGATGGTTCGCGCGCTCCGCTCGCTCACTCCACCGCTCCGCTGCGCTCCGCGCCGGCGTGAGGCACCACGCTGTGCCTGATGGTTCGCGCGCTCCGCTCGCTCACTCCACCACCGCCCCGGCCTCCAGCGCGAACAGGTCCCGCAACTGACCGGTGGACAGCTCGGTGATCCACTGCTCGCCGGTGCCGACCACCCGCTCGGCGAGGCGGCGCTTGTCCGCGATCATCGCGGCCACCTTCTCCTCGACCGTGCCGGCGCACACGAACTTGCGGACCTGCACCCGTCGACGCTGCCCGATCCGGAACGCCCGGTCGGTGGCCTGGTCCTCCACCGCCGGGTTCCACCACCGGTCCACGTGCACCACGTGGTTGGCGGCGGTCAGGGTGAGCCCGGTGCCACCGGCCTTGAGGGACAGGACGAACAGCGGCGGCCCGTCCGCCGACTGGAAGCGCTGCACCATGGCGTCCCGTTCGGCCTTGCCGAGGCCGCCGTGCAGGAACAGCACCTCCCGGCCGAACCGCGCCGACAGGTGACCCCGCAGCATCGCGCCGAACTCGGCGTACTGGGTGAACAGCAGTGCCCGCTCCCCCGCCGCCAGCACCTCCTCCATGATTTCGGTCAGCCGGGCCAGCTTGCCGGAGCGGCCCTCCAGCGGCGAGCCGTCACGCAGCAGTTGGGCCGGGTGGTTGCAGACCTGCTTGAGCCGGGTCATGGTGGCCAGCACCAGGCCGCGTCGCTCGATGCCGTCGCTGGTCTCGATGCGGGCCAGCATGTCGTCGACCACCACCCGGTACAGGGCGGCCTGCTCGGCGGTGAGGTTGCAGAGCACCTCCATCTCCAGCTTCTCCGGCAGATCCGAGATGATCGACGAGTCGGTCTTGAGTCGGCGCAACACGAACGGCCCGGTGATCCGGCGGAGCCGTTCGGCGGCCTCGGCGTCGCCGTGCCGTTCGATCGGCTCGGCGAACTGTTTGCGGAACGTGGCCGCCGGCCCCAACAACCCCGGATTCGCGAACTGCATGATCGACCACAGGTCGGCGAGCCGGTTCTCCACCGGCGTACCGGTCACCGCCACCCGCTGCCGGGCGGGCAGCGCACGGACCGCCTCGGCCTGCCGGGTAGACGCGTTCTTGATCGCCTGCGCCTCGTCCACCACCACCCGGTGCCAGTCGATGCCGGCCAGATCGGCGGCGTCGCGGGCGGCCACCGAGTAGGTGGTGACGACCAGGTCCGCGCCGTGCGCGGCCGCGGTGAACTCCGCCCCCCGCGCCCGCTCCGCCCCATGGTGTACGTGCACTCGCAGCTCCGGGGTGAACCGGGCCGCCTCCCGCTGCCAGTTGCCGACCAGCGACATCGGACAGACGAGCAACGTCGGTCCGGCCTCCGGTGGGTCCCCGGCGAGCAGCGCGAGCAGTTGCACCGTCTTGCCCAGCCCCATGTCGTCGGCGAGCACGCCACCCAGGCCGAGTGAGCGCAGGAACGCCAGCCAGGCCAGCCCGCGCTGCTGGTACGGCCGCAGCGTCCCCTGAAAACCCGGTGGTGGGTCCAGCGGGGTGAGCCGACGCTCGACCGCACCGGCGAGCAGGTCGCCCAGCGCCCCGTCGGCGGTCACCTCCAGCACCGGCAGCGCCCCGGTGGCCTCGCCGTCGGCCAGCCCGAGGCGGAGCAGGTCGGCGACGGTCAGTTCGCCCGCCGAGCGGAGCAGACGCAGACCGGCGGCGAGTCGCCCCGGGTCCAGCTCGACCCACCGGCCGCGCAGCCGTACCAGCGGCGTCTTCATCTCCGCCAACGCGGCCAGTTCCTCGGCGGACAGCGGCTGGTCGCCGAGGGCGATCTCCCAGCGGTAGTCGACCAGGGCATCCAGCCCGACACCGGCCTCCGTGCCACCGACCGTGCCGGGCGCGGTACGGCTGCGGGCACGAAGCCGGGCGCCGAGCCGCGCCGACGAGCGCTGCCACCAGGACGGCAGCAGCACCCCGAACCCGGCCGCGTGCAGCACCGGAGCGCCCTCGCTGAGGAACCGGTGGGCCCCCTCGACGTCGAGGTCCATCGCCTCGGGGGCGGCGGTGCGCAGCGCGGCGTCCAGGTCCGGCCAGAGCCGGCTGGCCCGGCCCAGCTCGGCGAGCAGCGTCTCCTGCGGGCTGGTCGTCCGGCCGGCCAGGCCGCCGAGCGTCTGCGGCGCCCGCCAGACCTGCCCGGCGTCGACGTGCAGGCCGGGCTCGTCCGCGGCCTGCAACCCGAACTCCAGCCGCCAACGCCCCCCACCGACCGACTCGACCGGCACCGGCACGATGTCGTTCGGCGCCGGTCGGGTGGCCAGGATCGGTTCGGTGACCTCGTCCGGTGCCGGCTCCACCAGCCGGAAACTGGCCCGCACCGGGCCGCCGGCGGCGTCCCGCTGCCAGGCGTCCAGCTCCTCGCGCAGTGTGGCCAACGCCGTGGGATCGACGGTGAAGTCACGCTGCGGGCCGGCGAGCGCCGCCAACCAGGCTGGTGCCGGGCCACCCGGGCGCAGTCCCCGGGCCAGGGTGGTGGTCGCCAGAGCGGCCCGCGCGGCGGCGTCGGTGAGCGCGTCGAGCGCATCCGCGACGACCTCGGCCGCAGTCAACTCGCTCCCACCCGAACCACCGGCCAAGGCCGCGATGCCGGCCCGGTCAAGGGTGGCGGAGTCCACGGCGGCTCGGGCGGCTGGCGGCAGGGCCAGCGCCAGCGAGCGCGCCCAGGTGGCGTCGGTGCCGGTCAGCAGCGGACGCCAGACCGCACGCGCCGGCACCAGCACGGAACCGCCGGACGAAGCCCCGGCGGCCGTGCCACCGGCCGCCGCTGCGCTCGCCGACGTCCTGTCCGGCGACGCGACGACCGCCGGCGTCCTGCCTGCCGCCACTGCGGTCGCCGACGGGACAGCCATCGTGGCGACGCCGGGGAGCACTCGGCCACGGGTCACCAGGTCGGCGGCGAAGTCGGCCAGTTCGGCGAGGTGGCGCAGGGTTGACCCGGGCACCGCCGGGAGGTCGTCCAGGGCGCGGAGCAGCGAGAGCGCGTCGTCCGGCGCGTACACCAGCACGGGGACGCGCCACCCGGCCAGGGCGAGCCGGCCACGGGCCGGGGGTGCGACGGCGGTCCGGATCAGCTCGGGCGAGTCGACCGGCGCGCCCGCCCGGGTGGGGAGGGTGAGCAGCGCGGTGCCGGGGTGGGCCGGTTCGGCGGCGTCGGCGAGGACGGCGACCAGGTCGGCGTGCCCGGCGGCGAAGGGATGCGGGCGTTCCCGGGGCGGCCGGCCGGACCGGGCCGGCGCCTGTGGCGCGGCGCTGTCCTCGGCCCAGACGGCGAGGCCGCCGGTCGAGTCGTCGCAGGGCTTCCACAGCCCGTGGATGACCAGCACCTGCTCCTCCTCGTCGCCGCCCGCGCCCAGGATAGGCGGCACCGGTGGGCTGGCGTCGGCACCCACCGGCGGACCGGCACGTCGGGTGGCCGCAGGATCAGAGCGCGCCGCACTCGCCGTCGGTCAGCTCGCGCAGGATGTCGGCGTGGCCCGCGTGCCGGGCCGTCTCCTCGATCAGGTGCACCAGGATCCAGCGCAGCGACACCTCGCCGAGCTGCGGGTGCGGCACCACGTGGTCGAGGTCGAAGCGGGCGGCGATCGCCCGCGACCGGGCGCAGGCCCGCTCGTACGCCTCGGTGAGCCCGGCGACGGTGTCCTGGTCGCCGAGCGTGAAGCTCGCCACCGCGTCCTCCTCCGAGGTCAGGTAGACGTCACCCGGCTCAGGGGCCAGCAGGGTCGGGAACCAGTTCCGCTCGACCAGGGTCAGATGCTTGACCAGCCCGGCGAGCGTGGTCGCCGAGGGCACCAGCCGTCGGCCCGCGTCGGCGTCGGAGAGGCCGCGCAGTTTGCGCAGCAGCACGGCCCGGTGGAAGTCGAGGAACGAGTCCAGTACGGCGCGCTCGTCGCCGGTACGGGCGAGCACCGGGCCGAGCGTCGGATCGATCGTCTGCTCCATCCGCCGACCCTAGCCACGGGTCGGGTCACCCCGCTGCCCCGCTATCCGCTGCGGGCGGGCGGCACGACGGGCAGGATGGGCGCATGGCTTCATCCGTGCGGATCCTTCTCGTCGGCGGCACGGCGGACGGGCAGACCATCACCGTCGAACTGGACAGCAACGGCCGCCCACCGCTGACCCACCACCACCTCGGCTCGGGTGGGCTGGCGCAGGCACAGATCTACGAGCTGGAGACCGCCCACGAAGAGGCCCGCGAGTGGCGTTACCGGTGGACTGGTCCCGCCGTGTGATCGCCCACTCAGACCCGGGTGAGAGCCTGGCCGCGTAGGCCCTCCAGCACGCCGCGGGTGACCTCCGAGGTGCCCCGCGCCTGCTCGCACACCTCGGCCACCCGTCGGGCGGTGGCCTCCGCGCGATGCTCCCGCTCGTCCCACAGCCGGTCGACCTCGGCCAGCAGCGGCCCCTCGACCTCCCGCTCCACTCCGCGCAGCGCCGGCACGCCGAGGCGCTGGGCCAGGTCGAAGACCTTGCCGGCGTACGGCAGGGGCAGGAACGGTGTGCCGACCATCGCCGCGAAGATCAGGAAGTGCAGGCGCATGCCGACGGCCAGGTCGAAGTGGCGCATCAGTCCGAGCACCTGCTGCGGCGAGTAGGTGCCGTGCAGGATCCGACCGTGATCGGCGGCGACCATGTGGGAGAGCACCCCGTGGGCGTGCCGGATGTCGTCACGTTCCATCGGCACGAACAGCACGTACGCGTCGATCCGGTGCACCAGGAAGTCACCGATCTGGGCCAGCAGCCGGTGGTAGCCGTCCACGTCGAGCCGCTCGGCTGCTCGCCCCGGCTCCCGCACGCTGATCCCGACCAGCCGCTTACCGACCGGCACCCCCTCCTCGGCGAGCAGGTGGGCCGGGAAGTCCTCGGGTTGCAGGAGGAACGCCGGGTCGGCGGTGACCGTGATCGGATTGAGCAGACCCGCCTCCTCAAGCACCATCCGGGACTCCTGGTCACGGACCGTCACCTGGGTCGCCCCGGAGAGCGTCTCCCGGACCATGCCGGTGTCCACCGCGTCGCTGAGCGGCCCGACGCCCACCGCGTACGTGATCAGGGGCAGGCCGCGTTCCTGGGCGACCCGGACCACCCGCAGGTAGCGGCGGGCCTCCCGGTCGTAGAGGATCCCGCCGCCGCCCAGGATCAGCAGGTCGAGTTGGGCCAGGACGAGGGCGGAGTCGGTGCGGCTGACGCCTTCCCAGGGCACCGCCTCGACGTCCGGGTGGGCGGCCCGCGTGTGCTCCGGGTTACGGGAGAAGACGATGATCCGGGCGTTTGGTTCCTGCGTTCGCAGATCGGTGAGCAGGCCGGTGAGGATCGCCTCGTCGCCGAGGTTTCGCCCACCGTACGAGCCGAGCACACCGATGGTCAGTCCGGCACCGTGCGTCATCCGTCGCTCCTCCCCAGGTGCGGTCCGCGCCGGTTTCCCGCTGGGCAGGTGAACAGTCCTGCCGAGGGGACCGGCCTGCGTCGCTCCGGGGCCGCGCCGTCGGCTCAGCCTGCCGACACGATCCGCTTCGCCATCTGCTGCGACGTGACCTCGAAGCCGAGACTCCGGTAGAGCCCGATCGCCGCGGTGTTCGTACCGAAGACGTTCAGACCCAGCTCGGCCACCTTGAGCTGGGCGAGTTCGGCCTCGATGAGCTGGATCATCCGACGTGCGTATCCGCGTCCCCGGTGCTCGGGATGCACCTCGATGTTGTCGATCCAGGCCTGGGTCGGGGCGGCCGACGTCGGCAGGGTCACCCAGATCCAACCGACCTCGGTGCCGTCGACCCGGCCCACCCGCAGCAGCGCCCTCTCGGTCGCCGCGCCCGCCGGCAGCGACTCCCGGATCTGGGTGACCGACCGCTCGTGGGCCGCCTCCGGGGTCAACCCCCGGTGCGCCACCAGGTCCTCGGCGTACGCCTGCTCCAGCGCCCCGAGCAACCGGGCCAGGTCCTGCTCCGTCATCGGTGTCAGCGTCAACTCCACCAAGTCCTCCCCTCCGTCGTCGACGGGGAAGAGTGCAGCAGATCCGACCCGGGTACGCCACCGGGTTCGCCGGTCAGCGCGCGGTGGGCGACGGGTCCGGGTGGCGTGCCAACTGCGTCAGGTCGTCGAGGCGCAGGTCACCATCGAGATCCGCGCAACTTCGGTGATCCTGCTGTCTCGTCGGCCGTTGAGGCAGCACGATCCCTGAAGTTGCGCGGATCTTGAGGCTGGGTGGGTACGGTCGCGGGTTTCGGACCTGGGGGTGGGAACGAGGGGTCCGATCGCCGCCAGACGGGGAGGTCGGCACGGCCACATGATCGTTTGCATGACGACACTCAACGACAAGGTCGCCCTGGTGACCGGTGGTTCCCGCGGCATCGGGGCCGGCATCGCCCTTCGCCTGGCTCAGGACGGGGCCGACGTGGCGTTCACCTACCGACAGGACGCGGAGCGGGCCGCGACAGTGGTGCGGCAGATCGAGGCGCTGGGCCGGCGGGCGCTGGCCGTCCAGGCCGACGGCGCCGACCCGAGCGCCGTGCGGGGCGCGGTCGACCGGACGGTCGCCGACCTGGGTCGGCTGGACATCCTGGTGAACAACGCGGCGGTCTTCCTCGTCGGCGCCGTGGACGAACTGGGCATGGCAGAGGTGGACCGGACGATCGCGGTGAACATCCGGGCGCCGTACGTCGCGGTGCAGGCTGCGGTGCGGCACCTGGGCGAAGGCGGACGGATCATCAGCATCGGCAGCAACGTCGGGGAGCGGGCCGTCTTTCCCGGGCTGACGCTCTACTCGATGAGCAAGACCGCTCTGGTCGGCCTGACCCGGGGCCTGGCCCGCGAGTTGGGACCACGGGACATCACCGTCAACCTGGTCAACCCCGGGCCGACGGACACGGACGCCAACCCGGCGGACGGACCGAACGCGGCGGCCATCAGCGGATTCACCGCCGTCGGCCGCTACGCCCGCCCCGCCGACATCGCCGCCACCGTCGCGCACCTGGCCAGCCCCGAGGCCGGGTACGTGACCGGCGCGGTGGTCAACGTGGACGGCGGCTTCACCAGCTGAGGACCCCGGGCGGCGTCCCCCGCACACTCGGGCGCCGCCCGACCTCAACCATTCTTCGGAGGCGTACGTGCGGATCGCGCTGTGGCGCGATGCTCGGCGGGTCGGGCGGGCGCGTCGATCTGGTGGGTGAGGACCGACCACCGAAGGTTTCGACCGTCCGGGCGGCTTGACCGGACGGCCTACGGTGTCGACCATGTCCCTTCGTGCGGCGCGCCTGCTGGTCTGGCCCTTCGCCGTGGCCGCGTTCGCCCTGCGGGTGTGCGCGGAGCTGTGGTTCAAGCCCCTGACCTGGCAGATCGATCCGAAGGGCGTCGCCTTCCTGGCGTGGTTGGCCGTCCTGTCCGGCACGCTCCTGGTGCCGTGGGTCGGCTACCGCCTGATGACCAGGAGCAACCGGGGGCCCGCGACCTGGCAGGTGGACGCGGAACGGAACCGCTTCGTCGCGCCGGCGAGCCCGCGGTGGATGGGCACCTCGTCGATGCTCCTTGGCTGGTTCGCGGCGGCCTTCGTGCAGACCGAACGGATTGCCGGCGAGGATCGTGCGCAACTCGTCCAGACAACGGGGATGCTGGCGCTGGCCATCGCTGTCCCGGCCGTCGTGCTGGGAGGCATCGCGCTCACCCTGCTGCTGAACCGGCCACTCCTCACCCTGGACCGCGACGGCATCACCGCACAGGGCTTTGTCCGACGAACCTTCCTACCCTGGGATCGCCTGGCCCCGGGGGGTCCGCCTCCTCCGACCCGGAAGGCCGCGAGCATCCCCCTGATGCAGGTGCACCCGGTGCCGGGCAAGCCGCCCTACCCGTATCCGCTGGCGGCCGGACGGCTGCACGTGGACCCGGGGCTCCTCGCCAACACGATTCGGCAGTACGTGGAGCACCCCGAGCACCGCACGGCCATCGGCACCCCACGAGAACTAAATCGGCTGCACGACACCCTGAGGTGACACCGTCCGCACCCTCAGCGGGCGGGTCCTCGCCGGTGAGCCCGTCCACCGACTCCGACGGTGGCCCGTCCATCCCGCGTGGACACGAATAGAGTTCCGTCGGTGAAGCCACTGTCGGTCCCGCTGGACCTGGGAGTTCAACCGTCGCCCGCCGGCAACTGCGCCACTTCCTGGTGGTCTGCCACGAAGACCTCGTCGAGGTCCTCGCCGACGAGGTGAGCGTCGAGGTGTTCGACACGTCGTTCGAGGAGGTGGCGATGCACGCCCTACGGCTCAACATGGGCAGCAGCCTCTGATGCGGCACGAGACCCTCGTCGGGCTGTGGGAGAGCGGCCCGTATGACTACGGGGCGTTGGAGTCCAGTTGGGTGTGCCTTCGTAGTGACGGCACCGGCTGGAGCGCGTGGGCCAACGCCGCTGGTGGCGCTTCGGTGAGTCGGTTGAGCTGGAGTTGCCCCGAGGACGGCGTGTTGGAGCTGCGATACCACTGGACCGCCTCCGGCAGCGGTCGACCAAGCACCCCGCCCGACCTGGTGGACATCGACGAGGAGGGCCCGGACGACACGCTGGTGCGGACCTGCTTCGTGGTTCGCCGCGACACCCCACCGCTGGTGGATTCGCCCGTCACCAGCCTCCATCTGGACGCAGCCGTCGAGTCCGCGCATCACTTCGCGCTCGTCGCTCGGGACGAGACCCCACTCAGACGTCAGGGCAGTTCGTAGCCGGCTTCCTCGACGGCGGCGCGCACCTCGGCGATGTCGAGAGGTCGGTCGCTCGTCACCGTGGCGGTGTCGCCGTCGACGTCCACCGCCACGTCGGTGACACCGGGAATCCGCTCGATCTGCTCGGTGACGAAGCCCGCGCAGTGCCCGCAGGCCATACCGATCACGCGATAGCTGCTGACGGTCATGTCGACAGCTGCGCCTCGTCGCTGGCCCGGACGGGAACGGCACGGGTCAGCATGTGCGCCTGACGCATCCGCCCGTCGGCAGCGAACTGCCCGAAGAAGTACACGTCCACGCTGCCCTCCCGTTTGGAGGTCTGGAAGTGCAGGGTGTAGCGGGCGGCGATCCGGTCCCCGTCGGCGATCGCCTCGTGCACCTCCCACCGTGCGCCGGTCTGGTGCTTGCGGGCCGGGCGGGTGTGCGCGATGAGCTTGGCGCGGTCCATCAGGTGGCCGTCGGCGACCTGCACAATGTCGGGCGTGTGATAGCGGTCCACGACCGTCGCCGGATCTTCGTCGCCGCGGACCAGATCGTGCATGAAAGAGGTGAAGAAGTTGCCGATGAACTCCTTCGGGCTGATGCCATCGAGACCACCCATGTCACCCACCATCGGCTCGCGATCCAGCGAATCTTTACAGCTTGTAAAATATCGATCCTCAACAACTTTGGCAAGGTGTAAGAGATGAGTGGTTCAGCGGACCAGAGGCAACGCGCCGACGCCCGCCGCAACAGCGGTGCGATCCTCGACGCGGCGATCCGACTGCTCGACGCGCAGCCCGACGCCAGCCTCGACGCCATCGCCGGCGCCGCCGGCGTCACCCGGCAGACCGTCTACGCCCACTTCCCGTCTCGCGAGCACCTGATGACGGCCGTCGTTCGACGGATCACCGACGAGGCCGTCGCCGCGATGGACGCCGCCGAGCCAGACCGAGGATCTGCCACGGACGCGCTGCTCCGCGTCCTCGAAGCCGGCGCGCAGACCGCCGGACGCTATCCGGTCCTGATCCAGCAGATCGCGTCGCTGCCGGCAAGCCCGCAGGTCGACGAGGAACGCCACGCGCCGGTCGCCGATCGGATCGACCGGGTGATCCGGCGCGGACAGGCGAGCGGCGAATTCGACAGTGGACTTCCGGCCGGGTTGCTCGCCGCGATCACCATCAAGATTGGCCACGCCGTGGGCGAGGAGGTCGACGCCGGCCGGTTGTCCCGGGCCGAGGCCGCCGACGCGCTGCGTACCGTCCTGATCAGGCTGCTGCGACCCAGCGGTGATCATGCGGGACGGTGAGGTGAGGCCGTGGCCGAGCGTCGGTCGGCGACGATGGGCGACATGGCTCGGCTGAGGAAACCGAAGACGTGCGACGACCGACCTGGGGAGGCGCGGTGACGCAGCGCTCGCCGCACCAGCGGGGCCGGTGCCCCGTCTGCAAACGCGTCGTACCCCTCACCGCTGAGGGAGACGTGGCGCGGCACAACGGCACCATTCGCGCCTACGCCCCGCCCGAGGAGTGCCCCGGGAGTGGACAACGAGCGGAAGCCACGGGGCCGTGAGCAGAGGCGCGGCCCGGCGTCGTGGGCTGGGCCAGGAGACGAAAAGGGCCGCCGGATCACCGGCGGCCTTCTCGCTTGCTGGTCTGAGGGTGTGGGCGCGGCAGGTTTCGAACCTGCGACCCCCCGCTTGTAAGGCGGGTGCTCTCCCACTGAGCTACGCGCCCGGATCGCCCGTGCGGCGGGCCGGTGGCTGGCAAGCTTACCTGCTCGCCGCCGGCCCTGGCGCACGGCGTACTCCGGTCAGCCGGTCACCTCGGCGATGGCCTTGCGCCAGCCCTGCTGGTCGCGGGCCTCGCCCGGGCCGTTCATCTCGGCGAAGCGGACCACGCCGGCCTTGTCGATGACGAAGGTGCCCCGGTTGGCGATGCCGGCGACCTCGTTGAAGACCCCGTACGCCTGGGCGACGGCGCCGTGCGGCCAGAAGTCGGCAAGCATGGGGAACTGGTAACCCTCACGGTCGGCCCAGATCTTGTGGCTGTAGACCGAGTCGACACTGATCGTCAACACCTGGACGTCGTCGTTCGCGTACGCGTCGAGGTTGTCCCGCACCTCGCACAGCTCAGCCTGGCAGGTGCCGGTGAAGGCGAGCGGGTAGAAGACCAGCAGGACCGAGCGCCTGCCCCGGAAGTCCGACAGCCGGACCTCCTGGTTGTTCTGGTCCTTCAGGACGAAGTCCGGCGCCTCGGCACCAACCTCGATGGGCATGCGTACTCTCCTCGGGGGTCGAGTCGTGATACGGCGCCAGCCTGCCACCCGACGGCACGGACCGCCGGGCTGCGAAGCGGCGCGGGCTACTTCTTGGCCTTGGCCCCTCGGCGCAGCACGAGACGTGCGCCGCTCCAGTCCCGGCCGGCGTTGACGGTCGAGGTCTGCTGAAGGCCGGCGGTGGGCGCGGACTCCGCGACCTCGCTCGGCTCGACGTGCCCGTCACGCCCCGCCTTCGGGGTGAGGAGCCACACGACCCCGTTGTCGGCCAGCGGGCCGAGGGCGTCGACGAGAAGCTCGAAAAGGTCACCGTCGCCCTCGCGGTACCACACCAGCACGGCGTCGACCACCTCGTCGGTGTCCTCGTCGACCAGATCTCCACAGCGGTCGGTCAGGGCGTCTCGGAGATCCTGGTCGACGTCGTCGTCGTACCCCATCTCCATGACGACCATCCCCGGTTCGATTCCGAACCGGTCCGCCAGGCTGCGTACCCCGTCGGCGGCCTGACCAGCGGTCGCGCTCACTGTCGCGTGCCTCCTCATCTCGTCCCTGCTCGCGGCGTCGGTGCGACGGCCGTCAGGCAAAGTCCACACAGTTGTTGGTCCGCGCGCAAGTGGCGCACCGGGTGGAACGGAATTTACCGTGCCAGCAGCGTACGGGCACCGTCGGTAATGGCTTCCGCGGAGACCAGTACGTGACGTGCTGCCGGACCTAATGGTACAAACGAGTCAACTCCCGCTACTCGACGTGCGGCACCGACATATCCGGCGTCGACCAGGGCGGCGATGACCCCCTCGCCCACCCCGCCGGATCGGCGCGTCTCGTCCACCACCAGCACCCGGCCGGTCGCCGACGACTCCCGGATGATGTCGGCCACCGGCAACGGCGCCAGCCAGCGCAGATCCACCACCCGGGTGCCCACCCCCTCCTCGGCGAGGACCGCCGCGGCCCGCAGCGACATCCGTACCCCGTTACCGAAGGTGATGATGGTCAGGTCGTCGGAGGAGCCGACCCGGTAGACCCGGGCCCGGCCGATCGGCACGTGCCCGGACACCCACGCGCCCGGCTCCGGATAGCCGGCCAGCCACTCCCCGTCGCCCTCGGCATACAGATCGCGCGTGTGGTAGAGCGCGATCGGCTCCACGAACACGCACACGCTGCCGTCCACCGCCGCGCTGGCCAGGCAGGTCCGCAGCATCGGTGCCGCGTCGTCCGGCCGCGCCGGGACCGCGACCACCAGACCGGGCACATCCCGGAGTACGGCCACCGAGTTGTCGTTGTGGAAGTGCCCGCCGAACCCCTCCTGGTACGCCAACCCGGCCACCCGGACCACCATCGGGTTGCGGAACGCCCCCCGTGAGAAGAACTGCATGGTGGCCGCCTCGCCGCGCAGTTGGTCCTCCGCGTTGTGCAGGTACGCCAGGTACTGGATCTCCGGCACCGGCAGCATCCCGGCCAACCCGGCACCGAGGCCCAACCCGAGGACCGACGTCTCGTCGAGCAACGTGTCGAAGACCCGGGCCGCCCCGAAACGGTCACGCAGCCCCTTCGTCACCCCGTACACGCCGCCCTTGGCCGCCACGTCCTCGCCGAAGATCGCCATCTGCGGGTGGTCGAGCATCCCGTCGGCGAGTGCCGCGTTGATGCTCTGCGCCAGGGTCATCGGCCCGGCCAGCTCCGGCGGCTTGCCCCCGAACGCCTCGGCCCGGGCACCGGCCCCCGGCCCGCTGGCCCGCGCCGCGGCGTCGCCCACCGCCCGCGCCACCCGCACCGGACGGCGGGGCGCCAGCGCCGACACCACGTCGGCCGCGGAGGCCAGCTTCGGCTCGCCCAGCACCTCCTCGGCCAGCCGGCGTACCTGCCAGCCGGTCTCGTCGTACCGGGCCAACAGCTCCTCGCCGGTGGCCACGCCGGCGTCGACGAGCAGCCGCGCGGTGGCGACCACCGGGTCCCGGTCCAGGTCCTCGGCCAGTTCGGCCGCGCTCCGGTACGCCGACTCCGCGTCCGCCCCGGCGTGTCCCATCAGCCGTACCGTCCGCAGGTGCAGCATGGCCGGCCGCCGGGTACGGCGCACCCAGGCCGCGGCCTCCGCCGCCGCCGCGTACGTCTGCACCGGGTCGGCCCCGTCCGCGCTGAAGTAGCGGATGCCCGGCCTGGCCCGCAGGGTGGCCTCGACCCAGCCCTCAGGTGTTCGGACGCTGATGCCCAGCCCGTTGTCCTCACAGACGAAGAGCACCGGGATACGCAGCTTGGCGTGGTCGTACCACCCGGCGGTGTTGAACGCCGCGGTGGCGCTGGCGTGGTTGACCGAGGCGTCGCCGAAGGAACACACCACGATCGCGTCCGGGGGCCACGGGGCGGCCGCCGGGGCCGCGCCACTGCCGACCCCGGTACGTCGCCCGGCGTTGTCCAGCCGGCGCAGCCGCTGCACGGCCAGCCCCATCCCGACCGCGCGGGGCAGGTGCGAGGCGATGGTGGAGGTGGTCGGCACGATGGCCAGATCGGCGCGGCCGAACACCTTGTGCCGGCCGCCGGCGATCGGTTCCTGGCTGGAGGCGACCATCCCCCGCAGCACGTCCCGGGCCGCGTCCACATACGGCGCGAACCCGCCGGTGGGCGACTCGGACCCGATGAGGTGGGCGTCGGTCGGCTCGGAGTGGGTCAGCTCGGAGTGCCTCGGCTGCTCGGGATCGATGAGCCGGTCAGGGTCGGTCGGGCGCTCGGTCGGGCGCTCGGCGGACAGCTCGGTCGGGCGCTCGCTCGGCGGCTCGGTGTCGGTCAGCCGCTCAGATCCGGACGGTACCGATCCGGACGGTACCGACCCGGACGGTACCGACCCGGACGGTACGGACCCGGGCGGCGTCGGCTCGGCGGTCGATGCTGAGTTGGCGGCGGCCTGCGCGGCCCGGACGCAGTAGAAGGCGCCGGAGCGGTAGTGCAGCAGCGCCGGATCGGTGGGGCGCAGCGCGGCGGCGACCGCGGCGTTGCCCTCGTGCCCGGCCGACCCGATGGTGTAGAAACCCTCCCCGAAGCTGCGCAGCCAACGGCCGGCCAGATCGAGCTGCCGGCTGGTCACCTGCGCGTCGAACAGGTCCAGCACCTGCGCGCCGGTCAGTGGAGCATCGTCGCTGACCGGGTCGGCGGGATCACGTCGCCGCCCCGCGGCGGGCAGCGCCGCCAGGGTCTCCCGGAACCGGTCGTCGAGATCTTGCGGGGTTGTCACGTGGGACAGCATTACCGACGAGGGCCCTGGTCGCCCAGTGGGACACGGTCGGCGCGTGTCGACTCACTCCGGCCCGCAGGGCTCCAGACGGTCACCGGAGGACACCTTCCGGACCAGGTCACGAAGGGTGCTCAGCTCCCGGTCGGTCAGGCCGGACAGGAGTCGGGAGTCGGACATCACCTCGGTCACCCGGTCCCGTTCGACGCGTCCTCGCTCGGTCACCACCAACGTCTTCTGCCGACGGTCCGCCGGGTCGGTGCGGCGCTCGACCAACCCGGCCTGCTCCAGCTTGTCGACCAGCATGGTCACGTTCGACCTGTCGCAGCCCAGTCGGCCGGCGAGGTCACGGGCGGGCAGCGGGTGGTCCGGGTCCAGTTCACGCAACGCCCGGGCCGCCGCCGGCGTGAGCCCCAGCTCGGCGAACGCGGAGCCCTGCCGGTGACGCAGGGCGTCGCTCACGTGGGCCATCCGGCGCAGCACATCGGCGGCGAGATCAGCCCGGTCCACCGGTCCACCTGCTGCGGAACCCACCCCCTGCGTCACGGCCACATCGTACGCACGGCGCTCGGTCGCGGAGGTCACGACGAGGCTCGGCGACGACTGGACCCGGTGGAGACCGCAGCCCGGCACGGGCTGACCCCGGCAGGCACCGCACCCCGCGAGGTTGCCGGCGGAAACGGACCGACCTGGCCGACCGTCGAGGCGAGCCCTGCGCCGCCACACGGACCGGAGCCTCAAGATCCGCGCAACATCAGGGATGGTGCTGCCTCGGTCAACGTCGAGGCAGCACTATCGGGGAAGTTGCGCGGATCTTGAGGGCGCAGGGCCGCGATCAGCCGGCAGAGGGGGCGAGATCCCCTCCGCCCCGCGCAAAATCATGGATGTAGTGGCCTCCCGTCTGCCCGAGACCACTACATCCCTGATCGAGCACGATCTTGGCCCGCGGCCCGCGGCCCGCTGCCCGCGGCCCGACGCCCGCGGCCCGACGCCCGCGGCCCGACGCCCGCGGCCCGCGGCCCGACGCCCGACGCCGGACGGACGCCCGACGCCGGACGCCCTAGGGCAGATCAGCCGGGGAGGAACGAGAAGCGGACCTGGCGGGTCGGGTTGTCGCCGTTGGTGTCGACGAGACAGATCGACTGCCAGGTGCCGAGCGCGAGCCGGCCGCCGAACACCGGCAGCGTGGCGTACGGGGGGACGAGCGCCGGCAGCACGTGGTCGCGGCCGTGGCCGGGTGAACCGTGCCGGTGCCGCCAGCGGTCCGTCGTGGGCAGCAGGTCGTCCAGCGCGCTGAGCAGGTCGTCGTCGGAGCCCGACCCGGTCTCGATGATCGCCAGACCGGCGGTGGCGTGCGGCACGAAGACGTGCAACAGGCCGTCGTCCTCGCCGGAGACGAACTGCTGGGCCTCTGCGGTGATGTCGCGGACGGTCGGGCGTGTCCCGGTCTGGACGGTGATGACGTCGCTGCGCATACGTCGCATTCTGCCGCAGGCAGGAGTCAGGAGCCGCCGCCACCGCCACCCGAGTCGCCGCCACCGCCACCACCGGAACCGCCACCGCCGGACCAGCCACCACCGTCCGACCCGCCACCGCCTCCGGACCAGCCACCGCCGTCGGACCCGCCACCGCCTCCGGACCAGCCACCGCCGTCGGACCAGCCCTCGGCGCCGGTGCCGCTCCCGTAGTCGCCCGTGCCGCTCCCGTAGTAGGTAATTGGGGTGTAGGTGCCCTCGTGCCTGCGGCGCTGACCCGGCACCGGCCGCGCCCTCCCGGGGGCCGGAGCCCGCAGGCCGCCGCGCGCCTGGACCGCGCCGAACACCACGGCGGCCAGACCGAAGATCACAACCGGGAGTACGGCGGGGTCACCCGACAGCAACACCCATGTTCCGGGGATCGCCGCGAGGGTCCCGACCACCAGAAGCGCACCGCCCGCAGCCACTCGTCGCCCGTTCATGCCGTCACCATAAAAGGCCCAGACAAGGGGTCGAGGGCACTCCGTAGCGCTAAGTTACCGGCGGGTACCTGTGTTCAGCATCGCGTCCGGGGGACCTAGACGTGACGAGGGGTGCCACCAGGGGGCAGGATGGCGCTAGAGACCTATCCCACACACAACCGAGGGAACGCCTGTGGCTACGGAACGCAAGCGCCCGGTGATCAGCGACGGCCTACCGAGCCAGCTTCCGGACATCGACCCTGAAGAGACAAGCGAATGGGTCGAGTCGCTTGACGGTGTCATCGACGAACGCGGTGCCAAACGCGCCCGCTACGTCATGCTGCGCCTGCTGGAGCGGGCCCGTGAGCGCCAGGTCGGGGTTCCGCCCCTGACCACCACCGACTACATCAACACCATCCCGTCGGAACGCGAACCGTGGTTCCCGGGTGACGAGCACGTCGAGCGGCGGATCCGGGCGTACGTCCGGTGGAACGCCGCGATGCTGGTGCACCGGGCGCAGCGCCCGGAGATCGGCGTCGGCGGGCACATCTCGACCTTCGCCAGTTCGGCGTCGCTCTACGAGGTGGGCTTCAACCACTTCTTCCGGGGCAAGAACCACCCGGGCGGCGGCGACCACATCTTCTACCAGGGCCATGCCTCCCCCGGCATGTACGCGCGGGCGTTCCTGGAGGGGCGGCTCAGCGAGCACCAGCTCGACGGGTTCCGCCAGGAGTTGTCGCATCCCGGCGGCGGGCTGCCGTCGTACCCGCACCCGCGGCTGATGCCGGACTTCTGGGAGTTCCCCACCGTCTCGATGGGTCTCGGCGGTCTGAACGCGATCTACCAGGCCCGGTTCAACCGCTACCTGCAGCACCGCGGCATCAAGGACACCTCGCAGCAGCACGTCTGGGCGTTCCTCGGCGACGGCGAGATGGACGAGCCGGAGACGCTGGGCGCCATCGGCGTGGCCGCCCGCGAGGAGCTGGACAACCTCACCTTCGTGATCAACTGCAACCTCCAGCGGCTGGACGGCCCGGTCCGGGGCAACGGCAAGGTCATGCAGGAGCTGGAGTCGTTCTTCCGGGGTGCCGGCTGGAACGTCATCAAGGTCGTCTGGGGCCGGGAGTGGGACCCGCTGCTCGCCGCGGACACCGACGGCGCGCTTGTCAACCTCATGAACACCACGACCGACGGCGACTACCAGACCTACAAGGCGGAGTCGGGCGCGTACGTGCGGGAGCACTTCTTCGGCCGCGACGCGCGGACCCGCAAGATGGTCGACCCGCTCAGCGACGACGAGATCTGGAACCTCAAGCGGGGTGGGCACGACTACCGCAAGCTCTACGCGGCCTACAAGGCGGCTACCGAGCACACCGGTCAGCCCACCGTCATCCTGGCGAAGACGATCAAGGGCTGGACGCTCGGCTCGCACTTCGAGGGCCGCAACGCGACCCACCAGATGAAGAAGCTGACGCTTGAGGATCTGAAGACCTTCCGCGACCGGCTCTACCTGGACATCCCGGACAAGGCGCTGGAGGACAACCCCTACCTGCCGCCGTACTACAACCCGGGTGAGAAGTCCGAGGAGATCCAGTACCTGAAGGAGCGGCGCGAGCAGCTCGGCGGCTACCTGCCGTCCCGGCGCACCAGCACCAAGCGACTGACCATCCCCGGTCCGGAGCGGTTCGCCGACATCAAGCGCGGCTCGGGCAAGCAGAAGGTGGCCACCACGCAGGCCTTCGTCCGCCTGCTCAAGGACATCATGAAGGACAAGGAGTTCGGCAAGCGCTGGGTGCCGATCATCCCGGACGAGGCCCGTACCTTCGGTCTCGACTCGATCTTCCCCACCGCCAAGATCTACTCGCCGCACGGTCAGCGCTACACCTCGGTCGACCGGGAGCTGTTCCTGTCGTACAAGGAGTCGACCACCGGGCAGATCCTGCACGAGGGGATCAACGAGGCCGGCTCGGTCGCCTCGTTCACCGCCGCGGGTTCGGCGTACGCGACGCACGACGAGCCGATGATCCCGATGTACATCTTCTACTCGATGTTCGGGTTCCAGCGGACCGCCGACGGGCTCTGGGCGGCAGCCGACCAGATGGCGCGGGGCTTCCTGCTCGGCGCCACCGCGGGTCGGACCACGCTCAACGGTGAGGGCCTCCAGCACGAGGACGGGCACTCGCTGCTGATCGCCGCGACCAACCCGGCCGTGGTGGCGTACGACCCGGCGTTCTCGTTCGAGATCGCGCACATCATGGAGCAGGGTCTGCACCGGATGTACGGGGACGCGCAGGAGAACGTCTTCTACTACCTGACGGTCTACAACGAGCCGACGCTGCAGCCGGCCGAGCCGGCCGACGTGGACGTGGAGGGCCTGCTCAAGGGCATCTACCGCTACGCGCCGGCACCGGAGGTCGACGGCCCGAAGGCCAACGTGCTCGCCTCGGGCACCGGCATGCAGTGGGCGCTCAAGGCCCAGCAGTTGCTCGCCCAGGACTGGGGGGTGGCCGCCGATGTCTGGTCGGTGACCTCCTGGACCGAGCTGCGCCGCGACGCGGTGGAGACCGAGGAGTACAACCTCCTCAACCCGGGCGCCGAGGCGAAGGTGCCGTACATCCAGCAGAAGCTCGCCGACGCGGACGGACCCAAGGTCGCGGTCAGCGACTTCATGCGGGCGGTACCGGATCTGATCGCCCGCTGGGTACCCGGCGACTACACGTCGCTCGGCACCGACGGCTTCGGCATGTCGGACACCCGGCACGCGCTGCGCCGGCACTTCCACGTCGACGCGGAGTCCATCGTGGTGGCCACGCTGCGGCAGCTTGCCCGTAGCGGTGCCGTGGCGGCCAGCGTGCCGGCCGAGGCCGCCAAGAAGTACGCGATCGACGACGTCAACGCCGCCCCGGTCGGCGAGACCGGCGGCGACAGCTGATCCAGCACCATCGAGGAAGGGCCCGGCGCACACGCGCCGGGTCCTTTTTCGGTACGACCCCACTGGCGTCGATCAGGTGGCACCGCCACTCGGTGATCGCGAGCCGGAAGCGGCGGCGGTCCGGGGTCCCTGGCGGGGATCCGGACCACCGCCGTCGCGGGTGACGCCGGGAGGATGGGCGCTCGTCAGCCGACGGCGGCCAGGTCGGTGAGCCGGGCCAGCGAATCCTCCAGGTCGGCGCCGACCCGACGCAGTCCGAGGCGCAGCAGGGCTGCCTTGACCGGGCCGGCCGGCCAGCGGACCACGATGAGCCGCACGATGGTCCCGCCCTCCTCCTCGTCGGTGGTGAGCTGGACGTAGATCTCGGTGCGCGCCTCCGCCCGAGAGCCCGCGCCCTTGGCCCGTTCTCGCCAGCCGATCAGCGTCGGCTCCTGGTAGGCGATCACCTCGGCCTCATGCGCCGAGCCGCGCCCTGCCTGGACCAGTTGTCGCCGGCCGAAGCCCTCTCCCGAGAGCACCTCGGCCGCGCGGACGCCCGCCAGCCAGGCCGGCAACTGCTCGGCCCGCTGGACGACATCCCAGACCACTTCAATTGGCGCCGCCACGTGCGCACTGCGTTCAACGAGGATCATTTCCGTCTTTCCTCCGGTGAGGACATCCCACGATATCGGCACTCTATGCGCTAAATCGGACTTACCTGGACGGGTTCGGAAAAAGACACGCCGATCAACCATTGCGGATTGCGCCAACCCGGCCTATGGCGCATTGATGGAGAGCGTCCTAAAGTCCCGAGCACGTTTCACGTTGACCGGGAGGACGCATGTCGACCGCACCGATGCCGGAGTTCCCCGCTGGCTTCCGTTGGGGCGTATCCACCTCGGCCCACCAGATCGAGGGCGCCGCCACGGCCGACGGTCGCGGAGCGTCCATCTGGGACACGTTCGCGCACTCCCCGGGACGGATCAGCGACGGCAGCAGCGGTGCGGTCGCCTGCGACCACTACCACCGGTACGCCGAGGACGTCGCGCTGATGTCCGGCCTCGGCGTCGGCGCGTACCGGTTCTCCATCGCCTGGCCCCGGGTGCGGCCCACCGGCGCCGGCCCGGCCAACCCGGCCGGCCTGGACTTCTACGACCGCCTGGTGGACGAGCTGCTGGCCGCCGGAATCGACCCGGTGGCGACCCTCTACCACTGGGACCTGCCGCAACCCCTCGAAGACGCCGGCGGCTGGCTGCACCGCGACACCGCCGCCCGGTTCGCCGAGTACGCCGACCTGACCGCCGCCCGGATCGGCGACCGGGTTCGGCTCTGGATCACCCTGAACGAGCCGTTCATCCACATGAGCCTCGGGTACGGCATGGGCGAGCACGCCCCCGGCCGGGCGCTGCTCTTCGACGCCTTCCCGGCCGCCCACCACCAACTGCTCGGGCACGGGCTCGCGGTGACCGCGCTGCGCGCCCACACCAGCAGCCCGGTGGCGATCGCCAACAACTACTCGCCGGTGCGGGTGCTCGGCGACAGCGACGCCGACCGGGCCGCCGGAGCGGCGTACGAGGCGCTGCACAACCGGCTCTTCACCGACCCGCTGCTCGGCCGCGGCTACCCGGAGCTGCCCGGCCTCGACCCGAGCGTCGTGCGCCCCGGCGACCTCGACACCATCGCCGCGCCGATCGACGTGCTGGGGGTCAACTACTACAACCCCACCGGCGTACGGGCCGCCGAGGAGGGTTCGCCGCTGCCGTTCGACCTGGTGCCGCTGGACGGCTATCCACGGACCGCCTTCGACTGGCCGGTGGCCCCCGACGGGCTGCGCGAACTGCTCGGCTGGCTCCACGACACCTACGGCGACGCACTGCCGCCCATCGAGATCACCGAGAGCGGCTGCGCGTACGACGACGCACCCGACGCGGACGGGCAGGTGGCCGATCCGGAGCGGATCGCGTACCTGGACGGGCACCTGCGGGCGGTCCGGGCCGCCATCGACGACGGGGTGGACGTCCGCGGGTACTTCGTCTGGTCGCTGCTGGACAACTGGGAGTGGGCCGAGGGGTTCACCAAGCGCTTCGGTCTGGTGCACGTCGACTACGCCAGCCAGACGCGTACGCCGAAGTCGTCGTACACCTGGTTGCGGGACGTGATCGCGGCCTCCCGGGACGGGTCGGCGCGGTGACCACCCTCGACCCGACGCCGGCGTCGCTGCCGGCGGCGCTCGCCGAGCCGACGGTGCCGGTACGACGCGGCTGGATCAGTTTGATCTTCGCGGCCAACCTCGGGGTGTGGATGGCGTTCTTCACGCCCATCCAGGTGCTGCTGCCGCAACAGATCGAGCAGATCGCGCCCGGCGACAAGGAGAACATGCTGGCGGTGGTCACCGGCCTCGGCGCCCTGGCCGCGGTGCTCGCCAACCCCCTCGCGGGGGCGTACTCCGACCGGACCTGCCTGCGGGTGGCCGGCCGGGAGTTCGGCCGCCGGCACGTCTGGACCGCGGGCGGGGCGCTGCTCGGCGCGGTGGCCCTGGTGCTGCTGGCCCAGCAGCGGACCATCCTCGGGGTAGCCCTCGGCTGGGTGGCCGCGCAGGTCTGCTTCAACGCGATGCTGGCCAGTCTCAGCGCGGCCATCCCCGACCGGGTGCCGGTCACGCAACGCGGTGGTGTCTCGGGTTGGGTGGGCATCCCGCAGGCGCTCGGGCTGGTGCTCGGCGCGGTGCTGGTCACGGCCGTGGTCACCGGCAACGCGGCCGGCTACCTGGCCATCGCGGTGGCCATCCTGCTGCTGTCGCTGCCGTTCGCGCTGCTCACTCCCGACGAGCCGCTGCCGCGTACGCATCGGCCCGTGGTGCGCACGCGGGCGCTGCTGGCCTCGATGTGGATCAGCCCGCGCCGACACCCGGACTTCGCCTGGGCCTGGATCACCCGGTTCCTGGTCCAGCTGGGCAACGCCCTGGGCACCCTCTACCTGCTGTACTTCCTCACCGACGGGGTGCGCCATCCGGACCCCGAGGGTGGGCTGCTGGTGCTGATCCTGCTCTACACGCTCGGCATGATGCTGACCGCGGTGGTCGCCGGCCGACTCTCGGACCGCTCCGGCCGCCGCAAGATCTACGTCATCGTGTCCGGACTGATCATGGCGGTGGCGGCGCTGCTGCTCGCGGTCGCCCCGGTCTGGCCGATGGCGATCGTCGCCGCGCTGCTGCTCGGCGCCGGCTACGGCGTCTACCTCGCCGTGGACGCCGCGTTGATCACCCAGGTGCTGCCCCGGGCCACCGACCGGGCCAAGGACCTGGGCGTCATCAACATCGCGAACTCGGCGCCGCAGGTGCTCGGCCCGGCCCTGTCCGCCCCGCTCGTGGTGTACCTGGGCGGTTACCCCACGCTCTACGCGGTCACCGCCGTGGTCACGCTGGTCGGCAGCGCCCTGGTGGTGAAGATCCGCTCGGTGCCGTGAGTCGAGGCCCCTGGCGGAATGCGGTCGCGGACCGCCGTAGGCTGGGGGACGTGACGGTACGTGTGCGCTTCGCCCCCTCCCCGACCGGTATGTTCCACGTCGGCGGTGCCCGCTCGGCGCTGCAGAACTGGATCTACGCCAAGCAGCAGGGCGGGGTGTTCGTGCTGCGCGTCGAGGACACCGACGCGGCGCGCAACAAGCCCGAGTGGACCGAGGGCATCCTCTCCGCGCTGGACTGGATCGGCATCTCCCGGGGCAGCTACGAGGGTCCGTACTTCCAGTCGGAGAACGCCGGCGAGCACCGGGCCGCCGCCGCTCGCCTCTACGACTCGGGTCGCGCCTACTACTGCGACTGCACCCGCGAGGACGTGCAGGCCCGCACCGGCTCCCAGTACCAGGGCTACGACGGCTACCACCGCGACCGTGGCCTCGGCCCGGGTCCGGGCAACGCACTGCGCTTCCGGACGCCCGACGAGGGCACGACAGTGGTGGTCGACCTGATCCGCGGTGAGCCCACCTTCGAGAACAAGCTCATCGAGGACTTCGTCATCGCCCGCGGCGACGGCTCCCCGGTCTTCCTGCTGGCCAACGTCGTCGACGACATGACGATGGGGATCACCCACGTGATCCGGGCCGAGGAGCACCTGCCCAACACGCCCAAGCAGCAGCTGCTCTGGGACGCCCTCGGCGTCAAGCCGCCGATCTGGGCGCACGTGCCGGTGGTGGTCAACGAGAAGCGGCAGAAGCTCTCCAAGCGCCGGGACAAGGTCGCCCTGGAGGCGTACCGCGACGAGGGCTACCTCGCCGGCGCGATGCGCAACTACCTGATGCTGCTCGGCTGGGCACCGTCGGGCGACCGGGAGATCGTCCCCTGGTCGGTCATCGAGGACGAGTTCCGGCTGGAGGAGGTCAACCCCTCCCCCGCGTTCTTCGACGAGAAGAAGCTGCGCGCGTTCAACGGCGAGTACATTCGGGCGCTATCCGTGCCCGACTTCATCGACTCCTGCCAGCCGTGGTTGACCGGCACCGGGACCATCGCGCCGCCGCCGTGGCAGCCCGAGGAGTTCGACGCCGACGCGTTCGCCGCGGTCGCCCCGCTGGCCCAGACCCGGCTCGCGGTGCTCAGCGAGATCGTGCCGAACGTCGACTTCCTGTTCCTCGCCTCCCCGCTGATCGACGAGGCCGCCTGGGCCAAGACGATGAAGGACGGCTCGGCGGAGCTGCTGGACGCCGCCATCGCGGCGTTCGAGACGCTGGCCTCGTGGGACGCCGAAGCGCTGAAGTCGACGCTGGAGGCGGTCGGCGCCGAGCGTGGCCTCAAGCTCGGCAAGACCCAGGCACCGGTACGCGTCGCGGTCACCGGCCGCACCGTGGGCCTGCCGCTGTTCGAGTCGCTGGAGGTGCTCGGTCGCGAGCGCACCCTGACCCGGATGCGCGCCGCCCGACTCCGCCTGGTCTGACTCCCGCCAGCACGCCCGGTGCGCCGGGGTAGCCGGGCCTACCTGCCTCGTCGCCTTTGCTCTGCTTCAACCGGCGCACCAGAAACGTGCGCCGAGTGTTGCGTGCGTTGAAGCAGAGCAAAGGTGACAACGGGGTGTCCGAGGGTGGCCAGGCCCTGGGTCGGGCTCAGCCGCGGGAGGCCCGACGGCGAATCAGCAGGCCGCTCACCAGGGCCGCGAGCAGCACCAGCGCGCCGAGCGCCCAGAGCCACAGGCGCTGAGCGGAATTGGCGCGCTCCTGCGCCAGGGGCACGACCGCCGTCGGGGTGACGTCCGGTGCTGCCGAGGCCGGCCCGGCCGACGGCGAGCCGACCACAGCACCAGGCGTCACGGCAGTGCCACCACCCGCCGACGGCAACGCGGACGGGCTCGCGGACGGATTGGCGGCGGTCCCGGTCGTGAGGGTGAACCGCACCTCGCCCTTCACCGGGTGCCCATCGCTGGACGCCAGCTGGTAGCCGACGATGTAGAGCCCCGCGGCCGCCGGCGTGAACGGCACTCGCACACGCTTGCCGGCGAAGACGGGTGGGCCGCCAGCGACCACATTGTCCGGTCCCGTTATTGTGATCTTCGTCGTAGCCGGTGCGGGCGTGGCGAGGAACCGCAGCTCGATCCGGGCAGGCGCCGTCGCCACGCGGGCACCGTCGCGCGGATCGCTGCCGGTCAGCGAGTTGTGCGCGGCGGCCGGAGTGGCCGGCACCAGAAACGACACACCGAACGCCACGCCGAGCACCACTGGCACGACCCGCGCCATACGTGTAACCCTGCCCCCCATGAACCCCTCCGTAAGGGTACGATCCGCCCGCTGATCAAACGGCTCCTCATTAGTCGAGCAGAGATCGCAGATAGTTCCAATTACTGTTCCAGAAGCTGCAACTCATCGACGTTTTGCGGAGTCTGTAGGTGTGGACCGACCCTCTGGTCGGCGTCGCATCGGCAGACCGCTCCAGGCGTCACACCGAAGCCATCCATCGAACGGGGCGAGGAGGCGGGATGGTCCGACACATGAGGCGGTTGGCCACCGTGGCGGTGGGCGCGCTGGCGACGGCGCTGCTGTCGCTCGGCACCGCCGGCGCGGCCTCGGCGGCGCCGAACCCGGCACCAGCCGGGGTGGACATCACCGGTGTGGGGCTCGACGCGCCGCTGCGGTTGCGCGCGGACACGCAGCCCGCCCACGTCGGCGCGGTCATCGACCAGGTCAACTTCCTCGGGCAGACCGGCAGGCCGACCGGTCCGAAGCCGGCCGACCTCGGTCCGAAGTACACGGTCGTGGTGTTCGCGGGCGAGACGGCGCAGCAGACGTACGACCTCTATCCCAAGGCGGTCGGCGGCCCGCGGGTCTACCGACCGGCCAAGCAGCCGGACGCGCGCAAGATCAGTGCTGGCTGGTTCCTGGGTCGGCTCAGCATGTCCGAGACCCTGCGCACCGCCGGTGTGCCGCTGGAGCGGCAGTTCGACACGGTCAGTGGCGGCGCGGGCGGTGGCGAGCGGGTGCTCCCGGAGGACACGCTCGACCCGGCGAAGGACCTCGACGACGCGCTCGGCGATCTGCAGCGCCTGCTGCTGCTCAACGTCGGAGTGATGCTGACGATCACGGTCGGCCTCGCCGGGATCGCCCTGCTGATCCGCCGTCGTACCCGTTAGCTCCGGGCCGCCGTCGCCGAGGCGCCGGAGGCTCAGCACCAGCGGCGCGGTGGCCGCTCCCGGCGGGTGGCGCGGCGGCGCGGCCGGACCGGACCGTGCCGATGTGCCCCGGCCCAGCCGGCAAGGTCGCTGAGGCAACCAGCGGGGACGTCCGCGTCGGGCTCGCTCCGGGCGGGCGCCTCGGCGGAGCGCTGACGCGGGAGCGTGGACTCGTCGTCGGCCCACGGCTCGACCGGGTGCGACGGCGCGCCGGCGGCCGGCCGACGGTGCTTGCCACTCACCTGCGGATCGTGGTGACCCGGCCGGCAGGGCTCGCCCTGGGCGCAGCCGTGCTCGGCCTCCCCGTGCGCCATTCCCGGTCTCCTCACGCTCGCCTCACCCGCGGGTACTCCCCCGACGTGCCCCTGTCACCGTACTGGCCGGGACCGACGGGCCGCGCGCAGCGTACCCGGGGTCGGCACCGGCCAGCTCACGCAGACGACGACGAGCGCGGAACCTGGTCGCGCAGTTCACAGCTTCTTTTCGTGCCGTTCACGCGGAGGCCGCAACCCGGTCGGGGCGGCGCTCAGCGGACGCGGTGCGCCTCCAGATCCGCCCGGCGCAGGAGCGCGCGCAACGCCACGCCGTGACCGGCGAGCGCTTCGGCCCCACCCTCGGCGCGGTCGATGACGCAGAGGGCGTGGTCCACCCGGGCACCCAGTTCGCGGAGTTGGCCGGTGGAGATGACCACCTGTCCGCCGGAGGTGACGACGTCCTCGACCACCAGCACCTGCCGCCCGGCCAGGTCCGCCCCCTCGGCCAGCCGGGCCGTCCCGTACGGCTTGGCGCTCTTGCGGACGAACGCGCAGGGCAGCCCGGTGTGCCGGCCGAGCGCGGTCACCACCGGGATCCCGCCCATCTCCAACCCGGCCAGGACCTCGGTGCCCGTCGGGACCAGGTGCGCGAGGTGGGCGGCCACCCGGTCCAGCAGGCGGGGATCTGCCTCGAAGCGGTACTTGTCGAAGTACTCGTCGGCGGTCCGCCCGGAGCGGAGCACGAACGTGCCGGTCAGTCGGCAGGTCGCGTCGATCTCGCGGGCCAGGGCGGCCAGGTTCTCCCGATCAGTCATGTTGATCATTCTCGCGCTGTCGGGCACTGCCGCGCGTACCCCTTTCGGCGCATGTCGGTGCCGTCGAGCTCCTTCTCCGGGCGGTGTCGAAGCGTCGGCGGCTGTGGTGGGATCGTGGGCATGCGACCGCCACCGTGGCTCGGCTCCGGCACCCTCGGCCGCGACCTCGCGCTCGCCGCCGCGTCGCTGGCCGGCGGCCTGGTCCTCTACGCCCTGGGCTGGCAGCCGCAGGTCCGCCCGAACACGGGCGTGCCGTCCGAGCTGTTCCTGCCGCCGCTGCTGGTGATGTGCGCCGCCGTGGGCATGCGTCGGGTGGCCCCACGCGCCAGCCTGGCCGTGGGCACCGGGGCGCTGGTGGTGGACACCGCGCTCGGCAACTCGCTGGGCACGATCCTGGTCTACACGCAGGTGCTCTACGACGCCTGCGTGTACGGCCCGCCCCGGCTGTGGCGTTGGCTGCTGCGGGTGACCATCGGACTCAGCCTGTTCGGTGCCGTCGTCGGCGTGGTCTCCCTCGACAACTGGCGCGGGGTCACCATCGGGGTGCTGGTGGTGCTCGCCGGGCTGCTGCCGGTCCTGACCGGAATCAGCGTGCGTCAGTACCGCGACCAGGCCGCCGCCGAGCGGGCGCGGGCCGAGCAGACGGCCCGGCTGGCCGAGTTGGACCGCCAGCAGGCGGTCAGCGCCGAACGGGCCCGGATGGCCCGGGAGCTGCACGACGTCGTCGCCAACCACCTCAGCGCGGTCGCCATCCACGCCACCGCCGTGCTGTCCGTACCCGGCCTGGACCGCGGTCAGATCTCCTCGGCGTTGCGGGTGATCCGGGAGAGCAGCGTGCAGGGCCTGGCGGAGATGCGTCAGATGATCGAGTTGCTGCGCGAGCCAGCGGCCGGTCACGGGCCGGCTCCGGCGGGCGACGGCCCGGCGCTGCCGGAGATGGTCACCGCGCGGCTCGCCGAGGCGGACGGGTTGGTCGAGCGGATCCAGGCCGCCGGCCTCGCGGTGCGGGTGCGCACCGACGGCACCCCCGGCCCGCTGCCGGTGGGGGTGGACCTCGCCGCGTACCGGATCGTGCAGGAGTCGCTGACCAACGCGCTCAAGCACGGCACGGGTGAGGCGGAGCTGACCATCGCGTACCGGCCGGCGGAGGTGGTGGTGACGGTGGAGAATCCGGTGCGTACGCCCGGCGCCGGGTTGCCGGGCGCCGGAGCCGGGCTGATCGGGATGCGGGAGCGGGCCACGCTGCTGGCCGGGCGGTTCACCGCCGGGCCACAGGACGGGCGCTGGCAGGTCCGGGCCGCGCTGCCCACCGGGGAGGGCGGGTGACCGAGCCGGCGAACGGCACGATCGTGCGGGTGGTGCTCGCCGACGACCAGCCGGCGGTACGCGCCGGCCTGGCCCTGATCCTGGGCGCCGCCCCCGGCCTGACGGTGGTCGGCGAGGCGGCCGACGGCGACGAGGCGGTCCGGCTGTGCCGGGAGTTGCGCCCGGACGTGGCCGTGCTGGACGTCCGCATGCCCCGCCGGGACGGGATCTCCGCGACCCGGGCGATCGTCACCGAGTTGCTCGCCGACGTGCTGGTGCTCACCACCTTCGACCTCGACGAGTACGTCTTCGGCGCGCTGCGTGCCGGCGCGGCCGGGTTCCTGCTCAAGGACACCGACGCCGAGGGCCTGGTGGCCGCGGTGCGGACGGTGGCGAGTGGCGACGGATTCATCGCCCCTGCGGTGACCCGTCGGTTGATCGCCGCCTTCGCGGCCACCGCACCGGGCGCGTCGGCGGACACCCGGGCCGCGCTGGGCACCCTCACCCCGCGGGAACGCGACGTGTTGGCCTGCCTCGGCCTGGGCCTGTCCAACCAGCAGATCGCCGACCGGCTGGTGCTGGCGGAGAGCACCACCAAGACGCACGTGAGCCGGATCCTGGCGAAACTGGGGCTGCGCAGCCGGGTACAGGCCGCGATCCTGGCCCAGGAGCTGGGGTTGCCCGCTCCCCCGCAACCGTGACGCTTCCGGCGACCCGCTGACCGGTGCCGACGTGGATGGCCTGCTCACGACGTGTCAGGCTAGGGCGGTGAGTACGCCCGGGGGTGGAGAGCTGGCGGCCACGCTGCGCCGGATCGAGCGTTCGGCGGGGGCGTTGGCCACCTCCAGCGTGGCCCGGATGGACGAGACCCTGCCGTGGTTCCGGGCGCTTCCGGCCGACCAGCGCTCCTGGGTGATGCTGGTGGCCCAGGCGGGCGCCCGGTCGCTGGTGCAGTGGTTGAGTGAGGGTGGCGGCACGGCGGACAGCACCCAGGAGGTCTCGGACGAGGTCTTCGCCGCCGCCCCGCAGGCGCTGGCCCGGTCGATCACCCTCCAGCAGACCGTCGCGTTGATCAAGGTGACCATCGACGTGGTCGAGGAGCAGGTGTCGCACCTGGCCGCCGAGGGTGAGGAGCAGCAGCTACGCGAAGCGGTGCTGCGCTTCTCCCGGGAGATCGCGTTCGCCGCCGCCCGGGTGTACGCACGGGCGGCCGAGTCGCGCGGCGCGTGGGACGCCCGGTTGCAGGCCCTGCTCGTCGACGCGCTGTTGCGCGGTGACTCACCCGATGTGCTGGCCAGTCGGGCCGCCGCGCTCGGCTGGGCGGACGCGCCGCCGGTGGCGGTGGCGGTCGGTCGCTCCCCCGGTGGGGAGGTCTCCGCGGTGCTGCACGTGGTCTATCGGCAGGCCCGCCGGATCGGGGTGGAGGTGATCGGCGGGGTGCACGGCGACCGGTTGGTCATCGTGTTGGGCGGGGCGGCGGACCCGTTGACCGCCACCGCCAAGCTGCTCGGCGCGTTCGGTGACGGGCCGGTGGTGGTCGGTCCGGCCGTACCGAGTCTGGACGAGGCGACCGAGTCGGCGCGGGCCGCGTTGTCCGGTTTCCGGGCCGCGCCGGCCTGGCCCGGTGCTCCCCGTCCGGTGCCGGCCGCGGATCTGCTGCCGGAGCGGGCGCTGGCCGGCGACGCGGAGGCTCGTCGGCGGCTCCGTCACGATGTGTACGCGACGCTGGTGCGCGCCGGCGGCGAGTTGCTGGCGACGCTCGACGCCTTCCTGGCTGCCGGTGGCACGCTGGAGAGCGCCGCCCGCGCGTTGTTCGTCCATCCGAACACGGTGCGTTACCGGCTGCGGCGGATCGCCGAGGTGACCGGCTTCTCGCCGCTGTCGCCTCGGGACGCGTTCGCGCTTCAGGTCGCGCTGACCGTGGGGCGGTTGGATCCGGTCGTCCCGCTCTCCTCGACCGTACCGACCCAGACAATGACCCCGGCAAATCGGAAAACGGCACAAAACGAGGATGATCCTCGCCGATTTTTGTAGGAAACCTCCAAAGGTTCTAGTGCGGTTTGGTCGAAGGCGGCACAGCGTTACCCGCGCGAATCCGGGAGAGTCTTAGGCGTGCTCGCCGTACTTAGTCCCGGCCAGGGTTCTCAGAAACCCGGCTTCCTGACCCCCTGGCTCGACCTGACCGGCACCGAGGCGCGCCTGCGCGAGTGGTCGGCGCTGGCCGGGGTCGACCTGGTGCACCTGGGCACCGCCGCCGACGCGGACGAGATCATGGACACCGCCCGCACCCAGCCGCTGCTGGTCGCCGCGGCGTTGCTCGCGGCCGAACACCTGCCCCTGGACGGCGTCGGACTCACCGCCGGGCACAGCGTCGGCGAGTTGGGTGCCGCCGCCGTCGCCGGCGTGCTGACCCCGGAAGCCGCGATCACCCTCGCCGGCGTACGCGGCCGGGAGATGGCCGCCGCCTGCGCGCTGGAGCCGACCGGAATGGCCGCGATGCTGGGCGGCGACCCGGACGAGGTGCTCACCGCCATCACGACGCACGGGCTGTACCCGGCCAACCGCAACGGCGCCGGGCAGACCGTCGCCGCGGGCGCGGTGGACGGGCTCGACAAGCTCGCCGCCGAGCCGCCCGCCCGGACGCGGGTCATCCGACTCAAGGTGGCCGGCGCGTTCCACACCCCGTACATGGCCCCGGCCGAGACCGCGCTCGCCGCCGTCGCCGCCGAGATCACCCCCGCCGACCCGGCCCGGATCCTGCTGTCGAACCTCGACGGCACCGCCGTCGACAACGGCCCCGAGCTGGTGCGGCGCCTGGTCCGCCAGGTCACCGCGCCGGTGCGCTGGGATCTGTGCATGCGTACGCTGGCCGACCTCGGGGTCACCGGCGTGATCGAACTACCACCGGCCGGCACTCTCGCCGGACTGGTCAAGCGAGACCTCAAGGGCGAGGGCGCGCCGGAGATCGTCACCCTGAACACCCCGGACGACCTGCCGGCCGCACGGGACCTGATCGCCCGCATCGGAGGTCGTTCATGACTGGCAGTCGCATCGTCTCGATGGGGCACTACCAGCCGTCCCGGGTGGTGACCAACGACGACATCGCCCAGCTCGTCGACACCAACGACGAGTGGATCCGCGACCGCGTCGGCATCGTCAGCCGGCGGATCGCCGACACCGAGACGGTGGCCGACATGGCCGCTGCCGCCGCCGGCAAGGCGCTGGCCAACTCGGGTCTGAGCGCCGCCGACATCGACCTGGTCGTGGTCGCCACCTGCACGTCGATCGACCGCAGCCCCAACGTGGCCTGCCGGGTCGCCGCCAAGCTGGGCATCACCGCCCCGGGCGCGTACGACCTGAACACCGCCTGCTCGGGCTTCGCGTACGCGCTGGGCACCGTCGACCACGCCATCCGGGCCGGCGCGTCGCGCAACGCGATCGTCATCGGGGCGGAGAAGCTGTCCGACTTCACCGACTGGACCGACCGCTCCACCTGCATCATCTTCGCCGACGGCGCCGGTGCGGCGGTGGTCACGGCCACCGCCGACGACGAGCCGTCCGGGATCGGGCCGGTGGTCTGGGGTTCGGTGCCGGAGAAGAGCGACGCGGTCCGCATCGAGGGCTGGCGCCCGTACGTCCAGCAGGAGGGGCAGGCGGTGTTCCGCTGGGCCACCACCGAGCTGGCGCCGCTCGCCCTGCAGGCCTGCGAGCGGGCCGGGGTCGACCCGTCGGAGCTGGCGGCGTTCGTGCCGCACCAGGCCAACTCCCGGATCATCGACGGCATCGCCAAGCGGCTCAACATCCCCAACGCGATCATCGCGAAGGACATCGTCGAGTCCGGCAACACCTCCGCCGCGAGCGTGCCGCTGGCCCTGTCCAAGCTGGTCGAGCGCCGGGAGGTGCCCTCGGGCGCACCGGTGCTGCTGTTCGGCTTCGGCGGCGGCCTGACCTACGCCGGTCAGGTCGTCCGCTGCCCCTGAAGACCCCCTTCGGCGCGTACGCGTCGAGGAGTGGCGGTCGGCGACGCCGTCCGTCGGACAACCCCGATGAAAGGAACCAACCGCAATGACCCGTGACGAGATCACCACCGGCCTCGCCGAGATCCTCGAAGAGGTTGCCGGAGTGAACCCGGACGACGTGGCCGAGGGGAAGTCCTTCACCGACGACCTCGACGTCGACTCGCTCTCCATGGTCGAGGTCGTGGTGGCCGCCGAGGAGAAGTTCGGCGTCAAGATCCCGGACAACGAGGTGCAGAACCTCAAGACCGTCGGTGACGCCGTCAGCTACATCGCGGCGCAGTCCTGATCATGAGTCGTCCTGACGTCGTCGTCACCGGGCTCGGCGCGACGACCCCGCTCGGCGGGGACGTCGCGTCGACCTGGGACGCCATGCTCGCCGGCCGCTCCGGGGTGAGTGCCCTCACCCAGGAGTGGGCCGCGCAACTGCCGGTCCGGATCGCCGCCCAGTTGGCCGTGGAACCGTCCGAGGTGCTGGACCGGGTCCGCCTGCGCCGACTGGACCGTTCCGAGGCGATCGCGATCATCGCGGCGCAGCAGGCCTGGGCGGACGCCGGCCTCGCCGGCTCCGACCTCGACGGGGAGCGGCTGGCCGTCAGCGTCGGCTCCGGCATCGGCGGTGCCACCACCCTGCTCGCGCAGGACGACATCCTCGAAGCGTCCGGGCCACGGCGGGTCTCCCCGCACACGATCCCGATGCTGATGCCGAACGGTCCGGCCGCCTGGGTCGGGTTGGAGTTGGGCGCCAAGGCCGGGGTGCACTCGATGGCCAGCGCCTGCGCCACCGGCGCCGAGGCGATCGCGCTCGGCCTGGACATCATCCGCTCCGGCCGGGCCGACGTGGTGGTGGCCGGCGGCACCGAGGCGGTCATCCACCCGCTGCCGATCGCCGGTTTCAGCTCGATGCGGGCCATGTCCACCCGCAACGACGACCCGGAGCGCGCCTCCCGCCCGTGGGACCGGGGCCGCGACGGCTTCGTCCTCGGCGAGGGTGCCGGCATCCTGGTGCTGGAGCGGGCCGAGCACGCCGCGGCCCGGGGCGCCCGGGTGTACGCGCGCCTCGCCGGCGCCGGCATCACGTCCGACGCGTACGACATCGTGCAGCCGCACGCCGAGGGTGAGGGCGCCATCCGGGCCATCGCCAAGGCGATCGCGGACGCGGACGTGGCCAAGCGGGACATCGTGCACGTCAACGCGCACGCCACCTCGACGCCGGTCGGTGACATGCTGGAGATCGGCGGGCTGCACAAGGCCCTCGGCGACCACCCGGTGCTGTCCGCGACGAAGTCGATGACCGGTCACCTGCTCGGTGCGGCCGGCGCGCTGGAGTCGATCGCCACCATCCTGGCGATCCGCGACAGTGTCGTCCCTCCGACGATCAACCTCGACGACCCGGAGCCCGGTCTCACGCTGGATGTCGCGGCGCACAAGGCCCGCCACATGGAGATCCCGGCCGCGTTGAACAACGCGTTCGGCTTCGGCGGCCACAACGTGGCGCTCGTCTTCGCCCGTCCCTGAGACGCTGCGCGCAGGGCCTCTCCTCGTCGAGGAGGGGCCCTGCGTCGTTCAGCCGCGGTTGCGGGGGTGCTGTTTCGCGGTGCGCTCGTTGCCGTGGCGGTAGTTGCCGGTCCACCGGGCCATCACCAGCTGCGGGTCGTCGTCGACCTCGGCGAGGAACTCCGCGGCCCGAGCGCCGCGCAGCGTGCCGGCGACCCGTCCGTGGTGGGTGATCACCACAGTCCCGTCCGCCCGTTGCGTGTGCCGGAATCCCGCTGCCTCTCCCATGCGGTGAGGTTGTCAGACCGAGCGGAGCGGCGGCGACCCGATTTCCGTCGCGCGGGCACACGATCCCTGTTGACGTCGAGAGACCGCAGGGCTTAGATGGGCCGACTGTAGATCAATTGACGGGGACCACCACCATGCGCACTCGTACCCGCGTCGCCGTGTCGGCGGCGCTCGCCCTCGGTCTGCTGGCCGGTTGCGGGGACGACGCCGCCGCTCCCGCCCGGCCCGCGGCCGGCGGCCCGGCCCCGCAGGTCACGGGCGAGCCCTGGTACGACGAGGTGGCCCCGGCGTCGCCCAGCGGCACCGCCGGCGGCACGGGTTCCCCCTGCCCGGTACCTGTGTCGTTTCCGCTGGCCGAAGGGTGGACGGCGAAGGCGATCGAGCCGCCCGAGGGTGAGCTGGCCGAACTGGTCGGCGAGGCGCTCACCAAGCGCGGCGGCACCACCGTGCGCTGCGAGGTGGACGGCCGGGCGGCCGGTGGCGGGTTCCTGCGGATCTGGGCGGCGGACGCACCGACGGTCACCCCGCGCGCCGCGCTGGAGAGTTACGCCACCGGAGGCGGCGAGAAGGTTGCCGGCCAACAGTTCCGCGACCTGCGCGCCGGCAGCTTCGACGCCACCGAGATGACCTGGATCGCCACCAACCCGCTGGCCGAGGAGGAGTCGCGGAACTGGGCGCTGGCCGTCCAGTCGGCGGGGCAGACACTGGTCTTCGAGGTCAGCGAGGGGCTGATCGCCGAACGGACCGACGTGCTGCCGGCGTACCGGCTCGCGGTGCGAGGGCTCGCGAAGAGCGAGTGAGGTGCGCGCCCCACCCGGTCCGCGCCGGCCGGTCAGGTGTGACAGGTCGTGGCGGGCAGTCCGGGGACGGTGACCGGGGACCGGCCGCCCGGCCGGGCCTTGCCGGCCAGCACGGCGGCCAGCCCGGTCATGGACGCCCGGCTGGAGGAGTAGGTGGCCAGCAGCGTCGGTGACGTCGCCCCGCTCAGCACGTACGGGGTGTCCATGGCGACCGTGACCGCCGCGTCGGCGCGCAGGTCCTTGGCGCCGTCGCCGTAGCCCACCAGGTGCACGATCGTGCCGCCGCTGGGCTTGACCTGCACCCCGGCGGCGGTCAGCGCGGCGGTGAGCGCGGCCCGGGTGCCGTCCCGACCGCCGGAGGAGGTGACGGTGACCGGCCCGCGTACCGGGGCGCCGCAGGTGCCGCGCAGCACGGTGACGGCGGCGGCGGCCAGCGCGTCGGCCGCGGCGCGGTGAGCCGGGGCGTTGAGCGTGGACATCTGCGCGGCCGGGGTCTCCGCGAGCCGGAACTTCATGGTCAGCACCCGGGTGACCGCCTCGACCAGCCGGGTCCGGGGCAGCGACCCTCCGCGCAGAGCGGCGAGCAGCCCGTCGTACGCCTGACCGACGTTCGGGGTCATCAGGATGAGGTCGTTGCCGGCGTTCAGCGCCCGGACCGCCGCCTCGCCGGGAGCCCAGCGCTTCGCGGGCGGCATGTTCATCCCGTCGGTGATCACCACGCCCTTGAAGCCGAGCTGACCGCGCAACACGTCGGTGAGCAGCTTGTGGGAGAAGGTCGCCGGGGTCCCCGGGTCGATCGCGCGCGCGTCCAGGTGCCCGGACATCACCGCCATCGCCCCGGCGTCGATGCCGGCGGTGAACGGCGGCCAGGCGCCGCTCTGCAACGCCGCGGCCGACTGGGTGAGCACCGGCAGATCCTGGTGCGAGTCGTCGGCGCTGTGGCCGTGCCCGGGGAAGTGCTTCAGGGTGGCCGCGACACCTTCCGCCTGGAGGCCGCGGACGGCGCCGCCCACCTGCGCCGCGGCCTGCTTCGGGTCGGCGCCGAACGATCGGGAGCCGATCACGGTGCTGCGGGTGGCCAGCACGTCGGCCACCGGGGCGAAGTCGACGTTGATCCCCATCGCCGCCAGCTCGGCGCCGGCGGCCCGCCACGCGGCCTCGGTCAGCTTCGGGTCGCCGGCCGCGCCCGCCGCGAGGGCGCTGGGCAGCACGGTGACCCCGTCGGTCACCCGGGTGACGACGCCGTACTCCTGGTCGGTGCCGACCAGGAGTGGCGCGGGGCCGGCGGCGAGCCGACCGGCGGCGGCACGCAGCCCGCTGGTGAGTTCGTGCACCTGCTTCGGGTTGTCGACGTTCGTGGTCTCCTGGTTGCCCTTGGTGGGGTCGTCGGCGCTGAAGCCGACCAGGATCAGGCCGCCCAGCCGGTACTTGGTGATCATGTCGGCGGGGGTGTCGACCCCGGCGAGGGCCTGGTTGCCGGCGGCCGAGCCGGCGGAGACCTTCGTCGCCGAGTCGCCGTAGGCGTACGGCATCAGCACCTGGCCGACAAGATCTTCGTCGGACAGCGTGGCGACAAGCGCCGCGGCACGGGCGGCGGGGTCGCTGGCCGGCGTCGGTGCGGGGACGCTCGGGGCGGCGGACGCGCCGGCCGGGCTGGCCGTCGGCGTGGGGCGCTCGGCGGCACCCGAGCAGCCGGAGACGAGCAGGGCGGTCAGGGTGGCGACTGCGACGGTGGCGCGCCAGGGGCGATTCGACACGCCGCCCATCCCACCAGCTTCTCCCTTATCGGGGCAACTTGACCTTACCGGTCGCAGCCGGCCCGACGCGTACGGCCAGCGGACGGGCGACCGGGTCAGCCAACGCGGGTGAGCAAGGTCACCGGGGCGCCGTCGCCGGCGTACCGGTAGGGCTCCAGGTCGGCGTCCCACGCGGTGCCGAGCGCCTTGTCCAGGGCGTGGGCCAGCGCCTCGGGCGCCCGGGAGGCGACCATCAGGGCGCGTAGCCGGTCCTCGCCGAGCTGGATGTCGCCCGCGACACCGACGGTGGCCCGGAACAGACCCCGTGCCGGCACGTACATGAACCGCTCGCCGTCGACACCGGGACTCGGCTCCTCGGTGACCTCGAAACGGATCATGGGCCACTGCCGGAGGGCAACAGCCAGCTCGGCGCCCGTCCCCGGACGACCGGTCCACCCGCACTCGGCCCGGCGTGCGCCGGGGTCGACGGGCTGAGCCGTCCACTGCAGGTTGACCGGCGCGGCTAGGACGCGCGCGATCGCCCACTCGACGTGTGAGCACACGGCGAGCGGGGTCGAGTGGACGTATACGACGCCACGCGTTGGCACGGTGACCTCCCGGGAGAGCGAGGTGCGTCTTCCCCTACGACCTCGTCCACCCAGGTGGCTGCTGCAACACATGATGACTCCTGTGACGCGTGGTACGCCAGAGAATCGGAAAAAACGCCGGCTGGAATAGCCGGACGGGTGGCTGCGGTTACCCCTCAGGACACCGCGACGACCAGCATGATGTCGTGGTCCTGTACAGTTCCACCGGCGGCTTATGCCGCGTTACACCTTCGCGAGCCGAGTGCAGTGCGGCCCGCACACAGCCCCCGGACGTCCAGTCCTCCCGTACGTCTTGCAAGGAGTACCTCCGTGGCGAGCAACACCTCTAAGACCGCGCGCGCGTCCGTCCGGGCCGGCCAGGCTGGCCAGGGTGGCGCCCTCAGCGTGCTGGGCGAGTTCAAGTACCTCATCCCGCTCAACGGCGGCAAGCACGCCTACGTGCGGAACCTGACCAACGGCAAGACCGCGCACCTGCGCACGGACTCCGACGCCTTCGTCGAGGAGATCCGCGTGCTGGCCGCCGCCGGCCACGCCGCCAAGATCCGGGCCGAGATCAACAACCTGGCAGTCACCCACCCGGGTGACGGCTGGGAGGCCACCGAGAAGCGCCTGGTCGCGGCCGGCGTCTTCGAGGGCTGAGCCCTCCCCCACCGCATCATCGAAACCGCCCGTCGGGAGTTCCCGGCGGGCGGTTTCGCGTGTCCGGGGCGAGATCCACTCGACTTCCTGAAAACCGGGGCGTCCCGGCGGGCCGGACACCCCGAATTCACGAAACCCGAGTCGATCAAGCGTTCGGCGCGCTGGGGTCGGTCGAGCGGAGGCGGCGTCGGTCGAGCGGCGGCCGGTGGGCTCAGCCCGGGTCGAGCGGCGGCCCGGTGGGCTCAGGCCGGGTCGAGCAGGGCGACCTCGCCGGTGGCCAGGTCGTAGAGGCCGCCGACCACGGCCACCCGGCCGGCGGCGACCGGTCCGGCCAGCAGGTCGTCCTCGCGCAGGGTGCGCACCGTCCGGCGGACGTGCCGGCGGATCGCGAGCGGCAGCACCGCCGGGTCGTCGATCCCCGCCCCGGTCACCGCCGGGGCGATCTCGTCCACCAGGTACGCCAGCGAGCCACCGGGGCGCTCCCCGGCGCGCACCGCCGCCACCGTGGCCTCCACCGCGCCGCACCGCTCGTGCCCGAGGACCAGCACCAGCGGTACGCCGAGCTGACCGACCACGTACTCGATCGACCCGCACACCGCCCGGTCGAGGACGTGCCCACCGGTACGGATCACGCAGATCGCGCCGAAGGTCTGGTCGAAGATCGCCTCCAGCGGCACCCGCGAGTCGATGCAGCCGAGCACCACGGCGTACGGCTGCTGGTCGCCGGAGGCGGCGGCCGCGGCGGCCGTGACGTCGTGCCCGTGGATCGGCTGCCCGCTGACGAACCGCCGGTTACCGGCGAGCAGGTCGGCCAGCGCGGCGCGAGGAGTGCCGCCGGCCTGCCGCCGCTGCCCCGACGCCTCGCCCATGGGCGCTCCCGACGACCCCATGCCGTCCAGCTTGGCCCTCCGGCGGCCACCACGGGCGGGGTCGGGGAATGTCAGCCGCGGCGCGATTGGCGTGGTGTCCTGGCGGGTAGCCGGATATTGGAGGGACTGGTGGGTGGTGCCGGGCGACCCTGGGGAGGTGACGATGCCGGAGCGCTTCGAGGTCGGTATGCCCGACGGTGTACGGCTCAACGTCGAGGCGACGGGGCCGTCGGACGCCCAGGTCACCGCCGTCCTGTTGCACGGCTGGACGTTGGACGGGCGCGCCTGGCACCGGCAGGTCGACGCGCTCACCGCGGCGTCGGTCGGCGGATCGGTGCGGGTGGTCACCTACGACGCGCGGGGCCACGGCCGGTCCAGCTGCATGGCGTTGCCCTCGGCCACCCTGGCCCAACTCGGCGACGACCTGGCGGCGGTGCTCGACACGGTGGCGCCGAGCGGCCCGGTGGTGCTGGTCGGGCACTCGATGGGCGGCATGACGATCATGGAGTACGCCCACCGCCACCCCGCGCACTTCGCCGCCCGTACCGCCGGTCTGGTCTTCGTGTCCACCACCGCCGAGGGGCACACCCACACCGCCTACGGGCTCTCGCCACGGATCGCCCGACTGATCCGGCTGGCCGAGACGACAGGCGCCGGCGTGCTGGCCCGGTGCGGCTCGTGGCGAGCGCCCCGGGCGCTGCTGAACGCGCTGCAACCGAGCATCAGGTGGATGCTGTTCGGGGACCGCTGCGAGCCGGCCGATATCCGGTTGGTGACGTCGGCGGTGGCTCGTGCCTCGCTGCGCTCGATCGGCGGGTTCCGTGCCTCCATCGGCACCCAGCACCGACTGGACACCCTCGGCGCGTTGGCGCATCTGCCGGCCGCCGCCCTGGTCGGCGACCGGGACCGGCTGACCCCGCCGCCCTGCGCCGAGTCGATCGCGGCGGCCCTCCCGGCCACCGAGCTGACCGTCTGCCCGGGCGCCGGACACATGTTGATGATGGAGCGCCCGGACGAGGTCAACGCCGCGCTCACCGGCGTCCTGCGTCGGGTGCTCGGCGGGCCGACGGCCCGGATCGCCGGCGCGACCGCCGCCGGGACGGGTGTCTGAGCGCGTTCCCGCACCTCGGGCGCGGCGGGCACGGCCCGGGGCCGTACCCTTCTGCGGTTGGCTTGCGCGGTTTCCGCCGCCTGCCGGCGACCTTCGAAGGAGCGTGCGTTGACCGACCAGACCGGCCTGGAGCAGGAGATCGCCGTCGAGCAACGACACCTCGACCGGGTGTACGCCCGACTGGCCGAACTGCGGCGCTCGGCGGTCCGCGCCGAGCGTGACGGCTACCGGATCGCCCGGGTGGGCACGTTCGGCGCGTTGGTCGAGCGCGACGCGATGGTCTTCCACGCGGCGCAGCGGCGGCACGTCCTGGACGCCGAGTACGAGGGGTTGGTCTTCGGCCGGCTGGACCTGCGGGACCGGCAGGTGCTGCACGTGGGGCGGCTCGGGATCCGGGACGAGGACGCCAGCACGCTCGTCGTCGACTGGCGGGCACCCGCCGCAGCCGCCTTCTACCAGGCCACGCCGGCGCAGCCACTGGACGTGGTGCGTCGCCGCACGATCCAGTCCCGTGCCGAGCGGGTCACCCGGATCGAGGACGACCTGCTGGACCCGACCGCCGCCCCGGAGGGAATGACTGTCGTCGGCGACGGCGCCCTGCTGGCTACCCTGTCCAAGGCGACCGGCCGGGGCATGCGCGACATCGTGGCGACAATCCAACGGGAGCAGGACGAGGCGATCCGTTCGCCCGGCTCCGGGGTGACGATCGTCGCGGGCGGGCCGGGCACCGGCAAGACCGCGGTCGCCCTGCACCGGGCGGCGTTCCTGCTCTATTCCGAGCGCAGCCGCTACGCCGGGGGCGGGATCCTGGTGGTCGGCCCGTCGGGGGTCTTCGTCGAGTACATCGCCTCGGTGCTGCCCTCGCTCGGTGAGGACACCGCCACCCTGCACTCGCTGGGCACTCTCTTTCCGGGGATGACCGCCACCCGCACCGACCCGCCCGAGGTGGCGGCGGTGAAGGGCTCGCTGCGGATGCGCCGGGTGCTGGAGCGCGCGGTCCGGGACGCGGTGCCGGGCGGCCCGGGTGAGCTGCGGCTGCTCTACCGGGGCACGCTGCTGCGACTGGTTCGGGCCGAGCTGGACCGGATCCGGGACCGCGCGCTGCACCGTGGCGCCCGCCGCAACGAGGTGCGCCGGGCCGGCTTCGACGGGGTGTTCGCCGCGCTCTGGGCGCAGGCCCGCGAGGTGGGCGTTCGCCTGCCGGACCAGCGGACCTTCGAGGCGGAGATCGCCGACCGCGCCGAGTTCCGCGAGTTCCTCAAGGCGTGGTGGCCCCGGCTGCACCCGCGGCACGTGCTCGGCTGGCTGGCCCGGCCGGAGCGGCTGCGCCGGTACGCGGGCGGGATCCTCTCCTCCGCGGAGATCCGGCTGCTCAGCGCCGCGTACCGGAGCCTGGAGTCCGACGGGTTGACCATCGCCGACATCGCGCTGCTCGACGAGTTGGACGCCCTGCTCGGCAAGCCGGCGCAGCCGGCCAAGGCCCGCCGCGACCCGTTCCAGCTCGCTGGCGGCGTACGCGAGTTGACCACCGCGAGCGAGCGGCAGCGGGCGGCTCGGGCGGCGGCCCGGGAGCGTCCGGAGGACTACCGGGACTACGCGCACGTGGTGGTGGACGAGGCACAGGACGTGTCGCCGATGCAGTGGCGGATGGTCGGCCGGCGCGGCAGCCTGGCGTCCTGGACGGTGGTGGGTGACCCCGCGCAGACCGCGTGGACCGGCGACCCGGAGGAGCTGACCCGGGCCCGGGACCAGGCGCTGGGCCGGCGTAAGCGGCACGATTTCACGCTCACCACCAACTACCGCAACTCCGCGGAGATCTTCGCGGTGGCGGCGGCGGAGATCCGCCGGCTCTACCCCGACCTGCCGCTGCCGACCGCCGTGCGCTCCACCGGGGTCGATCCGGTCGAGCTGGTGGTGCCCGCGAGCGGGTTGGAGACCGCCGTCGTGAAGGCGGCCGCCGGGCTGCTGGCCGAGGTTGAGGGCACGGTCGGGGTGATCACGCCGGTCCCCCGCCGCGACGAGGTCGCCGGTTGGCTCGCCGCGCTCGACGCGCCGCGCCTACAGGTGGTGACCAGCCTGGAGGCCAAGGGCATGGAGTACGACGGGGTCGTGCTCGTCGCCCCGAGCGAGATCCGGGCGGATCCGGGTGCGGGCGTACGCACCCTGTACGTGGCACTCTCGCGGGCCACGCAGCGGCTCACCACGATTGATCCAACCGGCTGATCCGGCGCGCCTCGCGTGGCGGACCAGCGGTCCGCGCCACAGTTGCATACATAGCGATGTGAGCATACATTTGACCGGGCCCCAACCGGCGGCGGAAGGTGGATCTCGTGGGCGCAGGTCATGACCACCACCATGGGTCGGTCGCCAATGCCGCACACCAGCACAGGGGCCGGCTCTGGGCGGCGTTCGGGCTGCTCGCCACCCTGATGGTGGTCGAGGCGGTGGCCGCCCTGCACACCGGCTCACTCGCCCTACTCTCCGACGCCGGGCACATGTTCACCGACGTGCTCGGCATCGGGATGGCGCTCGCCGCGATCACCGCCACCCGGCGGGCCACCACCGACCCCCAGCGCACCTTCGGGCTCTACCGACTCGAGGTCCTCGCCGCACTGGCCAACGCCGTTCTGCTCTCCGGCGTCGCGATCTACGTGTTGATCACCGCGATCCGCCGCTTCGGCGACCCGCACGAGGTCGTCGCCGGCCCGATGCTCGTGGTGGCCGTGCTCGGCCTGCTCGCCAACATCGCCGCCTTCGCCCTGCTCCGCGCCGGAGCCCGGGAGAGCATCAACATCCAGGGCGCCTACCTGGAGGTGCTCGGCGACCTGCTGGGCTCACTCGGCGTGATCGGCGCGGCGCTCCTCATCTCCGTCACCGACTGGTGGTGGGCCGACCCGCTGGTCGCCGTCGCCATCGGCGTGTTCATCCTGCCGCGCACCTGGCGGCTGGCACGGGCCGCCGTCCGCATCCTGGTGCAGGCCGCCCCGAAGCACCTCCAGGTGACCGCCGTGCACGACCGGCTGGCCGCGGTCCCCGGGGTGGTCGAGGTGCACGACCTGCACGTCTGGACGCTCACCTCCGGCATGGACGTGGCCTCCGCGCACCTGACCATGGCACCGGGCGCGGAGGTCGGCGCGGTGCTCACCGCAGCGCGTACGGCCCTGCACGACGACTTCCAGATCGAACACGCGACGCTGCAGATCGAGCCCGGCGCCGCCTCCGGAGCCTGCGGCTCGATCGAGTGGTGACACTTTTCTCGTGACGACGTACGCACCGTCCGTCACATCGGCTGCAGCCGCCCCACCCGCACCGGTAGGCTCGGTCCCGGCCTCCACCAGGCGGCGCCCTCCAGGCGCCGGTGGCGGCCGCCGCCTAATCGCCCAACCGGGCGAACCGGGGAACCACGTTCCTGGGGTGTATCCGCGTCAGCGGTAGGGATCTTCCGTCCCGAACCCGTCAGCTAACCCGGTCGGCGGCTGACGGAAGGACATGCGCAGTGGCACCAGCACGACCACCCGCCGCCCGACTGGCGGCCCTGATCGTCGCGATGTTCGCCCTCGGCGTCGCGATCCCGGCCGGCACCGCCTCGGCCGCTCCCCCGACCGGCCTGCGGGCCGCCGCCGCACCCGACTCCGACGAGGAGGGCGGCACCCCCGCGCTCCGCGCCCAACTCGAGGCCGCCAGCAAGGGCTACCTGGACGCGAAACGCGCTCTGGACACCTCCGTCAAGCGGCAGCAGCAGCTCGCCACCCAGCTGAAGGAGATCGAGGTCGAGCTTGCCCAGCGCGACGGCAAGGTCGGTCAGATCGCCGGCGTGGCGTACCGCACCGGCCGGCTCGGCGCGGTGTCGGCGCTGCTCAACAGCAGCAGCCCGGAGGGCTTCATGGACCGGGCCGCCGCCCTGGAGGCGGTGGCCGCCAACGAGGACCGGGTGCTGCGCGATCTGCTCGCCACCAAGGACCAGGCCAACCGCACCCGGACCGCCCTGAACGGCGAGATCACCGAACAGCGCAAGCAGGTCACGGTGATGGCCAAGCGCAAGGACCAGGCCGAACGCGCCCTGACCGTGGCCAACACCCCCAAGCCGCAGACCACCGCCGACAGCGGCTCCAACCGGGGCACCTCCAGCGCCAACGCGAAGGCGGCACCCCGCAACTCCGACGGCTCCTGGCCATCCGAGTCGTGCAGCGTCAACGACCCCACCCCTGCCAACGGCTGCATCACACCGCGCACCCTGCACGCGCTCAACCAGGCCAAGGCCGCCGGCTTCACCAGGTACGTCTCCTGCCACCGCCCCAGCGGGTCCGGTGAACACCCGAAGGGCCGGGCCTGCGACTTCGCCGCCCAGGCGAGCGGATTCGGCGGCAACGCCACCGGCGGCGACAAGACGTACGGCAACAACCTGGCCGCGTACTTCATCCGCAACGCCGACCGGCTCGCCGTGCTGTACGTGATCTGGTACCGGCAGATCTGGCTGCCCAGCAGCGGGTGGAAGTCGTACAGCGGCGCGAGCGGCACCCCCTCCACCGACCACACCAACCACGTGCACCTGTCGGTCTACTGACCCACCCGACGGCTCCCCCGGTCCCGGTCCGGGGTGATCCACTCGCGGTCGCCGACTCCGGGGTGCCCGGACGACGGGATGCCCCGGAGTCGGCGATGTCGTGTTGATCAGGATCGTGTCGCCGGGCGGGGGTACGTCGCCGGGCGTACCCCGGATGTCGTCGGTGGTCGGACGACCTGGCGCGGGTCGGCGGGCAGCATCGCGGTATGCGTCGGATCCCACCCACCGCCCGCAAGGGGCTTCTCACCCTGCACCTGGTTACCTCGCTCGGCTGGCTCGGCGCCGACCTGGTGCTCCTCACCCTCGGCATCGCCGTGCAGCGCGGCGCCGACCCGGCGGTGGTCTACCCGGTCACGGCGCTGGTCGGCACGGTGCTGTTCGCGCCGCTGAGCGTCCTGGTCTGGCTGATCGGGGTCGCCAGCGCGCTCCTCACCCCGTGGGGGCTGTGGCGCCATCGCTGGGTGCTGGCCAAGCTCGTGCTCACCACGGTGCTGGTCGGGCTGGTGTTGTTCCTGCTCACGCCGAATCTCCGGCACGCCGGCGCGGTGGGCGCCGCCCTCCCCGCCCGCGACCGCGTCGACCTGGTCATCGCGCCGGCGGTGTCGACCACCTTGATGATCATCGCGACGGTGCTGTCCACGTACAAGCCGTGGGGCCGACGTCCCGCCGCCCGACCCGCCCTGGCGCGGCACGGCCGCAACCCGTGACCGCGCCGCGGCGACCGCGTTGCCACAATCGCGCTGCCACGACCGCGCTGCCGCAATCGCGTTGCCGCAATCGCGCTGCCACGACCGCGCTGCCACGACCGCGCTGCCACGACCGCGCTAAAACCAGGATGTAGTGGCCTCCCGACGCCCGCAGGCCACTACATCCTGGATCGAGCACGATCATGAGGCGGGGCGGCGGGGCGTGGACGGGTCAGGCCGGGAGCGACGGGGTCGCCGGGGCGACGGGGTCGCCGGGGTGGTGGAGCGTCGGCGGGTCAGGCTGGGGGTGGTGGGTCACCGGCGCGGTCGAGGGCCGGGCCGAGGCGGGCGGCGAGGGCGAGGTGAGCGGCCCGCGCCTGGCGGAACGCGTACCGGAACAGCGGCGTCGGCGCGGTCAGGGTGATCTCGACGTCGATCCGGACCAGACCATCCGGCTCGGCGCGCAGTCGAGTGTGGTTGCGCACCGTGGTGGCGGGCCACTGGCGGGCCACCATGACGATCTCGTCGTGCTCGCTGATCAGCACGTCCGCGTGGTAGGTGGTCCGGAAGCGCAGTGGGCCGGCCACCAGCCTGTCGTTGATCGTGTAGCTGGCCTGGGCGCCGGGTCGGGGCGGCAGTTGGCGGACCTGGACGATCAGCGGATGCAGCTCGCCCTGTCGGGTCAGGTCACTGAGCATCGCCGCCGCGTCGGCCGGCGTGCACCGGGCCTGGACGGTGTAGCTGAAGGTATCGCTGCTGAGCACTCGTCTCCCACCGTCGCGTGTCGCACGATCGTCCCGTACCGATGTCTGCCTGGCAACGCCCGACGGCCGCCGATGCCAGGACGAACCGCGGCCGATGGGATGCCCCGTCGCCAGATGTCGCATTAGGGTCGGTTGGTGAGGAATCACCCAACCGCGCAGGAGGGCGACATCATGAGCGGCGACGACGGATGAGCGGGCACGTGATGGTCTTCGCGCCCACCCCGCAGCTCACGGTCACCGTGGACCAGCCGAACGACCACCCCGAGCTGCATCTGCACCCCGGCGGGCAGGGCGTCTGGCAGGCGCGGATGGCGATGTCGCTCGGTGTCGACGTGGTGCTCTGCGCCGCCCTCGGCGGCGAGATCGGTCAGGTGCTGGAGCCGCTCCTGGTCAGCGAGGGCGTGGACCTCAAGGTGGTGGTCCGTGACTCCGGCAGCGGCGGGTACGTGCATGACCGCCGGGACGGCTCGCGGAAGGAGATCGCCGACATACCGGGGCAGCCGTTGAGCCGACACGAGTTGGACGAGCTGTACAACCTGGCCCTCGGCGAGGGCCTGCGGGCCGCGGTGAGCGTCCTCAGTGGGCCGAACGAGCCGTGGCTGGTCCCGGCCGATCTGTACCGGCGCTTCGCCGCCGACCTCGCCGCCAACGGCGGCCGGGTGGTGGTCGACCTCTCCGGCGACCACCTCGGCGCGGTGTTGGAGAGCGGCGTCTTCTTCCTGAAGGTGAGCCACGAGGAGCTGATCCGCGACGGCCGCGCCCGCAGCGACGACAGCCTGGAGCTGACCCGGGCCATGTACGACCTGCACGCCGCCGGCGCCGAGACGGTGGTGGTGAGCCGGGCCGACCAGCCGGCATTGGCGCTCATCGACGGGGAGCTGTTCGAGGTCGAGATGCCCCGGTTGGAGGCCGCGGATCCGCGCGGTGCGGGCGACTCGATGACCGCCGGGGTGGCCGCCGTCGTGGCCCGGGGCGGGGACATCCGGACCGCCATCCGCACCGGCGCCGCCGCCGGCGCGATGAACGTGACCCGGCACGGTCTGGGCACCGGACGACTGGACTCGATCACCGGCCTGGTCGAACGGGTCCGGCTGGTGCCGGCGGACAGCCGGCCACAGGAGCGGACCACCCCGGACGAGTTGGCCGACCGAGTGGTCGAACGATGACGCTGCGGGTGCTGATCACCAACGACGACGGGATTGCCGCGCCCGGCATTCAGGCACTGGCCTGGGCGGCGGCACAGCGGGGCCTGGACGTGGTGGTCGCCGCTCCGCTGGAGGAGGCGAGCGGCACCAGCGCCGCGATGAGCGCCGTGGAGCGCGACGGGAGGGTCGTCGTGAACGACCACCCGCTGCCGGACCTGGCCGGCGTGCCGGCGTACGGGGTGGGTGGCTCCCCCGGCTTCATCACCCTGATCGCGCTGCACGGCGCCTTCGGCCCACCGCCGTCGGTGGTGCTCTCCGGCATCAACCGGGGCTCCAACGCGGGGCGGGCCGTGCTGCACTCCGGAACGGTGGGAGCCGCGTTCACCGCCGCCACCAACGGTTGCCGGGCGATGGCGGTCTCCCTCGACGTGCTGTCCGCGGGCGAGGCGACGGCAGCCAGCGGTGGTGCCGCGGTGGACGCCGCCGCCCGGGTACGCGACGCCGAGCGGCACTGGAGCACCGCAGCCCGGGTCGCCCTGGACCTGCTCCCCCGGTTGACCTCCGGGCCGATGGAGAGCGTGCTCAACGTGAACGCCCCGGACCTGCCGCACGGACGGCTGCGCGGGGTGCGACGCGGCACGCTGGCCAGCTTCGGCCAGGTGCAGATGACGGTGGCCGAATCCGGCCACGGCTTCGTGCGCACCTCACTGGAGGAGCCGGGGCAGGCCGCGCAGCCCGGCACCGACGTGGCGTTGCTGGCCGCCGGGTACGCGTCGGTGACGGCCATCCGAGCAGTCACCGAGGCGACCGACATCGACCTGACCGGACTGGACGACCAGCCCTGACCGTGCTGCCTGGTGGCGCTCAGGCGCCGGGCAGCACCTCGGGGGTGGCAGCGCCGGCGAAGTAGGGCTCCGGGGCACCGAACAGGCCGAGCAGGCCGGTCACCCAGAGCTGCCGGTGCACGAACCGGCTCGGCTCGGTGACCACCAGCTTGACGTTGCTGACCTCGGCCGTCTGGAAGCCGGCAACCATGGCGCTGATGCCGACGGAGTCGATGAAGGTGACCAGCCTCATGTTCAGCTCGATGCGGAGCGGCCGGCCCTTGGCCAGCACCTCCGCGATCGCCTCGCGCACCTCGTACGCTGTGTCGACGTCGATCTCGCCCCGCGGGGCGATCTCCACGACTCCACCGGACAAAACCGACTTCACGATCGACAGGCTCACGCGAGCACCTCCACCCGCCCGTCCCCCGGGCGCCTCATCAGTACGCGGGCCGCGACCGAGAGTATTCCTCTGACAGCCTCGGTCGCCACCCCTCGGGATGAGCAATTCACGGATCCGGACCCACAAAGGCACCCATATCCGCACTTTTGAGTATCTGATTGCTCAAGACTTTTTGTTATTTGACCTCCGACGACCGGTCGCGACCGATGCGCCGCGGACCAGGGTAGCGGTCCGGACCCGACGCGCCCGACAACCGGCCCCCGACCGACGGTCCGCCCCGTGCCACCGGCGTGTCGAGCGCGGACACCCGGCCGACCCGGGTCCACCAGTTGCCGACGCCACCTAGCATCGGGCCTGGACACCCCCAGTGACGGAGAGGACCTTCGATGATCAAACGACTTGCCGGTCTGGCCGGCGTCGGCGTTCTGCTCGCTCTCGTACTGGCCTGCGGTTTCGGCGGTGGAGGCGACGATGACGACGACGATGACGACGACTTCGCCCGCGGCGTCGCCGTGGTGGTGGTGCGCTGAGTCGCGGCGGGTTTGCGCTCGGGCGGCCCTGGGCACTGGCGGGGTAGGCGAACCGTGACGCGCTGAACAGACGCCGAAGTCCGAAGTGGCCGGCGGCTTCGGCACCCGAGGAGGTAACCACGATGTTCGGAACCAACGTGCTGGACCGCCGCAGCAAGCCGGAGCGGATTGCGGACCATGCCTGGGAGCACCTGCTCTCCGCCGTCAACTCGGCCGGAGACAGCGTGCGGGACACCGCCCGCTCGGCCCGTCGCAACAGCGGCGACATCGCCGACGGTGCGGGTGACCTGGTGGGCTCCGCCGCCGAGGAGGCGCGACGCCGGGCCTCGCTGGCCTTCGACGCGCTCGCCGGTCGACAGCCGGCTCTGCCGTGGACGCTGCTGATCGGCGCCGCGCTTGTCGGCGCCGCCGTCGGCTGGGCCGTCGGCTCCGCCGCACGGGCCGCCGGCAGCCGGGACGCCCACGCTGTCGACGACGTGGAGTTCGTCGACGTGGACCGACCCAACTCCCCGGCGGTCTGATCGACAGGTCCACCAGCACCAGCACGGACCCCGCTCACCCCTGGTCGGGCGGGGTCCGTCGTCGTGCCGCCGGCCGGTGCCGTACCCAATATTAAGTTGTGGGCCGGCCCGCCGGGCGCCGGACCCCTCAGGCAGCCCGGCGGACCGGTGTTCGGGTGGGGCCGGGGGTGCGGACCACCACGACGGCGGTGGCCAGCACGACGGTGGTGGCCAGCACGGAGCGGACCATGCCCGCGAGACCTGCGGGTATCGGCCTTCGCGGATCGAGCCCGGGGGACGGAGTCGATCCGCTGGGGACGTCGTGGCCCGGGGGACGAGCACGACGACGGGGACGAGGTGGAGCTGCCCTGGCTTCCACCACCCGACGCGACGGCTCCCGCAATCGAGGACTGCGATTACGGTAACCGAAACGCGCTCGCTTTGGAAGCGCTCCCATGCATCTCCCTTCGGACGCCCGCCGACACCCGGAGCTGCGACTCCTCACCCCCTGCGGGTGAGGACGGTTCACCCGGGCCGGCGGCAGGCTCGGACCCAGGCGGACCGCCGGCCGCAGCCACCGGTCCGCCACCCACGCAGGGAGGAGGCCCAGATGGCGATCGCGGAGATCGACCGCACCGACCAGGACATCCAGTCCGCCGTACTCGACGAGCTGACCTGGGAACCGAGGGTGCAACCGCACGAGATCGGTGTGACCGTCGCCGAGGGCGTCGTCACGCTGACCGGCCGGGTGGACAGCTACGCCAAGAAGTGGGCCGCCGAACGGGCCGCCCACCGGGTCGCCCGGGTCCGGGCGGTCGCCAACGACCTGGCCGTGCACCTGGCCGGCGCCGCCGAGCGCACCGACCCCGACCTGGCCGCCGCGGCCAGCCACGCGCTGGAATGGGACGCGTTCGTACCCATCGAGAAGCTCCAGGTCACCGTCTCGGCCGGCTGGGTGACGCTGCACGGCGACGTCGAGTGGGAATACCAGCGCCGGGCCGCAGAGCGGGCGGTGGGACGGCTCACCGGCGTACGGGGGCTGAGCAACGGCATCACCGTACGGCCCGCGACCGCACCGGACGGTCGACAGCTCGCCGATCGGATCGTCGACGCCCTCGCCCGAGCCGGAGCGACCGAGGCCGAACGGATCAGCGTCCGGGTGCACGGCGACACCGCGGTGCTCGCCGGGCTGGTGCACTCCATGCCCGAACGGGCCGAGGTCGAGCAGGTGGCCTGGTCCGCCCCGGGCATCCGGGAGGTGCAGAACCACATCGCGGTCGCCCCGGTGCTGCGCTGAGCGAGCGCTGGCGAGCGCGCGGCTGGCGCTGAGCGAGCGCGGAACCACCCGGGGTGGGTGAGCCGGACTCACCCACCCCGGGAGCAGGCTGGGGGCATGAGTGATCCGAACGGGCTGATCCAGCCGGGGCGTCCCGCGCCCGGTTTCACCCTGCCGGCCACCCCGGACGGTGCCCTGACCGGGCCCGAGCAGTTCCGCGGACGACCGGTCGTGCTCGCCTTCTATCCGGCCGACTGGAGCCCGGTGTGCGGCGACCAGATGTCGCTCTACCAGTCGGCGGCACCCGTCTTCGCGCAGTACCGGGCGGTGGTGCTCGGCATCTCGGTGGACAGCATCTGGTCCCACCGGGCGTTCGCGGAGAGCCGGGGCATCGAGTTCCCGCTGCTTGCCGACTTCGAGCCGAAGGGCGAGGTGGCCCGCCGCTACGGCGCGTACAACTCGCAGGGTGAGGCGGACCGCGCACTCGTGGTGCTCGATCCGGCCGGGCAGGTGACCTGGAGCTTCGTCTCGCCGCCCGACGTCAACCCGGGTGCCGACGGCATCTTCGACGCGCTCGACCAACTCGCCGCCGATCGGAAGGTGATGACCGGATGACCACGCCACTGCAGGTGACCGCCCGACTCCGGGACCCGGTCACCACCGAGGACCACGTCCGGGGGCCGGCCGACGCGGCGGTGACCGTCGTCGAGTACGGCGACTTCCAGTGCCAGTTCTGCGGTGCGGCGTACCCGAACCTGCACGAGTTGCTGCGGCAGCGGGCCGACACGGTGAGGCTGGTCTACCGCTACTTCCCCATCGCCAACGTGCACCCGTACGCCGAACGGGCCGCCGAGACGGCCGAGGCCGCCGCGGTCCGGGGCCGGTTCTGGGAGATGCACGACTGGCTCTACGAGCACCAGGACCAACTCGACCCGGTGCACCTCTCGCTCGGTGTCGAGCAGGTCGGACTGCCGCCGGACGAGCTGAACGCCGAAGTGGAGAACCGGGCGCACGCGGACCGGGTGCGCCGGGACTTCGTGGGCGGCATCCGCAGCGGGGTGAACGGCACCCCGACCCTGTTCGTCAACGGTGTCCGCCACGAGGGCGGGTACGACCTGCCCGATCTGTTGGCGGCCGTGGACGCGGCGGGCAACGCCTGACCGGTCGGACCGCTCAGATCAGCCGCAACTCGCGCGCCCGCCGGACCGCCTCGCGCCGGCGGGTCGCGTCGAGTTTGCGGTAGATGTTGCGAACGTGGGTCTTCACCGTGTTGACCGAGAGGGACAGCTCACCGGCGATCTCCACGTTGGACAGGATGCTCTGCAGGTAGCGCAGGATGGTCAGCTCCCGCTCGGTGAGCGGCTCGTCGAGCGTGCCCCTCGGCTCGGCGGCCGGCCGGGCGGTAGTCGGCCCGGCCCCGCGTACCAGGTCACTGACCAGGGTGAAGTGGGCGGTACCCGCGTCCAGGTGCGCGGCCAGCAGGTCCCGGACCGGCGGCCCGGCGTGGGTGAAGACGCGTCGACAGCCCTGCGGTCCGGCCAGATCCAGCACCTGCTCCAGGAGCCGACCCGCCCGACGCCCGTCCCCGGCGCGACCGGCCAGCACCGCGTCCAGCAGGCCCGCGTCCAGGCGTACCGGCAGCGGCCAGGCGGTGGCCGCCGGCGCCTGCCAGGCCGGCAGCCCGCGGCCGACGGCAGCTGCGTCGCCGGCCAGCAGTTCCAATTTCGCCGACGTCACCGCGAGCACCGGGTCGAAGTCCGCGCCGACCAGCAGGTCGCGGGCGGCGTCCAGGTCGCCTCGCTCGGCGCGCAGTTCGGCCTCGGCGGCTCGCAGGAGGCTGGTCAAGTCGGCGGCGGACGGCTGGTCGACGAGCGCCCCCCGGGCCTGGACGAGCAGTCGCTGGCCGGCCGCCGGATCGCCGGAGTCGCGGTGCAGGTGCGCCCAGCACAGCGCGGCCACCGCCGTGGCCACCGGTTCGCCACGAGCGGCGACGAGCCGGCCGCCGCCCGCGTCCTGCGCGAAGCCGTCGAACAGGCCGCCGGCGACGCCGAGCGCCGGGCCGGCGAGGTTGAGGTTCGCCGTGGCCTCGTCGGGCTGGTCGCGCAGCAGCGCCACCTGGGCCAACGCCAGGTACGCGTAGGCGCAGTCGAGTCGGCAGGACCAGCCCCGACAGGGCGGCATGCCCAGCGCTTCCCGGGCCGCCTGCTCGGCCGCCCGCAGTTCACCGCGTACGGCGAGCAGCAGCGCGGCACGACTGGCGGCGACCAGCTCGGTGCGCGGCCGGCCCGCCTCCCGAGCGGCCGCCCGCGCCCGGACGAACCGGGCGGTCGGCAGCCCACCGCCGGCCAGCTCGACCAGCCCCAGGGCGGTGCCGGTGAACGCCCGCAGGTCGGCGTCGTCGGCGGCGCCGCTCCCGCCGCCCGTCGGCCCGGCACCGTGCGTCGGCCCGGCACCGCCCGTCGGCGCAGAGCCGCCCGTCGGCGCAGAGCCGCCCGTCGGCGCAGAGCCGCCCGTCGGCCCGGCGCCGCCCGTCGGCGCGGGGTCCGGCAGGCGGGTCGGCGTGGCGCCCGGCGGGCGGGTCCGCAGCAACCGGGCGGCGGCGGCCCGCACCTCCACCGGGTCGTCGGCGAGCCGGGCCACCGTCAACTCCAGCGCGCTGACCAGCCGCAGGAACCGTTGCCGGCGAGGCACCGGCAGGCCCGGGGCGTGCCCGGCGGCGGCGCGCAGGTGACCGGTGGCGGCCGGCAGGTCGCCGGCGTACGCGCGCTCGGCGGCGTAGGCGAGGGCCACCTCCGGGTCGGCCCGGATCACCTCCACCGGCGGGGCGCCCGGCGCCGGGGCGTGCACCGGGTCACTGTCGTACCGGGTCAGCTCCGGCCAGTGCGCGACGAACAGGTCGCCGGCCAGATCCCACCGGCCGGCCGTGAGCGCGTGCCGCAGCGCGTCGGCCGGCCGCCCGTCGCCCGCGTACCAGTCGGCCGCCCGCACGTGCAGATCGCGCAACTCCGGGCCGGGTATTCGGGCCAGGTCGGCGCGGAGCAGGTCGGCGAGCAGCGGATCGCAGCGGTACCAGGGCGGTCGGGTGTCCTCCCGGTGCAACAGGCCACCCGACCCGGCCAGGTCGGCAAGCGCCTGCCCGGCGTCGGCGCGGCCGGTCAGCGCCCCGGCCAGGTCGGCGCAGACGCTCTCGACGACGGCGGTTCGGCGCAGCAGATCCTCCTCGGCCGCGTCGAGCGTCGCGAGCACCTCCTCGCGCAGGTAGCCGGCGATCTCCGGTTGGTCGCCCCCGAACTGCCCCACCCAACGCCCCGGGTCGGGCTGTCCGCGTACCGCCAGGGCGGCGATGCGCAGCGCGGCCGGCCAGCCCCCGGTGCGGTCGCGCAACCGGCGCACGTCGGCCGCCGGCAGGGCCGCGCCGTGCGCGGTGAGCAGGTCGGCCACCTCGTCGTCGGTGAACGCCAGCTCGTCCGGGCCGATCTCGGTCAGCTCGCCCGCGAGGCGGAGCCGGTGCAGGGGCAGGTGCAGCCCGGCCCGCGCCCCGATCACCAGGCGCAGCCGCTGCCCGGCGTGCCGCAGCAGGAACTCCACGCCGCGCAGCGCCGCCGGGTCGGCGACCCGGTGCAGGTCGTCCAGGATCAGCAGCACCGGCCGGTCCGCGGCGGCGAGGGTGGCGGCCAACAGTTCCAGTTGGTCGGGGTGGGGTGGCCGGCCGGGCACCGGGCCGTCCTCCGCCGAGCCGGTCGCGGTCCGCAACGCCGCCGCGAGGTACGCCCAGAGCCGATCGGCGTCGTCGCCGACCTCCACCGACACCCAGGCCGACACCGGGCTGTCCTCGGGCGACACCGAGAGGTCCCCAGAGTCGGGTACGACCGCGCCCGGCTCGACGTCGGGCGTCCCACCGTCGAGCCGCGCCCAGGTGGCGAGCAGTGTGGTCTTGCCCCAGCCGGCGGGGGCGGCGACCACGGTGACGGGTCCGGCAGCGCCCTCGTCCAGCCGGCGTAGCAGCCGGGGCCGGGCCAGCACCGGCTCCGGTGGCACGGCCGGGGTCAGCCGGGACGCCAGCAGCGGTGACTCCGCCGCGGTGTCGACGCGTACGCGACTCTGCTGTTCTGGCACCCAGCCCCACCCCCACCACGCGCTCCGCCCCCGGTCGGCGAGCGGTTACCCGGCGCGGGGCGGTTCACCCCTTCCGGGCGAGCACGCTTCACCCGACCGCGACCGACGATCGGGGGACGTGGACGGGGAGGACGTGGGACCGGTGGGAGCGATGGGACGGCTGGTGCGGGCGGGCCTCGGCGGCGTGGCGCTGACCGGGCTGCGCCGGCTGCGCGTACCCCGATGGGGCCGCCGCGGCGGCGCGGACCGCGACCCGGTCACCTCGCTCCGGTGGGAGGTGGTGACCGTCGACCGGCCACCCGAGCAGGTGCTTCCCGCTGGCCGGTGGCCGGAGCCGTTGCGCCGCCTGGACGGCGCGGTCGAGGTGCGGGTGCGCCCCGCGCCCGGCGACCGGGGCACCGAGTTGGCCGCGCGGCCGGTGGCCGGTGCCAGCCCGCCGGTCGGGCTGGCCGCGCACCTGGTCGGCGACGACCCTCATCTGCTTGTCCGCCGGGTCCTTCGCCAGATCAAGCAGGGGGTGGAGGCCGGTGAGGTGCTGCGCGCCGACCGGTCCGCGCTGGACCGCCCCGAGGTCCGCGGGTGAGGGCGCTGTGCTGGGTGGCCGCCGGTGAGGTGGCGGTACGCGAGGTGCCCGACCCGGAGCTGCGCAACGAGCGGGACGTCATCGTCCGGGTCCGTCGCAGCGCCACCTCCGGCGGGGACCTGCCGCTGCTGGCCGGCCGGAACCCGCTGCTGCGGGCCGGTGACGTGCTCGGGGCGGAGTTCCTGGGCGAGGTGGTCGAGGTCGGTCCCGGCGTGCGCCGGCACCGCAGCGGCGATCGGGTGGTCGTCGGCGCGAGCGTCGCCTGCGGCGGCTGCTGGTACTGCCGCCACGGCCTGCACTCCTGCTGCGACAACTCCCATGCCGACGCGGCGAGCGCCGACCCCGCCCCGGGACACTCGGACGCCGGCTCCTTCGGCCGTCCCCGCACGGCGGGCGGATTCGCAGGCGGTCACGCCGAGTACGTGCGGGTGCCGTACGCCGACGTGGGCGCCTTCCGGGTGCCGGACGCGGTCGACGACGACCGCGCGGTGTTCGCCGCCGACGCGGCGCCGACCGGGTGGCTGGCCGCCGAGTTGGGTGCCGTGCGTCCCGGCGACGTGGTGGCGATCTGGGGCGCGGGGGCGGTGGGCCAGTTGACCGCTCGGGCGGCGGTGCTGCGCGGAGCCGCCCGGGTGCTGGTCGTCGACCGGTACGAGGAGCGGTTGCGGATGGCCGAGCGGCACGTCGGCGCGGAGCCGCTTGACTATCGTCGCACCGACGTCGCGGCGGAGTTGCGCGAGCGCAGCGGGGGGCGGGGGCCGGACGTCTGCGTGGTGGCGGTCGGGGCGCCGCCGCCCGAGCGGCTCGGCGTCCGCGCCGACCGGCCGGACGCGACACGCGAGGCCGTGTACGCGTGCCGCAAGGGCGGTGTGGTGGTGCTGCTGGGCGGGACGGACGGGTTCGTCGACGCGTTCGGCCTGGGGGCGGTGACCGAGCGACGGCTGACGCTGCGCGGGGCCGGTCGGCCGGACCTGCGGGACGTGCCGATGCTGCTGGACCGGATGGCCCGCGGCGAGCTGCGCACCGAACACCTGGCCACCCACCGGTTGCCGTTGGCGTACGGCCCCGAGGGGTACGCGCTGTTCCGGGACCGGGCCGACGGCTGTGTACGAGCCGTGGTCACGCCCTGACGCCCTCCTCGTGAGCTGCCGTCGGGGACGGCGAATGGCACACTCTGCGCATGGCTGGGGAGCGGACGTACGACGTGGTGCTGTTCGGGGCGACCGGGTTCACCGGTGGCCTGACCGCCGACTACCTGGCCCGACACGCCCCGACCGGGCTGCGCTGGGCGCTGGCCGGCCGCAACCCGGACCGCCTCGGCGCCGTGCGGGACCGGCTCGCCGTGGTCGACCCGAAACTGGCCGATCTGCCGCTGCTCACGGCCGACGTGACCGACGCCGACTCGCTGCGGGCCGTGGCGGAGAGCGCCCGGGTGGTGGCCAGCACGGTCGGGCCGTACGTCCACCACGGCGAGCCGCTGGTCGCGGCGTGCGCGGCGGCCGGCACCGACTATCTGGACATCACCGGCGAGTCGGAGTTCGTCGACCTGATGTACGTGCGCCACCACCCCGAGGCGACCCGCACCGGCGCGCGGCTGGTGCACGCCTGCGGGTTCGATTCCATCCCGCACGACCTGGGTGCCTGGTTCACCGTCAGGCAGCTGCCCGCCGACGTGCCGATCACCGTGGACGGTTACGTCCGCGCCGGTGGCCGATTCTCCGCCGGCACCTACCATTCGGCGCTCACCGCGTTCTCCCGTACCGGGCAGGCCAGCCAGGCCGCCCGGGAGCGCCGGGCGGTCGAGCCGCGCCCCACCGACCGCCGGGTCCGCGCGGTGCCCGGCCGACTGACCCGCTCCGCCGAGCTGGGCATCTGGACCGTGCCGCTGCCGACCATCGACCCGCAGGTGGTCCGCCGGTCGGCGGCGGCCCGACCGGAGTACGGCCCGGACTTCCGGTACCGGCACTTCGCCGCCGTGAAGCGGCTGCCCACCGTGCTGGCCGGCGCGGTCGGGCTCGGCACGCTGGTCGGGCTGGTGAAGCTGCCGCCCAGTCGACGTTGGCTGCTCGGCCGGCTCGCCTCCGGGCAGGGACCCACCGCCGAGCAACGGGCGGCGTCCTGGTTCCGGGTGCGGTTCGTCGGCACCGGCGGCGGGCAGCGGGTGGTCACCGAGGTGGCCGGCGGCGACCCGGGGTACGACGAGACGGCGAAGATGCTCGCCGAGTCGGCGCTCTGCCTGGCTCTCGACGAGCTGCCGCCGACCGCCGGCCAGCTCACCCCGGTCGCCGCGATGGGTGACGCGCTGCTGGACCGGCTGATCCGGGCCGGGCTCACCTTCCGGGTGCTCTCGCGGCAGACGCGAGAGCCCTCGGCTTGACCCTCGACCGGGTCGAGGGGGCAGGATGCCCGACGTGAGTGACCTGCACAGCATCGGCGAGTTGGCCCGGGCCAGCGGCCTGACCGTGAGCGCGCTGCGCTTCTACGACTCGGCGGGGGTGCTGGAGCCGGCCCTGGTGGACCCGGTGACCGGCTACCGGTGGTACACCGACGAGCAGATCACGCCGGCCCGGTTGGTGGCCGGGCTCCGCCGGATCGGGATGCCGGTCCCGGAGATCGCCGCCGCGGTCCGCGCCGAGCCGGCGACCGTGCACCGGTTGCTCGACACGCACCTGCGCCGGTTGGCCGACGGGCTCACCGACGCCCGCCGGGAGGCCGCCCGACTCCGTGCGCTTGTCGACCCGGCCCACCCGGCCACCACCGCGCTGCTGCTCTCCCCCAGCGACCTGGCCGCCGCGCTCGACGCGGTGCGCTTCGCCGTCGGCGTCGACCCGGAGCTGCCGATGCTCTCCGGCGTCCTGCTGGACGTGGAACCGGACGGCGTCCGGCTCGTCGCCACCGACCGGTACCGGCTCGCGCTCGCCCGCGCCACGGCCGACGTCGACGGCCCGCCGGCGCGGGTGTTCGTGCCGGTGGCTCTCGTCGATGAGCTCCGGCCGCTGCTCGACGTCACCGATGCCGGGCCGATGTGGCTGACCGTGGCCGGCGCGGAGCTGCGGGTGCTGGTGGCCGGCCGGACGTTGACCGGCACCGCCCTGCCGTACGACTTCCCGGACTACCGCAGGCTGCTGCGCAAGGCCGTCGGCGACCGGCCCACCGCGCGCCGGGTCCCGGTGGACGTGGCGGCGTTGCGCGCCGCGCTGGCCGACCCGGCAGCCCCCACGGTCTCCCGTGACCACGACGGCACGACCCGGGCGGTGACCGTGCTCGGCGTCGACGACCAGGGCGCGCTGCGGCTGCTGCCCGCCGCCGAGCTGGGCACCGACGCGCTGCGGGTCGGGGTGGACGGCGGCTACCTGCTGGACGCGTTGACGGCGGCCGGAGCGGCGCAACTCGTGTTGGAGCTGGACGGACCGATCGCCCCGCTGGCCGTGCGCCGCACGGACGACGCGGACACCTATTCGGTGTTGATGCCGATCCGGCTGTAGAAACCGGTCGCGCTCCCCGTCCCCGGGTGGAAACGTGCGCGACGGTAACATCTGATGGTTCACCAGTGAACCCCGGACGGAGGCGTACGGAGCAGCATGCTCGACATGGAGTTGATCCGGAAGGATCGCGAGGCGGTGGCGACCGCGCTGGCGAAGCGTCTGGATCCCGCCGAGGTCACTCGGGCGCTGGACGAGATCCAGCGGCTCGACCAGGAACGCCGCGCCCTGATCACGGAGATCGATGCCGAGCGGCAACGCCGCAAGGCGGAGGCCCGGGCGTACGCGCAGGCGAAGCGGGCCGGCGAGGAGCCGCAGGCCGTCGCGCCGGAGGCCGAGCGTAAGCAGCTCGCCGAGCTGGAGTCCCAGCTGGACGAGGTGCAGTCGCGGCTGCGTACGGCGATGAGTGAGCTGCCCAACCTGCCGGCCGACGACGTGGTGGCCGGTGGCAAGGAAGCCAACCAGGTCGTGAAGACCTTCGGCGAGCCGCCGGTGATCGACAAGGTCCGCGACCACGTGGAGTTGAGCCGCGCGCTGGGCCTGGTCGACTACGAGCGTGGGGTCAAGCTCGGCGGCTCCGGCTTCTGGATCTACACGGGCATCGGCGCTCGGCTGGAGTGGGCGCTGCTCAACTACTTCATCGACCAGCACGTGCGGGCCGGCTACGAGTTCCTGCTCCCGCCGCACCTGCTGCTCGACTCGGCCGGCTTCGCGGCCGGGCAGTTCCCGAAGTTCTACGACGACGTCTACCACCTCGACGCCGAGTCCGCCCCGCGCGGGCAGTTCCTGCTGCCCACCTCGGAGACGGCGATCCTCGGCGCGTACCAGGACGAGATCCTGGAGACCCCGAAGCTGCCGCTGAAGGCGTTCGCGTACACCCCGTGCTACCGGCGGGAGTCGGCCGGCTCGCACTCCGACGAGCGCGGCACGGTGCGGGGGCACCAGTTCAACAAGGTGGAGATCTTCCAGTTCACCCTGCCGGAGCAGGCCGACGCGGCCCTGGAGGAGATGCTGGCCCACGCGGAGAGCCTGGTCGAGGGCTTGGGCCTGCACTACCAGCGCACGCTGCTCTCGGCGGGTGACGCCAGCGCGTCGATGAAGAAGACCCTCGACATCGAGGTTTGGATGCCGAGCACCGGCAAGTACAAGGAGGTGTCGTCGGTCTCCTGGGCCGGTGACTACCAGGCTCGGCGAGCGGCCATCCGCTACCGCGAGCCGGGCGGCAAGCAGACCCGCTTCGTGCACACCCTCAACGGTTCGGCCCTGGCCACGAGCCGGCTCTTCCCGGCCATCCTGGAGCAGAACCAGCAGCCCGACGGCAGCGTCCTGATCCCCAAGGTCCTCCAAGACCGCCTGGGCACCGACCGCCTAACTCGGAAGTAGACCCACTTCCTCCCGATTAGGGCCGCTTCGCGCAGCGGAGCGACAGCGACTAACCCCGAGCTAACTCGAAAATCGAACCGTGCGTAGACACGCGGCAGCATCCCGCGTCGCGAAGCGGCGTGGGATGGGTCGTGGTGTGGCGGTGGTTAGGCGG